>JBFEJR010000020.1:0-50552 GCA_041553075.1 Woeseiaceae bacterium | reverse complement strand
CGTGATCGATGATCGCCAGCGCATCGCACAGGCGCTCGGCCTCTTCCATGTAGTGGGTGGTGTACAGAACGCACGCTCCGTTGTCGCGCTCGGCTTCGACGAGATCGAACAGGCGCGAGCGCGACTGCGGATCGACACCGACCGTGGGCTCATCGAGCAGCAGCACGGCCGGACGGTGCACGATGCCGCAACCGAAATTGAGCCGACGCTTCATGCCGCCGGAGAAGGTCTTCGGCAATTCCCTGGCGCGGTCCGCGAGGCCGATGTAGTCGAGCACTTCACCCACCCGGGAGTCGAGCACCGCGCCGCGCATCCCGTACGCCTTGCCCCAGTAGCGCAGGTTGTCGATTGCGGGCAGGTCTTCGTAGAGCGCGAGCTCCTGCGGCACGATGCCGAGAGAGCGCCGCGCGGCCTTGCCGTCGCGCACCACGTCATGCCCCGCCACCGTGATACGGCCCGACGTCGGGCTGAGCAGGCCGGAGATACAATTGATGGCGGTCGACTTGCCGGCCCCGTTCGGGCCGAGCAGGCCAAAGACCTGGCCCTTGTCCGCCGAAAAACTGACGTCGTCCACGGCCGTGAACTCGCCGTACTGCTTGACCAGGTGTTCCGTGACCAACACTGCCATTCCCCTTGCCCGGCACGTGAGCGCAGCTTCCGGGCTGCTGTTCTTGTTACCATAGCCTACCGCAGGGAGGCAGAAAATGGGCTGGCAAAAACATTCCTCCAGGATCGTTTACGAGAACCCCTGGATGGTCGTGAGAGAGGATGCGGTCACCAATCCCGGTGGCGGGAGCAACCTCTACGGCCATGTGCAGTTCAAGAACGTCGCTGTCGCCGTGCTGCCGATCGACGGCGACGGCTGCACGCGGCTGGTCGGCCAGACGCGTTACACGCTGGATCAGTATTCCTGGGAGTTGCCGATGGGCGGTGCACCGCTGGCAGAGGATCCGCAGGCGGCCGCCCGGCGCGAACTGCGCGAGGAAACCGGCCTCGCGGCATCCTGCTGGCGTGAGCTGATGCGCCTGCACCTCAGCAATTCGATCACCGACGAACTCGGGATCGTTTACGTTGCGACCGACCTCGCCGAGGGCGATGCGGCCCTCGAGGAGACCGAGGACATCGTGGTTCGCAAGCTGCCTCTCGACGAGGCGATCGACATGGCCGTGGCCGGCGAGATTACCGATGCCATGAGCGCGGCGGCCCTGTTCCGCATTGCGCTCGAGACGCGCACACGGGAATCGGACTAGGCGCTCACTGCGCGTGCGCGGCGATGTACTGGTCGACGACCTCGTCGAGCAGCGCGAGCGGCAAACCGCCGCTCGTCAATACGACGTGATGGAACTCCCGCAAGTCGAAGGCGTCACCGAGCGCATCCTGCGCGCGCTGTCGTGCGTCCAGGATGTGCAGCATGCCGATCATGTAGGCCGTCGCCTGGGCCGGTGCGACGCTGTAGCGCGCCGCGGCGCCTTCGGACGCGGAGCGTGACCAGCCGACGTTGTCGATGTTGAACTGCACGGCGCGGTCGAAGGTCCAGCCCATGCTGTGAATCCCCGTATCCATCACGAGACGGGCGGCGCGCAGCGCCTCGTATTGCAGCCGCCCGAGGTTGCCGTAGGGGTCGTTGTCGTACCAGCCCAGTTCGAACGCGAGCCGCTCGGCATACAGCGCCCAGCCCTCGACGAACGCGGTGAAGCGGATCGTCTTGCGAAACGACGGGCCGCTGTCGAGGTCCATCGCGATCGCGATCTGGGTGTGATGTCCCGGGATCGCCTCGTGGTAAGTGAGTGACGGCATCTGGTACCACGGCTCGTCGTACCGGGTGCTGGCGTAAAAAGCGCCGGGCCGCGTGCCGTCGAACGACGGCCCGATGTAGAAGCCGCCGAATTCGTCCTCGGCCACGACCACGTCGGCCGACGGGAAGATGTCGAAGGCCTGGTCGAGTTCGAGCTCGGCCGCGTCGATGATGGCCTCGTAGGTCGCTTTCACTTCAGCCGCCGGGATGACGCCGCTGTCCTCTACGACGCGCTGGAACAGTTGCGGCAGCGTCTCGTCCTGCGGGTAACCGAGCTGGTCGAAGATCACCCGCATCTCCGCGTGGATGCGCTGCAGGTGAGTGAGCCCGAGCTGATGGATCTCGGCCGCCGTCAGGTCCGTCGTCGTGCGGTGGCGCAGCGTGAACGCGTAGTATTCGCTTCCCATGGGGTACTGGCCGACGCCGATAACGCCGGGGGCCACCGCGTGGAGCTGTTGCAGCTTCGTCCGCAGCGACTGGTAGGCCGGAATCACGAAGTCGCGCGTCGCGGCGAGTGCACTATTGAGCAGACCCTGGCGCTCGCTATCGGTCAGCCCCGGGATGTCGTCGAGCTTGTCGCGAAACGACGTGTAGTAGGACACGTTGGCGGGCGCAGCGCTCGCGATCTGCTCGACGCCGTACAGCGACCAGCCGATCGTCAGGCGCGGCTCGACGATGCCGGCACCGTTCTGCAGGTCGAGGAACTCGATGAGGTTGCCGAACTTGCGGGGCAGGTCTTCGAGGCGCGTGATGTAGTCGTTGGCATCCTGCACCGTGCGCAGGGGATGAATCTCGGTGAAGAAGGTTTCCGTGCCGGTGTGCTCGCCCATGAAGTTGAAGGCCGCCGGAAACGAGTAGTAAAGAAACGCCTGCGCATCCACGGCGTCCTGCAGGTACCACGCATAGAAATCGTAGGTGAGCCGGTCGGCCGCGGTCAGCCCGGCCGTATCGTAGCTGCGCAGCGCCGCGAGTACGACTTCGTACATCGCGAAAGTGTCCTGCCGGTAAGCGGCCGAGATATCGTCGAGCCCGACGTCGTCGAGCGGATAGACGCCGGTCAGTGCCTGCCAGATGATCGACTCGGGCGAACGGTACAGCAACGCCGCGTACGACGCTTCGTAGAACTCGGCCAGCGACAGGCCCTGCAGGTCGGCCTCGAGGGTTTCGGCCGGCGTCGGCCCGGCCGCGGGAGGCGGCGTGTTCGACGGGGCCGACCCGCCACCCCCGCCGCAGGCCGCCAGGAAAAACGCTACCCACAGCGTGACAAGAACTTTACGCATGACCGACTCTCCCCTGCCCCCGGTGTAATGGTTGGGACACCCTGCCGTCCGCAGGGTTCCGGATGTCCGCCTCGCTCAGAACCGCCACACGACCCCCAGCGAGGGTACCAGCGGCAGCCACCGCGCTGTGCGGGCCTGCAGATCGCCCTGTTCATCGAGGGAGTACTCGGTGCAGCAGGGATTGGTGCGATCCAGGCTGTTGGTTATTTCGAGAAAGGCCCGGAGCTCACCGCGCCGCACCTCGAACGCGCGGCTCACGCGGAGATCCAGGGATGCAAACGTGGCATGGCGTAGCCCGTTGCGCTCCGTGATGCCGAGTCCCGTAGCCGGTGCGCCGAGCAGCAAGGTCGTCGGCCAGCCCGTATGGATCTCCGCGGCCGCGCCGAGGTCCCAGCGGCCCCGGGTCAGCACCAGGCCGGCCTTGACGGCGTGCGTCTGGTCCCAGCTGCGCTCGACCTTGCGCGCAGCGATCCAGTCGCGGGTGCGCGACCAGCCGTACGACGCCCACCAAACGAGTTCGTCGCCGCCCGCACCGCGCGCCACCGTGAACTCCGCACCGATCGATTCCGCCTTGTCGGGATCGATCATGATGCGGTCAAACTGCAGTTCGGGCACGAGAGTCAGCGTATTGAAAAGATTCTCGAAGCGCGGCCGCAGCGTACGAAAGCTCTTGCGGAACAGGGACATTTCGAGTGACACGCCGTTGTCGAGCCAGCGACGTGCATTGAGGACGAAGTGCTCGGCGCGCTGCGCGGGAAAGAACTCGCTGATGCCGTCGCTCAGCTGCAACTCGTTCGTCTCCTGTGCCTGGTAGAACTGTCCCCAGCCAAAGCGTAACTCGGTCGCGTCGTTTACCTGCACCAGGATGCTCGCGCGCGGGCTGTACTGCCGGTCGTCGGCCGCAATCGGGTAAGTCTGCTGGTCCCAGCGCAGCCCGAGATCGAGAACCAGCCGGTCCGCGGCTCGCCAGCGCAGCTCCGAGTACGCCGCATACTGCGCGCCGTCGACGACGAGATCGAAATCCAGCGCGCGCTGCTCGGGGTTGCCGAGCACGGCCGCAAACGGCGCGCCGATCGTGCGTTCGGAGACGTGCCGGTAGTCGGCATCCAGGTGCTTGAGATTGGCACCGAAGCGCCACATCCACCTGTCCGACAGGACCCAGGTCCAGTCCTGGCGAATCTCGATCGCCTGCAGGTCGCGGCGTTCGTCGAGAGTGCCCGCGGCGATCCCGGGCAGATCGAGCGTGCCGCGGCGCCGATCGGCGATGTCGCTCACGGCGACGATCGTGCGACTGGAGAGCGAGGCGTTCCAGGCCGCCTGCCATTTCAGCCAGCCGACGTTGTTCGCATACGATGCCGTGGCGGCCTCGCCGCGCGCTTGCTCGAACAGGCTGATCTTGTCGTGGGATACGAGGACATTGGCCGAGATCACGGCGCGCGGGCCGAACTCCCACTCGGCGTGGGCGAGGACATCGTTGTAATCGGGGCTGCCGACGTCCGGGTCGATCACGTCGGCGACGAGGTCGAGGTTGCCGCGCCGCGCCGTCACCAGCCACTCGCCCTGTGCCTGTGCGCCGAACTGCCCCATCGAGAGCGCCGACGTATTGAAGAAACTCAGCGCGAGTTCGGTCTCCGTGTCCTGGCCCGGCTCGCGCATCTCCATGATCATGACGCCGCTCATGCGGTCGCCGAACAAGGCCGGGTAGGCGCCGGTAAAGAAATCGACGCTGCCGACCGCGCTGGAATTGACGATGGATGCGACGGCCTGGAAGTCGCGCATGTGGTAGGGCTCGTACAGGCGCAGCCCGTCGAACAGGAACAATACCTCGTTTTCCTCGCCGCCGCGGACGTGGTTGCGCGACGAGATGCCGCCGCTCGCGGTGCCGGGCAGGCGATTGGTGAGGCGCACGATTTCCTCGCCGGTCGCCGGTATTCGCGCGGCGAGTTCGCGCGCGAAGTAGGTGTGGGTCTCCGGCTCGGTGTACTGCAGGCGATGCAGGCTCGAGGTAACGACGATCTCGGGAATCGGGACCTCGACGGCGGCAGGCCGCTCCGCCCGCGGCCTCGGACCGGCGGCGGAGCGCACCACGAGGAACGACCCGGATGGACCCTCGGCGAGATCGAGGCCGACGGTGCGCAGCACCTTGCGCAGGCCTGCGACCGGATCATCGCCGGGTTCACCGGGATCGACGAGCAGGTCGTCGGGGACG
Source organism: Woeseiaceae bacterium (assembly GCA_041553075.1). GTDB lineage: Bacteria > Pseudomonadota > Gammaproteobacteria > Steroidobacterales > Woeseiaceae > UBA1847. Next base: position 45,268 of record JBFEJR010000020.1, on the reverse strand, counting down.
AGGTCGCTGGAGAAGATGATCCGCGTGCCCTGCTCGTTCAGCGCGGCCAGGTATTCCCTGAGCGGCACCGTCGGCGACTCGGACCCCTGCCCCGTCGCCGGGAGGGCCAGCAGCACCGCCCACAGGCAGGTACACAGGACTCGCAATCGCATGTCGCGATAGTAGTGGAGACTCCGGTGGCGGGCTAGTCGCTGGAGATGACGATCCGGTCGTCGGCAATCCGGTAGCGGAAGTTGGTCGTGGCGAGCACCGCGGCAATGGCTTCATCCGGCTGAAAATTCTCGACCGACCCGTGCAGGTCCGTCTTCATCGCGGCCATCCGCAGCTCGTTGTTTTCGAACACGAGCTCCCGGCCGGTCTCGCGTGCCGCCCAGCGCAGGAACTCGAGCAACGAACGATTCTCGATGTCGTAGGCCGGCGCCAGGTCCGAAACCCAGCCCCAGTAGTCGTCGTGCGGGCTCAACTCGATCACGCTCGCATCGCGCCCGGGTTCGAGCAACAGGCGTTCGCCTGCAACCGCGACATGCTTCTCGCCGTCGTTTACCACGTCGACACGCCCTTCCCGCACTGCCACGTCGAGCGACCCGCCGCGCGAATCGACCGCGAACTGGGTGCCAACGTCCGTCACGGTGCCGCTGCCGGTCTCGATGACGAGCGCCCGGTCACGGTACACCAGGTTGCCGGTATCGGCGTACACCCGGCCATCCAGGAGACGCAGGCGTTCCCGGCCGGCCACGACGACAGTGGTTTCGCGGTCGAGACGTACCGATTCGCCGTCCGCGAGCATGATGCTGATTCCGCCGCCGGCGCCGCTCGCAATCGTCGTGCCCGCGTAGATGCGCTCGCCGGCCCGGTGGGCACGCGCCGTCGCATCGGTGTTCCTGACGATCTCGCCGAGGGGAATATTGGCCGGCGTCTCGGGTACCGGCTGCAGCACCACGGCGACCGCCAGCACCGCCGCAGCCGCGATGGCCAGGGGCATGCCCCAGCGCCGCGTGCGCGGGCGCGCCGAGCTCTTGTGCCACTCGCGCCGTACCCGCTGATACACGCGGGCATCGTCGGGTTGTGAGGTGCTTGCCTGCCACTCCTTGCGCACGGCGGCGTAGACACGCTGTTCGATTCCGGTGTCGATCGGTTCGCTGTTACCCGCGAGCTGCAGCAGGCGGGCAATGGCCTGGTCGTCGCGCTCGCTCATAGCTCGGCTCCCGGTTCAAAGTCCCACAGGGTGCTGAAGCCTTCCCTGAAGGCCTTGCGCGCCCGGGTCAGCAACGACTCGGCGGCTTTCTCGCTGAGTTCGAGTTCCTGCGCGATTTCGAGCACCGAGTGGCCGCCCAGGTATTTCATCTCGAGTGCCCGTGCGTAGCGCAGCGGCAGGTGCTGCAACGTCGCGCGGACAAACTCGGCAATCTCTTTCTGTCGCTGCGCCGATTCCGGCCGGTAGTCGTCGGTGGCCATCGACTCGAGTGCGGCCTGGACCGCCGGGTGGTCATCGATCGGGATGTGTTCGCGGTATTGCTCGCCGCGCTGGCGAAACACCGCGGTCATCTCGTTGCGGCAGATCTGGCACAACCAGGTAAACAGCAGCGCTTCGCCGCGGTAAGTACCCATTTTGCGCACGACGATGCACATGGTGCGCTGCACTACCTCTTCCGCCAGGGCCGGGTCGTTGTCGACCCGGCCCAGGGCGAAGCGGAAGAGTCGGGGAAAGTACTCTTTGAAGAACGCATCGAAGGCGGCCGCGTCCCCACCCGCGACATCGCGGGCGAGAATGCGGTCCTGCTCGATCTGGGGTAGTTCCTGGTTCAAAGGCTCACAACAAAACGTCCGGAGTACGTAACATTAGAGGCCGCGTAGCGAAAAATCCTTCGCCGTTTATCCCATTGGACCACAAATAGTCAGCGGGTCGCGGCCGGCCTGACGTAGCGGTACAGCGTCGCCGGGCGCGGTGGCGCCGCGTCGATGCACGCAGCCGCCAGGCTGCGGCTGCTGATCAGCCACCAGTCGCGGCGGTGCGCAATCCCGAGCTCGACCCGCTCCCGGTCACCGACGCAGGCCTGTGCGTGTTCGCTGGATACCAGGACACGTCGTCCCGGGCCCTCCCGCAGCCACGCGATCGCGTCGCGCAAGTCCTCGTCGGGCGGGCGCCGAAAGCCGAAATGAAACACCGGCCGCCGCAGCTGCAGCAGGAACTGCTCGGGCCAGCCGACGAGCCCGAGCTCCTCGCGCGGCGCCAGCGCCGCTTCCGCTGCCTGGACCAGCTGGCGACCGGAGCGTATCTCGTCGATCGTCGGCGCGAGTAGCAACCCGAGCCCGATCCACAGTGTGCCCAGGGACATTGCCAGGCCGACGAACGGGCGCCGCGTCCCGGGCAGCAGCGAGGCGAGAATCATCGCAAGGCCGATGCCGACGATTACGGTCGTGGCTTTGAGGATGGTCGGCAGGTCCGGCAACTGCTCGAGCAACTGGTCCGGATTGCGCACACCGAACATGCCCACGACGATGAGCACCGCGCCGAACAGCAGCGGCAGCAGGCGGGCCGCCCGGCGCGCCATCTGGCGGTCGACGAGTTCCCCGGCACAGGCGCCGACCAGCAGGGCGAACGCCGGCGCCGCGGGGAAGATGTAGACCGAACGCTTGCCCGAGCTCAGCGAGAAAAACAGCAGCACCAGGACCACCCAGGCGGCCAGTAGCAGCAGGGCCGTGTCCTCGCGGCGCCGGAGCGTTCGCCACCACGCGGGCAGCAGCCACGGCAGGGCCAGCGTCGCCGGTAGCCACAGCCAGGGTACCGCGTTGGTCCAGAGGTACCAGGGCGGCTTGAGGTGACCCCAGGCGTCGGCATAGCGGGTCACCGTCTGGTGAAACAGGATATTGTCGCGGTAGGCCTGCAGCGCCGGGTCCGCGCTGTCGCTGGTGACCAGCAGCATCGGTACCAGCCAGGCCGCGATGACCGCGAGCGAGAGCACGGGCGCCAGGATCCAGCGCCAGTCCCTCGAGAGGCCCGGCGGACGCGGCCAGCCCTGTCGCACAACCAGGATCAGCGGCAGGAATACGAGGTACGGCAGGAAACCGACCCCTTTCGTGATGACGCCGAGACCCGCCGCGACGCCGCCGACCGCGTACCAGCGCCAATCGGGTCCAAGCAGCAGGTGTCGGCAATAACCGTACAGCGACAGCGTCGTCCAGGCGCACAGCGGGCCGTCGAGCTGCCCGGATTTCATTTGCAGCGGGAACTGCAGCATGGAAAGCAGCACCGCCCCGCTCCAGAGCCCGGCCCGCTCACTCCAGAGGCGCCGCCCGAGATCGGTGACCAGCGCAATGACCAGCAGGCCGCCCGCGAACGCCGGGAACAGGAAGCTGAAGCGCAGCGACCCGGTAACGGCATAGAGAGCGGCAACCAGCCAGAAATGCAGCGGTGGCTTGTCGGGGTACAGGACGCCGCCGACATTGGGAAGTAGCCAGCTGCCGCTCTCCGCCATGTCTCTCGCGATCAGGGCAAACCGCGGTTCATCCGCCGGCCAGGGGTCGCGCAAACCGAGTCCCGCCGCCAGTACCGCGGCGGCGGCAATCAGCAGCAGGAGAAACGCCCGCTGGTACCCGGTCCTCATGCCGCCGCGGGCTCCTCCCGCAGGCGAAAGTAGAGGTTCCTGAGGTAGATGACGGCGCCGCAGGACTGGCCGAGGATGAACACGGGGTCCCCGATATGCAGCGCGTAAACGAACAGCGTCATGCCGCCGCCGAGACTGAGATACCAGAACGCCATCGGGATGACGCTTCTACCGACCCGCTCGCTCGCGATCCACTGCACGAGGAAGCGCGAGAAAAAAAAGGCCTGTCCGACGAACCCGATGGCTAGCCAGACGTACTCCGATTGAAAGTCCATGGTCTAGATCCGCCGGCGCTGCAGCCACATGACGCCGAGCATGTCGGTGATGCCGACCCAGAGACGGTTGCCGACGCCGTATTTCGATTCGCCGCTGAGGCGCGGCCGGTGGTTGACCGGTACCGAGCAAACGCCGCCGCCATAACGCTGCATCAGGGCCGGCAGGAAACGGTGCATGTGATCGAATGCCGGCAGGTCGAGATACTGCTCGCGGTAGAAGACCTTGATTCCGCAACCCGTGTCGCTGATGCCGTCGCCGAGCAAGCGGCTGCGCACAGCGTTCGCAACCCTGGACGACAGGCGCCGCAAGCGGCTGTCCTTGCGATTCCGCCGTTCGCCGATCACCATGCTCAGGCTCGGCACCATGGCGAGTTGGCCGATGAGTTTGGGGATGTCGCGCGGGTCGTTCTGCCCGTCGCCGTCCAGCACCGCGATGACACGGTGCTGTGCCGCTCTTACGCCGGTGCGCACGGCCGCGCTCTGGCCGCGATTACCGTCGTGCAAGACCACCGTGACGGCGTCATCCTGCCTGGCGATCTGCGCCAGTTTCTTTCGTGTGCCGTCGACACTGCCGTCGTCGACAAAGATCAGCTCGTAGGTCACGCGCCCGGTCAGCGCGTCCCGGACCTCTGCGGCCAGCGGGGCGACATTGCCGGCTTCGTTGTAAACCGGAATGACGATGCTGACCCTGGGCGAATTCCCGTTCATGAGGACGATTCTCCTTTTGTCCTGTTCCCGTCTTCGTAGGATGGGAACGACAGGAGAATCCTTCGCCGGGCGCCCTTTTTTTTCTCAGCCGGCAGCGTCCGGGCTGACCAGGCCGGTCTTGCGCAGCGCTGCCAGGAGCTGCTGTAAGCGCTGTTCGAGCGTGCCGGTGTAGCCGATCGAGATACGGACCAGCCCCGGAGAAATGCCGGCCTGCTCCTTGTCTTCGTCGGTCATCTCGCTCGACGTGCTCGAGCCCGAGCACGACATCAGCGTATCGAAGTAACCGAGGCTGACGGCCAGGTAGCCGAAGCGCATCTCGTTCTGCAGGCAGGACATCAGCGCATTGGCGGTTTCTTCGTCCCCGCAGTCGAGCGTGAACACGCCGCCATAACCGTACTCGGGGATGTGCAACTCGGTGAAGCGCTCGTGGTCGGGGTGCGTCGGCAGTCCCGGGTAGCTGACCGCGACCCCGAGGTCGAAAAGCCGCCGGGTGATGGCGAGCGCCCGCTCGCTGTGCGCCTGCATGCGCAGCGGCAGGTGCGGGATCCGCAGGCTGATCGAGGCGGCGACGTGCGGGTCCATGGTCGGCCCGAGCAGCATCAGCGGGCCCGTGTGCAGGTCCATGAGTTCGCCGATGAATGCCTCGCTGCCGCAGACGGCGCCGGCAATGACGTCCGAGGCGCCGCTGATGAACTTCGTGATGCTGTGCACGACGATGTCGGCGCCGAGGGCCGCGGGCCGCAGCACCAGCGGCGTAAACGTATTGTCCACGACCAGTGGGATGCCCGCCTGCCTCGCGATCTCGGACAGTTTCGGAAAATCGGCGAGACGCAGGGTCGGGTTGGCGATGCTCTCGGTGTACAACAGCCGCGTTCGATCGGTGATGACGCTGGCGACCGCCTCCGGGTCGGTGATGTCGACGAAACAGGTCGTGATGCCGCACTTGGCGGGCAGGAAATCGTGCAGCAGTGCATAGGTCCCACCGTAAATCGCGTTGGACGCGACGATCTCGTCGCCCTCGTTGCAGAGGCCGAGGATGACGCCGGAAATCGCGCCCATGCCGCTCGCCGTGCAATACGCGGCCTCGGTTCCGGACAGGGCCGCCATCTGCCGCCCGAGGTTGAAAACGGTGGGGTTGAAGTGCCGCCCATACAGGTAGCAGCCCTTGTCCGGGCCGGCACGCCCCTGGAACAGGTCGGGCATCGTCGCCGGGTCGATCACCGTGAACGTGGAACTTGCCTCGATGGACATGTTCACGCCGCCGTGCTCGCCAAATTCGTGGCGCAGGTGCGCCAGATCCTCGATGGGATTCCTGACTGTCATGACCGATCTCCCTTACCGATCCGCCCCGGCTCCGGAAAATCAGTTGTCTCGATTCAGGACCAGCAGATTGCCCAGGAGCACGAGCGAAGTACCCACAATGATCGCCGGTCTCAGCTCCAGCCCCTCGAACGCCCACGAGAGTGCCAGAGCAACGACCGGGAACATGACCATGGCATACCCGGCGCGGTGTGCCCCGACCCTGCCGATCAGCGTCAGGTAGGCGCCGAACGCAACGACTGATCCGAATAGTGCCAAATAGGCGAGCGACAGGCTGTACGTAAATGTCGCGTCGAAGCGGAACTCGTGGCCCTGCGCAATCGCCGCGGCCGCGGTAATCAACGCGCCATAGAGCATCGACCAGGTGTTGGTCTGCACCACCGGCAGCGCGCGTTTCTGGGCCGCCTGGGAGACGATGTTGCCGACCGAGGCCGACGCCGCGCCCGCCAGGGCGAGCAGGCAACCGTACAGCGTCGTGTCGCTGAGCGTCAGGGCCTCGACCTGGGGCGCGAACAGCACCACGATCCCCGCGATCCCGAGGACGCTGCCGACCAGGACCTTGCCGGTCGAGCGAATCCCGAAGACGAGCCGCGCCAGCAGGATGTTCATCCACAGCATGGTCGAGAACACGATGGCGGCCAGCGCCGAGGTGATATGCACCTGGGCGTGGTAGGTCATGATGTAATTGAGGCAGAACAGGAGCAGCCCGAGGCTCGCGAACCACAAGTGATATTTTGCCTTAAAAGTAAGGCTTAACCCTCTGTATTTACACCATATTAGAAGCAACATCGACGCGAGCAGGAAGCGATACACGACGGATACTTCGGGCTGCACGACGCCCAGCTGGAACTCGATCGCCAGCCACGTCGAGCCCCAGATCAGCACGGTCAGGAGGTACAGGACCGAGTTGCTCATCAGCCGACGCAGTCCTCCGCCATGCGTTCCGCGAGCCCGCCGGCGGCCGCTTCCTCGAAGAATGCCTCGAAAAACGCACGGCGCTTCGCCGCGGCGTCGGCGTCCGACCACGGCAGGCCGTCAATGACCGCCATGACCGGGGTTTGCTGCGCCGCCACGAAAGCGACGGCCTCCTCGAGCGGCAAGCCGTCCAGGCAGTAACCCGTGTAGGCGCGCTTGCGTGTCGCCCCGTTGCGCAGGTTCGGCGTCCGGCGTCCGTACCGCGGGCTGACGAGCCCGGACAGGTCGAAGTCGTAGGGCACCAGGTAGTCCCGGTCACCTGCCCGCACGATGTGGACATTGTGGCAACAGTCGTCGTCCGCGCGGCTCTTGACCAGCGACCAGTCCACGTTCGCTATCAGGTACTGGAATACGAACATGCGGGCGGCCTGGTCGCGGGCGATACGCGACTTAACCAGGTTTTTCGCCCGCGACACCTGCCCCTCGGTCCGCGCCGCGACCTGCTCGATCGACTCGATCGCGAAGGCGCGCCGGACCTGCGGCTCGCGCTGCGGCCGATCGCTGTCGATGTAGGTGACGCGGAGCAGGCGCACGCGGTGGCTGCGCTCGGTCAGCAGGCTGAAGATCCGGTAGGCGACGAATTCCTCGAGCAGGTTGTCGTCGCTCCGGGCACCGTCACGGCAATGCGTGACAAGCTTGAGCTTGTCCTGGCCGGCAAACGGACCCGCCGTGACCCGGTCACGATCGAAATTGAGCCGCAGCGGCGGGAAACTGCAGAAGACCACGCGGCTCTTGCCGCGCGTGCGCACGTCGACGGGCCACGTGGTGCCCTCGACCGCGAGTTCGAACGGCCGGTCCCCCGGCGTGCGTTTGTCCCGCAGCGTGGCTTTCAGGGGGCCGCGCAGCTCGACATCGAGAACCGCGTCGCCGTCGAACAGCGGCGCCTGCGCGTAGGCGCTGCCGAGGCCTGCGCAGAGCAGTAATTGTGACCACAGTAGGTACGCGAGTCGCCGCATAGGGTGATAATAGCCCCGTGGCCCAGGAACTGCTCATCTTGCCCGTGGTCGTCCCGATCCTGTTCTGGGCGCTGTACCACTATTACAAGGACCGGCATCTGCCGGAGCCGCCCGGGCATCTAATCGCGAGTTTTCTTCTCGGGATCGCTGCCGCGGCCATCTCGCGCGGCCTGTACCTGGCGCTGGAGCCGTTCGGACTCCGGCTGGACGCCGTGGCGCTGGCCGACGAGAACCCGCTCGCCCTGCTCGGCTACAGCCTGCTCGCGATCGGGCCGATCGAGGAGCTGGCGAAAATGCTGCCGTTCCTGGCGGTCGTCATTCGCTGGCGGGCGTTCGACGAACCGCTCGACGGCTTCGTCTACGCGTCGTTCATCGCGCTCGGCTACGCGGCCGTGGAGAACTACCTGTACCTCGAGTACCTGACCGGGATCGAGCAGCTGGCACGCGGCTTCGCCGGGCCGGTCATCCACATCCTGTTTGCCTCGATCTGGGCGCACTGGATCACGGGGGCCGTGCTGGCCGGACGGCCCTGGCTGCGCCCGGCCGTGCTGGGCTTCGCGCTCGCCGCGGGCCTGCACGGCGGCTACGACTTCCTGGTACTGCTGCAGCCGGTTGCCGCGCTGCCGGCGGCGGCCGTGATGATCGCGGGAATCTGGATCTGGCGACTGCGCCTCATGCAGCGGCTGCACGAGGATGCGGTCAGGGCATCCGACCGGGAATAGCCTCGGCGACCGAGCTTACTCCCGCAGGCGCTCGGGAAACGACTTCGCCAGCTCCTCGGCGGCCTCGCGCTGCTCCGCGGACATCATCGCGGCTACCCGGCTCACGCAACCCGTATCGAGATCGCTATCGATAGCGGCCGTGTAACTGAGCCAGGCATAGGCCCGCACGAGGTCCCTGTCCGCGCCCATCTTCTCCCAGTAGAGGTGGCCGAGGTTGTGCAGAGCCGCGTTCGAACCTGCTTTCCCTGCGCGCAGGTATAGCTCGACGGCTTTCTCGATATCGACGTGGCCTTCGTAGCCCTCCTGGTAGGCAATCGCGAGATTCTTGAGGTGCAGGGGATCGCCATCCTCGGCCGCGCGTTCGAACAAGGCGAACGCTCTGCGCAGGTCGACCGGCACGTCCCTGCCCCGGTCGTACAGCACGGCAAGGCGGGTCATCGCGGTGTGATCTCCCAGCGCCACCGCGCGCTCCCACAGGTCGATCGTCTTGCCGACGTCCTTGACGCCGGCCTCGTCATCCTTGTAGAGATCGCCGAGTTCGATCAGCGCCCCGATTTCACCGCTCTCGATGGCCTGCTCGTACCAGTAAACAGCCTGCTCGATGGAGGCCGCCACGCCCTCCCCGGCCCGGTAGTTGGCGGCGACGTTCTGTTGGGCGGGTCCGTGACCCTGGCCGGCCGCCTGCAGATACCACGCGAACGCCGCATCGTGATCCACGTCGACACCACGGCCCTCTTCGTAAATGATGCCCATGTTGTTCTGCGCGTTCGCATTACCCTGCTCCGCGTCCTTGCGTATCCAGGACCGGCCCGCCTCGAGATCCTGCGCCACGCCCTCACCGGTCAGCAGCACCCAGCCGAGATTATCCTGCGCGATACTGTGGCCCTGCTCGGCAGCCTGCCGGTACCAGTGGACTGCCTTCTCGTCGCTGCGCTCGACGCCGCGACCGAGGCGGTAGAAAACCCCCAGGGTATTCTGGGCGTCGGCGTATCCCTGTTCGGCGGCGGCGCGGTAGTACAACACCGCCTGCTCATCGTCCTGCTCGACGTGCTCACCGGCCTGGTAGGCCCATCCCAGGAAGTTCAGCGCCTCGCTGTCGCCGTGGTTGGCGGCAAGCCGATACCAGTCGAGCGACAGGTCGGTGTCCTGTTCGACGCCCTTGCCCTCCCAGTAGCAGTCGGCGAGCCGACGCATCGCTATTTCCGAGCCGCCGTCGGCCGCCATCCGGTAGAGGTCGCAGGCCCGGGCGAAATCCTGGGGGACCGAGTTCCCGTGATAGTAGAACCAGCCCAGGCCGTTGGCGGCCACGGCATCGCCCGAGGCAACGGCGCGCTCGTACCACTTGACCGCCTCCGCGCCGTTTTTCTCGACCAGGACGTCGCCCGTGTCGTAGACAATGCCGAGATTGCGCTGGCACACCGCGTGACCGCGCTCAGCGCAGAGCCGCCACCAGGCCAGGGCCTGTTCGAGGTCCGCGGGCGCCTTACCCGGTTGGTTCCAATAGTGCCCGGCCAGCGCGTACTGGGCTTCGGTGTGGCCCTGGCGTGCCGCCCGTTCGTACCAGCGAAGCGCTTCCTCGATATCCTGCGCGACGGCCGTGCCATGGTAGAAAGCATTGCCTGCATTGAGCTGGGCTCCCGCGTTGCCGTCGCCCGCGGCCAGCAGCGTCCAGTACAAGCCCTCTTTGGGGTCTGCTTGCGTCCCTATCCCGGTCGAGGTCCGGTGTCCGAGCATGTACTGGGCGTACGGATGACCGAGGCTGGCGGCGGCGCGATACCAGTTGGTCGCGAGCACTTCGTTCGTCGGTTCCCGATCGAGCTCGGAGTAGAAGAACGCCAGCACGATCGCGGTCTCCGCATCCCCGGCGTGGACGGCCGCCGCAAGTTCGGTGACGTTCTCGGGCGCCAGTTGCGCCGCTTGCGAGCGGTAAGCCAGGTAAGGGTCCGGCGGGGCCGCGGGAATTGCGTCCGCCCACTCCGCGTAAAGATCGGCGGCAGCTGCGCGGGCCTGGAGAACCAGCAGCGCAACGGCCACCGCAACGATCGCTGCCCCCGCGCGAAGAGGCAGTCCCGGAGACTGCGAAACGCTAGCCGCGGTCGTACGGGTCGCTGCCATCCTTCGCGATCGCGGGCTCCTCGAGCGTGAGCTCGAGCGCATCCTGCGACTCGGTGAGGAGCTCGGCGCAGCGGCGCTGGATATCGGCCAGCTTGAGCGAGACATTCGACTCGGACAGCGGTATGTCGTTGAAATCCTTTTGCATCTTTCCATCCACCGGAGTTTCTGTCTCCAATTGGCGACAGGCCATGTGTCGCAGTATAGAGACAGGAATTTCGGCGAAATGTGAACCAGGTCACACAAAAATCGTCGAAAATCGCCGATCTCGCGCATTATGTCCACTTGCGCTTGCGTTGCTGCCGGGACGGCTCAGTAGCGCAGCATCGCCGAGCCCCAGGTGAAGCCCGCGCCGAACGCCGCCATCAGCAGCGTATCGCCGCGCTTGATGCGACCGTCGCGAATCGCGAGGTCCAGCGCCAGCGGAATCGAAGCGCCCGAGGTGTTGGCGTGTTCGTCGACCGTGGCAATGACGCGCTCCATCGGCATGCCGAGTTTCTTTGCCGCGGCCGTGATGATGCGCATGTTGGCCTGGTGCGGTATGAACCAGTCGATGTCGTCGAGGTGGCCGTCGAGGTCCGCGATCGTCTCGCGCGCCATCGCGTCGAAGGTCGACACGGCTCGTTTGAAGACCGCGTTGCCGTTCATCTCGATTGCCGCCCCGGGATCGCAACTGGCGTCGAACCCGAGCGAGACCCCGTGACGCGTCTGCAGCAGGTCTTCGTAGGCGCCGTTGGCGTGGATGTGCGTCGCGAGAATGCCGGGCTCGTCGGCGGCCTCGAGTACCACGGCCCCTGCCCCGTCGCCGAACAGCACGGCCGTCGTGCGGTCCTGCCAGTTGGTGATCCGCGACAGGGTCTCGGAGCCGATCACGAGCGCCTTGCGCGCACCGCCCGTCGCCATGAAGCGGCTGGCGAGATCCAGTCCGTAGACGAAGCCGCTGCAGGCGGCGTTGATGTCCAGCGCCCCGCAGCCGACGATCCCGAGCTGACGCTGGATGATGCAGGCGCTGGCCGGAATGACCTTGTCGGGGGTGCAGGTGCCGACAATGATCAGGTCGATCTCGCCGGGCTCCGTCCCGGCCGACTCGAGCGCGCGCCGCGCGGCCTCGAGTCCCATCGATGCGGTGGACTCGCCATCCCCCGCGATGTGTCGCCGGCGGATCCCGGTGCGCTCGCGAATCCACTCGTCCGACGTTTCCATCATCTGTTCGAGGTCGTGGTTGGTCAGCACTTTCTCGGGGAGATAGCTGCCGACGCCGGCTATGCGTGCATAAGTCATCAGGAGTCCTTTTGCAGTAGCGCGCCGATTTCGCGGAGCGTCGGGTAGTCGAACAGATCGCTGATGTCGAGCTTACCCGGGTATTTCTCGTCGATCGCCAGCACCAATTCGGTCAGAGTCAACGAACTTACACCGACTTCGAACAGGTTGTCATCCGCGCCGATCGTCCGGTCCTTGGCAACCTCGCCGAAAATACCCACCAGTTCCGCGACCAGCGGGTCGCGGTCCGCGGGCTCCGCGGCGGCACCGGCCGCGGGCGCGAGCTCCGCGATCTGCCCGTCGAATTCGCCCGCGAGGTAGGCTTCGAGCAACCTGTTGCGCTGCACCTTGCCGCTGGTCGTCTTGGGGATTTTCGCGACCGGCACCACCACGTCGACGTCGAGGCCGACCTGTGCGCCGACGATATCGCGCACCGCGGCCGCGAGCGGCCGGAACGCATCGAGGTCCTGCCGAAACAGGATGAACACGATCAGCTGCTCGGTCTGGCCGCCGGTCGGCGTGGCGCCGGCCACGACGACCTTGTTGAGATCGAGGCCGTCCTGCTGCGCGACGATCTCCTCGATGTCGTGCGGATAGTAGTTCTGCCCGTTGACGATGATGATGTCCTTCTGGCGCCCGGTGATCACCAGGTCGCCATCGACGACGACACCGCAGTCACCGGTCCGCAGCCAGCCGTCCGCGGTGAAGAGCGATGCGGTCGCCTCATCGTCGCCGTAGACCCGCTCGGTGACGCTGCCGCCCGCCAGCTGGATGTGGCCGATACGGCCGTCTTCGAGCAGCGCGTCATCGTCGTCGGCGATGCGAATCTCGACATCGCGAATCGCCTTGCCGACTTTGACGAAGCTGACGGCATCCGCATCGTCGGCCGCCACCGGGCGATACGCCTCGCCGATCTGCAGGCTGTGCCGGTCCATGATCACGCGCTGGTACTCGGGACCCGGCGGCGAGAACGACACGCCGACCGTGGCCTCGGCCAGGCCGTAGACCGGCAGCATCGTATTGCGGCGCAGGCCGAGGGGTGCCAGCGCCTCGAGAAACTCCTCGCACAGGTCCCACGAGATCGGCTCGGCACCGTTGATGATGCGCTTGACGCAGGACAGGTCCACGCCGGGCAGGCCCTTGCGCACGAACAGCTTCAGGAAGTGCTTGTAGCCGAAGTTGGGCGAACACAGCTGGGTCGCGCGCAGTTCGCTCGCCTTGCTCATCCACAGCAGCGGCCGGCGCACGAACACGCTGGTATCCATGACGGCGTGGTTCATGCCGGCCGCCATGACGCTCAGGTGAAACCCGATGAGGCCCATATCGTGGGTCAGCGGCATCCAGCTCAGCGCCTGGTCGTCATCGCGCCAGTCGAAGCCCTCGACAATGGCACGGATATTGACGCACAGGTTGCGGTGCGTGAGCACGACGCCCTTCGGGTCGCTCGTCGAGCCGGACGAATACTGGATGAAGCCGATGTCGTCGGGCTGCGCGGCGTACACCTCGCCATGGGCGCCGGGCGGCACGTCGCTCATCAGGACGGCGTGCGTATCGAGCAGCGCGGTTATGTCCGCAAGTCCCTCGTCCGCCGCGAAATCGTGCAGGCGCTGCAACAGGTCCATCTCGGTAAACAGCGTCGGGTTGCGTAGCTGCGAGAGAATGCGGAACAGCTTCAACTTGTGCTCGTCGCTGATGCCGACCGCCACTGGCACGGGCACGAGTCCCCCGAGCACCGCGGCCCAGAACGCCACGACGAAACTCTCGTTGGACTTGCTGAAGATGATCAGCTCGTCGCCGTGCTGCATGCCGCGCGCCTGCAGGGCGCCCAGCAGAGCGAGCGCGCGGTCCCACAAGTCGCCGAAGCGCAGCACGGACTCGTCGTGTTCGCCGTCGATGAAACGGATTTCGCGATCGCGGTCTTTCAGGTCCGCGAACAGGTCGATCAGGGTGTCGTAGAGCTTCATAGGTCCTTGCGTAGTTCGGGCTGCACGAAAATATCCCGGGCGGAACGCAGGTTGATTGCGAGTTCCAGCCCCGGATCGCTGTCGTCCGCGAGCCGCATGCGAAAACGCGGCAGCAGCAGCCCGAGATGCACCTTCATTTCGAGAAAAGAAAAATACTCGCCGAGGCACCGGCGCGGGCCGAGCGAGAACGGAAAGTAAGGCCGGTCCTTTTTCGCACTGCCGGATACGGCGAAACGGGCCGGGTCGAAACGGTCGGGATCGGGCCAGTAGTGCGCCGTGCGATGCAGGATGTAGGGCGACAGGTAGATGTCGGTCCCCGGCGGTACGTCGTAGTCATCGAGCGCATCGTGCTCGGTCGAGCGCCGCGTGAACAGCCAGACGGGCGGATACAGGCGCAGCGTCTCTTCGAGCACCTGTTGCGTGTACTCCATCGCGGCGAGCGTGTCCGCCGTGATGGCCGACACGGTCGGCACGAGTCGTTGCGCCTCCCCGATCAGCCGGGCCTCGACGTCGGGACACATGGCGACGAGGTACCACGCCCAGTTGAGCGTATTCGCCGAGGTCTCGAAACCCGCCACGATCAGGGTCATCAGCTCGTCGAGCAGTTCGTCGTCGGAAAACGGCCTGCCCTGCTTGTCGGTTGCCTGGAGATACATGGCCAGGAAGTCGAACTGCCCGTCGCCCTCGCCGGCCCTGCGCGCCTCGATGATCCGCATCAGCAGCGCGCGCAGGTGCCGCACCTTCATCACGACACCGAGATCCCGCGTCGAATCGCGGCTCAGGAACGCAAACGGGTTTTCGCCTTCGGTCAGGATGTACTTGCCGTAGTCGTCGCCGAAGATACTGATCAGGATCAGCTCGAGCGCGAAGTCGCTGGTTGCGGACGTGATGTTGAGGGTTTCGCCGCGCCCGGCCGCCGCAGCCCAGTCGACCGCGAGACGGTCGCAACAGGCCACCATCGCCGCGACGAGACGATGCACGTTCTGACGGCTGAACGCCGGCTGGATCATGGTCCGCGAGCGGCGCCAGACATCACGGTCGCTGACGATCAGTCCGTTGCCGAGCAACATCTTGACGCGCTCGAACCCGGGCCCCTTGACGTATTTTCCGTGCCGCCGGGTCAACAGGCGGCGCACCTCGCCGTCATCGTTGATGAAATAGGCCAGCCGCCCGTTCGGCTGCTCCATGCTCACCAGGTCACCGTAGGTTTGCTGCAGCGATTGCAGCGTCTCGAGCGTTGCGCCATCGATACCGAGCGCTACCGGCTCGTCGGGCCCCGGCGGCCGCCTGAATGCGCGCTGTGGTTCGGTCATCGATCTCTGCAAGCTGTGGAAAGAGCGGTAAAAAAGCTCGCGCAATAGTACATTGACCGGCACGGATTCGATACTGCAAACTCCCTGACCTTGAGCGACCGATCCTCCAAAGACTTCGACTCCGTCGAGTCCCGCCGCAGCGCGGCCTCGAAGCGCCGCATGACGCCGGCCCGGCGCCTGTACTATTTCCTCGGCCTGCCGCTGCTGCGCGGCCTCATCAGGCTGCTCACGTCGACGTACCGCATCGAGAAAGTCATCGGCGAACACCATATCGAGGCGTTCATCGGCGACGGCGTGTGCGCGCCGGCTTACTGGCACCAGCACCACATCATCGGTTCGACGCTGGTCCGGAGGTGGATTCGCCGCGGCTTCAAGGCCTGTTTTCTCGTTTCGGGGTCGGTCGACGGCGACGTCCCCGAGCGCATCGCGCGGGCCTGGGGTGCCGAGGTCATTCGCGGCTCGGCCAACCAGAGCGGCGCGCTGGCGCTGCGCGACCAGCAGCGCATGATGAAGGCCGGTTATTCGATCGTGACCACGGCCGACGGGCCGCGCGGGCCCCAGCACGAGTTCAAGGCCGGGACCGTGCTCATGGCGCGCATCGCGGGCGTACCGATCGTGCCAATCGGCTGCGCCGCCGACCGCGCCTGGTATCTCGAGAAGCGCTGGGACCGCTTCATGATTCCGAAGCCCTTCGCGCGCATCGTGATCGCCGTGGGCGAGCCCGTCCCGGTGCCGCGCAGCATTGCCCTCGACGACCTCGAGCCCATCAGGGTGAACGTTCAGGAACGAGTCATGTCCCTTATGCAACAATCGGAACAGGCTCTGGAATCGCCCCGAGGAGGGAACCGATGACGTTTTTCGCTCGCTGTCTGCTCATCCTGCCGGCCCTGCTTGCCGCGGCGGGTGCGGCCGCGACGGACCTGACGCCGCACCGCGCCGAGTACAAGGTACGGATCGCCGTGGTGTCGGGGGAACTCAGCACCGAACTGCGGGCGACCGAGAATGGCTACGTGGCGACGCATGTCGTCAAGCCGACCGGGCTCTCGCGCGTGATCGCGAGCGGCGAGATGTACGTCTCGTCGACCTTCGTGCCGGTCGCCGACGGCGTGCGGCCGCTGAGCTACCATGCCATCGACACGATTCGCGACGAGCCGGAAGCAACCATCTCCTTCGACTGGACCACCCGGATCGCCAGCGGGACAGTCGGCGAGGAACCGGTCGAGTTCGAACTGGACGGGCTGTCTCACGACGCGGTGTCCATCCAGTACGAGCTGATGCACGACCTCCTCAACGATCAGCACAACGATTCCTACGTTTTGTTCGACGTCGAGAAGATGCGCGTGGCGCACATCCGCAAGACCGGCACCAGGACCGTGAAAACGCGCGCCGGCGACTACGAGGTCGTCGGCATCCAGCACCAGAAAGAGGGGTCGTCTCGCGTCACGACGTTGTGGTGTGCGCCGGCCCTCGACTACCTGCCCGTCGTCATCGAGCAGCACCGCAAGGACAAGCTCAAGTTCCGCGCCACCCTGACGCGCTACACACCGCTCTGAGCCCGCACGAACACCTGCCGGTCCTCGAACTCGGTCTTGGCGTCCCTCGTGATCGAGATATCGCGCTGCAGCAGCGCGCCGTCCGCGTCCAGGCGCCACGACTCGGTGAGCACGTAGCCGTCCTCGTCCATGGTCTCGGCGATGAACCGGTTCCCATCCCAGCCGGCAACCCGCTGGGCCTCGATCGGCCCGACATTGACCTTGCGGTTCTCGCCGAAGTTGTATTCCTCGACGACCGCACGGTCGAAACTGAAAAACAGGCCGTACTCGGTCTGGGTAATCTTGAGCGCGTTGCCGGACACGAGGAACACGTGCAATGACCCCCCATCCGAGCGGGACCTGCGGCTGCGCGGCCGCTCGCCGGGTTGCGCACCCGGTTGCGCGCCCGTATTGACCGAGCGCGGGATCCGAATCGTCTGCTCTGCCACGCGCCGCGGTGCGGCGGCCGTGCGCAGCTCCCACTGCCCGGAGAGGTCGACGCCCATGGGATTGCCAGCCGGCCGCGGATCCAGCGGCGGCGTACCGGTGCAGCCGGCCAGGATCGCGGCCGCCACGACGATCAGTGCTGCTTTGCTCATGGCGCTAGTTTTCCACAGAATGCCGTCAACGGATACCGCGACGCTGCGTTGAAATGTGCAGAAGCCGGGGAATCCGGCCGACTGGAACGCACCAAGGAGACACGCATGAAGACACTTCGCCTGGCAGCCCTCGTGGCAGGCTGCGCGCTGCTTGCCCCGGCGATCATGGCGCAGTCGATCGACGAACTGCAGGACATGAGCCCGGAGGAACGCCACGAGTACCTCCAGAACCTGTCGCAGGAAGAACGCCAGGCGCTGGCCGAGGAGCGGCGTGCGCGCTGGGAGGCCATGACGCCCGAGGAGCGGGATGCGGCTCGCAACGAGGCGCGCGAGCGCCGTGAAGCGAACCGCGCCGCGATGCGCGAGCAATGGGATTCGCTGTCCGAGGAAGAGCGCGCGGCCCTGCGCGAGCAGCGTCGCGAGCGGATGGAGCAGCGGCGCGAGACGTGGAACAGCCTGTCGGACGAGGAAAAAGCGGCGGCTCGTGAACAGATGCGCGAGCGGCGCGATGCGGCGCGGGACCCGCGCAGCGAGCGCAGCAAGAACCGCGACCGGCGCCCGCCTCAGTAACGGACCACCTCGTCGAGCTCCAGCCAGTCCGCCAGCCGACCGAGTTCGTCCGCGAGGGCGGGCTCGGTCTTCTTGCGGTCGAAGCCGTCTTCGAAGTAAGTGCTCTTGACCAGTAGCTGCCGTTGCTTGCGATCGGCCTTCAGGTCGACCCTGGCAACGATGTGCTCGCCAAGCCGGAACGGCAGCACGTAGTAGCCCCAGCGACGCTGCGCGGCCGGCACGTAGATCTCGATACGGTAGTGAAAATCGAACAGCCTTGCCGCACGGGGCCGGAACCAGAGCAGCGGATCGAACGGTGACAGCAAGGCCGCACCGTCAATGCGCCGCGGAATGCGCGCCCCGGGCGACAGGTAAGCTGGTTGCCGCCAGCCCTCGACCGCCAGCGGCACGAGGCTGCCCGCCTCGACGAGCTCCTCGACCCTTGGCGCCGCCTCGCGCGGGGACATGCGGTAGAAGTCGGCCAGGTCCTGCAAGGTGCCGACGCCGAGCGCGGTTGCGGACTGCTGCAACAGCCGGCGCTGCGCCTCGTGTGAATCCAGCCGCGCCTGCCGGTGCGCCGCGTCGATCAGGCGCCCGGGGAGATCGTAGACCCGCTGGAAATTCTCAAGTCGCTTGCGAACGGCGAGAACGCCACGCCCGAAATGCTGCTCCAGCGCCCAGCGCTGCACCGGCCGGTCCCAGCCGCCGCGTTTGGGCGGCAGGCCCGCCGCGGCCGGCAGATCGTTGGTCGTAACCGGCCCCTCGGCGGCAACCTGCTCGAGAATCTCGCGCAGGTAGGCCTCGGGATCGTCGAGGCCTTTCAGCGGGTCGCTCTTCCAGGGCCGCCACGCGTCGCGGCGATGCGCAAGCAGCGGCCAGTCGCTGACGTGCACCACGGAGGCCTCGTGCGCCCACTGCTCGGTGTATTCGCGCGAGCCGTACAGGTAGCGTTCGAAGCGTGCCCGGTCGTAGGCGCCGAGCCGCGACCAGATCACCAAGAAGTGCGCCGGCACCAGCACGTTGACGAAATCGAGCTGCAGCACGCGGATACCCTGCATCGCCCGGCGATAGTGGCGCAGGTCGTCCGGGGTCTGCGGTCGTGGCCGATCGAAACCCTGCGCGGCGAGCGCGATGCGGCGCGCCTCGCTGGCCGAGATCCTGACTCTGCGGCGTGACACCCGGGTTCCCCGTCCGGCTAGGGCACGAACGCGTCGGCCTCGATTTCAACGAGCATGTCCGGGTCGATCAGCGCCGCCACGCCGACCATCGAGCTTGCCGGCC
Organism: Woeseiaceae bacterium; assembly: GCA_041553075.1. Classification (GTDB taxonomy): domain Bacteria; phylum Pseudomonadota; class Gammaproteobacteria; order Steroidobacterales; family Woeseiaceae; genus UBA1847. Next base: position 26,097 of record JBFEJR010000020.1, on the reverse strand, counting down.
GAATCTCGCCGAATGCCTCGCCATGCGCCCTGCCGATGGCTTCCCACTGGCCGATGTCGGTCACGAACATGCGCGTGCGCACGACGTGCTCGAGGCCGGCACCCGCCTGTGCCAGCGCCTCCGCGATAATCTCGATGCAGCGCTGTGCCTGGCGGTAGGGGTCGCCGACGCCGACGACCCGCCCGTCGGGCCCGACCGGCGCGGTGCCCGAAACCGATACATGGGGCCCGGTCCGCACGGCCCGGCAATACCCGACCTGCGCCTCCCATGGCGCACCCGACGATACCGTGATCTTTTCCATAGACTTCACCTGAAGTTAGCCATTTAACTAATTGTTTTATATGTTTTTAAATGACCCGAAACGATGGCCAGCGCGCCAACCGACACGAGCGCGTACACGGCGACCCCGATCCACGCACGGACCGCAACGTCGGGCGCGAGGAACCCGTACAGCAGCACCAGGGCCGGGATCACGGCCAGCAGCCGCAGCAGTTCAAACCGGATGCCCCAGCTGCGTCCCTCGTTGAGCAGGCCCAGCGACAGCAGCAGGACCCAGAGCGCCGCGCTCGGTGCGAGCACCGCGAGAGCGCCATCGGCGGCAAACCGCTGCCCGATCCACAACGTCGCAGCGATCGCGACGATGAACTGCGCGATCGTGTAATACCGGATGCCGGCCGGCACCGGGGGATCGAACTTGCGGAACCTGCCGAGATCGACGTTCTGCTTCGGGTAACGCGCCGCCACGTCCGGAGGCCGCCAGCCCGTGCGGCGGAACCAGATGCCGATCTTGTCCCGCCAGCGCCGCGCCTTGCGCGCATCGAACAGCAGGTAATCGTAGACCTGCAGGTTGGCCCAGAACGGATTCCAGCTTGCCAGCGGCTTGCGCACGCCGAAGACGACCGGCTCGTCGTCGGCCTCGGGCTCGAAGCTGCCGAACAGGCGATCCCAGACGATCAGCATGCCGCCGTAGTTCCTGTCGATATAGCGCTCGTTCTGGGCATGGTGGACTCGATGGTGGGATGGCGTCATCAGGACGGCCTCGAGCGGCCCGAGCCGCCCGATCAGGCGCGTGTGAACCCAGAACTGGTAGATCAGGTTGACGGCATTGACCGCGACCAGGACCTCGAGCGGAAACCCGATAAGGAACAGCGGCAGGTAGAAGATCCAGCCGAACAGGAAGCCCGTGCTCGTCTGCCGCAGGGCCGTCGACAGGTTGTACTCCTCGCTCTGGTGGTGCACGGCATGCGCGGCCCACAGGATGGAGATCTCGTGGCTGAAGCGATGGAACCAGTAGTAGCAGAAATCCCAGGCGATCGCGGCCGTGACCCACAGGGCGATACCCCGCGGCGACGCGTCGAACCAGGCCAGCGGCATGTCGATCAGCGCCAGGTTTTGCAGCACGAAGCCCCAGGCCAGGAGCGGCAGGAACTTCGTGAAATACCCGAGCGTCGTGTCGAGCATCCCGGCGCTGATGCTGTTGATCGCATCGTTGCTGCGATAAAAGCCCGCCTGCCGGCGCCAGTTGACGATCATCTCGACGATAATCGCCAGCAGGAAGAACGGCACCGCGAGCGCAATCAGGTCCATGTCCGCAGTTTACGGTAAGCTGCGCGACGACGGGAACTGGAACTGGGCATGATCAACAAGAGCGAACTGGAGCTGTTGCGTGTCGCGCTCGACACGCTGGAACAGGGAGTGCAGGAACTGCCGGCATTTACCCCGCAATGCGACGAGGAGCGCATCGCGCGCGTGCTCGGCGAGGTGGCCGAGCGGATGCAGGACAACTATCCCTACTTCCATCCGCTGTACGCGGGCCAGATGCTGAAGCCGCCCCACCCGGTCGCGCGCATCGCCTATGCGCTGTCGCTGTGGGTCAACCCGAACAACCACGCCCTCGACGGCGGCCGCGCCAGCTCGGCGATGGAGAAGGAGTGCATCGTCGATCTCGGGCGGCTGTTCGGGTGGGAGTCCCCGCTCGGTCACCTCGCCGGCGGCGGCACGATGGCGAACCTGGAAGCCCTGTGGGTATCCGGACGGGAACGCCCCGGCAAGAAGGTCGTGGCATCCGGCATGGCGCATTACACGCATGGCCGCATCAGCGACGTGCTCGGCATCCCGTTCGCCGAGGTGCCCGTCGATGAGGCAGGCCGGATGGACGTCGCCGCGCTCGAAGGGCAGCTCGCCCGGGGCGACGTGGGCACCGTGGTGGTCACGATCGGCACGACCGGGCTCGGCGTCGTCGATCCCCTGCCCGAGGTCCTGGCGCTCCGCAACCGCTTTGATTTTCGCATCCATGCGGACGCGGCCTATGGCGGGTACTTCGGCCTCGCAGCCGGGATCGACAGCGCCACGCGCGCGGCAATGGACGCGCTGAGCGAGGTCGATTCGATCGTCATCGACCCGCACAAGCACGGCCTGCAGCCGTACGGCTGCGGCTGCATCCTGTTTCGCGATCCGGCCGTTGGTACCTACTACAAGCACGAATCGCCCTATACGTATTTCAGTTCAGCCGACCTGCACCTCGGTGAGATCACGCTCGAATGCTCGCGCCCGGGTGCCGCCGCCGTCGCCCTGTGGGCGACGCACCGCTTGCTGCCGCTGGAAGCCGGCGGGGAATTCGCCGCCGGTCTCGATGGCTGCCTGCGCGCGGCCCGTGCATTCTGGAGCGCGCTCGACAAGGGCGACCTGTTCACGCCGCTGGTCTACCCGCAGCTCGATATCGTGACCTACGCCGTCAATGCCGCCACGGCGACCGCGGCCTCGCAGCGCGCCCGTGACACGTTCGCTGCCGCCGCGGCACGCGGCCTGCACCTTGCGCTGATCGATTTGCCGACGGCGTTCGTGCGCCAGTTCGCGCCGCACATCGCGGCCGACGCAGAGCATACGGTGTGCCTGCGCTCGGTGCTGATGAAACCGGAGCAGGAAACCTGGGTGGCGGAGATTACAGCAATGCTCGAAGCGAGCGCAGCGCGGTGAAGCCCAGGAAAAAGAACGCGAAGCCGCCGGTCAGGGTCGCGAACAGGTAGGTGAACGCGTAGAACAGCTCGTCGCGCTGCAACATCGTGTTGAGCTCCATGACCATCGTCGACAGGGTCGTGAAGCTGCCGCAAAAGCCGATGGCGAACAGCAGCCGGTACTGGTCGGGAACGATGCCGGCCTCGTTGAACCACGACGAATGCGCGATCAGGTACGCCAGCATGCCCATGATCAGGCAGCCGACGAGATTCGCGCCGAGCGTGCCCCAGGGAAACGCCACGTCGCGTTGCAGGAACACGTTGAACGCGAAGCGCGCCATCGCGCCCAGCGCGCCGCCGACGGCGACGAACAGGTACGACCAGAAGACCGTGTGCACCCGGCTACCCGCCGATGCGGACTCGTGCGGCCTCGTACTCCTCGGCCATGCGCATAACGACGTCCCGCGTGGGAGCGATGTCATCGATGTTGCCGACGCCCTGGCCAGCGCCCCAGATGTCTTTCCAGGCCTTGGCGGCGGCCTCCTCGCTCTTCGCGAAGTCCATCGCCTCCTTGCTGCCCTCGGGCAGGTTCGCCGGGTCCATACCGGCGTTGGCGATGCTGCCGCCGAGGTAGTTGCCCTTGACCCCCGTGAAGTACGACGAGTAAACGACATCCGCAGCGGCGCTGTCGACGATCATCTCCTTGTAGGCGGGAACCGCGCGCGCTTCCGCCGTCGCGATGAAACGTGTACCACTGTAGGCCAGGTCGGCGCCCATGGCGATCGCGGCCAGCACGTCGTCGCCACGCGAGATGCAGCCGGACACGATCAGGCAGCCATCGTATTCCTTGCGGATTTCGCCGACCAGCGCGAACGGGCTGAGCGTGCCGGCATGCCCGCCCGCGCCGGCGCACACGGCGATAATGCCGTCGACGCCCTGTTCGATGGCCTTGCGTGTGTGACGCAGGTTGATGATGTCGTGAAACACGAGCCCGCCGTACGCATGCACGGCATCGACGATCTCCCGCGGCGGATTCAGGCTGGTGATGATGATCGGCACTTCCTCCCGGACACAGACCTCGACGTCGGCCTGCAGCCGCGAGTTGCTCGGATGGGCAATCTGGTTGACGGCGAACGGCGCCACCGGTTCGTCGGGATGGGCCTCGGCATGCGCCGCCGTTTCCTCCCGGATCTGCCGGATCCAGTCCCTGAGCGATTTCTGCGGCCGGGCATTCAGCGCGGGAAACGCCCCGACGATGCCTGCCTTGCATTGCGCGGCGACCAGTTCGGGGCCGGACACGATGAACATCGGCGCACCGATCAGCGGCAGCCGCAGTTTGCCTTTGAGTAGCGACGGTAACGCCATTCAACTCTCCTTGAGAAAACTCGCCGTGCATTCGGCGACGAGTGCGTTGTCTTTTCTGCGGCGCGCTTCGCCGCGGATGATCATCAGGCGGCCCTTTTCCTTCTCGATCCAGCCCTTCAGTTGCACGGCCTCGCCGGCCCGCAAAGGCAGACGATAACGGATTTCGCAGCGCGCCGTGTGCGCAACGAGTCCGCGCGCGTACGGGATATTACCCGTCACGTCGTCCAGGGCCGAATAGATGATGCCGCCGTGCACGGTGTTTTCCCAGCTCAGGTGGTTCTCGTCGGGCGTGAACTCCGCCGTGCAGACTTCGTGCTCGTCGACGGTGTACTCGATGTGCAGCCCGATCGGGTTGTCCGGGCCGCACGCGAAGCACATGCGCTCCGAGGGGTCGTCGGCAACACCCAACGGCTAGGGCACCTGCTGGTCGATCACCAGGACAACGGACTTGGTGTCGGCAGGCCGCACCAGCATCGAACCGAACCAGTCGCCCGGAGCCGCGGCCGGGCCGCCCGACAGCGACACGCGCGCCAGCAGTTCGATCTCGGCAAAGGCCGACAGGTTGCGACCCGCGACCATCGACTGCGTGTCGGACAATGACACCACCGCCGGAAGTTCGCTGAGCCGTCGCCGCGTCACCGCGATCGGCGGCGTCGGCGCGGCCGGGTCGCGCGCGATAATGAACACGTTGGCATCGCCATTGATCGCAGCCTGCGCTTCGTCCGACAGCGCCACGCGCGCCGACACGACGGCATCGTCGGCCGCCGGATCACCGGACGGGCCGGCTTCGGCCACCGGCGGCGGCATGGCCGCGGCCGGCGCCTCGCCGCGCCATTCGGCGATGCGCTGCACGAGCATGTGGCGGATATCCTCGGGCGGATTGAGGCCGAGCAGGATCTCCCAGCGGTCCGCCGCGGTGTCGGTATCCCCGCTGTTGGCCGCCGCAACGCCGGAATAGAACAGCGCCGCGGGGTGGTTCGGCTCGAGCGAGAGCGCCGTCTCGACCAGGCCGGCCGTGCGTCCCGCAATCGGCGACTGGTCGCGGTTCGAGATCGCGATGGCGAGGTCGACCAGGGTCTGCGCCACGCGCCCGTCTTCGAGCGCCATGGCCTTTTCGTACGCCTCGGCCGCGCCGCCGAAATTACCGAGCGACATTTGCGTGCGCCCCAGCATCTTCCAGCCGGCAATGTCCTCGGGGTTCTTCGCGAGCCGTCCCTGCAGGGTTGCAACGGCCTGCTGCATGTCGGGCAGGCTTTCGTCGGCGCCGCTGCGGCCCGATGGTATGCCGGGACTCCCGACGGCGTCGTACAGGACCGCCGACAGCGCGACGGTGAACACGATGATCGTGGCGACCACCGGCGTCAGCCGGTGCGCATTGCGCCACAGCGGCCAGACCGCGAAGACGACGGCCAGCAGGCACAAAACGACGAGAATTACCCAGAACATCCCTACACCTGCCCTTCTTCGTTATCGTCACCGAGCGGCATCGCCATGCGGCGCCGCACGACCCGCAGCAGGGCGAACAGCCCCAGCAACACGAGCAGGAACGGCGCGATCCACAACACCAGCGTCTTCCCCGTCATGCGCGGGCGATACAGCGCGAATTCGCCGTAGCGCGTGACCAGGAACTCCGCGATTTCCTCGTCGGTCTGGCCCTCGTCGATCATGCGTGCGATCTCGCGTCGCAAGTCGGCCGCGAGCGTGACGTTCGAGTCCTTGATGCTCTGGTTCTGGCATTGCAGGCAGCGCACCTCCGAGATCAGCTGCTCGTAGCGTGCCTGCATTTCGGGATCGTCGAAGCGCTGGTCCTGGTCGATCGCCAGCACCTGCGTGCTCGCCGCCAGGGCGAGCAGCGCGAGGAACAGTATTCTCATTGGTTCGCCTCCGCCGACTCCATGCGCGCAACGAATTCGCGTTGCCAGACCTCGGGACCGAGCGGTCCGAGGTGCTTGTAGATGACGGTGCCCGTCGGATCTACGAGGAAAGTCTCGGGCGCGCCGTACACGCCCCAGTCGATACCGACCCTGCCGTCCTCGTCAAACGCCGACGCGAGGTACGGATCGCCGAGCTGGTCGAGCCAGCGGATCGCTTCGGGCCGCGAGTCCCGCCAGTTGATGCCGTAGATCGGGATCTCCCGGCGCGCCGCCAGTTCCATCAGGAACGGGTGCTCGGCCCGGCACATCACGCACCAGGTCGCCCAGACATTGACCAGCGCATACTCACCCGCAAGGTGCTTGGTACCGATCGTGACTTCCGGGTTCTTGAGCGTCGGCAACTCGAACTCGGGCGCCGGCTTGCCGATAAACGGCGACGGCAGCGCACGCGGGTCGCCATGACGCAGCCCCATGACCAGGAACACCAGCAACGCGGCCACTGCGATCAGCGGCCAGAGATAGCGATTCATGCAGGCGCCTCCGCCGCGGCCCCGGCCGCCTTGGCTTCCTTGCGTTCCCGGACCCGGTAGCGGCGATCGCTGATCGCGATCAGGCCACCGAGGGCCATGACCAGCGCGCCGAGCCAGATGAACCGGATCAGCGGCTTGTACTGGATGCGCACGCTCCAGCTACCGTTGCCGAGCTGGTCACCGAGCGCAACGAACAGGTCCTTGTCCAGGCCCGCGTGAATGCCGGCCTCGGTCATCAGGCTTTGTTGCACCAGGTACTGGCGCTTCTGGGGCCTGACGGTGGCGACGTAGGCAGCATCCTTGCGAATTTCGATCTCCGCCTCGATGGCCGAGAAATTCGGACCCTTGACGTTGCTCAGGCCCTTCATCTCGAATTCGTAACCGGCGACTTCGATCGATTCACCGGGCGACAGTGCCCGGTCGGACTCGACGCCGAAGGCCGAGACGACCGTGACGCCGAGCACGAACAGCCCGACCCCGAGGTGTGCCACCGACATGCCGACAACCGAGCGCGTGATGCCCGCGGCACCACGCTCGCGCCGCAGCGCGCGCACGATCGGGATCAATGCCATGATGACGATCCAGGCCGCCGCGGCGCAGCCCACCACGAGCAGGATGCTGGCACGCCCGTAAACGAACAGCGGGATCACGACGCCGAGCACGAGTGCCGCGATCGCCGGGAAGCGCAGCGTGCGCAGCCACGGCGACGCGCTCTGCGTGCGCCACGCGGTGTGCATGCCCATGCCGACGAGTATCACCAGCGGTATCGTCGGCACCAGGAATGCCGCGTTGAACCAAGGCGGACCGATCGAGATCTTGCCGCCCGTCGCCATCTCGATGACCAGCGGCGACAGGGTGCCGATCAGGACCAGCGCGGTGGCGACGACGAGCAGGACGTTGTTGAGCAACAGGAACGTCTCGCGCGACAGCAGGCCGAACCCGACGTCGGAATCGAGCGCCGGGGCACGCCATGCGTACAGCACGAGTGCACCGACCACCACGATCGCCAGGAACGTCAGGATGAAGAACCCGCGCGTCGGGTCGGTCGCGAACGCATGCACCGACACGATGATGCCCGACCGTACGAGGAACGTGCCGAGCAGGCTCAGCGAGAACGCCGTGATCGCGAGCAGCAGGGTCCAGCTCTTGAACAGGCCGCGCTTTTCAGTCACGGCCAGCGAGTGAATCAGCGCGGTGCCGATCAGCCACGGCATGAACGAGGCGTTCTCCACGGCGTCCCAGAACCACCAGCCGCCCCAGCCGAGCTCGTAATAAGCCCACCAGCTGCCGAGCGCGATGCCGAGCGTGAGGAACATCCAGGCGAGCGTCGTCCAGGGCCGCGTCCACCTCGCCCAGGTACGGTCGAGGTCGCCGCTGAGCATCGCCGCGATCGCGAATGCAAACGCCACCGAGAACCCGACGTAGCCGATGTAGAGCAGCGGCGGATGAATCGCGAGCCCGGGATCCTGCAGCAGCGGGTTCAGGTCGCCGCCATCGGCGGCCGCCGGCACCAGCCGCTCGAACGGATTCGAGGTCAGGATCGCGAACAGCAGGAACCCGACCGACAGCAGGCCGAGCACGCCGATGACGCGTGCCGCGAACGCTTCGGGCAAGTCGGAACTGAAGCTGGCAACGGCCAGCGTCCAGGCCGCCAGGATCAGGATCCACATCAGCAGCGAACCTTCATGCGCGCCCCACACGGCCGACACCTTGTATAGGGTCGGCAGCGAGAGCTGCGAGTGATTCGCTACGTACAGCACCGAGAACTCGTCGCTCAGGAACGCCCAGATCAGGCAGGCGAACGAGACGGCGATGAACAGGAACTGGCCGGTCGCGGCCGTGCGCGCGACCCGCATCATGCCGGTGTCGCCGCGGTGGGCGCCAACGAGCGGCACGACGGCCTGGCAGATCGCCAGCGACAGCGCCAGGATCAGCGCGAACTGGCCAATCTCAGGAATCATTGGATTCGCACTCCGGTCCGCCGGTCGGTACGGCTTTGGCCTTGTCCTGCACGTGCTTGGCAAGCGAGTCGGCTACCTCGGGCGCCATGTAGTCCTCGTCATGCTTCGCCATGATCTTGTCGGCCTTGAATACGCCGTCGTTGTCGAGGCGACCGTGCGCGACGACGCCCTGCCCCTCGCGGAACAGGTCGGGCAATACACCGGTGTACACGACCGGCACCGAACAGGCGGTGTCGGTGACGTCGAAACTGACGTCGAGTGAGCCCTCCTGCCGTTGCAGGCTGCCACTGACGACCAGCCCGCCGATGCGAAAGTTACGCTCCTTCGGGTAGTTTCCTGCGGCGACGTCGGAGATTTCCACGAAGAACATCATGTTGTCCTGGAAAGCCCGTAACGTCAGTCCTGCAGCAATGGCGATGCCGAGCGCGGCCAGTCCTACGGCCAACATGCGTTGCTGTCTTGGTTTCATTCACGATCCTCCAGTGCCTTCAAACGCACTTCGATATCCCGGTAAATCCGTTTATGCCTGAGACGCGCCCGCCAGTCGGAGAGCACGACAATTACAAAGGTCAGGGCTACGCAACTCCATACGTACGCGCCGTAACCACCCATCGCAAAACCGTCCATTATACGCCTCCCCGCGGTGCCAGGATCATCTCCCTGACCCACTTGGTACGCCGTTCGCGGTACAGGACCTCGGTGCGGATGCGTCGCAGCAGCATGGAGCCGAACAACAGCGTGAACCCGAGAATCATCAGCAGCAGCGGGATGCGCATCTCCGCATCCATCGTGCCCTTCTTGAAGACCGTCTGCCCCTGGTGCAGCGAACTCCACCATTCGACCGAGAAATGCACGATGACCACGTTGACGATGCCGACCAGTGCGAGCACGGCGCTGGCCCGGTCGGCCTTGGTCGTGTCGTCGATCGCGCTCCTCAGCGCCATGTAGCCGAAATACAGGAACAGAAGGATCAGCTCCGACATCATCCGCGGGTCACCCCATTCCCACCAGGTGCCCCACATCGGCCGTCCCCAGATCGATCCCGTGCACAAGGCCAGGAACGTAAAGGCCGCGCCGATCGGCGCAGCCGCGGCCGCCACGGCATGGGACAGCTTGATCCGCCAGATCAGGCCGACGGCGCCGGCGGTCGCCATGATCATGTAAGCCAGGATCGACAGGTAGGCCGACGGCACGTGGACATAGATGATGCGGAACGCATCGCCCTGCTGGTAATCCATCGGGACCACGAACAGCCCCTGCCAGGCGCTGTAGCCGATCAGGATCAGGCCGGGCACGGCCAGCCAGGGCGACAGGATCGCGGAGATACGATAAAAGTGCGGCGGTGACGCCAGCTGATGAAACCATTTCCACATAGGCGGGGGATTCTACTCGTTACTGATGCGAAGTGCGGCTGCCGTTGCGTAAGGCGCCAGGCTGACCGACGCAATGGCATAGGCCCCGAGGGCCCAGATTCCTGTTGTATAAGTGTCGTTGCTGGCGGCGAGCGACACGGCATTGGCCCCCAGGATCATGATCGGCATGGCAAGCGGCAGGATCAGCAGGCTCAGCAGCGCCGTGCCGCGATGCAGCCCCACGGTCAGCGCCGCGCCGATCGAGCCCAGCAGGCTGAGACTGATTGTGCCCAGTGTCAACGTCAACATCATCACACCCATTACTGAGACCGGCATGTTGTACGTTAGTGCCAAAATCGGTGAAACGAGCACCAGCGGCAGGCCGGCCGTCAGCCAGTGCGCGAGCGTCTTGCCGAGGACCAGGACCGGCAGGGGCTGCGGGCTGACGAGCAGCTGGTCGAGACTGCCGTCCTCGTAGTCGGACAGGAACAGGGCGTTGAGCGACAGCAGCGTGGCGAGCAGCGCAGCCACCCACAGGACGCCGGGGCCACTGAATTTCAGCTGCTCGGCGCTGGGACCCACGGCGAGCGGGAACAGCGTGCAGACCATCGCGAAGAAGAACAGCGGATTCAGCACGTCGCCCGGGCGTTTCCACGCGAGCAGCAGGTCGCGACGGGTCGTTGCGAACAGCCCCGTAAAAAGGCCCGGGATGTCTCTCTCCGGCGCGTTCACTGGATCACCACCCGGGTGGTCGGCGCATTGATCTCGACGTCCTGGTGCGCCGCCATGACGCACAGGCCACCTCCGGCCAGGTGTTCTTCCACGAGTTCGAGCACGAGCGCCCGGCCTTCGCGATCGAGATTGGTAAACGGCTCGTCCATGAACCACAGCGGCACATCGGCGAGCAGCATCCGTGCAAGCGCCACGCGCCGCTGCTGCCCGGCCGACAGGGACCGCAGAACCAGTTTCTTGAGCCGGGCGATGCCGAGGCGTTCGTAGACTTCTTCCGGGTCGCGCGTCGAGTGGGCCCGCAGGGCGCGCTCGAAGCCGAGGTTCTCCACGAGCGTCAGGTCGCCCTTGAGACCGGTGCGGTGCGCCAGCCAGACCAGGTCGCCATGGAAGGTCTGGCGCTGCTTCGCAACCGGGACGTCGTCCCAGTAGACCGTGCCGGCTTCGAGGCTGAGCATGCCCGCGATCGCGCGGATCAGGCTGGTCTTGCCGCTGCCGTTGCGGCCCTCGAGCACCAGCAGGCCGCCGCTCTCGAGCGCAAATGACAGCCCCTCGAACAGGCAGCGCTCGCCGCGGATCAGGGTCAGGTTGTCAGCAGACAGTTTGTGCATCAATGCCTTAAGTCCTGTCGCCGTTCGCCGACGGTCGATTCCGCATGATCAAAAGTCCTTTTAAGTCAGGATGTTTCGGAGCGCAATTCAAGTTATTTCGAACAATCCTGTGTGTCGCCTTGAAGCTCAAGGAAACACACTAATTCCAGTTTACAGGTGCCTGAGGCCGGTCATAGACTGATCGGCCCGGTCGTTAAGATTACAAGCGCCGACCGGACCCGGACAATACCAACTTTTGCGCAGCGAGACGATTGCGAGTTTATACCTATGGACCTCGGAGCGGCAGGCCTTACAGAACAGCCCTTCCCGACGCACGGGAAGCCGCTGGCCGTCGTCACCTACGAGTCGCAGCGCGAAGCGCTCGACGTCCTGCAGCGAACGCTCGAGCATCCCAACGGCCTCGCCCTGCTGCAGGGCCCCAAGTTGTCCGGGAAGTCGATCCTGGTCCGCAGCTTCCTGGAGTCCATCGACCCCAATTGCGCCGTGGCGCTGATCGACGGCCGGGGCCTCAACACCACCAGGCTGCTGCTCGCGATGCTGCGGGCGTTCGGCTATGACATCGACCTCATCTCGGCCAACGAGTTGCTCGGTCTCGTCCGGGTATTCGCCATGCAGCAGGCCGCCTCCTGCGCGGCACCGCTGGTCGTCATCGAGAACGCGCATGCGCTGAACCCGAGCGCCCTGCGCGCCCTGTGCGAACTCGCCGAGATCCGGGTCCGCGCCGGCAGCGCGCTGAAGTTCATTCTCGTCAGCGACCGCTCCCTGAAAGCGATGATCGGCGCACCCGCCATGCAGGCGATTTCCAGCCGCCTGCAGGCCGACTTCCACCTGCGCCCGATGACGCGCGAGGAGGTCCGCAGCTACGTGCATGAGAAGCTGCTGGCGGCCGGCGCCGAGTTCCCGGCTTTCGTGTTTCCAACCGCGGTTTGCAACGAGCTGTGGACCGCCTCGGGCGGCTGGCCGGGCATCATCGATCGCATCGCCCTGCTCGCGCTCGCCAAGGCCGAATCGCTGCCCGTAAGCGTCGACGCCGTCGAGCACCCGGTCTTGCCGAACGGCACCTGGGACGAATCCGTCGTGTCCCTGCCCGAGGAACAAGCCGGGCCCCCGGCTGCGCCGCCGCAACTCGTCGTCAGCAACAACGGCAGCGTGCTGCAGGAACTCGCCATGCTCAAGCCACGGCTGCTGATCGGCCGCTCCGAGCACAACGACATCGCCATCAACAGCCGCTTCATCAGCCGCCACCATGCGCTGCTCGTGCGGCACGGCGGCGCGACCTTCCTGATGGACCTGAACAGCACCAACGGCACCTTCGTCAACGCGAAGCGCGTCTCCAACCACGTGCTGGTGCACGACGACGTCATCACGGTCGGGCATCACCGCGTCAAGTTCAGCGACCCGCACGCGACGACCCGGGCGGCCCTCGAAGGGGCCGAGTTCGCCGACACGGCGATCATGAAAACGCTCCAGGACATGCGCAACCTGCTTGCGCAGGAGAACACCGCGCTGCTCCCCGCGGCGAGCGAGGACCTGCCGACGGTCCGGAGCTGATCAGCCGAAAAACGACTGCTTGAAGTGCTTGCGGCACATTGACACGTAGCGGTCATTGCCGCCGATCTCGACTTGCGAGCCCTCGGTGACCGCGTTGCCGTGCTCATCCAGGCGCAGGACCATCGTGGCCTTGGTGCCGCAATGGCAGATGGCCTTGATTTCCTTGAGGTTGTCGGACCAGGCGAGCAGGTACTTGCTGCCCTCGAACGGTTCGCCCTGGAAATCCGTGCGCAGCCCGTACGCGAGCACGGGGATGTTCAGCTTGTCGGTGACGTCGCTGAGACCGAACACCTGGTCGCGGGTCAGGAACTGGGCTTCGTCGACCAGCACGCAGTGCAGGCGTTCGCGTGCGTGGCAGCCTTCGACCAGGGCGAACAGGTCCGTGTCGTTCGAAAAGGTCGTCGCCTCGGATTCGATGCCGATGCGGGACGTGACCTTGCCGACGCCGAAGCGATCGTCGAACCGGGGCGCGAGCACGAGCGTGTTCATCCCGCGCTCCTTGTAGTTGTAGCTCGATTGCAGCAGGTTCGTGGACTTGCCGGCATTCATGGACGAGTAATAGAAATAGAGCTTGGCCATGGACGCGCATTGTCGCACCGTCGCCGATGCGATGCACACCCTCGCGGTGCTCAGCGCGGCAGCGTCAGGAGTTTGGCCCGCTTGCGCCGCCGGCCCTCGCTTGCGGCTGTCTCTGCGCGGCACTCGGCACACTCGTTGGTGAGCGAATGGCGGCCGGAAATGACCTGCGGAACGGGCGTCACCCTGCCCGCGCGCAGGCAACGGCTGCAGATCACGAGATCGCTGAGCCGGTTCAGTAACCGGTAGCTCACGTTATCCTTGGCGATGGCGGCCATGACATATCTCCGTTGGTCGTAGCCCCGTTTGTGGCATTGCCAGCGGGCGAGAACCAGCAAAGCGCCGGAACTTATGTCAAAACTGTTAACCAGTCGTGGTTTTCAGTGTGACGCAGGTCATGGGAGGGAAGCGCTGTCAGGCGTTGGTGCCCGGGGCCGGACTCGAACCGGCACGTCCTTGCGGACAGCGGATTTTAAGTCCGCTGCGTCTACCAATTCCGCCACCCGGGCCGCGAGTCGTGGATAGCCGCTATTCTAGATCAATCGGGAGCGGGAAATGGAGGCGCGGGTCGGAATCGAACCGGCGTACACGGCTTTGCAGGCCGCTGCATAACCACTCTGCCACCGCGCCATGGTGACTTTCGGGCGTCGGAGTATACATAGCCTGCCGGCCTTTGCATAATCGTTTGATGCGCACATTTGCCGCCCTCGCGGCGCTCGTAATTGCGGCCGCGCTGCCGGCCTGCGACGTCCCGAATACCCGGTTGACGGGCGACCCGGTCACGCTCGACCTGCCGGGCGGCAATGTCGGTGGCCCGCGCCTGACGACGCGCCCGGACGGGCGTCTCGTACTCAGCTGGATGCAGCTCCTGGACGAGGGCGCGACGCTGGCCTTTGCGACGATCAGCGATGGCCGGCTCGGCCCGCCGCAGGCCGTCGTCACCGACCCGCACATGTTCGTCAACTGGGCCGACCTGCCATCGGTCATGCAGGTTGCCGACGAGCACTGGCTTGCCCACTGGCTGCGATACAGCGCGGACCAGACCTATTCCTATGACGTAGTCGTATCCCGGTCACGCGATGGCGGACAGACCTGGTCCGAGCCGCTGACGGCCCACACAGATGGCACGACCACCGAGCACGGCTTCGTGTCGATGCACCGGGCGGCGGACGGCATCGCCCTCCTGTGGCTCGATGGACGCAACACGCCGGACGCGCCGATGAGCCTGCGCTCGGCCGTGATCACCGCCGGCGGCGAACGGCGGCGCGAACAGCTTGTCGACGGCTCGGTTTGCGACTGCTGCCAGACGGACGTCGCGGTGTCGGCGCGGGGCCCGATCGCCGTCTACCGCAACCGCACGCTGGACGAGATTCGCGATATCTACGTTACGCGGCAGATCGACGGAGCCTGGCAACCCGGCGTGCCGCTTTTCGAGGACCACTGGGAGATCGCGGGATGCCCGGTCAACGGTCCGTCGATCGTTGCGGACGGCGAGCAGGTCGCGGTGGCCTGGTTCTCGGCGGCCGGGGGCGTGCCGGTCGTGCGGGTCATGCTGTCGCAGGACGGTGGGACGACGTTCGGCGCACCCGTCGAGGTCAGTGCCGCGCGCCCGGCGGGATACGTCGGCCTCGCGTTTATCGACGACCGCGGCGTCGCGGTCAGCTGGGTCGCACGAACCGGCTCGGGTAATTCCCTGCGGCTGCGTACCGTGGGTATGGACGGCACCCCGGGCCCGGTCCAGCAGGTCGCCGAGATTGCCCAGGCCAGGGTCTTCCCGCAGCTCGGCTACCAGGCCGGCAGCCTCTACCTGTTCTGGACCGACATCGACGGCCCGGCGCGCCTCCTCAAGGGCGCGAGGATCCCGGTGTCGGGTACCTGAAAAAGAAGGGCCGCCCGCAGGCGGCCCTCTGTTTGGTCACGATCGACCGGGCCGATCAGAAGACGAATACGAGATTCAGACTGAAGACCATCGGGTTGATGTCGATCTCGATTGTCTCCGAACTTTCGGCATCGCTCAGCGTTACGTCGGGCGCAATGCTCAGGTAGCGAATGTCGAGGTTGATCATCCAGCTCTCGTTCAGCTTGAAGTCCGCGCCGAGCTGGGCCGCGAGGCCGAACGAATCGTCGATGCTGAGACTCGTGTCAGGGAATAGCGTCTGGTCGAGCTCCTCGTCGAAAAACAGCGTGTAGTTCAGGCCCAGGCCCGCGTACGGACGAAACGTCGCGTCCGGTGCGAACTGGTACTGGAACGAGAAGGTCGGCGGCAGGTGCTTCGTCTCACCGATCTTGATCAGGCCGGAGCCGTCGGCGGGGCCCGCCTTGATGTCGTGCGAGAACGGCCACGACGCGAGGATGTCGAATCCCCAGTTCGGCGTAAACATGTACGTGCCCGAGATGACGGCGGACGTGCCGTCGTCCACGACGATACGCAGATCTTCGACAGAGTCGGTATAGGCCGTGCTTTCCGGGCTGACCATGCCGACGCCGCCCCGGATAATCCAATCGCCTTTCTCATAGGCCTGGACAGGCAAGGCAATAAAGGCCAGCCCAAGCAGGATGGTTAACAGCTTGTAGAACTTGGTCATGACGTGCTCCTCCGCTCCGTTAAGGAGTCGCGCGTATCAGACCACGGTCGGGGCGCCGCGCACATGCGTGTTTGTCACGTGGCCACTGTGCCTATCCCGGATTGTGCCGCCGGTTGCGACAGTGGATCATCGAGCAGTATCAAGCGCTCGTGCGCCTCGGCGCGGATTGTCGCAACGGCCCGGCCCGTCGCGCCATTGATGCTGCCGGCGCAAACGCAAAAGGCCGTCCCGTGGACGGCCTTTCTCGAATTGGAGCGGGAAACGAGGTTCGAACTCGCGACCTCAACCTTGGCAAGGTTGCGCTCTACCAGCTGAGCTATTCCCGCAGGAGGCCGGAGATTTTAGCCCCTTGCTGCCGCCTGTCAAGGCACAAACCGGCCTTTTTGGGCCTCAGCCCTGGTCCGACATGATGAAAGGCCAGGCGGCGCGCAGGTACACGACCATCGACCAGATCGTCATGATCGCGGCCAGCACCAGCAATACGAAGCCGATCGTGTAGATCGGCACGCCGAACAGAGGCACCTTGAAGACCATGAAGGCGATGCCGAACATTTGCAGCGTCGTCTTGATCTTGCCCGTGATGTCGACCTTGACGTTGGCTCGCTCCCCGATCGTGGCCATCCACTCGCGCAGCGCGGAGATCGTGATCTCACGCCCGATAATGATCATCGCGATGACGTCTTCGAACCAGCTCGATTGTGCCTGTACCAGCATGACGAGCACGATCGCCACCATCAGCTTGTCGGCCACCGGGTCGAGAAACTCCCCGAAGCGCGAAGTCTGCCCGAAACGGCGCGCGACCCAGCCATCGATCATGTCCGTGATTGCCGCGAGGCCGAACAAAACCGCGGCGAGCGGCCGCGCGTAGTCCAGCGGGCTGTAGAAGCAGATGACGACAACGGGGATCGCCGCGATGCGCAGCAGCGTCAGGATATTTGCAAGGTTAAGTTTCACGCGGGAACTCGCAGCCGTTACTGCTGATCGACATGCAGCTCATTGTATATCGTTTCTGCCAGTGAGCGGCCAATTCCACGAACCTTGACGAGGTCGTCGACCCCGGCACTGACGACCCCCTGCAGCCCGCCGAACTGCCGCAGCAGCTCGCGCCGCTTTTTCGGTCCGAGACCCGGGATCGCCTCGAGCGGCGACTGGCGGCGCGCCTTCGCGCGGCGCGCACGGTGCCCCGTGATCGCGAAGCGATGGGCTTCGTCACGAATTTGCTGGACCAGCAGCAGCGCCGGCGAATCCGGCGGCAACTGCAGCGCCTTGTCGCTGCCGGGGCGAAACAATCGCTCTGCACCCGGCCGGCGTGCCCTCCCCTTGGCGACACCGACCACGGTCAGCCACTCGAACTCGAGCGCCTCGAGGACTTTCATGGCCTCGGCCAGCTGGCCTTTGCCGCCGTCGACCAACAGCACGTCGGGCAACGGCACCTCGCCCTTGCGGATGCGCTGGTAGCGCCGCCGCAGCGCTTCGGCCAGTGCCGCGTAGTCGTCGCCTGCCGACGCGGGGCTCAGGTTGAAGCGGCGATAGTCGCTTTTCAGCGCCCCGGCCGTGTTGAACACCACGCACGAGGCCACCGTCGCCTCGCCCGACGTGTGGCTGACGTCGAAACACTCGATGCGCTGCGGCGCCTCGTCCAGCGCCAGCAGCTCGCCGAGCGCCGCGAACTGGCGGCGAATCGTCGCGTTGCTCGCGACCTTGAGGTTGAGCCCCTGCTCGGCATTGGTGCGCGCCATGTCGAGCCAGCGCGACCGGTCGCCGCGAACCCGTGACCGGATCGCCACCTTGTGGCCGGCACGCGCGCCGAGCTCGGCCTCGAGCAGCGGCCCGTCCTCGATGTCGACGTCGAGGATGATCTCGGCCGGCGCGTCACGGCCGAGGTAGTACTGCGAAACGAATCCGTTCAACAGGCGAGCCTTATCGGTCTCGCCGGGCAGGCGCGGGAAATGGTCACGGCTGCCGACGATCGAGCCGTTGCGAATGAACAGGACCGTGACGCAGTGCATCGCCCCGTTGGACGCGAATCCGAGGATGTCGATGTCGTGGCGATCGCCGCGCTTGACCAGTTGCCGGGCCGCCACGGCCTTGAGGCGGGCGATCTGGTCGCGGTAGCGCGCTGCCTGTTCGTAGTCGCGGTTCCGCGAGGCTCGCTCCATGCGCTCGACGAAGGTATCGACGACGGTCTCGTTCTTGCCCTCGAGAAACTGTATCGCGGCGTCGACGTCGCGGCGGTAATGCGTCTCGTCCACGATGCCGACGCACGGGGCCGTGCAGCGCTTGATCTGGTATTGCAGGCAAGGCCGCGTGCGGTTGCTGAAAAAGCTGTCGTTGCAGTTGCGGATCATGAACAGCTTCTGCAGCTCGTTCAGGGTCTGGCGCACGGCCCGCGTGCTCGGGTACGGGCCGAAATACCGCCCCTTGCCCTTGCGCGCCCCGCGGTGGAATTTCAGCCGGGGAAACGGGTGGTCTGTCGATGCGTAGATGTAAGGGTAGCTCTTGTCGTCGCGCAGCAGCACGTTGAATCGCGGCTTGTGCTGCTTGATCAGGTTGTACTCGAGAACCAGCGCCTCGGCCTCGGTATTGACGACGGTCACCTCGACGCGCGCGACCTGCTCCATCATGGCGGCGGTCTTGGCCGCCATGGGCGCACGCCGGAAGTAGCTGGACACGCGTTTTTTCAAATCGCGAGCCTTGCCGACGTAGATGACCTTGTGTTTCGCGTCCAGCATGCGGTAGACGCCCGGCCTGTGCGTCAGGCTGCGCAGAAACGGCTTGACCTCGAAAGGCGCCAGGTCACTCACCGGACCGCTTATCCAGCAACTCCCGCGCCGCTGCAAATACCGCGTCGAACATCGGCTCCGTCAGCCGCCCCGTGTTGGTGTTGTAGCGGCTGCAATGGTAGGAGTCGAGCACATGAAAGTGCCCGAGATCGTGTCGCGCCGCGTGCGCGAACTTGAAGTCGGCCTGGCGGCGGCCCATTGCCTTCACGATGGCGCGATGCGCAATCCCCCCGAGCGCGAGGGCGACCGCTCCCTGCGGCAGCGTGGCCAGTTCCCTGGCGAGGAACGCATTACAGGTGTTGATCTCGGCGCCGACCGGCTTGTTGTCGGGAGGCAGGCACTTGACCGCGTTGGTGATGCGGCAGTCCCGCAGCACGAGCCCGTCGTCGGCCGACTCCGAGCAGTCGCGGGTCGCGAAACCGTACCGATGCAGCATCCGGTACAGCAGGATGCCGGCGTGATCGCCGGTAAACGGCCTGCCCGTCCGGTTGGCGCCGTGCATGCCGGGCGCCAGTCCCACGACCAGGAAGCGGGCGGCCGCCGCGCCGAAGGGCGGCACCGGCCGGCAATAGTAGTCGGGGTAGCGGCCTCGCACGTCATCGAGAAACGCCGCCAGCCGGTCACAGTCGCGGCATTCCCGCTCGAAGATCGCCGCGGAACGCTGCGCCGTGCCCGCCTTCAACGCTAGGCGTCCGACATGTGGCGGATGACGGCGCGGCCGAAGCCGCGCGTGCCGACGAGACGGGCACCCGGCACGAGCTCCTCGAGCTGCTGCTGCACCTCTTTCTTGTCGTGCACGCGGGCCTTGCGTTTCGGCTTGCGAATGGCCGTCCGCAGGCGCGCCAGGTCGAACGTCAGTTCGCCGTTCGCGATCGTGCCCGCCACGCCCTTGATGATCCGGTCGGCCGCCTCGGTCCAGCCCAGGTAGCGCAGCATCATCTCGGCCGACAGGATCAGCGAACCCGGGTTGACGCGGTTCTTGCCCGCGAACCCCGGCGCCGTGCCGTGCGTCGCCTCGAAGACCGCGAGTCCCTCGCCGATATTGCCGCCGGGCGCAATGCCGATGCCGCCGACCTGCGCCGCGAGCGCGTCCGAGATGTAGTCGCCGTTGAGGTTGAGGGTCGCGATGACGTCGTATTCTTCTGGGCGCAGCAGGATCTGCTGCAGGAAGTTATCGGCGATGACGTCCTTGATCACGATCTCGCGCCCCGTCACCGGGTTGTTGAAGGCGAGCCACGGGCCGCCGTCTTTCTCGGTTGCACCGAACTCCTCGCGCGCCACGTCGTAGCCCCAGTGGCAGAACGCGCCCTCGGTGTACTTCATGATGTTGCCCTTGTGGACGAGCGTCACCGAGCCCTGGTCCCGTTCGATGCAGTGCTGGATCGCCTTGCGGACGAGGCGTTCGGAACCCTCGCGCGACACCGGCTTGATACCGAGGCCGGAGCTCGCCGGAAAACGGATCTCGGTCACGCCGAGTTCGGTCTGCAGGAAGTGAATGAGTTTTTGCACTTCCTGTGACCCCGTGGGCCACTCGATCCCGGCGTAGATGTCCTCGGTATTCTCGCGAAAGATCGTCATGTTCACGAGATCGGAATCCTTCATCGGCGTTTCCACGCCCGGGAAATAGCGAATCGGACGAACGCAGGCGAACAGGTCCAGCTCCTGGCGAATCGCCACGTTGAGCGACCGGATGCCGCCGCCGGTCGGCGTCGCGAGCGGTCCCTTGATGGAGACGACGTAGCGCCGCAGCGCATCCAGGGTCTCTTCGGGCATCCACTGGCCGTCGCCGTAGACGGTCGTCGCGCGCTGGCCGGCAAGGACCGGCATCCAGCGGATCTGGCGGCTGTCGCCATAGGCGATCTCGACCGCTGCCTCGACGACGTTGAGCATGACCGGGGTGACGTCCACCCCGATACCGTCACCCTCGATGCAGGGGATGATCGGGTGGTCGGGCACGTTGATCGAATGGTCCGCATTGACCGTGATCGCCTCGCCGTCTTCGGGTACGTTGATATGATCGTATTTCATGAAACCTTCAAGCACGCATGGATCGGGACGGCAGGCCGCCAACCGCGCGCATTGTACAGACTGCCGCTCGGGACAACAAAGTGCTGATCCTGTTTAACAAGCCGTTCCGGGTGCTGAGCCAGTTCCGCGATGAAGACGGCCGGGCGACGCTCGGCGACTTCATCGACGTGCCCGGCGTCTACCCGGCCGGCCGCCTCGACTACGACAGCGAAGGCCTGCTGCTACTGACCGACGACGGGCGACTGCAGGCACGGATCAGCCAGCCCCGTTCCCGCACCCGCAAGACCTACCTGGCGCAGGTCGAGGGCATCCCCTCGGCGGCGCAGCTGCAGGCATTGACGGATGGCGTGGAACTGCGGGACGGGACCGCCCGCGCGGTGTCGGCCCGGTGCATCGAGGAACCCGCGGACCTGTGGCCCCGGGATCCGCCGATTCGCTATCGCAAGAACGTCGCGGACAGCTGGATCGAGATCGTGCTGACCGAGGGGCGCAATCGACAGGTGCGGCGCATGACGGCCGCTGTCGGCCTGCCCACCCTGCGCCTGGTCCGCTTCGCGATAGGCCGGTGGACCGTCGAGGGACTCGCCCCGGGCGAGTGGCGGCAGACGAAGTAGGCGCCCGCCACGCGCGTAAAGCGCGCTCCTACAGTCCCGCGATCCGCATCGCGACTTCCATGGCCTGCTCGTAATTGAGCCGGGGATCGACGGTCGACTTGTAGGCCCGGGCCAGGTCCGCATCGGTCAGGCCACGGGCACCGCCCGTGCATTCGGTGACGTTCTCGCCCGTGAGTTCGAGGTGGATACCGCCGAGGTAGGTTCCCATGCGCTGGTGGACCTTGAACGCGGATTCGATCTCGGCAACCACATTGTCGAAACGGCGCGTCTTCACGCCGTCCGCCGTGGTTTCCGTATTGCCATGCATCGGGTCACAGACCCAGAGCACGGGGGAGCCGGTCTCTTTCACCGCGGAGACCAGGTCCGGCAGCTGCTCGTCGATCAGCTTCGCGCCGTAGCGATGAATCAGCGTGAGCCGTCCGGGTTCGTTGTTCGGGTTGAGGGCGTGGACCAGTTCCTGGATCCACTCGCGCGTCATCCCGGGACCCACCTTGACGCCGATCGGGTTGGCAATGCCGCGGAAGTACTCGACGTGCGCGCCGCCGATCTCGGCCGTGCGCATGCCGATCCACGGGAAATGCGTCGTCAGGTTGTACCAGCGCTCCCGGCCCTGCCGGCCGAGGAAGCGCGTTTGCGCCTGCTCGTAGTGCAGGTGCAGGCCTTCGTGGGCTGCGTAGATCTCGGCCCGCTGGGTCTGGTGGAACTGCCGTTCCGAGACGGTCTCGAGGAAATCGAGCGAATCCGAAATCGACGCGACGATCTGGTGGTACTCCTCGGCTGCCTGGGAGTGGCTGACCCAGCCGAGGTCCCAGTACTCGGGATGGTGCAGGTCGGCAAAACCGCCGTCGATCAGGGAGCGCACGAAGTTCAGCGTCAGGGCCGCGCGTTCGTAGCCGCGCAGGATCATCTGCGGGTCGGGAATGCGATCGTCCGGCGTGAACGCCGAGCGATTGACCAGGTCGCCGCGAAAACTGGGCAAGGTCTCGCCGTCCCGGGTCTCGGTATCGGCAGAACGCGGCTTGGCGTACTGTCCCGCCATGCGCCCGACCCGGACCACGGGCTTCTTGAGGCCGTAGATCATGACGAGACTCATCTGCAGCAGGATCTTCAGCTTGTCGACGATGTTCTCGGACGTGCACTCCTCGAAGGTCTCGGCGCAATCCCCGCCCTGCAGTACGAACGCTTCACCGCGCTGGGCCTTGGCGATATGGGCCTTGAGGGCATCGATTTCCCACGAGGTGGTGATCGGCGGCAGCCGGCTCAGGTCGGCGACCGCACGGTCGAGCTCGGCCTGGTCCGGGTAGGACGCCTGCTGCGATGCCGGAAACGCCTGCCAGCTTGCGGGATGCCAGTCGCTTTTCGGGACGGTTCTGCTCACGATAGTTGCTACACCTCAAAAAAACGGTCCCGGGATACCCCGGGACGCAATCGCGGACTATGCCATGCTCGCCACGATGACACAAAAGTTACTCATGTAATCAGGGGCTTAGGCCCGACTCTTGAGAACCTCTCGCAATCTCGCACAACAGTAGCGCAAGCGCCTGTTTTTCGCCAGTTTTTCCCGGCCATGGCGCGCCTTCGCAGGTGTGGAAAGGGAGCGCCGACATTGGCACAATGCGCGCGCACCCGCCGGATCGGCGGCTCGGATTCCTGGCGGCGCAGCCTGCCACGGGGAGAACTCTATGAAAGACGTGCTGGTTCTCGGCGCGGGCAAAATCGGCGCCCTGATTGCAGGATTGCTGGCCGAAAGCGGCGCCTACCGGGTGCAGCTTGCCGATTCGCGTCCCGGCGCGGCCGCGGACGTCGTCGACGCCCACGGACTCGACCACCTGGCCGCGTTCGATCTCGACGCGACCGACGAGCGCGCGCTCACGGACCATGTGCGCAGGCACCCGGCGGACGCCGTCCTGTCCGGCTTGCCCTACTATTGCAACGTCGGGGTAGCGAGGGTTGCCCGCGCGGCCGGCCTGCATTACTTCGACCTGACCGAGGACGTCGCGTCAACCGCCGCGGTCAGGGAAATCGCGGCGGGATCGGACAAGGTCTTCGCTCCGCAGTGCGGCCTGGCGCCGGGTTTCATCAGCATCGTGGCAAACGAACTGATCGAACACTTCGATTCGCTGATCGCCGTAAAACTGCGCGTGGGCGCCCTGCCCCAGCACCCCAATAACGTGCTGAAGTACTCCCTGACCTGGTCGACGGACGGGCTTATCAACGAGTATGGCAACCTGTGCAAGAGCGTTGTCGACGGTGAGGAAGTCGCGGTCATGCCGCTCGAGGGCCTCGAGGAAATCGTGATCGACGGCCGGCTTTACGAGGCATTCAATACTTCCGGCGGGCTCGGATCACTCGGCGAGACGTACCGCGGCCGGGTCGCGAACATGAACTACAAGACCATTCGCTACCCGGGCCACTGTGCGCAGATGCAACTGCTCATGAACGGGCTCGACCTGAATCACGACCGGGAGACGCTGAAGCGCATCCTCGAGAACGCGGTGCCACAGACCTTGCAGGACGTCGTGATCATCTATGCTGCCGTCACGGGTCTGCAGGATGGTGAACTGCGCGAAGAGAATTACGTCAACAGGGTATATCCGCAGGTCGTTGCCGGGCGGCTCTGGTCAGCCATCCAGGTCACGACGGCCGCGGGTATCTGCAGCGTCGTCGATATCGTCCTGTCGACGCCGGGTTACCGCGGCGGGTTCGTCGCCCAGGAGGCCTTTGGCCTGGCCGACATCCTCGAGAACCGCTTCGGACGCTTTTTTGCCCTCGGGGGCACCAACCAGACATCCGCTGAACTGGTCGCACGGGGCGAGACCGGTCGTCAGCGCGGCGATACAGGAGAGTAAGACATGAACGACATACTGGAGCAGCTCGGCCTTGCCGACGTCAACGACGGCACCTGGATCGGCGCCCGCTCGCTCGGGGACGCCGCGGCGCCGTTGATCGAATCGATCAATCCCGCCACCAACGAGGTGATTGCCAGCGTCCGCCAGACGACCGCGGACGAGTACGAACAACTGATGCAACAGGCCGTCGCATCGCTGCACCAGTGGCGGCAGATGCCGGGACCGGTGCGTGGCGAGGCCGTGCGCCGCATCGGCAATGCCCTGCGCAAGTACAAGGACCCGCTCGGCAGCCTCGTCACGCTGGAAATGGGCAAGATCAAGGCCGAGGGCGATGGGGAAGTCCAGGAGATGATCGACATCGCCGATTTCGCGGTCGGCCAGTCGCGCATGATGTACGGCAAGGCCATGCATTCGGAACGGCCGCAGCACAGGATGTACGAGCAGTGGCATCCGCTCGGCGTCGTCGGCACGATCTCGGCGTTCAATTTCCCGGTCGCCGTGTACGCATGGAACGCCTGCATCGCGGCCGTGTGCGGCAACGTCAACGTCTGGAAACCCTCGCCCAAGGGCGCGCTGTGCGGCGTGGCCGTGCAGAAGATCATCAACGAGGCGCTTGCGGATTTGGACCTGCCCCCCGTGTTCTTCCTGTTCAACGACGGCAGCAACGAACTTGCGCAGGCATTCGTCGACGACCGGCGCGTCGACCTCCTGTCGTTCACGGGCTCGACCGCGGTCGGCCGGCAGGTCGGCGAGCGGGTTGCGGCGCGCATGGGCAAGTGCCTGCTCGAACTCGGCGGCAACAACGCCATCATCGTCGACGAGTTCGCCAATCTCGACCTCGCGGTACCGTCGATCGTGTTCGGGGCAGTGGGCACGGCCGGCCAGCGCTGCACCTCGACGCGGCGCGTCATCGTGCATCGTTCGCGCTTCGACGAACTCAAGGCCGCGCTGGTGAGCGCGTATGGCCAGGTCCGTATCGGCGATCCGCTCGATCCCGACACGCTGATGGGACCGGTGACCGACGCGCAAGCGCTGCAGCGCGTTCTCGACGCCTGCGAGGCGGTCAAGGCATCGGGGGGTGAAATCCTCTGTGGCGGCGAGCGTCTCGATCGCCCCGGCAACTTCATGACGCCGGTCATCGCCGTCGCCGACAACGATGCGGACATCGTGCAGACCGAGACCTTCGGCCCGATACTCTACGTGATGCCTTTCGATACGCTCGACGAAGCGATCGCGATGCACAACGGCGTGGCGCAGGGGCTGTCATCGGCGATCTTCACGGATAACCTGCAGCACGCCGAGTACTTCCTGTCGCACGGCGGCTCGGACTGCGGTATCGCCAACGTCAACATCGGCACGTCCGGTGCCGAGATCGGCGGCGCATTCGGGGGTGAGAAGGAAACCGGCGGTGGTCGCGAGGCCGGCTCCGATGCGTGGCGAGCCTACATGCGACGCCAGACGAACACGATCAACTGGGGCAAGGACCTGCCGCTCGCCCAGGGCATCAATTTCGACCTGTAGCCTCGAAGCGGTTGGCGGAACGGTTCTTGCGGACCGCGCCGGCCGCGAACACCTGGCCGCTCATCGCGATATAGACGCCCGGCTGCGCGATCTGCACCGTGGCGACGGCCATGCCGACGTTGAAGACCGCGTCGGTCGTGCGAAAGCGCGCCGGCGTGAGCGCGCCGGTGAGGACGATCGTCTTGCCCTCGAGCCCGACCAGGGCTTCTGCCGT
>JBFEJR010000019.1:0-54841 GCA_041553075.1 Woeseiaceae bacterium | reverse complement strand
GTCTCGTACATGCTCGAGAATCGCGAAGTCACCAAGCGCGTCCTGCCCGAACTGTTTCACCGCTACAGGATCCGGCCGGTAGACGATTATCCGCTGCGCCTCTACCGGACGCTCGCCTCGCTGTCACCGCGCGACCGCAAGCGACCCTGTATCGTCGTCCTGACGCCCGGAATCTACAACTCGGCGTACTTCGAGCATTCGTTCCTCGCCGAGGGGATGGGCGCGACCCTGGTCGAGGGCAACGACCTGTTCGTCGAGAACGACCGCGTCTTCATGCGCACCGTGGACGGCCCATTGCGCGTCGACGTCGTTTATCGCCGCATCGATGACACGTTCCTGGATCCCGAGGTGTTTCGACCCGATTCGGCACTCGGCGTGCCGGGCATCATGCGGGCCTGGAAGGCCGGCAACGTCGCGATAGCGAATGCGCCGGGCAGCGGCGTGGCCGACGACAAGGTCATCTACGCCTATGTCGAGAAGATGATCGCCTACTATCTCGACGAAAAGCCGCTCATCCGCAGCGTCAAGACCTACCTGTGCCACGATGAGCGCGACCGTGAATACGTGCTCGCGAACCTGCCCAGTCTCGTCGTCAAGCCGGCCAACGAATCCGGCGGATACGGCATGATGGTCGGGCCGCATGCGACGCAATCCGAGCACCGCAGGTTCGCGAAGCTGATCCAGGAGAATCCGCGCAACTACATCGCGCAGCCGACGCTGTCGCTATCGACGGCGCCAACCTATTGCGATGGACAGATCGCCCCGCGACACCTCGACCTGCGGCCGTTCATCTTGCAGGGACGCGATTCCTGGGTTACCCCGGGCGGCCTGACCCGGGTCGCGATGAAAGAGGGCTCGCTCGTGGTCAACTCGTCACAGGGCGGCGGCAGCAAGGACACCTGGATCGTGGAGCGCCGCAAATGACGATGCTGAGCAGCGTTGCCGAGCGCCTCTACTGGACCGCGAGATATCTCGAGCGGGCCGAGTCGACAGCGCGACTCGTCAATTCCTATACGCGCTTCGTGTTCGACATCCCGGTCGGCTTCGAACCCGGCTGGGAGAGCCTGATCCAGATCGTCGACGGAGAGAAGACGTTCGGGCAGCGCTACACGAAGTACACCGAACGCAACATCGTCAAGTTCCTGGTTGCCGATGCCGACAGCCCGGGGTCCGTGTGCCACTCCATCAGGGCAGCCCGGGAAAACGTCCGCACGACGCGCGACTGCCTGCCCGAGTCCTGGTGGGAGCTCGTCAATGAACTGCACCTCTTCGCAAGCGACAACGCGGCGGGATCGGTAGCACGGCGCAACCGTGCGCGCTTCCTCGAGGAGATCGCGGCCCGCATGCAGCAGCTTCGCGGCATCGTGCATTCGAGCATGTCGCGCGACCAGGCCTATCGCTTCATGCGCATTGGCAGCCTGATCGAATGTGCGGACATGACCAGCCGGGTTGTCGACGTTGCTGCCGCAACCACGATGCAGCTCGAGGCCAGGAACGCCGCGCCGGTAGAGTGGCTATGGGCCAACATGCTGCGCTCGCTGTCCGCGTGGAGCGCATTCCGGAGAGAGACCGGGCCGGTGACGGAAACGAGCGAAATCATCAGCTTTATTTTCAAGAGCAAGTCGTTCGCCCGTTCGCTGCATTTCTGCCTGAACAGCATCGAGGAGGAGACCGAGGGGCTCGGTAACCCGGGGGCCGTCTGGCACCTGGTACGAAAGACGCGCTCGGCCATTCTCGGCTTTAATCCCGAGAACAGCACCTTGCAGGAGCTGCGCGAGAGGATCGATGATTTCCAGCTACAACTTATCCGGCTGAACGACGAGATCTATCACACCTGGTTCCTGCGATGAATCGCTTTCAGTGCCGCTGCGGTCAGCCGGTCTTTTTCGACAGTACCACCTGTGTTCGCTGCGGCTCGATCCTCGGCTTTGACAAGGCCACGTTGCAGCTACTGCCGCTGTTCGTGCAGTCCGACGGCGTGCTCGTGGCAGACGACGGGCAACGCTACAAGACCTGCCGCAACGGCCTCGAGTTCAATGCCTGTAACTGGCTCGTGCCGTATTCATCCGACGAGGGCTACTGCTGGGCGTGCCGCTTCAACCGGACCATTCCCGATCAGACCCAGCCACGCAACAACGAACGACTGCGGCGCTTCGAATCCGCGAAGAAGCGGCTGCTCTATACACTGACCCGCCTGGGGCTGCCCCTGACGAGTGGTTTCGTCAACGCCGAGGAGGGGCTGCTCTTCGACTTCATCGAGGACCAGCGCAGCGATCCGGGCCGCTTTCCCGAGAATTTCGTGCAGACCGGGTTTCATGGCGGCATCATTACCGTCAACACGCTGGAGGCCGATGACGACGTACGCGAAAGCGTGCGCGTACAGCTCAAGGAGTCGTACCGGACGTTGCTGGGCCACCTTCGCCACGAATCGGGCCACTACTTCTGGCCGGTCGTCGATCCCGATGCGGCGTTACTCGGGGAGTTCCGGGAGACGTTCGGGTCTCCCGATGCGGACTACGATGCGGCGCTCGCCAGCTATTACGCCGACGGTCCGGTGAGCGGATGGCAGGATCGGTTCATTTCCGCCTACGCGAGTGCCCATCCGAACGAGGACTGGGCCGAGACCTGGGCCCACTACCTGTTGATCTATGACGCGCTCGAGACGGCGGCGGCACACGGCATGGTGGAGCGCTCGCCCGATGCGATCGATATCGACGAGCGAGTGGCGCAGTGGCGCATGCTGAGCGTTGCCCTGAACGAGATGAATCGCAGCAGCGGACTCGGTGACGCCTACCCGTTCGTATTGCACGACACCGTCGCGGCGAAGCTACGCTTCGTCGACAAAACGGTCGTACTCATGCGTCATCGTACTCGAGAGTCGGCAGGTTACTGAACGCGATACGGATGTTTTCGTCCCAGCTCTCGCGCAGCCTCATCAAATACTCGTCGTTTTCCTCGAACAGCCGGTAGTAGGCCGGTTCCTCGAATTCGTCCCTGCGCAAGTACAGCAGCTCGATCGGGGGGCCTACCGTGGCGTTGCTGCGCATCGTGGAGTCCATCGATACGAGTGCACACCGCATGGCGATTTCGACAGGCGTTTCGCGCCTCACGATGCGGTCGATGATCGGCTTGCCGTACTTGATTTCCCCGCTTTGCAGGAAAGGGTGCCGGTTCGAGGCGCGAATGTGGTTGCCTTCGGGATAGACCAGGTAGAGTTCGGGCTTTCCGCCCCTGATCTGGCCGCCGACGATAAACGTGGCTTCCGCATTGAATCCGGCTTCGGGACCGCCGGGGGCATACTTTTTCTGGATCGCCACGCTGAGCTCGCCGATGTAGTCGGCGACGGTCTCGATGTCTTCTGCGTTGAAGACGGTCAGCGAACGGTCGGATTTCAGGTCACGCTCGATGTTGGCCATCACCGCCTGCGTCGTGCCGAGATTGCCGGCCGTCAGGATCGCGAGCTGCCGGTCATTGCGCAGCGAGAAGCGGTGCAGCTTGCTGTAGATGCTCACGCGATCCGGGCCCGCATTGGTCCGGGAATCGGAACAAAACACGAGCCCGGCATCGAGATTCATGGCGAGGCAATAGGTCATACCGCGAAGTGTCACGCACAAGGATTGGTCATGGCAAGAGCGGCGACGCGCCCTCAGCCGGACCGCTTGGCGAGGAGCGCGTCGACGAAGCGCGTGCGCCAGGTCGTGATGTCGTTCTTTCTCAGGATCTCGAGCATCTTCGCATGACGCGCCTTGCGCTCCTCGAGAGACATGCTGATGGCCGTCGCGATGCCATCGGCCACGTCATCGCGGTCGTAGGGATTGACGATAACGGCGTCGGTCAGTTCGCAGGCAGCCCCGGCCAGGCTCGACAGCACGAGCATGCCCGGGTCGTCGGGGTCCTGAGCCGCCACGTATTCCTTGGCGACGAGGTTCATGCCGTCGCGCACGGGCGTCACGAGGCCGACCGCCGCGTTGCGGAAAAACCCCATCAACGGTTTGCGATCGACGCCCTTGTTCAGGTAGCGAATCGGCACCCAGTCGCTCTCGGCGAAACGGCCGTTGATGCGCCCGGACGCCTGTTCGAGTTCCGAGCGGATCTCGTCGTAGGCGCGCACGCCCGTGCGCGTCGGCGGCGCGATCTGCATCAGCGTCACGTTGCGCTGGGCGTTCGGATAGCGCTCCAGCAGCCGCTCGTAGGACAAGACGCGCTGCTTGAGCCCCTTGCTGTAGTCCAGCCGGTCCACGCCAATCAGCAGCTGCCTGCCGTCGAGGCTGCTGGCCATGCGCTGCACCGTCTTCATCGACTGCGACGCGGCCGACAGCGCCTGGATCTCGTCCACATCGATGCCGATCGGAAACACGTCGGCAACCAGTTCGCCGTCGCCGACCCGGATCCTGTTTTCATCGATGAAGGTCGCCTCTACGATCGGCTCCTCGAGGCATGTGCGGAACGCCTTGAGATCGCGCGGCGTGTGAAATCCGAGCACGTCGTAGGCGGTCAGGGCGCGCAGCAGGAACTCGTGCCCCGGTATCGCGCGAAAGGCTTCGAAACTCGGGAAGGGCACGTGCAGGAAGAAACCGATCGGGTTTTCGAGACCGGCGCTGCGCAGCTCGGCCGCCAGGGGTATCAGGTGGTAGTCGTGAACCCAGATGATGTCGTCGGGCCGCACCAGCGAGGCGAGCTTGCGGGCAAAGGCGCCGTTGACGCGCCGATACCCGTCGAAATCGGCGGAGTCGTAACGGATGAAATCGAGCAGGTAGTGGCAGACCGGCCACAACACCTTGTTGCTGTATCCGTTGTAATACTGTTCGAAGTCCTGCTTGTTGAGCGCAATGGTTGCAAAGTCGATGTTGCCCTTGCGCACGATCTCGGGCTCGGCGTCACTGCGATCGGTCAGCTTGCCGCTCCAGCCGAACCACATGCCGCCCTGGTCGCGCAGTGCACCGAGCACGCCCACCGCGAGGCCGCCCGCCACCGCGGCACGCGGTTTCGGGATGGCGACGCGGTTGGAAACGATGATGAGGCGTCCGCCCTCACTCATGGTTCGTCGAGGGCGCTCGCAGCGCCTCCTCCCAGGGGCGGCTCAGGCGCACCGCCGCGTTGATGATGCCGGCCATGCTGTAGGTCTGCGGGAAATTACCCCACAGCGTGCCCGTGGCCGGGTCGATGTCCTCGGACAGCAGGCCGAGCGGGTTGCGCAGGCTCAGCATGTTCTCGAAGAGCTTGCGGGCCTCGTCGAGGCGCCCGATACTGGCCAGCGCATCGATGTACCAGAAGGTACAGATATTGAAGGCATTCTCGGGTTCGCCGAAATCGTCGGCCGCGATGTAGCGGAACATGTGCTGGTCGCGCAGCAGGTGGCGGCCGATGCACTCGACGGTCGATATGAACCGTGGATCGTCCGCCGCGATGAAGCCGATGTCGTGCATTGTGAGCAGGCTGGCGTCCATCTCCGGGCGACCGAAGCTCTCGGTAAAGGACTGCTGGTCGGCATCCCACGCGCGCTCGAGAATGTCGTCGCGCATCGCTTTTGCCCTCGAGCGCCAGTGCCCGGCCCTGTCTTCCTGGCCGAGCTTCGCGGCGATCTTGCCCAGCCGGTCGCAGGCGGCCCAGCACATGATGCTCGAGAAGGTATGCACACGTTGCCGTCCGCGGTATTCCCAGAGCCCGGCGTCGGGCTGATCGTACTTCTTGCTGGCCCACTCGCCGAGCGGTTCGAGGCGCTTGAACTCGGCGAGCGTTCCGGAGCGAATCAGGCGGCTGTCATAGAAGAACTGCATGACCGACAGGATAACGGCGCCGTACACGTCGTTCTGCACCTGCTCGAAGGCCTGGTTGCCACGGCGAACCGGTGGCATTCCCCGGTAGCCCGACAGCGATTCGACGATGTGCTCCTCGGTCAGTGAGCGGCCGCTGATGCCGTACAAGGGCTTGAGTTCGTTGTCGCCGGCCGCGACCGCGATGTTCATGATGTAGTCGAGGTAGCGCTGCATCGTCATCGTGGCGCCCAGGCGATTCAGCGCCTGCACGACGAAGTAGCTGTCACGCAACCAGCAGAAACGGTAGTCCCAGTTGCGCCCGCTGTTGGCGGCCTCGGGGATCGAGGTCGTCAGCGCCGCGACGACGGCGCCCGTATCTTCGAAGGTGCACAGTTTGAGCGTGATGGCAGCGCGGATGACGGCGTCCTGCCACTCGAACGGGATGGACAGGCCGCGCGACCACTGCTGCCAGTAATGGCGGGTGGCGCGGTAATGCGCGTGAAAGGCGTCTTCGCAGGACTCGGGGATGCTCTCGTCGGGCCCCAGGATCAGGTGCAGCGGCTTGTCCAGAAGAAAGGTGTTTTCCTCGAGCACGTGCGTCAGCGAGGCGTCGGTCGTCAGCCGCAGCGTCGTGTCTTGGCACAGGTAGCGAATATGGTTGCTGCCCTGAGTCGTGTCGCATGCCGATGCGCCGTAGTCCCGGGCGGGGCGCAGGCGAATCCGGATTCGCGGGCTGCCGGATACCGGCATGATGCGCCGCAAAAGCATTACCGGGGTGAACATGCGGCCCATGTAGTCATAGCGCGGCGCGGTATCGGTTATTCGGACGGCGCCACCGTTCGCGTCGTAAAGCGTCGTGTCGAGAATGGCGGTGTTGGTCTGGTACTGCTGCTCGCTATGGGAGAAATCGACGAGTTCGACCTCGAAGAAACCCGGGGCGTCCGCTTCGGATGTGTCGCGCAGCAAGCGGCAAAACACCGGGTCCGAGTCGAACTGCGGCATGCACGTCCACACCATCGTGCCGCGCTGGTCTATCAGGGATGCTATCTGGCAATTACCTACCAGTCCGAGGTTCAGATCGGCCAAGAGTTTCTCCGTCGCCCGTTCAGTCGGGGCTGTGCTGCATTATCGATTCGAGCCACTGCCGGACCGCGGCGACGCTGTCCAGCGTGCAGGCGGCCGCGCTGTCGCGATCCTCGCCGACGCGGATCGAGATTCCCTGCATCCGGTTGACGGCATGAAACCCGTCTTCATCGGTCACATCGTCGCCAACGAACACGGGGCGCCGGCCGGCGAAGGGCTCGCGATTCATCATCGCGACGATCGCCTGGCCCTTGTCATGGCCGCGCGGGGCAAGCTCGAACACCATCTTACCGGGAATCAGGCGAAATTCCTGCCCGAGCTCGTGCATCAGTCGCGTGACCAGCTCGCGGCACTGCGATTCGAGCTGCGGCGCCATGCGGTAGTGCAGCGAGGCACCGCCGAGCTTTGTTTCGAGCAGCAGTCCCTCGTGCGTTGCCGCGAACCCGGCCAGCTCCTCCAGGACCGCGGCGGGCAGCCGGGCCGACGTCGTGTCGACGTCGTCTTCCGGATGCTGGCGAATCTCGGCACCGTGGGCGCCGGCGGCAGGAAACCGCTCCGGCGCGAAGATCCGGTCGATCTCGGCGACGGCCCGCCCGCTTACCAGCGACAGCGCACCGTCGAGGGTGCCCGACAGGTTGCCGAGCAGGGCAACGAGGTCACGGTCCGCCACGACGTCTTCGGGTCGATCGCGGATCTCGAGCAGGGTGCCGTCGACGTCCAGGAACAGCGCCGTGCGGGCAGGGTCGAGCGTTGTCGGCAGCGGGCGCACGGCGTCGACTCTACCGCGATGCGGCGTCAATGTCGTGCCCTGCTCGCGCGATTGTAAACAATTGTGGCAATCCGGGAATCGGGTGCCGGTTGGGGCAAGCTACGCCCCTTATTCCGGCGCGGGCGGTGCGGTCATGCACGCCTGCTGGCCGGCTTCACGTTACAAGGAGCTTGAGATGTCCAACACGATTTCCCGGATCGTCGCCCTGGCTGGCACAGTCGCCGTATCGGCTGCGGCGCTCGCCGCCGACGATGCCTACGTCATCCCGTCCGTCGTTTACACGATGGCGGACGATAATCGCCTGGTTGACGATGCGGTGTCCGGCGGCCAGCTCAACGCCGGCAAGTACCTGACCGATCATTTCGCAATCGAAGCGCTGCTGGGCGTTCACGACATGAGCGGGACCGACAGCTTCGGCCTCACCGAGTTCGGCCTCAACGGTGTGTGGGCATGGCGCCGTGACGCCGGCGTGTCGCCGTACATTCTCGGCGGCATCGGCAGGCTGAGCGCGGACTCCGGCCTGTTCGGCAGCGATCACGCCACCTACTTCACATACGGTGCCGGCCTCAATTTCGGCCTCGGCGACGGACCGCTCGGAGCGCGTCTCGAGTACCGCGTGCGTGACAGCCAGGAAGACAGCCGTGATCCGGACGATCACCTGATCTCGCTCGGCCTGAGCTTCGGCTTCGGCAAGAAGGAAACCCCGATGCCGGTGGCGATGGCGGACCCCGACACGGATGGCGACGGCGTGCCCGACAGCCGCGACAACTGCGCCAACACGCCCGCCGGCCACGCGGTGGACCGGTACGGCTGCTCGCTCGACAGCGATGGCGACGGCGTGGCCGACGCCAACGATCAGTGCCCCAATACCGTGGCGGGCGCTGCCGTGAACGCGGTCGGCTGCGAGCTGGACGATGACCAGGACGGTGTCGTGAACCGGCTCGACCAGTGCCCCAACACGGCGAAGGGCGTCCGCGTCGACGTCAACGGCTGTGAAATCCGCGACATCATCGAACTGCCGGGTGTCAACTTCGAAACGAACTCGGATCGTCTGCTGCCGGGCGCCGACGACGTTCTCACCGACGCAGCCGCGACGTTGCGGAAGTACCCGGAGCTGGTCGTCGAGGTCGCAGGCCATACCGACAGCGCCGGTGCGGCAGACTACAACCAGGGACTGTCGGAGCGCCGCGCCGCGACCGTTCGCGATTACCTGATCAACGCGGGCGCCGGGGAAGCGAATCTCTCGGCCCGCGGCTATGGTGAGTCCCGGCCGATTGCCGACAACGCTACGCGCGAGGGCCGAGCCCGCAACCGCCGCGTCGAGTTGCGTATCATCGAAAGAGAGTAGCGCGTCGGCTTGCTACGGGGCCGCGTTCCATGCGGATCGCGGCCCCTTTTTTTTGGCTCCGGGGCGCAAATCGGGCACGCCGGGCTTTCCCTCCTTCCTAAAATGGGGTTTTCACCCTATTCCGTACCCAGGTGCCGGGTGCGAAATTGACCGGACCCGTAACGGGACGGTGACAGGAGCGGCTGCCGCCTCCTATGGTGCAGGGGCGGCTGCGAGGGGGCCCTATGGTTCGCACAAGACGACTGACGATTGGGCGCTGTGCAGTGCTCGGCATGGCCATGGCGACGCTGGCCGGACCCGCTGCGCGGGCCGAGGGGCGGCACGACTTCATGTTTCTGCCCAGCATCGACCTGCTCGAGGTTTACGACGAGTCACCGCACGACCTCATGGATTCCCACGTGCGGGCATCCGCCGACGTCGTCTACAGTTACTCCGGCGAACGCCTGCGGGTGCTCGGTGAATACCTGTTGTCGACGGACGAGTCCGAGCTGGAGCGGCTACAGGTGGGGTGGTCGTTGTCGGATAGCGCGATGCTGTGGATCGGCCGGTTTCACTCGCCCGCCAGCTTCTGGATCAGCGAGTTCCACCATGGCCAGTACCTGCAGACGTCGATAACGCGACCCAGCCTCGAGCAGTGGGAAGACGAGAACGGTGCCGCGCCAGCCCATGTCACCGGCATCAATCTCGAACTCGAACACGCGCTCGCGAACGAGACCTCGCTCGGAGTTTCGGTCGGCGTCGGGCTCGCGCCGAAGTTCGTGGACACCGAGCTCGAGCCGTTCGATATTCTCGATCCGCGCTCCGACCACGGTCTGTCACTCAGCCTGCGCGCCAGCTACCGTCCCGACATGTTCGCGCCGGTACAGGTCGGGCTCGTCTCGAGCTGGAACGAGATCGACGTCGTGGCCGGGAACAACCCGGGGCTCGTCGATCTCGATCGAATAAACCAGCTGACCGTCGGCATGTACGCCGACGTCAGGTGGCGCGATCTCCGGCTCATTGCAAGTGCCGTTTACCACGACAACGAGCTGCGCTACGTCGACCGGCGCGTGAACGACCGCTACCTGTTGACTTACGTACAGCCGGAGTACTCGGTTGGCGACAACCTGACCCTGTTCGGCCGCGTCGACATAGGGAGCAACGAGGACGACTCCCTGTACCTCGACTTTCTCCCGGCGTTCCTCTCGCACCGCAACATGCTGGGCGTGCGCTGGGACTTCGGCAGGCACCAGAGCCTGACGCTAGAGCTCGCCGATACCAGCCGCCAGGGCGAAAACTTCAGCCACGAGCATTTCAAGGAGCTGCGCCTCCAGTGGAGCGCGGTCATCCGATGATCTCCCGTCTCGTTACCATGGCAATGCTCGCCGCCGTGTTCCTGTGGTCGGAAACGGCTGTGGCGGAGCGCACGGTAGTCCTGGTAGCGAATACGCGCTGCCCCGTTGAGGATCTCAGCAACCTCGAGATTCGCAAGGCGTATTTCGGCCTGTCGGTGCGAGTCGGGGAACAGAACATTCGCCCGCTGCGGCTCGTGGCCGACCAGGTGCTCAACCGGGTTTTCTTCCAGACGATCGTCGCGATGTCGGAAAAATCCTACGAAAGGCGCGCATTGTCGCTGGCGCTCAAGTTCGGTACGCCGCGCCCGGCCGAGTTTAAGGACGTCGCCGAGGCGCTTAGCGCGCTGCAGCGGAGCGATTGCGCCATTCTTTTCCTGTGGGCCGAGAACCAACCGGATGCCTCCGTTGCCAAGAAAATCAAAGTGTTATGGCAAGGCAGCTAAACACTGTCCGGGGCCGCATGGTCGTAATGGTGCTGGTTGTCCAGGCATTGCTCATGCCGCCGCTTTTCTTCGTGCTCGATCACGCGGTCAAGCGGACGATGACCGACAATTTCGTCGACGACGTACGGCTCTACAGCCAGGTGTTCGTCAACGAGTTCTCGATCATGCCGGACCCGGGGGATCGCGATGCCGTCGTCGAACTCCTGGATGCCGCCATGCTGGGCGGCCACAGCAGCTATGCCGCACTGCAGATCGGCGATGAACTGGTGGCGAGTTCGCTGATGGGCGACGCGGAACTTGCCGATTTTCGAGAGGACTTCGCGTTTGGCGACCACGGCGACAGCGTCTACTACCTGTCGGCAGCCGTCGATTTCACGCCACCGATGAAGATCCTGCGGCTCGGTTTCGACGAGCGGCCGCTCCAGGAAAGCCTGGCGAGTATCCGCAGGGTGGCCCTGTCCGTAGCCGCGATCTTCCTGGTCCTGTCGGTTGGCGTAATGGGTATCGTCAGTTCATCCATCGTGCAGCCGCTGAAGCGCCTGCGGCGCGCCAGCCGCGCGATCAGTTCCGGTAACGTCGAGGTCGAGCTGGAATCGACCAGCGACCTGGTCGAAATCCAGGGCCTGACGAAGGACCTCGAGGCAATGCGGCGCGATCTCGTTGGCATGAATCTGCGTCTGCAGCAGGAAATGAAGGAGCGCGAACTCGCCGATGCCGAGCGCCGGGGGATGGAAGGATACCTGCGCCAGGCGCAGCGGCTCGAATCCCTCGGAACGCTGGCCGGCGGCGTCGCGCACGAGTTCAATAACGTGTTGCAGCCGATCATGCTGTACACCGAGCTCGCGCTCGAAGACGTGCCGAAGGGCACGCCTGCATCCATTAACCTCAAACGCGTTCTCGAGCTCGCCAACCGGGCCAAGGGACTGAGCAGGCAGATCCTGACCTTCGGCCGCAGCGAAGACAGCAGCGAATTCCAGTCGGTGGACCTCAGGCCCATTGTGCATGAGGCGGTGACCATGATCCGGGCGCTGCTGCCGGCGACAATCGACATCCGCATGGAAATCGGAGTGGATATCGGGCGCGTCAACTGTGACCCGTCGCAGATCAAACAGCTTATCGTCAATCTCTGCAACAATGCCTACCGGGCCTTGAGCCGACCCGACGACCACATCGCGATCGCACTGAACGAGGTCATTATTTCGCCGGATGCGGCTGGCCGGAACGCCAACCTGAGTCCGGGTGAATACGTCGTCCTGTCGGTTGCCGACACCGGGGAGGGCATGGACGAGGAAACCGTGCAGCGGGTGTTCGAACCGTTTTTTACGACGCGTGATATTGGCGACGGAACGGGCCTCGGCCTGTCGGTTGTCCATGGGATCGTCGTACGCCATCAGGGCGACATCATGATAGAGAGCAATCCTGGCAAAGGCACACGCGTCCGCGTGTACCTGCCGTTGGCCGAAGACGTGGCAGACTGAGAATACGCAAATCGAGAAATAGAACATGGCCAGAATACTTGTCATCGACGACGAACAGTACATTCGCACCGCGTTGCGGGAAGTGCTGGAACGGGAGGGTTTCGAGGTCAGCGCGGCCAGTAACGGCAAGCAGGGACTCGCGATGCTCGAAGACCAGGGCGCCGACCTCGTGATTACGGACGTGATCATGCCCGGCATGGACGGCGTAGCGACACTCGAACGCATCAAGGCGGCACACCCGGATATCCCGGTCATCGTGATTTCGGGCGGTGGCAACATCGCGCCACAGGACTATGAGCCCGGGGCGATAGCCACCTCGGCGTACCTCGCATCGGCCTCCAGGGCCGGCGCTTCCTGCACGCTGACCAAGCCGTTCAATCGGGCAGAACTGATGAGCGCCGTGAGCGGCTTACTCAGCGCCTGATCTCCACAGACCCAATTCGCCGGTACGACTTCCTATGAAAAAAGACGACTACAAGATTCTGATTGTCGACGACCACACGATCATGCGCGACGGCCTGCAGTCATTGATCGAATCCGAACCCGGCTTCAAGGTCGTCGGCACTGCCGCCGATGGCAAGACCGGTGTACGGCGCGTCGGCGAGCTCAAGCCGGACATCGTGATGATGGACCTGACCATGCCCGGTACCAGTGGCATTGACGCGATTGCTCACATCAAGCGGCAGTTCCGCAACGTCAAGCTGGTGGCCCTTACGTTTCACAAGGAGGACCAGTACATCCATGCCACGCTCGAGGCCGGGGCCGATGCCTACGTGCTCAAGGATGACAGCCGCTCGGAGCTGTTCACCGCGCTGCGCAGCGTGCTCGCCGGCAAGAGCTACCTGAGCCCAAGTATTTGCGACCGCGTCGTCGCAGGTTATCTTGCCGGGGGCGATCCGCACGCCAAACAACCGGCCTGGGAGTTGCTGACCAAGCGTGAACGCGAGGTCATCAAGCTGATCGCCGAAGGCTACAAGACGCGGGAAATCGCGGAGTACCTGTCGTTAAGTCCGAAGACCGTGGAGAAGCACCGTACCAATCTGATGAAGAAGCTCGATCTTCACAACGTGTCGGCTGTCACCCTGTACGCGATCCAGAACGGGCTGGTGTCACAGTAGCTTGAGCGACGACTCCGGCCACGAGGCACGTATTGTGGTCCCCTGGTCGGGTGTGGAGTGCAGCTCGAACTGTCCGCCCGTCAACTCGACCCGCTCCCGCATGCTGCCGAGACCGAGGCCCTTGCCAATCCCGATCTCGTTGCCCTCGATCCCGGTGTCGAATCCCGAGCCATTGTCGACGATTTCGAGCGTGACGCTGTCATCCTGGCTCACCAGCCGAACCGACACGCGAGATGCTTGCGAGTGCTTCTGGATGTTGTTGAGCGCCTCCTGGGCAACCCTGTATATGGCAACGTGGACGAGCTCGGGCAGACTCGTCTCTTGAACGCAGGCACGACAATCGACGTTGATTTCAGAAATCTGGTCCGCGAACTCGCGACACAGTATGTCGATCGCGGTACAGATTCCAAATTCGTTGATGACGGCAGGTGACAGGTCGCGGGTCACCTTGCGCAGTTCGTTGAGCGCTTCACGAATCTGGTCAACCAGTGGCTCGAGTGCGGCGAAATCGAGACCAGGGTTCTGTTGCTCGAGCGACGCTACGGTCGATTCGACGCCGTACTTGAGGACGCCGAGGGTTTGTGCGACGCCATCGTGCAGATCGGAAGCGATGCGGTGCCGCTCGCGTTCCTGGGCCGCGATGATTTGCGCCCCGAGGGAAGCGGGCGGACGCGAGAACCGGTTGCAGTCGTGAGGCTCGTTGGCTGCGCCGGACGCTGCATCGCCGGTAGCGTTTTCGAGTTCGCTGACGCGGCGCTTCAGTTGCTGGTTCTTTTCCAGTACCGATTGGAATTCGCGCCGGATGTCGGTGATGTCCGTGACCGTCATCAGCGCAAATCGCCGCCGCCGATCGACCTCGACTTCGCTGGATGTCAGTGGCCGGAACAGATTCAGTCGCAGACAGCCCCGCCATACGGGGTCATCGATTTCCCATTCGACCGAGGCGCGATCGCCCTCGAGGCTCTTCCAGGCCTTCCTGAGCAGGGCGTTGAAGCGGCAATCGCCCGCGCACCCGGGATGCAGCAACTCGTGAAGAGTGCCGCGCGAACCGTCCTGGATCCCCGAGAACCCCGTTCCCGCAAGATCGCGGTTGACGAAGAGCACGCGCGACTCGCGATCGAGTGCGAGAGCGATCTGCGACGGCCGTCGCAATTTCGCCGCATGCAAATCAGCGTCAGGACTCAGAGAGCCGGATTCCAAACGGTTGCTCCGTACAGCAGGATCCGACAGGAATGCTACCACGTGTTCCTGGCACGGACAGTCAGGCGGCGATAGGCGGGCGAGTGACTGTCGGAAATCCTCGCAATCCGGGTCCGGTCAGTCGTATCCCCGGTGCCCAAACTCCCGCAGAGCGGTGAGCGCGAGGCCCTGCTGGTCCCACATTTCGTAGGCTACCGGGCGGGCGGTGCCGACACGCAGGTCGATGCGACTGGCCGTCGCAAGCCGCCTTATCTGATCGAGCGTGACGTGATAATAGGCGTCGGCCGCGCTCGCAACGGGCTTCACGTAAACGGGCTCCGTAATGCCGATCGCCTCCAGGGTCCACCCGGCAAGCTCCAGCGGAAACGGTTCGCCGTCGACGAACAGGATGACTGATTCGAAGCCGCTGCGATCGGTGGCGAGCCGTTCGTCATCCCGGATCGTGCTCCAGATGCCGAGCCACAGGTAATGGGATCGCGCCCCCATGTTATTGACTTCAACGGGTCCCATGTAGACGAAATCACGCGCATGCGCCGCGTAGGCAGAGTTATCGCGATAGAAGATCAGCGGCGTGGTCGAGCGCAGCACGGTCACCCCGCTGCCGGCATCGAGCGCCTGGATAACGAGCGGAGTTGCGCCCGAACAGGCCGCGAGCACCAGGGTCAGCGCCAGCAGGAAATCACGCACGACTCGCATGATCGTCACCGTCAGTGGAAGAACTGGTAGCCAACATAGACGAAGTTGGACTCCCTGTCCTGGTCCGATAGTTCGAGCGCGCGACGGGAAAACCGCTTGCCGGCCTCGAGCTCGAAACGCCAGTGGCGTCCGGGACGGAACTGGATTCGCAACGACGGCGTATAGATCCACTGCGTGCTCTGGTCGGACTGGATTTCGCGGTAGTCGACCCTGAGCCGGGGATTGATGCGCCAGGCGCGACCGAGCGGGAAGCGGGAGTCCATGTTGATAGAGTAAACGTCTGTCGTCTCCGATGCCGAGTAACGCAGGCCGACAATACCGACGTCTCCCTCGGTGAACAGGCTGCTGGCAACGAGGTCGGCCGAGAAGTAGCTGTACTCGCTGGCGTCGCTTGCCGGAACGCCTGCCGATCCAGGCGCCGCGTCGATCGACGAGAGGCTGGCATTCACGTTGAACTGCAACTTCGGACTCAGGGGTTTCGACACGCCCGTCGACACGGTCGTTACCCGCGGAGAACGATCGAGCGCGAATTGCCGGAGTTCGTCCTCCGTGAAGAGCAGGGTCAGGTCAGCGAAGCTCTCGAGCTGCTGGCCGACCAGCGCATTGCCGAGGCTCAGGAACGGACTGCGGCGCGCATCCAGCGACCCGGTGAGCGTAAGATTTCCGGGCAGCCGCCAGCTGCCCTGCAGGAACGCGCTGCCCAACTCCGAAAACGCGGTGTCGTAGGAAACGATGCCCCACAAGGAGCGGTTTTCGCCGAAATAGCGGAGCTCGGCCCCGACCGCGCTGCGGTCCGTCATGCCCTCGATGTCCTGCTGCAGGAGAAACGTGCCGATTTCGAGTGCGTTGCTGAACGGCGCATAGGTACCGCTGACGCCGTAGAAAAACCGCGAGTCCTCGTAGTCGGTCGATGTCGAGTAGACCGGTTGTCCGGCGACCGCATCGAAGCGCACCCGTTCATTCAATGCATAGGTCATGTTCAGGCCGTCGAAACGGCCCAGTACGCCGCCCGTATTCCGGGTTTGGCGCCCCATCCGGCCGCGCAGCCCGGTTGCCGCATCCGCCACGTCCAGGTAGGCGTAGGAAAGACGGAAATCGTTGCCGGAGCTGCTGCGCTCGCTGTCGTTCAGCAGGTCACTGCGGTAACCGGCCGTAATGCGCGTCGCCACGTCGAAGCGCTCGCCACGGCGTCGTGCATCGAGGCTGACGTCGGTGTAAATGGACGACTGGTTGACGATCTCATCCTGGTCATTCACCTGGTTGACATCTCGCCGGTAGTACTGCGAGGCAAAGGTCCGCAATGTCCAAGGGCTGGCCTGGCGCCGCGGCCGTGCCGTCCCCGACGAGGTGTCGCGGCTGGCAGTCGCGGCCGGCGCGCGCGAAGCGACGAGCGCCGAGAGCCTCTGGCGCACGCGCTCCGCGCCTTCCCCGTCAGGATAGACTTCGAGGTAACGCTCGTACTCGGCCTTGGCATGTGCAATCTGGCCGTTGCGTTCCCTGGCCAGCGCCAGGTATTCCTGCGCTTGCGCCTGGTAGTCATTGGGCGGTTGCTGCAGCACCTTCGTGTAGATCTGCACGGCTTTCGAGATCTCGCCGGCTGTCATCGCCCGGCGTGCATCGTTCATCAACCCGGCAATCTCGTCAGGGCTGTCTGCAGGTCCGGCGGCCGCGCTGATCGGCCCTGCTGCTGCCGGCGCGGTTTCGGCGGGGCGCTGTACCTCGCTGATCGCAACATCGTCGTCCGCCCGACCGATCCAGGCGCCGGGATACTGGCGACGGTATTCTCGCAGGGCGCGTGCCGCCTCTTCGGACGAGGCGAAGTAGCCGACTTGCACGCGGTACCAGGTCGAGCCGTCGATCTGCGCTTCGGCGATGAGCAGCGAGGTGCCCTCCGGTAGCATCGTGTTGGGCAGGTCGGCCGTTGCCGGACGGCGCGCAGACGACTGCAGGTTGACAACGAACTTCGGCGGGGCCCCTGCCTGTGGCTGCACCTGCCGGCTGATCTCACCGCGCCCCGGCGCCGGGGCAACACTATCGAGCGCGGCATCGATCGCCGGCCCGAAGATGCGCACCGTGAGCGTGTCCGAGGCGGCAGTCGCGCGGACGTCGAAACGCACCTCCTCGGTGAAGTTCAGCTGCAGGTATTCGCTACCGGGCGCTTCGCCCGAGTATTCGATGTTGTCGAGCCAGGCATCCTCGGCGGCGAGCGGTCGCAGCTGCTCCCGTGTCAGGGCGACCGTCGGCGGTGCTCCCGTGCAGATCGTCGTCGGCTCGATGCGGATGCGCAGGACGTCGCTGCTGGCGGCGGGATCATGGTCGACGTAGTGCACCCGGCAGTGAAACGCCACCGTGAGGTCCACGTACACGGCCCCCTTGTGGACCTCGCTCGATGTGATGAAGCGCGGTGCCGCCGACGCCAGTGACATGGCGCAGAGCATCACGGCAGCCACGCCGGCCGATGCTCCCAAACGGAAACTGCGCCGGGACATCATTGCTGCAGCACCTGTAGTCGGCTGCCGGCCTTGCGAACTTCGCTTGGCGTTTCTCAATTAGAACTCCCTGTCGCTGATGCTGTGGCAACCACTGTTGCCGCAGTTTCGATTCTGGGAGACCGTGCCGTTCTCGCCGCCGATGTGCCTGCCTTTGCGTTCGAAATCGTTCGCATGGCAACCGGCGCAATCGGGCTGGAACGTTGGGAACGGCCACAAGACCGTCTCGGAGTTGTTCTGGTGGCATTCGGTGCAGGCGAAATTGCCACTGTGATCGAGCGGCTCGTACGGGAGACCCGTATGCATCCAGACATGCGGAATCCAGGCCATCGTTTCGTGGCACTCGTCGCATTCGCGATTGGATACGAAGTGCCCGGGATTCCTGCCCGTGGCTATCACCCCGTCGTGGCACGACGAGCATGCACCCAGGACCTGGGTGTGATCGACCGTTACGACCGGGCTCCAGGCGGTGGTGCTGTGGCAGTCTTCGCAGACGTCGGTCGTCAGCGGGTGGTTCGGGTGCTTGCCGGTCGCTTCGACACCGTTGTGGCAGCTGATGCAGTTACCCGTGATGTTGGTGTGGTCGAAATTGGCCGGGATCCAGGCCGTGGTCGTGTGGCAGTCGTCGCAGTTGTCGCCACTGGTGATATGGGCCGGGTGTTTGCCCGTGGCGACGGTGCCGTTGTGGCAGGAGAAGCAGGTGCCGATCACCTGGGTATGGTCGACGGTGTCCGCCGGCGACCAGGCCACGTTGTTATGGCAGTCCTCGCACAGGTTGGACGTATTGATATGCGTCGGATGTTTGCCGGTCGCGTCGGTGCCGTTGTGACAGCTAAAGCACTCGCCCGTGATGTTCACGTGGTCGAAGTTCGCCGGCACCCAGGCCGTGGTCGTGTGGCAGTCGTCGCAATTGTCGCCGCTCGTGATGTGCGTCGGGTGCTTGCCCGTGGCGACGGTGCCGTTATGGCAGGAGAAGCACGAGCCGATGACCTGGGTGTGGTCCACCCGGTCGGCCGGCGTCCAGACGGCGTTGTTGTGGCAATCCTCGCATACATTCGAGGTGTTGATATGCGTCGGATTCTTGCCCATCGCGGAAATGCCGTCATGACAGCTGCCGCAGTTGTCCACGATCGTGTCGTG
Organism: Woeseiaceae bacterium; assembly: GCA_041553075.1. Taxonomy (GTDB): domain Bacteria; phylum Pseudomonadota; class Gammaproteobacteria; order Steroidobacterales; family Woeseiaceae; genus UBA1847. The sequence goes on along the minus strand of JBFEJR010000019.1, from coordinate 35,987 downwards.
GTCGAAGTTGGCCGGCACCCAGGCGGTGGTCGTGTGGCAGTCGTCGCAGTTGTCGCCGCTCGTGATATGCGTCGGGTGCTTGCCCGTGGCCGTGGCGCCGTCGTGGCACGAAAGGCAGGTGCCGATGACCTGGGTGTGATCGACCGTGTCGGCCGGCGTCCATATGCTCGTGTTGTGGCAGGTCTCGCAGGCGGCAGTCGAATTGATGTGATCGACGGTCTTGCCGGTCGCCTCGACGCCGTTATGACAGCTGGCGCAGGGCGCGGTGACGTTACTGTGGTCGAATGAAGCCGGAGTCCACGCGTTCGTGGTGTGGCATTCCTCGCAGTTGTCGCTGCTCGTAATGTGCGTCGCATGCTTACCGATTGCAGTCGCGCCGTCGTGGCACGAGACGCAGGAACCAATCACCTGGCTGTGATCGACGATGGTAACCGGGCTGAATGAAATTACGCTGTGGCAATCTTCGCAGACGTTGGTCGTTTGCACATGGTCCATGCTTTTCCCGGTCGCATCGACGCCGTTGTGACAGCCGAAACACCCGCCCGTGATGTCACTGTGATCGAACACCGCCGGTACCCATGCGCCGGTCTGGTGGCAATCGTCGCATTGCTCCGAGGAGACGATGTGATCAGCCGGCTTGCCCGTTCCCGTGATGCCGTTGTGGCAAGTCGAGCAGCTGCCCATGACCGACGCATGATCCATGAAGGCCAAAGGTGCCCAGGCCGAGGTCGTGTGGCAGTCGGCGCACATCTCACCGCTGGCAACGTGCCCGGGCGTCTTGCCCGTCGCCTGCACGGCACCGTTTGATGAATGACAGCTGCCGCAGGCGGGGTTGGTGCCCTCGAACTTGCCGGCCGTATGACAGCGATCACAGGTCACGTTCGCGTGCGCGCCGTCGAGCTCGAAGCCGGTGCTGAAGTGGTCGAACGGTTCCTGCGAGGAGGCCGGCGAGAACGCGACCATGAGCAGGGCTAACGCCGTGGCCCGGCTCGCGTTCCCAAGTGCCCGTGCTGCTTGTAGCATCTGTTGGTTCATCGTATCGACCTCACGTCTCGGAAAGACTCGGCCGTATGGCACCGGGCACAATCCGGTCCGAATTCTCCGTCATGGATGTCATCCGACTTGTGACAGTCGGCGCAGTAGCGTCCGAGGCGCACCTGCGCGGTCAGCGGTTGTCGATGACACGTTTCGCAATCGACGCGCGTGTGCGCACCCTCCAGCAGAAAGCCGGTCTGTTCGTTGTGATCGAACACCCATTGCTGCCAGTCGACCGGGTTGTGACAAAGCGCGCAGGACGCACCAAAACGCCCGTCATGGGCGTCATCCTCGCGATGGCAGTCCACGCATTGCTCGGGCGCGTCCTGAAATACATGCGAGTCGTGGCAGTCGCCGCACTCACGCTCCCCGTGTTTGCCGAGCAGCGGGAAGCGCGTCAGCCCATGGTCGAAGAAGACGTCGTCCTGCCACGTCGTTTCGTTGTGGCAGTCGGTGCAGGTCGTGCCGAGGCTGCTGTCATGAACATTGTCGTCTTCGTGGCAGTCCAGGCAGTTCGTGCCGACGAGGGCAACGTCAAAGATCGGCTCGATGTGGCAGGCAATGCATTCGGCGTCGGCATGGGCGCCGCGCAGGGCGTGCCCGGTGTACACCGCATGATCGAACTGCACCTCGGGCCAGCCCGAGCTCGTGTGGCAGGAGTCGCACTGCTCGCCGAAATGACCTTCGTGTTGGTCGTCCTCGCGATGGCAGGCGATACACGCCATCTCGAGCCGGTCGGAGAACGGGTCCTCGCTGTGACAGGCGCCGCAGTGCTGCTCGGCGTGCTTGCCGTCCAGCAGGAAGCGCGTGTCGCGATCATGATCGAAACTCGTGTCGTCCCAGCCAAGCGGGCTGTGACAGTTGCCGCATTTGTTGCCGCTGCGGCCGTCATGCGCATCATCCTCGGCATGGCAGCCGTAGCAGGTACTCGGCGTGCCGGTGAAGGTGTCGTCGGCATGGCAGTCGAGACAGGCCGGTTCCTGGTGCTTGCCGATTAGCTCGAAGCCGGTCGTATCGTGGTCGAACTCGAACTCCAGCCAGTCGTTCGGCGTGTGGCAGTCGCCGCACTGCGTCCCCAACGTCTCGCCGTGCGGGTTGTCATCCTCGTGACAGGAAAAACAGTCGCTCGGTGTGTCGCGGTGGCGCTGGTCGGGTTGGTGACAGCTATTGCACTTGTTCGCGGCATGTTTTCCCAGCAAAGGAAAATCGGTGAGGTCATGGTTGAACGATGCCGTGTCGAGACTGACGATATCGGCGTCGCGCCCCTCATGTTCCGTATGACAACTGGCGCAAGTCCGCCGACTGGCTCGCCGGTCTTTGCCGTGAAAGCCTGCCTTGTTGTCGATGTCGCCGGCGATTTCCTCGTGGCAGTCGAGGCAAAGGTCGCGCTGCTTGCTGCGCTCGAAGCGCAGGTGACAATTGCCGCACTCCTCTTCGTACTCGGCATGCGCCTCGATGACCTTGCCCGGCATGATCAGGGTTTCGATCTGTGCCTGGGCGGGGCTGGAGACTGCGAGCATCAGCGTCATTAATAGTCCGGAAAAATATATTTCATGTTTCATGCGCGGCGCCGGATCAATAGACGTGCACCGCGAAGATATGAACCAGCGCCGACAGCACCATCAACACGAAGATCGGCAAGTGCAGGATGTGCCAGAGGGCGAACAGCCGCTCATAGAGTGAAAACTGGGCGACGCGGCCGGTGAGGACGGTGAAGTCGCGGATATATCGGCTGGCCGCCCGGCGGATCCGTTTGTGATTCCGGGCGATGACCGGCGAATTCTCGGCGGCTGACTTTAATTCGCGGTGTGCAAGCCAGAGTAACGACAAGCGCTCGAAGTGGTGAGTGAAGGTCCAGCGCAGACTGCGGCGCAGGCCGATGGTCCGTCGAATGGCATGGTCCTGCAGGCCGGCAGCATGCTGCTCGAGCCGCGCGACGAGCTGCGGCATGATCGTCGCCAGCCCGTGATTGGTATGAATCGCTTCGTTCAGCTCTTGCTGCACTTCCTTCAGGGTCGTTTTGCGGCCATACAGGCCGCGGTGGATGCCCGCGTAGAAGTGGCGCCCTATGATGCCGCTGCCCGCGACCAGCAGCATGCTGTAGAGCGCAACCTGGCTGTTAAACGAGCCGAGATGGAAGTTGCTGTGATAAAGAATCAGCAGCGGCCCGAGCAGGCCGAACACCATGTGCATGCGAAACCAGATTCGCGTCGGACCGAGCGCATGAAGCATGCGAATACGTTTGCGTAACGGGTACAACAGCAGCAGCACCATCAGCGTACCGCCCGTGATGCCCAGCCAGTAACCAACACCTTCCTCGGGGTTGATCAGGCCGAAGTCCCGGATCAGCCACCCGAAAACAATCAGGAGCGTCAGCAGCAGGTACCACCGGAGTGCGCCCGCGTTGCGGCGGATTACCGGCGCGCTTTTTTCCGGCCTGGTTTTCGAACCGGGGAGCGGGAGGCTGATTGCGATTTCATTCATTCTGTCTGTTTCCTGCCAAAGCCGGCCGTATCAGCTGCCGGGCATAACGTCGATGACCAACGCGAGATCCATGGCGTTGCGGGGATCAATTTCGGAACTGCTGGCGCCGAGTTCCGCTGCCGTGTTCAGCGCATCGCCGGTTTTCGACAGGCGTGCCGAGACGACAATTCTGCCGGCACTGGAAATACCGCCGCCCTCGACCATCGAGTTTGCGTCGCTGAGTACGAAATCGAATGGCAGCTCGGACGCTGATCGGCGTAGCACGGCCAGCGGCATCGGGTTGTTGTTGGTCTTTGCAACGACATAGACAACATCGTTCGGGTCCACGCGTCCGGCAACCGCATCCGCGACGCTGACGCGTCCCCGGATTTCCATCGTTGATGGCCGGGCGGCGGCGGGCTCCTGCAAACGGCCTTCGAGCGCGGCATCGGTCATGCCGAGAGCCGCGGCCTTATCGTATGCGTCTTTCGCATCCTGCGGACGGCCGAGATGGTCGTAGGACTTGGCTAGCAATAACCAGCTTTTGGCGTCCTCCGGGTTCTCGGCGAGTCGTGCCTCGAGGCCGGCAAGTAACGAAGTTACCGAGCCGGCCTTGTCGTTCTGCGGGGCTGTTTGCGATGCCTGCCTGTTCGTCGCATCCCCGGCCGGGGCGGCCGAGACATTGCTGAGTTGGGGTTTGCCGATGACGCTGTAGAGAACAATGGCGAACCCGAATACCACGATGCTCGCGAGCAGTGAGAGTTTTGCGGAGCCGGAATTCTGACGCTGATACGACATGATCAGCGGTGTCGTTACAAAAGCCATTGCAACGACAGTCATCGATAACGCGACGACGAATAGCACCAGGTTCATGCTGCATCTCTCCTGCTATGCGCCGCGGGTTCACCGACGGCGCGATATACGTACCCATGACGTATACACGTTCCCCTTGCGGAAAAGGTTCCGCATCTGCATCACGAGTTTTCGATAAGCTTGCAGTCGACCGCTGTGCGAGAATGCCCGTGCGAAGTGCGTATCCCGTCCATGGGTGGTCGTGTTCCATCGTAGACAAACGTCAAGCGATTAACGGGTAATGTCTCGCAGTTTCAGAAAGTCGTCCATATGTCGCCATTTAGCAACGATTTGACAACGGTTTTGCGCAACTGGGAATGGGGGTATTCCGCCCGGCTTCCATACATGATTACCCCCATTTGCAATGGCGGGTGTTCGCAGGAAGCCCGGTCGCGAAGGGAAGGAAATGTGTGATGTGATACCGCGTGCGGACGCGGCGCACTGCTAGACTTCTCGGCCGCAACGCGTTTAGGTTCCGATCGATGAGCCCAGTCCTGATCGCAGTTTACGTAATTCCGGCGATCGCCGTTTTCGCGTGGTATTTGCACGCGCGCAGGAAGCGTGAAGAGGCCGCGATCAGGGCCGCCGAAGAAGCAGTCGCCGCGAGCATGACCGAGCCGCCATCGCTGCATCCCGTCATCGACCCGGTCAAGTGCGTCGGCTGCCGTTCCTGTGTCGCCGCATGCCCGGAACAGGCCTCGCACCCGGTGCTCGGGATGATTCGGGGCAAGGCGCACCTGGTCGGGCCGGCAAACTGCATCGGCCACGGCGCATGTCTGAAGGCCTGTCCGGAGGGCGCCATTGAACTGGTTTTCGGCACGGCACGCAGGGGCATCGACATACCCACGGTCAACCCGGACTTCGAGACCAACGTCCCGGGCATCTTCATCGCCGGAGAGCTCGGCGGCATGGGGCTCATTCGCAATGCGGTCGAGCAGGGCCGCCAGGCCCTCGAGTCAATTCGCAAGCTGAATGGCTTTTCCCAGCCAGGGCAGCGCGACCTCGTGATCGTTGGCGCGGGACCCGCGGGCATTGCGGCGTCGCTCGGTGCCATGGAAGCGGGACTGGATTTCGTCACGCTGGAACAGGACTCCCTCGGCGGGACCGTGGCACATTTTCCCCGCGGCAAACTCGTCATGACGCAGCCGGCGATGCTGCCGCTGGTCGGCAAGATGCACTTCAAGGAAACCTCGAAAGAAGCGCTGATCGAATACTGGCGGGGCATAGAGCAGAGCACCGGGCTGTCGGTGAACTACCATGAGCGGGTGATTGCCATCAACCCGCTACCCGGCGGCAAATCGTTCGAGGTCGTGACCCGTAGCGGCACCTGCAAGACGCGTGCGGTGCTGCTCACCATCGGCCGTCGCGGGACACCACGCCAACTCGGTGTGCCGGGCGAAGACCTGCCCAAGGTCGTTTATCGCCTGGTCGATGCAGAGCAATACCAGGGACAGCGTGTGCTGGTCGTCGGCGGCGGCGACAGCGCGCTCGAAGCCGCGCATACGATCGCCGAGCAGCCCGGCGCGAAGGTAGCGATCTCCTACCGCTCGGCCGCGTTTTCGCGGGCCAAGCCGAAAAACCGCGACAAGGTCGCGGCGCTCGTCGAGGCGGGCAGGATGCAGGCATTCATGAGTTCGACCGTCAGGGAAATCCGCGATGACAGTGTCGTCATCGAGACGGAAAAAGGGCTGGGCGCATTGCCGAACGATGCCGTCATCATCTGTGCAGGCGGTATCCTCCCAACCGGGTTTCTCAAGGAGATCGGCATCGAGGTCGAGACGAAGTTCGGCACCGCCTGAGGCCAGGTACGGGCTCAGTCGATCTCGTCGAGGATCCGGCGTGCCAGGATGCGCCCGGCAGCCGTCGTTCGAATCCCGGAGCCCTGGGCGGCAGTAGAGCCGGAGCCGTTGTACCTGATCAGCCCGGCATCGGTGAGATGCCTGATGCACTCGATGGTCGACGTGTGACTCAAACCCAGCGCACGGCCGAGCTGGTCTGTATCGAACGCTTCCTGGTCGCAGAGCAGTGACAACAGCATGAAATCGCGAACCTCGATCGAGTATTGCTCGATCATGCCCGCAAGCGAATCGTCCGAGTCGCTGAATCGGGTCAGCGCCTCCTCGCAGATCGACGTCGTCAGACCGTCGCTTCTCGTTTTTCCAGCCAAAGCCTTGCCCGGGTGCCGCGAAGTTCAGGCAGCAGTCTTGACAATGCGAACTGCGGTGTAAATGGGGTCACTGCCTACCACGACAGCGGAGCTTCGCTGTATTACCGCCCGGGAACCTCGGCGAGATACCACGGGAAAGTATTCTCAGATCAGCAAGTTGAGACAGCTTGCGGGCAGTCCGCGGCGAGGGAATTACGGCAGGACCCTACCGCTATTTGGGGTTTTTTCCGCGGTACTTCACCCCACTATCCCGACTGCTACACACCCCCGGTTAAAGATAACGTGCGCTTCGAATAGTTCGCATCGGCGCCACAAGGTCGTGTCGATGCGTGTTCCGGTTCAGACAAAGATGGGGCGCAACCATGAGTGCAAGCACACGAGGTATGGCGACAAGATTACTCGGCAGGGGGTTGTTGGCTGCCGTTCTTCCGATTCTTTTTGTGGCGCTGCCCGCCCAGGCCCAGGACAGCAGTATCTACGTCCAGTGTCCCGATACTAACGACGATGGCGAGCCGGGCCCGGAGATACCGGGCATCCGCTGCATCCACCTGTCCGGTGGTGACGGCATGGTCTCGATGGCCGACGGCAAGGAACTCTACATCTTCAGTTTCGCGAAAATCCCGATGCCCGGTGCACCGGTACCCGGCGGCGGTACCGCGCCGACTGCCGCCAGCGGTGATTACCCGGGTTTCGCGATGGACTACGGCATGCTGGCTGCGGAAGCGCCCGCCGCAACGATTTCGGTCGACGAGGACGACGAACTGTATCTCACCCTGACCAACGTCGGCATGACGATGCGCCCCGACCTGTTCGACCCGCACACCGTCCACTGGCATGGCTTCCCGGAGGCTTCATCCGTATTCGACGGCGTTCCCGACGCCTCGGTCGCCATCAACATGGGGGCCTCGCTGACCTACTACTACAAGGCGAAGGACGCCGGGACCTACATGTACCACTGCCATGTCGAGGCCACCGAGCACATGCAGATGGGCATGCTGGGCAACCTGTATGTCAGGCCGCGGCAGAATCGCGAGGCCGATGGCGCCAACCTGTTCACGGCATTTGCCGGCAACGAAGCCAACGTGGCGAACGGCGGCCTGACCCCGCCACCGCAGATGGATACCGGCGCGACGCACTCGGCCGGCGCAATGTACGCATACAACGACGGCGACGGCACCACGCGCTATGACGTCGAGTATCCGATCCAGATGGGCTCGTTCGACCCCGCATTCCACGATGCAAGTTTCGAAGTGCAGCCATTGCCGTTCCGCGATATGCGCGACCGCTACTTCCTGCTGAACGGCCGCGGCTATCCGGACACGATCAACACGGCCGTCATCGAGACGCCCGATCCGCTGGCCGGCGTACCGAAACCGTCACAGCCCGTGCACAGCCTGATACAAGCGACCGCGGGCCAGGTCATCCTGTTGCGCGTCTCCAACCTGAACGTTACCCAGTTCAACACGCTCGGCACCAACGGCCCGCCCATGAAGGTGGTCGCGCTCGACGCGCGGCTGTTGCGTGACGGCAGCGGCATGAACATGTACTACGAAACGAACTCGCTGACGCTGGGCGGCGGCCAGTCGGCCGACGTGCTGATCGATACGGCAGGCCTCAGCGGCAGGACGTTCTTCCTCTACTCGACCAACCTCGACTACCTCGCGAACGACGCCGAGAACTTCGGCGGCATGATGACCGAGATCGTAATCAACTAGGAGACCGGCCATGACTGGATTCGAAATCAACACGTTGCGCGCCGGACTCAGCCGCCTGCTGTGGTCAGTAGCAGGCCTCGCGGCGCTCTTTTGCTCGTCCCCGGCGTTGGCCGGGATCGCCGGCTGGAATGCGGTCAACAACAGTGCGCCGACTTTCACGATGACCGCGCGCGAAGGCTACATCTCGGTAGCTGACGGCGGCTCGATCTATTCGTGGGGCTACGCCCGCGGGGGCATCGGCAACACGACCTGGGCCATGCAGCTGCCGGGCCCGACCCTGATCGTCAGGGAGGGAGCCACGGTGACGGTGCGGTTGTTCAACGACCTGCCGACGGCCGCTGGCAACGTTTCGATCGTATTTCCGGGGCAGACGGTCCTCGACTGTGCCGCCAACTGCGGCGTGACGGGCGACCTGACGCGGGAAGCGCAGCCCGGCGGCATCGTTACCTACACGTTCGTCGCCAGCGAACCCGGGACCTACCAGTATCACAGCGCCTCGCAGCCCGACCTGCAGGTCGAAATGGGCCTTTATGGCACGCTCATCGTGCGTCCGGCGGACTGGGCCAACAACGCCACGAACCGCAAGGCCTACAACCATCCCGACACCTACTACGACCGCGAGTACCTGTATCTCCTGAGCGAGGTCGACATCGATATTCACCAGGCGGCCGAGGCGCAGGCCAACGGTCCGGGACCGATCGAACTGCCGGGTGGCGCCTACCATTCGGAATACTGGTTGCTCAACGGACGCGCCGGACCCGACACGATGGCGGCGGACGGCACGGACTTCCTGCCCTACCAGCCCTATGGCGCACTGACGCGCATGCATCCTGGAGAGAAGCTCCTCATTCGTCTCGTCGGCGCGGGCCGCGAGATGCACCCGTTCCACACGCACGGCAACCACTCGCGCCTGCTCGCACGTGACGGACGCCTGCTCCTCACCGCTCCCGATGCAGGGACGGGCGCAACCCGGCTGGCCGGCCCGCTGCTGTTCACGATTCCTTCGGTACCGGGCGCTACCGCGGATGCAATCTTCCAGTGGACCGGCAAGGACCTCGGTTGGGACATGTACGGCCACACCGACGCGGCGGATGGCCTGTGCGTCGACAACGACGGCGACGGCTTCGACGATACCGCGGCCGGAGACAACCTGTGGGAATGGTGCGCCGATCACGGCGTGGACATCCCGGTGACGCTCCCGTCGCTGAGCTCGATGGCCTTCGGCGGCTTCTACAGCGGCAGCCCGTTCCTCGGCGCGCTGGGCAGCCTGCCACCGGGCGAGGGCGGCCTCAACCCCAATGCCGGCTTTGCCTACATGTGGCATTCCCACACCGAGCGAGAGCTCGTCAATAACGATGTATTCCCGGGCGGGATGATGACCATGCTGATCGTCGAAGCCCCAAACGTCACGATTAACGATTGAGGCGGAGGAGAAGATCAATGCGATCGAATATGATGAAAGCTGTATTGAAAACAGCCCTTACGGCCAGCGCCCTGCTGGGTGCGGGTATCGCGTCCGCCGCCGATGTCTATCTGCGCGCGGTGGAGGACACCAACACTGCCGCGGCTGGTACCACCGTGTGGCGCTATACCTGCGACACCCCGGCTGCCGGCGACACGTGGACCAATGATGCCTGCTCGCAGTCAGGGGACGCCGCGCCGACGATAACCGTCGCCTCGAGCGACTCGCTGACGGTCTATCTCGCGAACGACCTGCCTGTCCCGGCCTCGATCATGATTCCGGGCCAGGTCGGCGATCTCGCCAGCGCCAGCGTATCGCGCCTCGGCGACGGACGCGTTCAGTCGTTCGCGCAGGAGACGGGCGCGGCAAGTTCCGGCATCTACACCTGGCCGACGCTGAAAGCCGGCACCTACCTGTTCCAGAGCGCCACCGCGCCGCAGCTGCAGGTGCCGATGGGGCTGTTCGGCGCCCTGGTCGTGACCGATCCCGGCTACCCTGCCGGTGTTACGGCCGATAACGAGACGCTGTTGCTGTTCTCGGAAATCGATCCGATGCAGAACATGCGGGTCGCCGCGGCGGCGGCCGGCGGCACGACCGCGACCGCGGCCTGCATCTCGCTGGCGGAGTACCTGACGAACGGCACGATCGGATACCCGTGCACCATCGATTACAACCCGACCTATTACCTGGTCAATGGTGAAGCGGCACCGGACCTTGCCGGCCTCGTTGCCGACAGCACGGTGCACCTGCGCTTGCTGAATGCGGGCCTGCGCACGCATACGCCGGCCTTCGTGAATCTCGAAATGACGATCTTCGCCGAGGACGGCAACGTCTACCCGGGCCAGCCGCTGACGCAGGCCGAGGCCATGCTGGCCGCGGGCAAGACGCTCGACGCGCTCATGGCTCTGCCCGCAACGACCGACCTGACGATCGCGATGAACGATCGCTCGCCGTCTTTCAGCGATGACAACAACCCCACCGGCGGCGCGCGCGCGGCGCTGATCGTTGGCGCCGGCTCCGGACCCGGAACCGAGGCCAACACGGGCGAATTGTCGATCGACGTCATCGAAGACACCCCGCTCGAGTGGAATCCGCCAGGCGGCAACGGCCTGCGGGTTGTGGGCTCGCCGTCGCACGGCACGATCCAGGTCATCAACGATACGCCCGCGACACCCAACACGCTGGTGTTCGTCTACACGCCGCATGCCGACTTCTCGGGCACCGATGCGTTCACTTACTATCGCCCGGGCGATGCGACGACGTTCTACGTAACCGTCAACGTATCGTTCGTCAACGATGCGCCGGCCGCCACGGCCGATACCTACAGCAATTCGTTCAACGAGAGCATCACGATCGAGGCGCCCGGCATTCTCGGCAATGACGTCGACGTCGATGGCGACGGCCTCACGGCGGTCATCGAGGGCGCGGCGCCTGCCGGGCTCGTGCTCAATGCGGACGGGTCCTTCAGCTACGATGGCAGCGGCGGCACGACCTCGTTCCAGTACCGTGCGGTCGACAATGGCGTCGGCGCACTGGCCAGTGATCCTGTCACGGTCGACCTGATTGCGAACCCGCAGTCGGGCCTCGCACTCAACGTGCAGGAGCCGAACGGCACGCCCGTCACGGAATACCGCTGGCTCGTCCAGGAAGACGCGACCTTTGCGGTCGACCCGTCGGCGCAAGCACCGTTCCTCGAGCAGCTGTCGCTCAACTTCCACAAGAGCTACATGCCCGTGGTCGCCGAAGGCTGCTACGGCTGTACGCCGGATGTCGACGCCGATCCCGACGACGGCGCCTTCCCCAATCCCGATGCCGGCGATATCGACTACGACGGCGACGGCGTGTTCGACGCAGCGATCGACATTGCCGAACTCGCGCTGGATCCGACGAAGCGTTATTACGTTTCCGTCCTGCCGAACGATGCGGGAACGGGCCAGGGCCACACGATCGGCGGCGCGCAGATTCCCGTGCTGCCGGCCGGCGCAACCGCTTACGACCCGGTGACGGTCATCGTGCATCCGCACGAGATCCCGACGGCCCAGGTCAGCGTCTACGTGTTCCAGGATCACGTGCCGACGAACGGCGTGCCGGATGCCGGCGAGCCCGGTCTCGGCGGCTTCCAGGTAATACTGGAAGACGCGGGTGGCCGCTACGGCATGTCAGGCGGCACGATGTCGCAGGACGCGTTCGGTGCTCCGCTGACCAACTCGCTGCCCTGCGCTCCGCCGGCTGCGCCCGGCATCATCCTGTCCTGTGCCGACGGTACGGTGCTGGTCCAGGACCTGCCGCCCGGCAAGTACGGTGTCATTGTCGTACCGCCGGCGAATGCCCAGCAGTGGGTACAGACCTCGACGATCGAGGGCAGCCCGGTCATCGACGCCTGGGTGAAGGCCGGTGAGCCGCAGTTCTTTGCCGAGTTCGGCAACGCGGCGCCGCATGCCTTCGTCGGCTTCGTGGACCCCAACGCGACCGTATTGCCCGACGGCATCGCTCCCGGACCGAACACGATTACGGGCAGCGTTACGCTGTTGCACGATCCGCGGCCGCCCGGCGTGCCGTCGACCGTGGACTCAGGTTCCAACGCGGGTCTCAGTCATACGAGTGCCTGGGTCGGCCTGAATACCGTGGCCGGCGATGGCGCCAACGTGGCGACCGTGCAGGCAAATGAAGACGGCACCTTCCAGATCGGCGGTATCCCGAACGGCGACTACCAGCTCGTCATCTGGGATACCTACCTCGACCAGATCATTGCTTTCCAGGCGGTCACCCTGACCGGTGCCGGGGCCGACGTGGGTAATGTCCCGGTGAACAACTGGTTTACCCGGGTCGAGCACAACGTGTTCCTCGACGCGAACGAAAACGCGGTCTACGATGACGGAGAACTGCCGATTCCCGAGCAGGCCGTCAACCTGCGCTGGCGTGATGGCACGATGAACCAGTCGTTCCCCACCGACAGCGAAGGGTTCGTACCCTTTGACGAGATCTTCCCGTTCTTTAACTGGCAACTCTGGGAAGTCGACTACACACGCTTCAAGCCCACCGGCATGACGACCATCGTCGACGCTGGCGGCACGGTCGATACGACCGGGCGCGGCGCGGGCCTGCTGAACTCCACCTACGTGGACGGCACGTCGACGCAGCGGACCGAGCAGGGATCGACCGTCCTCGTCGAGGCCTGGCAGGGTTTCCCCGGCCAGACCAGCATCATCGACTGGGGCAAGGTTCCGTACCAGCCGGGCGAGAACGGCGGTATCTCGGGCATCGTTTCCTACGGGTCGACACGCGGCGAAGCCGATCCGCGCCTCACGGTCATGGATCCGTGGGAACCGGGCGTGCCGGGCGTCGAAGTACGCCTGTACCGCGAGGTAGCGCGGCCCGACGGCAGCACGTCGCTGGCGCTGATCCAGGCCGTGACGACCGATAGCTGGGACGAGTCCCTGCCGACAGGTTGCCTGGGCGAAATGGCCGTGGGCGATGGCGATCCCTACGTCGACAACACGCTCGGCGGCGACGTCAACCGCTGTTACGACGGCTGGCGCAACTGGAACCAGGTGCGGCCCGGCGTGTTCGATGGCGGCTATGCCTTCAACGACATTCCGCCCGGCAAGTACGTGGTCGAAGCGGTACCGCCTCCCGGCTATGAAATTTACAAGGAAGAAGACATCAACGTCGGTTTCGGCGACGTCTACGGCAATCCGCCGGTCACCGGTTTCGCCCCGGTATCGGTCATCCTGCCTAACGGCGCGCTCGTCTATGCGCTGCCCGATGCGGCGATGGTCGAAGCGGCCCTGATCGAGCCCGGCCTGGCGCAACCGCCGTGCGTAGGCGCGACGCGCCTGGTACCGGACGAGCTGAGCCTGTTCCCAGGCGAAGCCGCACCGTTCGCAGGTGCGGTCCGGCCGCTGTGCACCCGGAAAGAGGTCCTGCTGTCCGACCAGGGCCAGGCGGCTGCGGACTTCCACGTGTTCACGGCGACGCCGGTCGCGGCCCAGTTCACGGGCCTGATTACCGACGACATCGCGGCGGAAACCAATCGCGCGGCCCCCGGGTTCGGCGAGAAGTTCAGCCCGGCCTACCTGCCGTTCGCGATTCGTGACTATACGGGTCGGGAGGTCTACCGCGGCTACTCCGATGCCTTCGGTCACTACAATGGCGTTTTGCCGTCGACGTTCACGGCCAACATTCCGATCCCGAGCGGCTTCTCGCCGGCAATGATGTCGGCCTGCCTCAACGACCCGGGCAGCGGTCCGGAACTCGATCCGCTGGTCAATCCGAACTACGGCGGCGCATGCTACACGATGCAGTTCATGCCGGGCGCGACCACGTATCTCGATACGCCGGTGTTGCCGCAGGCAGGATTCGCGGCCGGGTACAACTCGCCCGACTGCGCGGCGCCCGAGGGAACGCCCGTAATCGCTTCCGTCGGCAACAACAACGGTTCGTTCGGACCGTTCGTCGAACCGGGCGGCACGATTATCATCCGGTCGGTCGGACCAGACGCCGAGGTTCCGAACCCGGCGTACGAAGGCCCGCTTGCGGCAGCCCCGTACAACCTGCCGACCATCTCCCGGGATCTCGGGTTCGGTCCCGGGGGCGGCCCGAATCGCGGCATCGTCGAGATCGTCGAGGCAAACGGCACTCGCCACGAGCTGGCGACCCTGAACGGCGGCAACGGCTGGAATCCGAACCGGATTCGCGCCGTGGTACCCAACCAGCCGATCACGGGACAGCTCGTCGTGACGCGCGGCGATGGCGACAATGCCGGAAACCGGTCGGTCAACGGTGTGACGATCACTGTCGGCACCGAGACCCCGACGCGCGTTGCCGCCGGTGAGTCCATCCAGGACGCTATCGACAACGCTGCACCCGGATCGTTGATCCTCGTTGCTCCGGGAACCTACGAAGAGCTGGTGGTCATGTGGAAGCCGGTACGCCTGCAAGGCTCGGGATCCGCGACGATCATCAACGCGATACAGCGCCCCGTCGACAAGCTCGAAACCTGGAACGCGAAGGTCCAGCAGCTTCTCGACAACGGATCAGTCAACCTGCTTCCGGGCCAGCCAACGGCAGGCACGCCGTTCGCCCCGGGACTGCTCGGTAACGAGCAGGGCGCCGGCGTCACGGTGCTGGCGAAGGGCGGTCCGGGCAGCGGTTGCGGCAGCGCCGCTCCCGGCGAAGGCTGCTTCCAGGTGGCTGGTGGCGTGCGCATCGCGGCGCGCGTCGACGGCTTCACGATCACGGGCGGGGCATCCGGCGGCGGCATCTTCGTCAATGGCTATGCCCACGGTCTCGAGATCTCCAACAACAACGTGACCGCCAATTCCGGCTCGTTACACGGCGGCATTCGCACGGGCCACCCCTACCTGCCGCTCGATGGTGACGGGCCGTTCGGGTTCAATAACGGCATCCGCATTCACAACAATGCCGTGACCCGCAACGGCGCGACCGGAGAAATGAGCGCCGGCGGCGGCATCGCACTGATGACCGGCACGAACACCTACCGGGTCGAGTCCAACTTCGTCTGCGGCAACTTCGCCCAGGGCGATGGCGGCGGTATTGCGCATCTCGGGCTCAGCCGGAACGGCAGGATCGAGAACAACGAGATCCTGTTCAACGAGTCGTCCAACCCGGGCCTGCCGCAATCCGGCGGTGGCCTGTTCATCGCCGGCGAGCAGCCGGCTCCGCCGACGGTACCGGGCGTGCAGCCCGAAGTGCTGTCGCTGGGCGCGGGCAACGTCAACGTCATCGCGAACCGCATCCAGGGCAACCACGCGGCGAGCGGCCATGGCGGCGGCATCCGCGCCGAGCGCATCAACGGCCGGGACGTCGAGCTGAGTGCCGACCCGGGCAACTGGTACTACCTGCGGATGGTCAACAACATCGTTGTGAACAACGTGGCCGGCTGGTCCGGCGGCGGAATCTCGCTGCTCGACGCCGCGCGCGTGATCATCAACAACAATACGGTTGCGAACAACGACACGACGGCGACGGTGGGCTCGCTCCTGCCCACGCCCAATGACACCTCGGTGGCACAGCCTGCGGGCATCGCTTCGCAGCAGCACAGCCTCGTGCTGGCCGCAGCGCTCGCTGCCCAGGGTGCGTCACAGTCGTTCTCCGACCCGTCGCTGTTCAACAACATCATCTGGCATAACCGGGCGTTCTACTACGACGGCACGCAGCCAGTGAAGTTGCAGCCCGAACTGGCGCCAGCGTCAGTAGGCGGCTGTGCGGCCGGTGCCGACTACGCGGACCTCGGCGTGCTCGGCGGTGCCGGGCAACTCAATCCGCGGCGGTCGCTCCTCACCGACACGGCGGGCTACCATGCCTCCAACAACACCGGCGATCCGGACTTCCTCTCCGAGTACTGCAACGGTGGGCGCGAGCTCAGCGCCGCCGGGCCGATGCTGGCGACTGCGGCGTTCGGTGAAGGCGGCAACTTCGTCACCGTCCGCTACGGTGCGCTGACCCAGGCCTGGCCCGCAACCGCGGCTCCATGGGACTACCACATAGGAGCTGCCTCGGATGCGCTCGACAACGCCGCCGGCGGCCCGGGCACGGACTTCGACGGCGACGCCCGACCGCAGGGCGCGGCCGTGGACCGTGGCGCCGACGAGCGGGTGCAGTAGGCGGATCGTGGCAGCTGCTTCGAGTCCTGTAAGGGAATGCGCGGGCGGACCGAAAGGTTCGCCCGCGTTACTCGCCGGGTTGCTCCTGGTTGCGGTACTGGCTGTTCAGCCCAGCGTGGCGGTCCTCGCGGCCGACCGGGCAGACGCACCCAAGCCCCACCCCCGGGAAAAAACACTGATGAAACGCCAGTGGGGCGTCGAGGTGCTGTTTGTCCGGACGACTTCGGCCGGTTACATGCTCGAGTTTCGCTACCGGGTTATCGACCCCGACAAGGCCAGGCCGTTGTTCGAGCGCCAGACCAAGCCGCGGCTCACGCACCTCGAGTCGGGTGCGACCTTCGTCGTGCCTACGCCGGCCAAGACCGGCGCCCTGCGGAATTCGAATCCGCCGCTCGAGGACCACACCTACTGGATGTTCTTCGCGAACCCCGGTAAGTACGTAAAGCAAGGCGATGTCGTCAGGATCGAGATCGGCGATTTCGTCGCCGACGGCATCGTCGTCGAATAAAACCAGGAGTTTTAGGGATGTCCAGGAAAGCAATCGTCATCGCGCTGCTCGCTGCGGCTGTCGCCGCGGCGGCAGTTTACGTATCGCCAACGATGCGGGAGGCGCGCTTCGTCGATTCGCTGGTCGCGCGCAACCTCGAGGCCCGCGGCGGTGCCGACGCCTGGGGCCGCGTATCCGCGATGCGCATGGCCGGGATGATGGATCTCGGCCAGGACATGGTGGTGCCGTACGTGCTCGAGCAAAAGCGTCCCGGCAAGATGTGTTTCGAGTTCGAGTTCGACGAGCAGATCGCGATTCAGTGCACTGACGGGAGCCGGGGGTGGAAGATCGCTCCGTTCCGGGGTCGCTCCGATCCTGTCGCGATGACGGAGCTCGAGTATCGCGAGATGGCCGATTCGACGGACCCATTCGGGTTGCTGTACGACTACGCAAACCGCGGCCTGGAAATCGACTACCTCGGCACCGAGCAGGTCGACGGCGTCGAGACGCACAAGCTGCAGGTGAATCTGCCGAATGGCGGGGTGCGCTGGCTGTACCTGGACGCCGACAGCGGGCTCGACATGAAACTCGAGACGCCGCGCACCATTGCGCGCCGCGAGTTCCTCGTGGAAACGCGCTATACCGAGTGGCGCGAAATCGAGGGTCTGCTCATTCCGGCGCGCCAGGAAACCCGCACCGCGGGCGATGCCGAATCGCATTTCCTGACGGTCCAGACTGTCACGGTGAATCCGCAGATCGCGGACGACCGTTTCCACATTCCGGCGATCGCCAGCGCCGGTGCCGGCAATGGAGGTGAGCGCTCATGAAGTTTTTCTCAAGCATGTTGACTGTGCTCGCCAGCATCGCCGTGGCAGCCGGCGCCCAGGCCGGAACGCCCGGCGAGGACCCGCATGCGCACCATCGCGCGGCGATGAAAAAGCCGTCTTACCAGGTCAGCGACGCGGCCTATGCCGTTCCCGAGGTGCAACTGCTCGATGCAAGCGGCGCCCACGTGCCGTTGCAGGCGCTGCTGCAGTCGGACGAGCCGATCGCGCTGAACTTCATTTTCACGACCTGCACGACCATCTGTCCGGTCATGACGGCGACGTTCGCCCAGATGCAGCGGGAACTCGGCAGCGATGCGGCCCGCCTGCGCCTGGTGTCGATCACGATCGACCCCGATTACGATCGGCCCGAGGTGCTCGCGTCCTATGCACAACAGTTCGAGGCGGGCGACAACTGGACTTTCCTGACCGGCGACACGCAGGCGATCGTCTCCGTGCTGCGCAGCTTCGATTCCTACACGGGCTCCAAGATGAGCCACCGGCCCGTGACGCTTCTGAAGCGGCCGGGCACGTCGTCCTGGTTCCGGATCGACGGCCTCGCGAGCGGCCAGAGCCTGGCCCATGAAATCGCGACGCGAATACTGAATTGAGCGCGATGGGGCGCCTGCCAGTACTTGCGCTCGCCGCGCTGTTGCTCGGTGCATGCGGCAATGACTCGTCCGACCTGACGCCAGAGCAGTCCGGTGAACGCATGTACCGCGAGGGAATCCTGCCCTCCGGTGAGCCCATTCGGGCGCTCGTCGCGGGCGATGTGCCGATCGCGGGAACACAGTTCAGCTGCGAGAGCTGCCATGGGCGCAGCGGCATGGGTGCATCGGAAGGCGCCTTCGTCGTGCCGCCCATCGGCGCGCAGTTCCTGTTTGCGCCGTCGCCGCAACCGGTGCGACCGGCGTACAACAATCACAGCCTGGCGCGTGTACTGCGTGAGGGCATCACGCCGTCCGGCCGTGAGCTGATGGTCGAGTTGATGCCGCGGTATGCGCTGTCCGATGACGACGTCGAGGCGCTCGCGGCGTATCTCGAAACGCTCTCAGCAGGCAACTCGCCGGGCGTCGATGACGACGTCATCCGCGTTGCGACCGTCGTTGTCGAAGGCGCAGATCCCGCGCGGCGCGACGCTGCGTATGCGGTCCTGGCGCAGTTTGCAGCCGACATCAACCGGGAAACACGTAACGATAGCGAGCGCTGGGACCGCGGCTTCACCCCGGAATCGAAACTGCCGACGGTATTTCGCGAGTGGGTCATCGAACGCTGGG
This sequence comes from Woeseiaceae bacterium, assembly GCA_041553075.1. Taxonomy (GTDB): domain Bacteria; phylum Pseudomonadota; class Gammaproteobacteria; order Steroidobacterales; family Woeseiaceae; genus UBA1847. The sequence goes on along the minus strand of JBFEJR010000019.1, from coordinate 17,079 downwards.
AGCTGTCCGGGCCGCCCGACAGCTGGTCTGCGCAGCTCGAGCGGTATTACGAAAAGACCCCCGTTTTCGCCATGCTGAGCGGCGTCGGCACGACGAGCTGGGCGCCGGTCGGCGAGTTCTGCGAGCGCCGCAAGCTGCTGTGCCTGTACCCGTCCACGGATCTTCCGCATGTTGCGACCGACGAGTTCTACACCGTCTACTACTCGCGGGGGCTGTTGCTCGAGGCCGATCTCGTGGCCGCGCATCTCGCCTCGCATCCTGCCGGGCAGGTTGTCCAGGTCTGGTGCGACACGGCGCTGGCGCCCGCCGTAGAGGCCCTGCGGGAGCGCTTGCAAAAATCCGTGGCGAACGTGCAGGATCTCTCCTTCGACTGCAGTGCCGCAGCGCCCCTCGACGAGCTGGCGCAACGCCTTGGCAATGACGGCGCCGCCGTCTTGTGGCTGCGCCCCGAGCAACTCGACGGCGCGAGCCTGCCCGCCGGCCGGATTTACGCGTCCTCGACACTGCTGGACGGTGCGCCCGGGACGGCGCTTGCGAATGCGCCGGGCACGGTTCTGGTGGCGCATCCGTTCCGGCTGCCCGATGCGATCGACCCGGCGATGCGGCGCTTCGAGGTGTGGGCCAAGTCCCGCGGCATCGAGATCACCCACCGCCGCACCCAGGCAGAAGCGTTCTATGCGAGCCTCGTGTTCAAGAATGTCGTCAAGCACATGGGCCGCTACTTCGTGCGCGAATACGCCCTCGACATGATCGATCACGCGGAAGGGATGGCTGCCTACTTGCCGTTGTACCCGCGCCCGTCTTTCGGCCCCGGCCAGCGCTACATCAACAAGGGCGGCTACATCCTCCCCGTCGTCAACGGCGAGCCGGCAAGCGGCGAGGCGACCTGGATCATTCCCTGACCCATCGCCCCCACCGGGCCTCGCGCTCGACTACGGGCCTGCTTCATGGTGCCTGCGCAGGAACTCGTCGAGAACACGCACGCCCCATCCCGTGAACCCCGCGGGGATGGTCGGCTTGCCTTCCTCGGCGAAGTCGACGCCCGCGATATCGAGGTGTGCCCAGACCTGGTCTTCGGCGACGAAGGTGCCGACAAACGCCGCGCCGGTGCTGGCGCCCGCGCCCGACGCGCCGCCGTTGATCACGTCGGCAATGTCCGACTCGATCAGCTCGAAATAGGTGTCGTTGAGGGGCAGGCGCCAGAGCAGTTCGCCGGCTTTGTTGCCGGCTTCGAGCAGCTGCCCGGCAAGGGCGTCATGGCGGCTGAACAGGCCGGCGTAGTCGGGCCCGACCGCGCGACCGACGGAGCCGGTCAGCGTCGCGACGTCGATCAGGACGCCGGGCGCGTATTCGACCTGCGCATAATGGACGGCGTCTGCCAGGACCAGGCGTCCCTCCGCGTCGGTGGAGCTGATCTCGATGGTCTTGCCGGACATCGACGTCAGGACGTCGCCGGGCCGAATCGCGGTACCCGAGGGCATGTTCTCGGCGAGGGCCGCGAGCGCGACGAGATTCACCCTGGCTCCGCGCCGGGCGGCGGCCAGCACCGACGCCGTGACGACGGCTGCACCGGTCATGTCGCCCTTCATGCGCCACATGCCTTCGTTTCTCTTGAGTGAAACGCCGCCCGTGTCGAACGTAATGCCTTTGCCGGCCAGCGCCAGGGCCGGACGATCGCCGCCCGCGAGATACTCGATAATCAGCAGGCGGGGCGGACGCGAGGAGCCGCTGCCGACGCCCAGGTGGGCTCCCATGCCGAGGCGCCGCAGGTCGTTTTCGTCGAGCACCCTGAGGCGCACGTTCTCGACGCCGCGGAATGCCTCGCGGGCCCGGTCGACGAAGGACTGCGGGTAAATGACGTTGCCGGGTTCGGAACTGAGGTCGCGAGCCAGGTACACCGCCGCCGCAACGTGCGCGAGATCGTTATCGAACCGGCTCTTTGCCTCCGCGTCGTCGCTGACGACGGTGACCCCGCCGCGCGTCGCCGGGTCCAGGCGCTCCTGCTGGTAACGATCAAAGCGGTAGTCGCCCAGGCGATAGCCGAAGGCGACGCGGGCGGCCGTTGCATCGTCGGCCCGGTCGATGCCCGACCAGAGGATCCGGACCCCGGTGCCGCTGGCCCCGTCATTGACGCCGGCCGCGAGTCCACCGAAGTTCTCGGCAGCGAGTCGGTCGACCGGCTCGTTGCCGACGCCGATCAGGTCGACCCGCGCATAGGGCCGGATGCCGAACAGCGTGAGGGCCTGGTCCTTCTCGCCCGTGAAAGCGGCTTCAGCGACCGCGACCGAGATGGCGCCGCCGGTTCGTTCGTCGAGCGTTGCGGCCAGGCCCGTGAGCGTCTCGCCCGCCGCGACCGGGATGACGAGACTGCCGTCCTCCGGCCAGCCGAAGGCCATGAAATCGATGTGGCGCTGCGCCATCGCCGGCAAGGCGAACAGCAGCAACGCGAGAATGCGGACAAACTTCATCAGCTGCAGCCTCCTGGATCGGGAGCCACGCAGTTTAGACGCTCGGCGCCGCAACGCAAACCGCTGGCAACGCGCAGGTACGTTGCTCCCGGATTGTGGCAAGCTAGCGGCTGTCATTGCCGAACGGAACGGTATGCCCCGATGAACTTCGAATTCTCCCCCAGGGTCGAGACCCTCCGGCAGCAGCTGCTGGCCTTCATGGACGAGCACGTCTACCCCAACGAAACCCGTTTCGAGCAACAGCTCGAACAGGACAATCGCTGGGAGTCCCCGGATTTTATCGACGAACTCAAGGAACTCGCGCGCAACGAGGGGCTGTGGAACCTGTTTCTGCCGCCGACGTACGGCGACTTCAGCCCGGGCCTTTCCAATCTCGAGTACGCGCCGCTCGCCGAGATCATGGGCCGGGTAGTGTGGGCCTCCGAGGTATTCAATTGCAGCGCGCCCGATACGGGCAACATGGAAGTGCTCGCGCGTTACGGCAGCCCGGCGCAACAGGAACGATGGCTGGCGCCGCTGCTGCGCGGCGAAATCCGCTCGGCATTCTGCATGACCGAGCCCGACGTCGCTTCGTCCGATGCCACCAACATCGAAACGTCGATCGTGCGCGATGGCGAGGACTACGTGATCAACGGGCGCAAGTGGTGGTCGAGCGGCGCCTGCAACCCGCGCTGCAAGGTCTACATCGTCATGGGCAAGACCGATGCCGACAATGCCAATCGCTACCGGCAGCAGTCGATGATCCTGGTACCCGCGGACGCCGTGGGCATCGAGGTGGTCAGGCCCGTCACCGTGTTCGGCTATGACGATGCGCCCGAAGGTCACGCCGAAGTGGTCTTCGACAACGTCCGCGTGCCGGCGGGCAACCTGCTGCAGGACGAGGGCAGCGGCTTCGCCATTGCCCAGGGGCGCCTCGGTCCCGGGCGGATTCATCACTGCATGCGCCTGGTCGGGCTGGCGCAAAGAGCGCTCGAGGCAATGTGCCGGCGCGCCGAGTCCCGCGTCGCTTTCGGGCGCCCGCTGTCGAAGCAGCAGTCGGTGCGCGAGGACATTGCGCGCTCCGCCTGCGAGATCGAACAGGCGCGCCTGCTGACGCTGAAAGCCGCCGACCGCATGGACAAGGGCGGCAACAAGGCCGCCAAAGACCTCATCGCGATGATCAAGATCGTTGCCCCGGAGATGGCCTGCAAGGTCATCGACCGGGCCATCCAGGTGCACGGCGGCGCCGGCGTCAGCCAGGATTTCTTCCTCGCGCGCGCCTGGGCCGGGGCGCGCACGCTGCGCCTCGCCGACGGGCCGGACCAGGTCCACATGATGCAGCTCGGCCGCAACCTGTCTGCCGCGCTCGCTGCGGGCAAGCCCTGAGCCGTGGCCGGCGCCGACGAGCCCGATGCGGGCGTATTGCTGCCGTATCTCGAAGCGCATGTCAGGGGTTTCCGGGGGCCGCTGCAGATCGAGAAGTTCGCGGGCGGGCAGTCGAACCCGACCTTTCGCATCGAGGCCGGCTCGGGCACCTACGTGCTGCGCCGCCAGCCGCCCGGGAATCTGCTGAAATCCGCGCACGCGGTCGACCGGGAGTTTCGTGTCATGGCCGCGCTCCGGGAAACGGCGGTGCCCGTGCCCGGCGTGCTGCACCTGTGCGAGGATCCGGGCGTCATCGGGTCGATGTTCTACGTCATGGAGTTCTGCGACGGCAGGATCTTCTGGGACGCGGCGATCCCGGAGGTAAACAGGGACGAGCGAGGCGCGCTCTACGACGAGATGATTCGCGTGCTGGCCGCGTTGCATCGCGTGGACGTCGATGCGGCCGGGCTGGCCGACTACGGCAAACCGGGCAACTATTTCGAGCGCCAGTACGGCCGCTGGAGCAGCCAGTACCGCGCTTCGGAGCTGCAGCGCATCGAGCCGATGGAAGAGCTGATCGCCTGGCTGGACGGCAACATCCCCGACGACGACGGCCGGGTGACGCTGGTGCACGGCGACTACCGTCTCGATAACATGATCTTCGCCCGGGACGAGCCCGCGGCGATCGCATTACTCGACTGGGAGTTATCGACGCTCGGACACCCGTTTGCCGACCTCGGCTACTACTGCATGCAGCTGCGCATGCCGCAGAACGTGGGTGGCATGTCGGGCCTGCGCGGCAAGGACCTCGAGGCCCTCGGTATCCCCAACGAGAGAGCTTGTGTTGCGGATTACTGCGAGCGCACGGGCGTCGACGGTATCGACAACTTCGGTTTCTGTGTCGCGTTCAGCTTTTTCCGCCTCGCCGCGATCATCCAGGGGGTCGCCAGGCGGGCGATCGAGGGTAACGCGTCCAGCGAGCGGGCCGCCGAGCTCGGCCAGTTCGTCGAGCCGATCGCGGCCATGGCGCTCGAGGCAATCCGGGAAACGGACACCTGATCCCCTGCGCACAAACAAGAAACCCCGCCGTGGGCGGGGTTTCCTGTTCGACGCAACTGCGCGCAAGGTCTACTTGTTGAGCGCGTCGCGAATCTCGGTCAGCAGCACGACCTCGTCGGACGGCTTCGGCGGCTCCGCAGGCTTCTCTTCTTCTTTCTTCTTCATGGAGTTCATGCCCTTGATGACCATGAAGATGGCGAATGCCACGATCAGGAAGTCGAGCAGCGTGTTGATGAACACGCCGTACTTGATGAGCGGTGCGCCTGCGGCCTCGGCCGCGGCCAGCGACGCGTAGCCTGCGCCGCTCAGGTCGACGAACAGGTTGCTGAAATCGACGCCGCCCATGAGCATGCCGATCGGCGGCATGATGACGTCATTGACGAACGAGCTGACGATCTTGCCGAACGCCGCACCGATGATGATGCCGACAGCCATGTCGACGACGTTGCCACGCATGGCGAATTGTTTGAATTCGTTGAACACTGTGTAACTCCTCAGGTTTTGCAGTGGCGCGGAGTATAGTGCGGTCACGGCCGGCAACCGGCCGTTGTCACAATAGTTAACAGTCGTGAGGCTGCGTCAGCCGGGCTGGAGATGTGCCTGGATGGCGGCGAGCAGGCGCGGCATCTGGATCGGCTTGCGCAGGCAGTCGGCGAACGTCCGGCTATCGAGCTTGCGCACGTCGGATGCGGTCAGCGCGATGATCGGCGCGGCGAAGCCGGCGGCGCGCAGTTTCGCGGCAGCCGCCGACCCGGGCAGGCGCGGCGTGTTGATGTCCATCAGCACCAGGTCGGGCGAATACGCCAGCGCCTTCTCCACGGCTTCCTCGCCGTCGCGCGCGGCCAGCACGCCGTAACCGGCGCGCAGCAGGTAATACTCCGTCAGGGCGAGCAGGTCTTCGTCATCGTCGCAGACGAGTATCGTCGCGGGCTGCACGGCGCGATCTTCCCGGTCGGGCTCGGGCAAGGCGGGCTCGGGTGCGTCGGCCTCGCTGCCGGACGGCGCCGGGACCGCGACGCTGATGCGGCAGCCCGAGCCGGGCTCCGATTCGAGGTCGATCGTGCCGCCCATCAATCGTGCGAGGCCGAGGGTAATCGTCAGGCCGAGGCCGGTCCCGGGCGCAGCGTGTTGGCCGCGGTCGGAAGCGCGCTCGAAGGCTCCGAAGACACGTTCCTGGTCTGCGAGGGCAATACCGGGCCCCGTGTCGATCACCGTGGCGGTCAGTACGTCGTTCTGCCAGCCGACTTCGAGTCGTACGCCGCCGGTCTCGGTGAACTTGATGGCGTTGCCGAGCAGGTTGATCAGGATCTGGCGCAGGCAGGCGTCGTCCGCCGTGAGTCTCCCGGGCACTCCGTCGTCGAGATAAATACCGAACGAGAGCTGCTTCTCCGCGGCGAGCGGCGCCATGATCGCCGCGATGTCGTCGAGCAGCGCGAGCACGTCGAACGGCGCCTCGCTGAGCGTGACCTGCCCCGCCTCGAGACGGGCCTCGTCGAGCACCGTATCGACGAGGCGATTCATATGTCGGGCGGCACGCGCGATGGCTTCGGCGCTCTTGCGAACGTTATCGACGCTGGTGTCCTCTTCGAGCGCGAGGTCGGCGTAGTTGATGATCGACGACAGGGGTGTCCGGAATTCGTGCGACATCATCGCGATGAACTGGCTCTTGCTCTGGTTCGCGCGTTCGGCTTCATTGCGGCGGTGATCGAGTTCGGTCTTGGCCTCGACCAGGTCGCTGATGAGCTGCCGTTGCTTATCGATCAGCCGTGCGCTCGCTTTGTGCAGCAGGCGAAACTCGTTGGCTACCTGCTGTCGCCGCTGCAGGAAGTCATGCTGGTCACTCGCGTCCATGAGCACGACATAGAACAGCTGCCCGTCCGGCACGACATGGACCTCGACGGTCCGGTCGTTTGCCGTGACGAATGGCAGGCGCACAATCTCGCTGCCGAGTTGGCCGAGCAGGTAGGGCGCACGCTGCGCCATGTCGTCGCCTTCCTGCAGGTCGCCGAGCGCATAGTCGTCGCCGCGGCCCCACCAGGCCTGCAGCCGCAGCGCGTCATCCACGAGAAAACAAAAAGGGCGCCGCTGACTCGTGTAGTCGGACTCGAGATGCTCGCGGATGATGTCCGGAAAGTGCATTACTTCAGCGAGAAGTCACGCTCGGCAATGTCTCGGGCCAGCTGTTCGACCGCCGCCTCGACGTTTTCGCCAGTCCGGGCACTGGTAACGAAGACTGCGGAGAAATCCTCCTGCAGCGCTTTCTGCACGTCGTCGGAGACTTCCCAGGCATAGTCGAGGTCCGCCTTGTTGAGCAGGAACACGCCGGGCAGCGGCCCGTAGCGTTCCTCGCTCTGCGCCTTCAGGTTGCGGGCGGCCTTGACCGTTTCCGCGCGCGTGCCGTCGGCAACGAACAGGTAGCCGGACGCACCGCGCAGGTAGGCAAACTCGATTTCCCCGAAGCGACTGGTTCCCGCCACGTCCCACAGGACGAGCTTCAGCGTTGCGCCGCCGCCAAGCGTGACGTCCTTGGTATCCACCTTGACGCCGATCGTCGTCAGGTACTTCTCCGAAAACTGGTTGTTGACGAAACGCTCGGCCGTGCTGGTCTTGCCCACGGCGAAGTCGCCGAGGATGCAGATCTTCGCGCTCAGCTCTCTCATCGCGGCGGCTGGTGGCCGGTGGTTGCTGCCGGCGCCCGCAGGCCGAGGAGGATCGTCGCGCTGCGTTCGGCGACGTTGGGGGCGCCGGCCGCGCCGCTGCCGATGACGGCTTCCCGGGAGATCCAGTGTTCCGGTACCTCGTTCGCCAGCAGTTGCTGCCGGACGAGCGCGGCACGCCGGCCGGCGAGTTGCCGGTTGTCGTCCGCGTTACCGACCGGATCGGTTTGCCCGATTACCGTCACCTGCAGGGATCGGTCGAGGCGGCTGGCATCCCGGGCCAGGCGGCCGATCGCCGCCGCGTGTTGCTCGAGACGCACGGCCTCGGCCCCGGCGAGTTCGGTGCCCGCGACGAACGTGAAGCGCGCCTCCTGCAGCGCAGCGACGTCGGTTTCGAGCTGGCGCAACTCCGACGGCGTGACCGCGTCGAGACTGACCGGCAAACCGAAGGATGCGGACGCCGTGCGGGCCCGCGCATCACGCAGCCAGGCAACCGGCGCCTCGCCTTCGAGCACGATGCGCCCGTCGCCGATGCGCGAGTTGACCGTCGCGGGTGCCAGGAGCACTGCGCGTACGCGGTGCAGGACGATCGCGGGCTCGAGAGACTGGAACGGCCGCACCTCGGCCGTCACCCGGTCCGCGGGCAGGGAGGCGATGGCCGCGATCTCACCTGCCGATGCGGCCAGCGGATCGCGCAGGCCGTGGATGACATAAGTATCGTCCTCGCGCTCGATACGATCGACGTACCATCCCGGCGTCGCCGCGGCAGCGTCCTCCAGGCTGCGCAGCTCGTTGGCGTCCTGCCAGCTGCGCAGGCCCAGGTAGGCAACGGCCGCGCCGGCCAGCAGCAGCATGACCACGAGCGGCAGCCGGGAACGGCGCCTGTCGGGATCCCTGGGTTGCATGGCCTCGAATCGCAGGCAATCGGCGAGGTCTTCCTCGACTCCCTCCAGCGTCGCCGTGTCGCCCGCATATTCGCGGATGGCGTCGGCGTAGCGGAAGTGGACGCGTTCGAGAATGGCGCTCAGGTCCGCGCGCAGCGAGCGCGGCGGCACGCCGCGGATGACGCAAACGAGCAGGGCGTGCGGTCCGTGGACGGCCCACAGCGTGAACTCGCCCATGTCGGCTGTTTCGAGACGGCCCGTGCGGTCGGGCGAAAACGACTCCTTGATGAAGTCCTGGATTGCCGTGAACATCGCCGACACCGCGTCGCTGTCCTTGATGCTCGACGCCCGGTGATGTACGTGGCCGATCAGCAGTCCGTTCTCGCGGCTGATCAGGTAGGCCTGTTCGACCCGGTACAACAGCGTCCGCTGGACCACGAATTCGCCGAAAGGTATGCCGGAACGCCAGGCCTCGAAGCGCCACTTCACGCCGCGGGCGGACAGGCTCTGTTCGATGGTCTCGTTGATCTGCTGCGCGAAGGCGCGCAGCGCGTTCATGATCGACTTGCGAATCGCCGGGCCCATCACCGGGTACATCGCGTCGGCGTACCGCTCTGGCTCCCTGCGGAACGCGTCGCGCAGGCAGTCGCCCACCGGCTCGCGCAGTGTCGCCACGAGCTCCTCGCCCTGTTGATGGCTCAGGCGCACCGCCTCGGGCAGGACCTCGGCAACATCGGCGGCGCGTGTCTCGCGCCGCTGGACGCGTTCGGTAATGGAGTCCAACGCCTGCCTCTCTGCGCCGAACAGCAGGGTCTTCAGTTGTTCGAGGTCATTCATTTGCGGAAACCGCGCCGGGGACGGATCATCCCTTCGGCAGCTTGAAGTCCTTGTTGAGGCGCATCGCGACCTCGGTCAGCAGCGCCGCCATTTCTTCGCGGGCCAGCATGCCGTCCCGCATCGCCCCGGTTTCCTTCTCGAGCGCGCCTAGCAATTGCGCCTGGGTCTCGCCTATCTGTGCGGTCAGTTCCTCGGCCTGGTCGAGCAACGTGTTACGCAGGCTGCGCGACTCGGCGGCCAGCTGTTCGTCGACCTCAACGAAGCCGGCTTCGAACTGGTCCGCAAGCCGGGTCAGCTCGCCGGAGCCTTTCCTGGACTCGGCCACGCGGTCCTTGCGCTCCGCCTTGATCTGTTCCGACAGCTTCTCGACCTCGCGGCGGGCGTACTTGTCGAGGCGCTCGACGCGGCGCTCGACGTCCTTGCCGAGTTTCTCGATGGCCTGCAGCAGGCGCTTCTCGGTCGCTTCGAGCCGCTGCTCGAAGTCCCGCATCTGGCTGCCGAACAGGATGTCACGGATCTTGTCGACATTGCCCTCGACGTCGTCAGTGCCGGGTTTGGCACTGCCGCGCCTCGTCGATTGTTTCTTGCTCATAGTCTCACTCGTGCCTTGTAGATTGTGTGCCGATCAGTCGGCGCCCGTTTCCTCGAGCCTGTAACCATGCTGGTAGATCGCCGACAAGGTCCAGCCGTTGGCGGCGCCCAGTTGCAGCTTCTTGCGCAGGCGGCTGATGTGCGTGTCGACGGTGCGCGTCGAGACGTCGGCGCTGTCGATGTCCCAGATCGATTCGAGAATATGCGCCCGCGACACGGCCTGGCCCGCATGCCGGAACAGGAACATCGCGAGTTCGAACTCGCGATGGGTAAGCGGTATTTCCTCGCCACGCAGGCGCACGACCTTGCGCTTCAGGTCCATCTCGTAGGGTTCCGCCGAGAACGTCTCGGCGGTGTTGGCAGCAATCCCGGAGCGACGGCAGATCGCCGCGACGCGGGCGATCAGCTCACGGCGCCGGATCGGCTTTACGAGATAGTCGTCGGCCCCGGATTCCAGCGCCCTGACGATGTCCCGCTCTTCCTGCCTGGCCGTTGCCAGCATCACGGGCGTCGCATCCTGTCCATCTTCGCGCAGCTTGCACAGGACGTCGAGGCCGCTGATGTCGGGCAACATCCAGTCGAGTACATAGAGGTCGAAGGAGTCACGCCGTATGCCGCGCAGGAAATCGCTGCTGCGCGCAAAGTTCACGACGCGGTGCTCTGCTTCTTCGAGCCACAGCCGGACAAGTTCCGATTGTTCCGGATCGTCTTCCAGAAGTGCGATGCGCAAGCCGTGTCCTCCCAGCTTCCACGCCGGTTTTCGTGTAAACGGGCGGCGTGGGCATCAACGAGTCTACCTTGAATGAAGGGTTGTTTGCAGTGCAGTAGGAGACTCAGACGACATGCACGTTTGTGACGAAGGTCTCAAGACCGTCAATTAGCTGGACAATTTGCTCTGCATCGCGCTTGGTGGCGCTTTTTTCGAGAGCGGCGCCGAGCTCGCTGATCCGGTCCAGGCCGTAGGCGCTGCCGGAGCCGAACAGGTTGTGCCCCTTGTCGCGAATGCTGTCGAAGTCGGCTGCCTCGTGGGCGGCGCGCCGGGCGGGGATATCGGCCCTGCGCTTCTCGAGATAACCGACCATCAGCCGCTTGGCGAACGGGTCGTTGACGATGACGCGATTGTCACTAGGTTTGGACATGGATCAGACGTGAACCTTCACAAGCGCTGCTGCCCCGGTTGCATGATGCATCACCAGCGGGCAGCAATGCGAGTCAGTCCATAATGCCCAGCGCATCCCGTTTGAGATTTCTAGTGCGTCACCTTGGGCGACAGCATCTTGGCCTGCCTCACCCACTCCGCGACGCTCTTGACAGACGGCGTGCGGCGCACGAGGTTGCGGGCCTTGTTGACCTCCGCCATCTTCGCAGCCAGGTTGTCGGCATTGCGATTGCGCAGTTCCTTGACCGTGTCGACGCCAGCGGCTTCGAGAAGCTCGGCATACTGGCCCGCAACGCCGTCGATCCGGAACAGGTCGGCGTGATTGACCCACTTCAGAATACGGGCCTCGGAGATCTTGGTCTTCGCGGATACGGCAGCGCGGCCGTTCTTGTCACAGCAGAGTTTCAGGAGTTCCTCGACCGTTGCGATGCCGGCATCGCGCAGGGCAGCGCCGTTCGACGGACCGATTCCCTCGATACTCTCGATTCGTTTTGCCATTGTTGTTTCCTTTCCAGTGAATAGAGAACGGAAGCAAGTCTAGTGGGAAAACGCGGCATTAACGGATTGTTGACAATCGTTCACAAAAGCAAAAAAAAACCGGGCACAGGGCCCGGTTTTCTTATGCTCGAAAGCTGGCGCTCTAATTGTTAGCGCAGCACGAACGTGACTTTCATGTTGACGCGGAACTCGTCGATCTTGCCGTCCTTGCACGTGACCTTGAGGTCCTGTACCCACGCGCCCTCGATATTGTCGAGCGTGTCGTTGGCTCGTTTGATGCCTTTCTCGATCGCGTCCTCGAAGCTCTTCTTGGACGATGCCGAGAGCTCTGTTACTCGTGCTACTGACATGGTGATTTCTCCTTGTTGTTAAGCTGCGTTTCTCAGAACAGGCGCTTGGCCATTCCGAGAACATCGTCTATGCCGAATCCGTCTCCGCCACCGCCGAGGAGGCTGCCCAGGCTGCTCTCACGCTGCTTGCCGAGCGCACCCATTGCGAGGCCGGCAACGAGCGGCAGCGCCTTCTTGATCATGCCCGCATCGATTCCCGTTTCGGCAGCGGCCTGTGCAGCCACGTTACGGCTGACGTCCTTGCTGCCGAACAGGTGGCCGAGAATACGGTTGCCGTCTTCGCGGGTGGCTTCGGACTGTACGAGCTCCGGTTCGTCGATGTAACGCTGGTGATTGCCGGTCGCGAGTGCGCGCTGCAAGGCCTCCAGGCCGCCGCTCGACGTGGTCTGTTTCTGCAGGCTGCGCATCAGTGCGGGTGCCAGCGCGCCGACGAGATTCTCCGTCTGCGATGAATCGAGACCGAGCGACCCGGCCACCTGGCCGAGGCTGTTGTTCGCGCCAGCCGATTTAAGTAAGTCCATTAAGTCCATTGTCTGCTCCTGCGAATTGGATTCGGCCGCGTTCCTAGTCCATCGGAATGCGGATTTTCTGACCCGGATAGATCTTGTTGGGGTCGTCGATGATGTCCCGGTTGGCCTCGAAGATGCGCGTGTACTGCGATGCTTTGCCGTAGAACTTCTTGGCAATGGCGCCGAGCGTGTCACCGCTCTTGATCTCGTAGACGGTGTCTTTGCTGACCTTTTCTTCGGGTGCCGGTTTCGGCGCCTTCAGACCGTCGGCCACGACTTTTTCGACGCCCTTGACGTTGCCGGCGAGCAGGATCGCGCGCTCCCGTACGGCCGGGCTGTCGCAGTCGCCACAGATCGTGGCCACACCGTCGTCGAACTCGACCTCGACGTTCTTGACGCCGCTCAGGCGCGTTTCCAGGTGCTGCTTGATGTTATCTGCAGCCTCGGCGTCGGTGTCGAACAGCTGGCGACCGACGTCGCGAGCAAAATCCAGTAAGCCCATAGTGATTCCCTCGGTTGTTGTAAGTTGCTTGCATGAAGTGCCGCAAGGCTCGCCATAGTAACGGCAGGCGGCCAGAGCCGGCAGCCTGTAACCAAATTTAACAAACTTCCGGGACCGCGAACATGGCTGACTGCGGCGATAGCGTATTGCCAGCGTTTCTGAGCGATCGTATAAGTCAGGATTCCTATGCCAACGGGAGGGATCGTCATGGGGTTCGCATTGTCCACGATGACGCTGACGAGCGCGGCATTCGCCCACGGGGGCGGCATACCCGCGCGCCATACCGGCGAGGCAGAAGACACGTCGCCCGCCCTTGCCTGGACCGCCGTACCGGAGGGCACGAAGGCTTTTGCGCTGGTTTGCCACGATCCGGACGCGCCGCTGGTCAAGCCCGGCACCTATGGCTTCGTTCACTGGGTGCTGTACGGCATCCCGGGTGGCGCCAGGGAATTGCCCGAGGGCGTTGCCGACTACGTGGCGGGCTGCAACGACTTCGGCAACACGGGGTATGGGGGGCCGATGCCGCCCGAGGGCCACGGGACGCATCACTACTTCTTCTGGTTACTGGCGCTCGATACAGAGGTCGCGCTGCCGCCCGGTCTGACGATGTGGGAGCTCTTCGAGCGCATCGAGCCGCACGTCATCGGGATGAACCGCCTCGTCGGCACCTATTCGCGCGGCTAGGCGGCTACTTCAGCCAGACGACGTAGACGCCGCTCATCGTGGCGCAGCGGACGTCATCGTGAAACAGCTCGACACCGACCGCGAAGCGTAACCGGTCGCTGCTGCCGGCGCGCAGACGGGCCAGGCAGGCGGCGAATTCGTCAGGATCCATCGTGACCCGGACCACGAGATGGCCGCGCGCGGGCCGCTCGAACGTCATCTCGTTCCGGTAGACGACGATCTCGGTGTTGTCGATGCCGTGATCCATGAAGGCCAGCGTGGCAACGGCCCAGCCCCCGAACAGGCCGATGCTCGCGATACTGCCGCCGAAGGCCGTACCCTTATTGTTGATGTTGGGCGCGAGCGGCGCCTCCATCGTCAGGGCAAGGTCGCGGTACTCGACCAGCGACAGCTGCATGGCGTCCAGCAACGGGATGTCGCGCCGGCAGTCCGCCTCGAATTGCCCGAGATCAATCATCGCCGTATCCAAGCACTTCCGCGACGGGTTGTAACTGCTTGCGAAAGCGCAGCCAGCGACCCACCGAACGCTCATGGGGCGCCTCGCGGACCTGCTGCGCGCTCGCGGTGGCGGTTGCCGCATCGCGATTGAAATAGTCGAGGCATGCATCGTTCCACGACAGGCCGATGTACTGCAATACCGGGCGCAGGGTCTCCTCCGGTTCGCGGACCAGGGACTCGTAATCGACCTCGACGAACTGCCGGCCGAAGCGCTCGCGCCAGGTCTGCATGAGATCGAGGTAGCGCCGGTAGTGCCGCGCCAGCTCGCCTAGATCGTAGGAATAGAGATACGCGTCGGCAAACAGCTGCTTGTAGATGGCCAGGCAGGCGTCCATCGGCCGGCGCCGCATGTGTATGACGCGCGCATTCGGCAGGGCGGCGAGGATCAGGGGCAGGTACAGGTAGTTCCCGGGCAGCTTGTCGACGATATGCGGCGCATCGAGCCGCAGTGTCGACACGAGATCCACGTAAGCCTCGCCGATCCGGGTACTGTCGGCGGCGGCCGCGTCGCGCATCAACGCCGGCGTGAACTGGCGCAGCTCGTCACTGCCGAGCGCCTGGCGCACGGCGAACCCGAAAAAACGCAACTCGCCGCCCGAGGCGACGGCGGGATGAGCATCCAGCATGCGATCGAGCAGGGTCGTGCCGCTGCGCGGCTCGCCGACGACCAACACCGGGCCGGCGTCAAAGCACTCGCCGCGCTGCCGTTCCAGCCACGCCTCGGTGAACGTCTCGTCGAGCGTCCGGAACAGCTCGATATCCTGCTGCTCGTCCCAGTCGACCCGCTGCCGCTTCGCCGCGGCGCCCCGTGACCAGGCGGCGAACGCGCCCTCCCAGTCCTCGAGATCCTCGAGTTCCTTGCCGACCGCATAGTGCAGGTACGCGGCGTCGGCCTGCGATGTCCCGGCGCCCAGGATTTCCTGCATTACGGCGACGTGCTGCCGGGCGTCCCCGGACCCGGCCCGGGCCAGCAGCCAGTGAACCTGGGCGTTGCGCGGCTCAATCGCCAGGCAGGCCTGCAGTAATCCGCGCGCCGCGTCGAGGTCGCCGCAGTAGGTGTGCGCATTGGCGAGGTTGACGAGGAACGGTACGTGCGTGCGGTCGGCATCGACCGCTTTCTGGTGCCACTCGCGCGACGCGCCGAGATTCCCCGCGAGACGAAACACGGTACCGATGAGATCGAGCGTTGCCGGGTTGCCGCGGTGGGTGTTGGCCGCATTCAGCAGTGCGGACTCGGCCATCCTGACGCGGCCGCTCGTGGCGTACAGCTGCGCGAGCCGGGCCCACGCCGCCGCGTGCGTCTCGTTGTAGCGGACCGTGTTCGCGAACGCCTGCTCCGCCATCGGCCGGTCCCCGCCCTGGAGCGCGACGAGGCCGGCGAGAAAATGCGCCCGCGGCATTTTCGGCGCCCGCGCGAGCACTTCCCGGCACACTCGCAGGGCAGCGTCGAGATCGCCAGCCTGCAGCGCATTGAATCCGGTCTGGACCAGCTGCTGCAGCTCGGGTTGTGGTCGTCGGCGTTCGGTCATGACAACAAAAAAAGGGTGCCGGGGAACCGGCACCCTTTATTACACGCGCCTGGCTGATTAGTCGAAGGAATAGCCGAAGCGAATCCCGGTCCTGCGCGAACGATTCGGGCCGACCAGCCAGTCCGGCGTTATCCCCGCGTTGTATTGCAGTCCGGCGTAGTTGAGCTCGTCGGTCAGGTTCTCGACGTAGGCCATGACGCTCCAGTTGTTATCGGATTCGTAGCCGACGCGCAGGGTCCACTCCTGGTAGCTCGGCAGCGTCTGCCACGGGAGGTTCGAATAGCTGCCGCTGCGTTCGCTTTCCCAGAAACCCTCCAGGTTGCCGACCACGCGGCCGTTGGTGACCGGGAAGTCGGCCTTGACGACCATCGAGCCCATGAATTCGGGCGCCCAGTAGAGGTTGGTGCCTTCGCAGCCGTCCGGGTCGCCGTCCGGCAGGCCATCGGGACCCGCGGCTCCGTCACAGACCTGCTGCAGCCCGGTTGCCTCGGTGTCGAGCCAGCCCGCGGCCAGTACCAGGTTCCAGTTCTCGTTGATGGCCCACTGGATCGAGCCCTCCAAGCCCTGGCCATCGACCTGCCCCACGTTGTCGACCTTGGCACCCGCGTCGTAGTAGTTGACCTGCAGGTCCGTGTAGTCGTACATGAACGCGACCACGTCGAACGCCACGTTGCCGACAATGCCTTTCCAGCCGATTTCGTAGTTCTTGACGTCTTCCGGCTTGAACTGGGCAATGACGATGCCGTCGGCCTCGGTCAGCGGATCCTGGTCACCCTCGCCGAACCACTGGAACACGGCGTCCCCGGTCGCGGCGTCCTGGATCGAGAACGTACCGAACCCGCCTGACTTGTAGCCTTCCGTGTAGCTGGCGAAAACCGTGTGCTGGTCGGACGGCGCGTAGCGCACGACCAGGCGTGCCGTGGTGTCGTCCCAGTCGTTGGTGTTGGTGATCGGCTCGTTCATGAAGCCCGGCAGGAAATAGCTGAGGAGCGTGCTCTCCGGCTTCGGCGTTGCGCGTGTGAAGCGCTTCTTGTCGTACGTGTAGCGCACGCCAAGGGACACGTCCCAGGCGTCGTTGATGGCATAGGAGAGGTCGGCATAGGCGGCCCAGCCCGAGTACTTGCCGGTCACGAACGTATCCTCGGTCAGCATGCCGTTGGCCGTCGGCACGAACGGGCCCACCGTGATGCCGTAGGACGGGTAGTAATAGTCCCAGTAGTACTGGATGTAGTCGAAGAACTCGTTGCAGTTCAGGCGGATGCCCGAGTTCGGGTAGCCGTAGTACTCGTAAAATGCCTGCGTGTAGTAGTACGAGTAGTAGTTGCAGATGACCTCTTCTTCGACGGCGCTCGTCACGTGGTAGTCGATATTCTCCTCGTACATCGAGACGCCCGCATACCAGGACAGCGGCCCCTCGTTTTTCGAGGTCAGGCGCAGTTCGCTTTGCAGGTAATCGCCGGTCTGGTCCTGGCGATACAGCCCCGCGGTGCGCGGCGTGCCGTCGTAATCC
>JBFEJR010000018.1:0-55967 GCA_041553075.1 Woeseiaceae bacterium | reverse complement strand
TCGCGTTTGGCACCGGGCATGCATGGAATGAGTCGGGTGACGACGGATGGACTCGGGCAGGTCTGCCATTTGCGCTGAAGGAGCGGCGCGAGGACTGCACGCACAACGGCCTGATGACGTTTCTGTTCAAGGACTCGGGCGCCGTCTCCGCCGTGGCGTTCCAGGTCACGAACCAGACCTGCCGTTACCTGCAGTTCGACATGAGCGGGACGGTGACCGCCGAGTACCAGCCTGGTTCCGTCGACGGCGCCGCGGCGATCGTCGCCGCTGTCATGGCCAATCGGCGAAGCCGGATTCCAACGCAACCCGTCGCTGCTATCGGCGCGAAATATCCGGGCGCCGACGCCACTCGGTTCGGTTCGAGCGACGAGATCGATCCTGCGGAAATGTCCTTGTTCGGTTTCCTGATCGAGGGCACCCACTTTACGAGCGACTGCCGCACACCCTATGGCCGCTATCCCTACTGCGACGAGATGCTGGTGCCTTCGTACTCCACCGCCAAGTCGATCGTTGCGGGCTTCGGGCTGATGCTTCTCGAAGCCGAGTATCCGGGCGCCGCCCGGGCGCCAGTCGCCGAACTGGTGCCGGAGTGCGCGGACGGCTGGGACGGTGTCACGATCGAACACGCACTCGACATGACGACCGGGCATTTCGACTTGCCCGACATGCACGGCGACGAAGACGCCGCGCTTTCGAGTGCGTTCTTTCTCGGCGATCATCGCGACAAGATCGACACCGCGTGCAGGGGCTACCCGCGCAAGGCAGATCCCGGGACACACCTGAGCTACCACACCTGGGACACCTACCTCGCCGGGGTAGCGATGACGAGTTTTCTGCGTCAGCGCCGGGGACCGGATGCGGACTTTTTCAACGACCTGGTTGTTGCAAAGCTCTGGCGTCCCCTCGGGCTGTCGAGAATCGCAGCGGCGACGCGTCGAACCTATGACGACGTTCGACAGCCGTACGCCGGTTTTGGCCTGACGCTCGTCCGCGATGATATTGCCAGGCTTGCCCGCTTTATCGGCCCGCTGGACGGGCGCCTCGACGGCAAGGAGGTTCTCGATCGACGCCTGTTCGATGCCATCAAGCAACGCCTGCCCGACGATCCGGGCATGCTCGCGGAGCTCGAGACGATACGCTACAACAACGGTTTTCGCAGCTTCGATGTTTCCTCGTATCTCGGTTGCGAGGCGCCGGCCTGGGTCGTGGTTCTGTCCGGCTTCGGCGGCATCATCGTCGCGGTCATGCCGAACGACACGGCTTATTACTACGTCAGCGACGGCAATGAATATCGCTACCTTGCAGCCGTGCGGGAATCGCACAGGCTCAAGCCGATGTGCCGCTAGGGCCAGATTGGTCGGCGGTCAGGCGAAGCGGGCGGGGGACAGGGCGTCGACGGGCAAGCCGGATGCGCGCTCGGCGACCAGGTCGGCGACGATCTTGCCCGTGACCGGCGCGAGCGTCAGTCCGAGCATGTTGTGCCCGGTCGCGATCAGCCCGTTGTCGAGATTCGGTAAACGGCCGACGATCGGCAGGCTGTCCCAGGTCATCGGCCGCCAGCCGAACCAGGTCTGCTCGATCACGGGCCCGCTGGGTTCCTTGAGGTAGGGCCTCGCCGAGTCCTGCAACTGGCGAATGCGGAACCCGGGAATGCTGTCATCGAAGCCGGCAAACTCCATCATCGAGGCGATGCGCAGGCCGTCCGTAAACGGCGTGACGCCGATGTGTTTCTCGGGCATCAGCATCGGGTGAACGGGCATCGTGCCCGGACGCGACATCGTGACCGAGTAGCCCTTGCCCGGCTCGACCGGGATCTTGCAGCCCAGCTCGTCACCCCACCGGCGCGACCAGGCGCCCGTGGCGAACACGTAGCGGTCGGCCGTCAAGCGGCCTTCCGACGTGTCCAGCCCGGCAATCGCGCCGCCGGCCCTGTCGATACCCTCGAGGCTGCAGTGCTCGATGAAGCGCACGCCGCGGCTGCGGCTCAGTTGCGACCAGGACGTGTTCAGGCGGTCCGGTCGCAGGTGGCCATCGATATCGTAAAAGTAAGCGCCGGCGAGGTCGTCCAGCAATGCAGGCTCGAATTCGACCAGGTCCTCGCCGTCGATGAAGCGTGCCGCCAGGCCGAACTCCCGCGTCAGCAGCGCGTCGGTGTCCGCGAAGCGGCCGAGGGCGTCGGCCGAGAGAAACACGAACAACATGCCGTTCTGCTGCCAGTCGCTGTCGAGTTGCGGGTCCGACAACAGAGCCCGGTGTTCCGCGATGGAGGCTTCGAGCAGCGCATGCAGAACCTGTGCGGCCTCGAGCATCTGGCCGTGCGTGCAGCGGCGGCCGAACTCGAACAGGAAGCGCAACAGATCGGGACGAAGCTGCGGCTTGACGCGGAACGCGGCCCGCGGCTGCACGAGCGAGAGCAGGGCCCTGGCCGGGGCGTCCGGCGTGGTGAGCGGCAGGACGTGGTCGGGGACGAGGAATCCGCAGTTGGCGTGCGAGCAGGCGCCGCCGACGACCCCCTGGTCGATGACGGTCACCTCATGGCCGTCGCTGCGCAGGTAGTGCGCGCAGGCGAGGCCGATGTGGCCCGCGCCGACGACGATGATCGAATCGCGACGACTCATTCCGCGATGCCCCGCGCAAACGGGTCACCCGCCTGCTGGACGAGCGTGGTCTCCGCGCAGATGAAGGCGCGACCGGTGATGCGCGGGGTGATCGTCGCGTCGTCATTCTCGCGGTAGCGAGCAATGAAGCGGCTGCCGATGACGCTCTCCTGGATCCAGTCCGTATCCGGGGACAGCATGCCGTCCGCGGCGAGGCAGGCCAGCTTGGCGCTGGTCCCGGTGCCACAGGGGGAACGGTCATACGCGCCGCCCGGGCACAGGACGAAATTCCGGCTGTGGCTGCCGGCGCTGCGCGGCTCACCAAAAAACTCGATGTGGTCGATTTCGCCGCCGTCGGCGCCCGTGATCCCCTGTTCGCGCAGCGCCGCCTGGACGGCGAGGGCCGCGGTCGTGAGTTCGCGCTCGTGGCCGAGGTCGAGCGGGCAGGGCGCACCCTTCACCAGGAAGAACCAGTTGCCACCCCAGGCGATATCCCCCGTGACCTCGCCAAGGCCCGGCACCTCCAGCGCGACATCCTTGCGGTGGCGATAACTCGCAACGTTCTCGATGGTCACCGTGTTGGCGTCGGCGAGCTCGGCCGACACGACCCCTACCGGGGTTTCGAGCCGGGCGATGCCGTGACCGATACGGCCGAGCCAGGCGAGCGTTACCGCGACGCCGATCGAGCCATGCCCGCACATGCCGAGGTAGCCGGTGTTGTTGAAAAACAGTACACCCGCAGCGCATCCGTCCAGCGTCGGTTCGCAGAGCAGGGCGCCGACCAGCGCATCGGAGCCGCGAGGTTCGAGGATGACG
This sequence comes from Woeseiaceae bacterium, assembly GCA_041553075.1. GTDB lineage: Bacteria > Pseudomonadota > Gammaproteobacteria > Steroidobacterales > Woeseiaceae > UBA1847. The sequence continues at coordinate 52,554 of JBFEJR010000018.1, read as the reverse complement.
GTGCGTCGCAGCTCGTCGTGCTGCGTGCGGAGTCGTTCGAGCCTGTCGGCCATGCTGCCGGTGCCGAGATCCGGCCCACCCTCGATGACGACGCGCGTCGGTTCGCCTTCGGTGTGGGAATCAATGACTCGCATCGCGTGCCCTGCTCAGGCGGCCGAACCCGGCCAGCTGTCCCACCAGGCCCGGAATTGGCGCCACTGGCGCTCGAGCTGGGCGCGCTGGGAGGGGCTCAGCCGGTCCGCGGGATTGACCTGCTGCGCGTACTCCGGGCTGCCCTCGAGCACCATCAGGTGCTTGTAATACAGGACGAGGTCCGGTCCCTCGTCGTAGCGGGCCAGCTCGGCCAGCGCCTGGTCGAGATCGCGCGCGAGGCGCAGCGCCTCGTGATCGCCGGACGCGGCACGCTGGCACAGCCCGACCAGCAGCAGTATCTCCCGTGGCAGCGCATTGCCGACCCCGGTAATCGCGCCGCGTGCGCCGCAGCGTACGAAGCCGTGCACCACCTGGGTGTCGACGCCGATCATCAGCGACAGTGACGGATCGCCCGACGTAATGTGTTCGGCCGCATAGCTCAGCGAGTCAGCGCCGCCGAATTCCTTGAAGCCGACGAGGTTGGCGTGCGCTTCACGCAGCGCAAAAAACAGTTCGGCGCGGGTTTCGAAACCGTAGTACGGGCTGTTGTAGATGACCGCGGGCAGGTCCGGGGCGGCAGCCAGGACGGCGCCGAAATGCTGCCGTTGTGCCGCGGCGGATGCGCCGCGCGAGAGGACCCGCGGAATCACCATCAGTCCGGCCGCGCCCACGTCCGCCGCGTGCGCCGCCAGTTCGACAGCCCCGCGCGTATTCTGGGCACCGGTGCCGACGACCACCGGCACGCCGGCGTCGACCAGCGCCGCGACGCCCGCTTTGCGATCCGCGAGGCTCAGCAGGGGCCAGTCGCCCATCGAACCGCAGTAGACGACGGCGCGCATGCCGGCCTCCACCAGTTCCCGGCCCTTGCGCGCCAGCGCGTCGAAGTCGGGCGTACCGTTGGGGTCGCAGGGTGTCATCAATGCCGGGATGCATCCTGAAAAGACCGTGTTATCGCTCATGTAGGGCTCACAGTTCGGGGCGATCGAAGCAGATTTTGGCATACTTGGCATTCGCAAATGCACAAATAAAGCCGGCTGCCTCCCATGAAGCTCGATCAGTGTTTCAACGTCGACCAGTTCCGCCGCTTCGCCAAGCAGCGCCTGCCCGGACCCATCTTCCACTACATCGACGGCGCCGCCGACGACGAGGTGACCTACCGCCGCAATACGCGCGCCTTCGACGACTGCGACCTGGTGCCGAACGTACTTGCGGGGGTCGAGAACGTCGACCTGTCGACGACCGTGATGGGCAAGACGATCGACATGCCCCTGTTCCTGTCGCCGACGGCGCTGCAGCGACTGTTTCACCACGACGGCGAAAACGCGGTGGGGGCGGCGGCCGCGGCATTCAATACGTGGTTCGGGATCTCGTCGCTGGCAACCGCGAGCATCGAGCACATCAGCGAGACCGTGGCCGCGCCGAAGATGTTCCAGCTCTATTACCACAAGGACAAGGGGCTGACGAACAGCATGATCGAGCGCTGCAAGGCGGCGCGTTTCGACGCCATTGCCCTGACCGTCGATACGATCGTCGGCGGCAAGCGCGAGCGTGACCTGGTGACAGGATTCACGTCGCCGCCGCGGCTTACGCCGCGCAGCGTCCTGAGTTTCGCGACCCACCCTTACTGGACCATCAACTACCTGCTACGCGAGAAGTTCGAGCTGTCCAACCTCAAGGATTACGTGACCGAGGGCAGCGACGTCAGTATTTCGATCTCCGACTACTTCTCCACGATGCTCGACCAGTCGATGGACTGGGCCGCTGCCGAAGCCGTACGCAAGCAGTGGGGTGGTGCGTTTTGCCTCAAGGGGATCATGTCGGTGGACGACGCGCGTCGCGCCGTCGATATCGGGGCCACGGCGATCATGGTGTCGAACCATGGCGGGCGCCAGCTCGACGGGTCGCGGTCGCCGTTCGACCAGCTCAGTGAAATCGTCGATGCAGTCGGGGATGACATCGAGGTCATCTGCGACGGCGGTATCCGGCGCGGCACGCACGTGCTCAAGGCGCTGGCGGCGGGCGCCAGGGCCTGCTCCGGCGGGCGCCTGTACCTGTACGCGCTGGCCGCCGCCGGCCGGCCCGGGGTCGAGAAGACGCTCGCCAATTTCCGCGAGGAGATCGAGCGGGGAATGAAGCTGATGGGCGTGCGGACGGTCGGCGAACTCGACCGCAGCCACCTGCGGTATCGCTGATTCCTATAAATTAATAGAAAAAGTGTGACATAAGTCATTATTTTTAATATGGCTTTGCAAAGGGCTTGCATATATTCTATAGAACTATAGAATTCAGGCGCGACCATGGAAGCGACCCGATGAAGCCGAAGAACACCGACAGCCCGAGGTACCGGGAGCAGAAGCAGGCCGCGATCCGGGCGGCGGCAAGCGTTTTTTCCGAGAAGGGTTTCCACGGCGCCTCGACGAGCGATATCGCCGAGCGGCTCGGCATCAAGCAGGGCAGCCTCTATTACTACTTCGATTCCAAGGAAGAGGCGCTCGAGGAAGTGTGTCTCTTCGGTCTGCAGCAGTACGTCGAAAACATGGAGGCCATTGCTGCCGGGCATGAACCGTTCGCAGCGCGGCTGCTGGCGGTCGTGAGCAACCATCTCGGGGCTTATCGGGAGAAGAACGAGGCGCTCAAGGTACACAACGACGAGCGACTGTACCTGCCCCGGGCGCGGCGGCGTCGGCTCAAGGCGCTGGGCTCGCATTACCGCCAGGAACTCGAAGCGATCATCGACAACGGCAAGGCCGCGGGCACCGTGCGCAAGACGATAGACAGTCATTTCATGGCGCAATCGGTCATCGGCATGTGCAACGGCCTCGGCGAGCTGATCGTCCGCGATCCGGACATCGACGTGTTTGCCCTGGCAAGAAAAACCACGGACCTGCTGCTGCACGGCGCGGTTCCCAATTTACCTTCAGGAGAATGAAACGATGGGTGCGTACAAGGAACCGCACGGCGGTGTATTGAAAGAGCTGTTCTTGTCGGAACGGAAGGCCGACGCCGAGAAGCTCGAAGCCAAGAATTACAAGTCCTGGGACCTGACTCAGCGGCAGGTCTGCGATCTCGACCTGTTGATGAACGGCGCGTTTTCGCCGCTCGAGGGCTTTCTCGGCCGGGAGGACTATGAGAGCGTCTGCGACTCGATGCGACTTGCAAGCGGCGTGCTGTGGCCGTTGCCGATCACGCTGGATGTCAGCGAATCGTTCGCCGAGAGTATCGCAGCCGGGGAGACGATCGCTTTGCGCGACCCGGAAGGCGTACTGCTGGCAACCCTCGAGATCAGCGACATCTGGACGCCGGACCTGGCGGGCGAAGCCGACCGCGTTTACGGCACGACCGACGATCTGCACCCCGCGGTCGACTTCCTGCTGCACAAGTCCAACCCCGTGTATGTCGGTGGGACGGTGCGCGGCATCGAGCCGCCGACGTACTATGATTTCAAGCTGCTGCGCGACACGCCGTCAGAGCTGCGCGGCCGCTTTCGCAAGCTCGGCTGGCGCAAGATCGTCGCCTTCCAGACGCGCAACCCGTTGCACCGGGCCCACCAGGAGCTGACCTTCCGGGCGGCCCGTGAGGCCGATGCGAACCTGCTCATCCACCCGGTCGTCGGCATGACCAAGCCTGGCGACATCGATCATTTCACGCGGGTTCGCTGTTACGAGCACATCCTCGAGGAATACCCGGAGCAGACCACGCAGCTCAGTCTCCTCAACCTGGCCATGCGCATGGGCGGCCCGCGCGAAACGCTGCTGCACGCCATCGTCCGCAAGAACTACGGCTGCACCCATTTCATCGTCGGCCGCGATCACGCCGGGCCGGGCAACGACAAGGACGGCAACCCGTTCTACGGGCCCTACGACGCACAGGAACTCTACCGGGAGCACGAAGAAGAACTCGACATCACGATGGTGCCGTTCAAGATGATGGTCTATGTCGAAAACAAGGCCGAGTACGTGCCCGCCGACGAGACCAAGCCGACCGACAAGGTGCTTGACCTGTCGGGTACCGAGTTCCGCCGACGCCTGCGTGAGGGGCTCGACATTCCGGAGTGGTTTTCTTACCCGAAAGTCGTCGAGGAGCTGCGCAAGGCGCATCCGCCGAAACACAAGCAGGGTTTCACGATCTTCTTCACGGGCCTGTCCGGTTCGGGCAAGTCGACCGTCGCCAATGCGCTGATGGTCAAGTTGCTGGAGGAAGGATCGCGGCCCGTGACGCTGCTCGATGGCGACATCGTGCGCAAGAACCTGTCGAGCGAACTGACCTTTACCAAGGAACATCGCGACCTCAACATCCAGCGCATCGGCTTCGTCGCGAGCGAGATCACCAAGAACGGCGGCATCGCCATCTGTGCGCCGATTGCGCCCTATGCTGCAACGCGCCGCCTCGTCAGGGAGATGATCAGCCCGGTCGGCGGGTTCCTCGAAACCTGGGTCTCGACGCCCATCGAGGTGTGCGAAGCGCGCGATCGCAAAGGCCTGTATGCCAAGGCGCGGGCAGGGCAGATCAAGGGTTTCACGGGCATCGACGACCCCTACGAGGCGCCGGAAAACGCCGAGATCGTCATCGACACCGCGGAGCTCTCGCCCGACCTCGCGGCGCATCGCATCCTGCTGACGCTCGAAAAACACGGGTACGTGCGGTAAAAAAGAACCGACCATGACCGATTCAACCGCATTTCCGGGGCCACGATGAGGCTCAGGGCCTGGCCGATAGTCACGGGCCTGGTGCTGATCCTGGTCGTCGCCGTCGGGGCCTTCGCGCTCTTTCTCAGCCAAACGGACGAGTGTCCGCCCGCGACACCGTCCGGTGGCGTTGAAGACGGCTTCATCGCGATGACCTATCGCTGCTACGGCTCGCCTGATGTCCTCGAGATGGTCGCGCTCGAGAAGCCGGTTCCCGCGCGCGGCGAGGTCCTCGTGCGCGTCAAGGCAGCCGCGGTCAATCCGCTGGACTGGCACTACATGCGCGGCGAGCCCTACTTCATGCGCCTCGAGGCCGGCCTCGGTGCGCCCGTCGAGACCCGCCTGGGCGTCGATTTCGCCGGTGTTGTCGAGGCGGTGGGTCCCGGGGTTCGACGTTTCGTGGCGGGAGACCGGGTATTCGGCGGCGCCACCGGCGCATTCGCCGAGTACCTGCTCGTGCGCGAGGACCGCGCGATCGTCCCGATTCCGGACGGGGTCTCTTTCGACCACGCCGCGGCCCTGCCGGTCGCGGCCGTCACGGCGCTGCAGGCGCTGCGCGACAGGGGCCGGGTTGGAGAAGGCCAGAAGGTCCTGATCAACGGTGCCTCCGGCGGCGTCGGCACGTTCGCCGTGCAGATCGCGAAGGCCATGGGTGCCGAGGTGCACGGAGTATGCAGCACGCGCAATGTCGACCTCGTGCGTTCGCTGGGCGCCGACCGGGTCTTCGACTACCGGAACGAAGACTATACGCAGGGTAGCGAGGCCTACGACGTCATCGTGGACATGGTCGGCAACCACTCGGTTGGCGCGAACCAGCGGGTCCTGAAACCCGACGGCCGCCTCGTCATCGTCGGCGGGCCGAAAGGCAACTGGATCGCGCCGCTGCTGCGCCCGCTCGGGGCATTGCTGCGCTCGCCGTTCGCCAGCCAGGAGATGGCGATGATGATTGCCGAGTTGCGCCGGGAGGATCTCGAAACGCTGGCGGCGATGGTGGCGGCCGGGCAAGTCGAGCCGGTGCTCGATTACGCGTTTCCGCTGCACGAGGCCGCCGATGCGATCCGCTACTCGGAGACCGGGAGGGCCCGCGGGAAGATCCTGGTCCGCGTGGACTAGGCGTCCCAAGTAGCTGAATCTCCACTTGAAAAGGTGCAGAAAGGACTGGCCGAGATGGACGTCGGCCAAGCAATGTATATACACTAGGCTCTCTGCAGTGCCCGACGACAAGACCACTACGGGCAGGTGAGGAGAGGACTAGCCGACTCGAGTGAGCGCCGCCCGTTCAGGGAGCGCGCGCCGACGGTCTGCGCGAGGAGCTGAAGACGACCGTGGCCAAGCCTAGGAAAGAAAAAAAGAAAAAGGACGCCCAGCTGGTCCTGCGGCTCAACAAGGAACTCCGGGACCGGTTCGTCGACGCCTGCCAGGACCTCGACACGTCGGCAGCCCGTGAAGTCCGCCGTTTCATCAAGAAGTTCCTGAAGAAATACGAAAACGGCGAGTTCGACGAGTAAGCTTCGCCCCGACGCATTTGCGACCTGGAGACCAGATAGCACCTGGTCTAGCGCCGGCCTGTTGCCGTTTTGAGACATCTGGACGGGGTGGTGGATTTGCGGGACATTAGTCGGTGATTCGTGCGGGGGAATCGATTCGTCACAGTAGAAGCCGATGCCAGTAGAGAATTTCGGGCTGCAGCGCCAGCCCTTTAGCGACTCCAGCCGACCCGAGGTGCTCGTCAATACGCGCGCGCTGCAGGAGGCGTTGCGGTTCCTGCGCCAGATCTTCGAGGACGAGCGGGGCGCGGCATGGGTTCACGGCCCGGCACAGTCGGGCAAGACCATGCTGGCCCGGTGTTTCCTGCAGCAGACGCAACGGGACATGGCCGTTGCGCTCGTCGACGGCGAAGGCCTCTATGCGTCGCAGCTACTGACCCGCATCCTCGACCAGTTCGGTTACGACATCTCGCTCAGTTCCACTGAGGAACTCCTGCAGATGCTGACCGTGTTTCTCGTGCAGCAGACCCGCTCCCGCAAGCCGCCACTGCTGATTGTCGACAACGTCAACCGCATGTACCCGGGTGCCGTGAATGCGCTCTGCAAGCTCGCGGCCATCCGGACCGGCAGTCAGTTCGCACTGCGACTCGTGATGCTGAGCGAAGGGGACTGTCAGCACATTATCGCGTCGCAGACCATGACGCCGCTGGCCGAGCGGCTCGTCGGCAGCAAACCACTCGATGCGTTCACCCGCAAGGAAACGGCCCTGTACCTCTACGCCAAGCTGCGGGCAGCCGGCGCCAAACAGCCGGACGATATCTTCCCCACCGACCTGTGCGACGCGTTGCACGATGCGTCCGGCGGCCTGCCGGGCAAGCTGGACAGCCTTGCCGCGGCGGTACTGGAACAGTCGGACGGCGTGCCCGTCCGGCTGGACCGGATCGATCATCCCGAGCTCGAAGTCAGTCGCCAGGACATCCCGCGCTTCGTTGTCACGCGCGCCGGCGCCACCCTGCTCGACGTCGAGCTGATCGCGCCCCGCATCCTCGTGGGCCGCTCCGAGATCTGCGACATCCTCGTGGACGATCGCTTCGTGAGCAAGCAGCACGCGCTGATCGCCTGGAACGACGAGTCGGTCATCCTGGTCGATCTCAACAGCTCCAACGGCACGTTCGTGAACTCGCGGCGCGTCAAGACCCGTATCTTGCGCCATGACGACATCATTTCGCTGGGCGATCACCGCATCAAGATGATCTTCCCCGCCGCGGGCTCACGGACGGACTTCGACGACCTCGATGTCGCCGATACGGCGACCATGCAAAACATCGCGAGTGCGCGCCGCAAACGCTCGCTGCGGCAGCTGCCCGTGCGCATCCTGGCGCAGCGGGAGCCCGGCAGCGCCTGAGGCGGGCCGGGGAGGGTCAGCCGTCGCCGGCCGCGTACCCGATCCCTTTCAGCGCGGCGCCGATCTCGTCCAGGACCACGGGGTCCTCGATGGTCGCCGGCACGCGGAACTCTTCGCTGTCGGCAATGCGCCGCATCGTGGCTCGCAGCACCTTGCCCGAGCGCGTTTTCGGCAGCCGCTTGACGACGACGGCCTTCTTGAAGACGGCGACCGGTCCGACCTGTTCGCGAACCATGGCAACCGTCTCGGCAACGATATCGGCGGCGGCCCGGTCGACGCCCGCCTTGAGAACCAGGAAACCGACCGGTAGCTGTCCCTTGAGGCGGTCGGCCGCGCCGATGACCGCGCATTCGGCCACGTCGGGATGCGCCGCCAGCACTTCCTCGATGGCGCCCGTGGACAGGCGGTGTCCGGCCACGTTGATGACGTCATCGGTCCGGGACATGACGTAGATATAGCCGTCCTCGTCGATGAAACCGGCGTCGCCGGTCTCGTAGTAGCCGGGGAACGTGGCCAGGTACGAGGCGCGGAAGCGCTCTTCCGCGTTCCACAGTCCCGGCAGGGTGCCGGGCGGCAGAGGCAGTTTGCAGGCAATGGCGCCGGTCTTGCCGGGTTCGACATCGTTGCCCTGGGAGTCCAGCGCATGCACGTCCCAGCCGGGCGCGGCCGGTCCTACCGAGCCCGCCTTGACCGGCAGCAACTCGATGCCGATGCAGTTGGCTGCGATCGCCCAGCCGGTTTCCGTCTGCCACCAGTGATCGATGACCGGAATCGACAGCTTCTCTTCGGCCCAGTGCAGCGTATCCGGGTCACAGCGCTCGCCTGCGAGGAACAGGGCGCGCATGCCGGCCAGGTCGTACTTGCCGATCAGTTCGCCGTTGGGATCCTGCTGCTTGATGGCCCGAAATGCGGTTGGCGCGGTGAACATCGTCGCCACCTTGTGTTCTGCCGCGACGCGCCAGAAAGCGCCGGCATCCGGCGTGCCGATCGGCTTGCCCTCGTACAGGATCGTCGTGTTGCCGTGCAGCAGGGGCCCGTAGATGATGTACGAGTGACCGACGACCCAGCCGATATCGGACGCCGCCCAGTAAACCTCGCCCGGTTCGACGCCGTAGATATGCTTCATCGACCAGTGCAGGGCGACGGCGTGGCCGCCGTTGTCGCGCACGATGCCCTTGGGCTGTCCGGTCGTTCCCGAGGTGTACAGCAGGTACAGCGGGTCGGTTGCGGCAACGGTCACGCAGGCATGCGGCTTGGCGGCCGCAGCCGCTTCGCCCCAGTCGACGTCGCGGCCCGCGATCATGGTCGCTGCCGCCTGCGGCCGCTGGAAGATGATGCAGTGGTCGGGCTTGTGCTTCGCCAGCTCGATGGCCTCGTCGAGCAGTGGCTTGTACTCGACGAGGCGGGTCGGCTCGATGCCGCAGGAGGCCGAAACGATCAGTTTGGGCCGGGCGTCGTCGATGCGGGTCGCGAGTTCCGCCGCGGCGAACCCGCCGAAGACGACCGAGTGGACCGCACCCAGGCGCGCGCAGGCGAGCACGGCAACGATGGCCTCCGGGATCATCGGCATGTAGACAATGACCCGGTCGCCGGCGACGACACCATGAGCGGCCAGCGCCCCGGCAAAATGCGCAACCTCGTCGAGAAGTTCGGCGTACGAGATGCTGCGCTTGGTCTCCGTGACCGGGCTGTCGTAGATGATCGCCGCCTGCTCACCGCGCCCGCGTTCGACGTGGCGGTCGAGTGCGTTGTAGCAGGTGTTCAGGCGCCCGCCCGCGAACCAGCGGTACATCTGCGGTGCGGGTTCGGACAGGACCGTGTCCCAGGGCGATTCCCAGTCGATACCTGCAGCAGCCTGTGCCCAGAACTCCTCGGCACTGTTTATGGAGGCCCGGTGGGCCGATGCATAATCAGTCATGACAATCCTGCGGAACTGTGGATGCTGTCAGTCTAGGCAAGCGCCACGAGCCGTGCCATTCGACAAAAGGCGAATAGGCTCAGTCTTCTGTCTCGAGAAAGATCGTGGGGACTTCTGCGTACCAGGTCGCGCCCTGCGCCGTCACGGCGATGCGAATGCGGTCATCGGGCGAGCGCGGGCGGGGTACCAGCCCTTGCCACTCGGTGCCGTCGTCGGCGGTCCTCGTCATCGGTGCGGGCTGTGGCGCGGAAGCGCCGCTGACCAGCCCGAGAACGGCGCTTTGCAGCTCGTGAGACGAGGTCAGGGTCAGCGCCACCGAGCTTGCGGCAAGCATCTCGGGTTCGATCAGGAGCTTGAAATCGGCGTTGTGGAGATCGCAGCTACCGCTCGCATAGCGGCAATTCGACCGCGCGACCAGCTTGTACGTCTTGCCCTCTTGCGCAGACTCGGGCTTTTCGCCGACCAGGTTCCCGACCGCATACCATGCCATGATCGACAGGAGCGGCGCGACGAGCAGGGCAACGACAACGTGCTTGTTTTTCCACATAGGCCTTATCGTACGCAAAAAAAAGAGGGGGGGCGACACGCGCCCCCCCATTGGACTCAAAACGAACGCCTAGTGATCGACGGCCGCTTGCGCGCCGTGCGGCACACGGATGTCTTCCACCAGGTGCTGGATGTGCTCGGGCGGTTCCTTCGTGACTTTCGAGACGGCGAAGGCAACGATGAAGTTGAAGATCGCACCTACTGCCCCGAATGCGTTCGGCTCGATGCCGAGGAACCAGTTCTCGCTCATGCCACCCATGTAGCTCGTGCCCGGGATGAACATGATGCCCTTGTGCTGGAACACGTAGAGCAGCGTGACGCCCAGACCTGCGAGCATGCCGGCAATCGCGCCTTCCTTGTTCATGCGTTTGTAGAAAATACCAAACATCAGGACCGGGAAGATCGACGAGGCCGCGAGACCGAAGGCCAGCGCCACGGTACCGGCCGCGAAATCCGGCGGATTGAAGCCGAGATAGCCGGCCAGCAGGATCGCGCCGGCCATGGCAATTCGACTGGCCAACAGTTCCTGCTGCTCCGTTATATCCGGCCTGAATACGCCCTTCAGCAGGTCATGCGATATGGCCGAGGATATGGCAAGCAGCAATCCGGCTGCGGTCGATAATGCAGCGGCGAGACCGCCGGCTGCCACGAGCGCGATGACCCAGTTCGGCAACCCGGCGATTTCCGGATTTGCCAGGACCATGATGTCGCGGTCGACCTTGACCATTTCGTTGGTCGCGGGATCGGCACTGTAGACAATCCTGCCATCGCCGTCCTTGTCTTCAAACGCGAGCAGGCCGGTTTCTTCCCACTTGCGGATCCAGGTCGGGCGCTCGTCATAGACCATCTGTTCGCCCGAAGGCAGGTTGATCGTCTCGATCAGGTTCAGGCGTGCCATGGCGGCAACCGACGGCGCCGTCGTGTAGAGGATGGCGATGAAGACCAACGCCCAGCCAGCCGAACTGCGGGCGTCCTTGACCTTCGGTACCGTGAAGAAACGGATGATGACGTGCGGCAGACCTGCCGTACCGATCATCAGCGAGAACGTATAGGCGAGCATGTTCAGACTACTGAGCCGTTTGGCCGTGGTGTAGTCAGTAAACCCCAGATCTCTCAATACCTGGTCCAGCTTGTCGAGCAGGTAAACGCCGTCCGCCATGTCCGAACCGAGGCCGAGCTGCGGGACCGGGTTGCCGGTCAGCGAGATCGAAATGAAGATTGCCGGAATCGTGTACGCGATGATCAAAACGCAATACTGCGCGATCTGCGTGTACGTGATGCCCTTCATGCCGCCGAGGACCGCGTAAACGAACACGATCCCCATGCCGATGAGCAGTCCCGAGTTGTAGTCGAGCTCGAGGAAGCGGGAGAAGGCAACGCCGATGCCCTTCATCTGGCCGATAACGTAAGTCACCGACGCGACGATCAGGCAGATGACGGCCACGATACGCGCTCCCTTCGAGTAATACCGATCCCCGATGAACTCGGGCACCGTGTACTTGCCGAACTTGCGCAGGTAAGGCGCGAGCAGCATGGCGAGCAGCACGTATCCGCCGGTCCAGCCCATCAGGAACACGGACCCGCCGTAGCCCATGAAGGCAATGAGTCCAGCCATCGAGATGAACGATGCCGCCGACATCCAGTCGGCCGCCGTGGCCATGCCGTTGGCAACCGGGTGGACACCCGTGCCGGCTACGTAGAAGTCCTTCGTGGACGAGGCGCGCGACCAGATCGCGATGCCGATATAGATCGCGAATGTGAAGCCGACGACAAGGTAGGTAGTTGCTTGTAATGTCATGGTAGTTCCCCCTACTTGTCTTCGTGCACGTCATGCTCGCGGTCGAGCTTGTCCATGCGTTTCGCGTAGTAAAAGATCAATGCGACGAAGGTATAAATGGAACCCTGTTGCGCGAACCAGAACCCCAGCTTGTAGCCGCCTATTTTTATCGTGTTTAGCGGCTCGACCAGGATGATTCCGAAGAGGTACGAAACAACGAACCAGATGACGAGGCAGAGTGCTACGAGCCTCAGATTCGCGTTCCAATAGCTGCTTTTGTCAGACATCATCTTTCCCCTTGTTTGCGGGTGCTCTTATCGATTATGCGACGCTGAATCTAGCAAACGCCCCCGGTCGCGGGCATTCGACGATAGTAGTAGACTGCTGCTGGAAGAAGGCAGATGTTGGGGGGTACACCGGTGATCAACTGGTGGATACTGCTGGTCCTGTCGCTGGGTTACGTGACGGTGCTGTTCGCCATCGCGTACTGGGGAGACATGGTCGAGAGCAGCCGATTCTCACGGCTGGCTCGTTCGGTGGTGTACAGCCTGACGCTGGCTGTCTATTGCACCTCGTGGACCTTCTACGGCGCCGTCGGAACGGCAGTCGAAAGCGGCTGGGGCTACCTGCCGATCTACATCGGCCCGATCGTGGTCATCCTGTTCGGCTGGCCGCTGATCAACCGCATCGTAACGATCAGCAAGCGGCAGAACCTGACCTCGATCGCCGACTTTATTGCCGCGCGCTATGGCAAGGCACAAAGCCTGGCCGCGCTGGTGACCGTGATCGCCACGGTCGGCTCGGTGCCCTACATCGCGCTGCAGCTCAAGGCAATCGTCAGCGGTTTCAACGTGGTCTCGAATTACTCGATGACGGGCGGTTCGGGCTACGATACGGCGCTCATCGTAGCCGCGTCGCTGGCCGTATTCGCGATCCTGTTCGGCACTCGCAAGATCGACGTAACCGAGCACCACGAAGGCATGATGATCGCGATCGCGTTCGAGTCGATCGTCAAGCTGCTGGCTTTCGTCGCCGTGGGTCTGTTTGCGCTGTTCATGCTGGGCGGCTTGAACGAAGGGGCATTCACCGCGGCGTCGCCAGGCCGGCCCGTGTTTCACCTCGACCACGTTCCCGACGCGTTCGTTACCCAGCTGATCCTCGCGAGTGCGGCCATCTTCTGCCTGCCCCGGCAGTTCCATGTCATGATCGTCGAAGCGCACAAGGACGCGAGTCTGCGCATGGCGCGCTGGGCGTTCCCGCTCTACCTGCTGGTATTCACGATCTTCATCGTACCCATAGCGCTTGCCGGGCTGCAGCTGCTCCCGCCGGGCGCGTACAGCGGTGATGCCTTCGTTCTCGCACTGCCCATGGAAAGCGGCCGGGACGGCCTGACGATCCTCGCGTACCTGGGCGGGTTCTCGGCCGCGACGAGCATGGTCATTGTCGCCTGTGTCGCATTGTCGACGATGATCTGCAACGAACTCGTCATGCCTGCGCTGCTGCAGGTCAAGGCGCTCGGGCTGTCGGAGCGAGCCGACTATTCACGGCTGTTGCTGGCAATTCGCCGCGGCGCCATCGTCGCGATCACGGCCCTCGGGTACCTGTATTACCTCGTGATGGACGAGTCGGCCGCCCTCGCGAGTATCGGGCTGCTGTCATTCGCTGCCGCGGCGCAGTTCATGCCCCTGATCGTGCTCGGCCTGTACTGGCGGCGGGTTACCCGGGTTGGTGCAATCGCCGGGCTGACGACCGGGTTCGTGTTGTGGGCCTACACGTTGTTCCTGCCGACGCTGGCGCGATCCGGGCTGTTCAGCGCGGAGTTCATCGAGCAGGGCCTGTTCGGATTCGCCTGGCTGCGTCCCGAGTCGCTGCTGCTCGACATACAGACCAATGCGCTGACGCACGGCGTCGCCTGGTCACTGTGCAGCAATATTGCCGTGCTGATTGCCGTGTCCTCCCTGACGCGCCAGTCGATGCTCGAAAAAATCCAGGCCCGCGCGTTCACCAGCCCGATCATGGCAGGACGGGATACGGCGCCCATCGTGCCGGGATCGGACCTGACCAACGCCGATCTGCGCGCGCTGGCCGACCGATTCCTCGGCGAAGCGCATGCCAGGCGCTCATTCGACGATTTCGCGCAGCAGGAGGGCCTCGAACTGGCGCCGTCGCAAAAGGCGCACCGGCGCCTGCTGCTGTTCACCGAGCGCCTGCTCGCCGGCGCCATCGGTGCAGCGTCTGCGCGCATCGTCATTTCAACGGCGCTGCGCAAGACCGGTATGGACATTGGCGACGTGGTGTTGCTGCTGGACGAGACCTCGCACGCGATACGTTTCAACCGGCAGCTGACCGAGGCCACGCTCGAAAACATCTCGCAGGGCGTCAGTGTTGCCGATGCGGACCTGCGCCTGATCGGCTGGAACAGCCGTTACCTGGAACTGATGGACTATCCCGACGGCATGGTGCACGTCGGCGAGTCGATCGAGGCGCTGATGCGCTACAACGCCGAGCGCGGGCGCTTCGGCAACGGCAATGCCGAGCAGGAAATCGCGAAACGCCTGCGCCACCTGCGCGAAGGCACGGCCTATCGCCACGAGAGCAGGTTCCTCGATGGCCGGGTCATCGAGATTCGCGGCCAGCCCATGCCGGACGGCGGCTTCGTCACCACCTACACCGACATCACGGAATTCAAGCGTGCCGAAGCGGCGCTGGTCGATGCCAAGGAGTCACTCGAGCAGCGTGTCGCCGATCGCACGGCCGAACTGGAAAAGGCCATGGCCGCCCTGCAGGAGGCGAAGGCGGAGGCCGAAGATGCCAACGTCTCGAAGACCCGGTTCCTGGCGGCTGCCGCCCACGACCTGCTGCAGCCGCTGAACGCGGCCAAGCTGTTCGCCGCGCTGCTCGGCGAGCACCGGGAGGAGATGACACCGGAGCAGAGTGTGCTGGTCGCCCGCGTCGAGAGCGGCCTGCTGAGCGTCGAGGACCTGTTGAGCGCCTTGCTCGACATCTCCCGGCTGGACACGGCCGCCCCCGAGCCGAAAAAGGAGAACCTGCGCGTGGCCGACCTGTTCGCGGTGCTCGACGACCAGTTCGCGCAGACCTTTGCCGAGCAGGGGCTCGCCCTGCGATTCGCGCGCACGGAGCTTGCCGTGTACTCGGACCCGGCCCTGTTGCGGCGCATTCTGCAGAATTTCATCAGCAATGCGCGCCGCTATACCCGTAAGGGGGCCGTGCTGGTCGGCTGCAGGCGGCGCAATGGTGAGGTCGCCATCCAGGTCATCGATACCGGCGTCGGTATCGCCGCAAGCGACCAGAAAGCCGTGTTCCAGGAGTTTCATCGCCTGTCCGACGGCGCGGAGCAAACCAAGCGCGGCCTGGGACTGGGCCTCGCGATCGTGGATCGCATCGCGCGCCTGCTGGGCCACGAAATCTCGCTGCGGTCGGAGCTGGGCAAGGGCAGCTGCTTCGAGGTTGTCGTGCCGCGCGCCATACCCGAGCTGGCGGTCCGCAAGGCCGAGGTCGTTTCCGAGCCGCGCGTGGCGTCGTCGATCGACGGGCAGATCATCCTGTGCATCGACAACGAGAACGAGATCCTGGACGGGATGCAGGGTTTGCTGAGCAAGTGGGGCGCGGTCCCGCTGATCGCGTCCAGCCTGGAAGAGGCACGGGCCGCCATGCAGAAGGTGCAGGCGGAACGGCAACGCTGGCCGGCGTTGCTGCTCGTGGATTACCACCTGCGCGACAACGTCACCGGCCTCGACGTCATCGATGCGCTGCGCCGGCAGGCGCGGCATGAACTGCCGGCCATCGTGGTGACTGCCGACCATACACAGGCGGTCGCGGAGCTCGTGCGCGAGGCCGGTCACGCGCTCCTGCAGAAGCCCGTCAAGCCGGCGGCGCTGAGAGCTCTAATCAACCGGGTTCTGGGCAGGCCGGCTGCGGCCTGAGTCGCGATCGAGCAGCGACGGTGCGTTGATTCGCAGCCGTTCCACGGCGAGCACGGCCTGCGTGCGGTTGTGTACGTTCATCTTGCGCAGGATCGCCGTGACATGCGCCTTGATCGTGGCCTCGGAGACGCCGAGCTGGAACGCGATCTGCTTGTTGAGCAGTCCTTCGCCCAGCATCATCAAGACGCGGAACTGGTGCGGCGTCAGGGAACTCAGCGCGGCCGCGATGCGGACCTCTTCGCTGTCGAGGCCCTCGTCGCGCAGATCGATGCCCGCGGGAACCCAGACTTCGCCATCGAGCACCGCCCGGATGCCGTGCTCCAGGGTCGCTATTGGTGACGATTTCGGGATGAACCCGCTGGCGCCGTGCTGGATCGATCGCCGGATAATCGCGGCATCGTCCATGGCCGAGACGATCACGGTGGGCAGGCACTCGTGGTTGCTGCGAATGTAGGCGAGCGCCGAGAAGCCGCTGACGCCGGGCATGTTGAGATCGAGAAACAGCAGGTCCGCCTCGGGGTGTGCCTCGACGACGCTTTGCAGCGTGTCGAGGCTATCCGCCTCGACGATGTGCGCGTCATCAACGCAGTTGCGGATTGCGTGAATCAGCGCCTCGCGGAACAGCGGGTGATCGTCGGCGACGATAAATGTACTCGTGTGGGCCAGTGCGCTCCCCTGGTTAACGATTCATGCGGTTCTCTATCAGGTTCTCGACCACCGACGGATCGGCGAGGGTCGAGGTGTCACCAAGGTTACCGTAATCGTTCTCCGCAATCTTCCTCAGAATGCGCCGCATGATCTTGCCCGACCGGGTCTTTGGCAGCGCCGGTGCCCACTGCAGCAGGTCCGGGCTGGCAATCGGCCCGATTTCCTTGCGAACCCAGTTCCGAAGCTCGGCGCGCAGTTCATCGCTGGGCTCGATGCCTTCCATCAGGGTCACGTACACGTAGATGCCCTGGCCCTTGACCTCGTGGGGGTAACCGACCACGGCCGCTTCGGCCACGCTGCCATGGGAAACGAGGGCGCTCTCGACTTCGGCCGTTCCCATGCGATGACCGGATACGTTGAGGACGTCGTCGACACGCCCGGTGATCCAGTAATAATCATCCTCGTCCCGGCGGCAGCCGTCGCCCGTGAAGTAACGCCCCGGGAAAGCGCTGAAGTACGTATCG
This sequence comes from Woeseiaceae bacterium, assembly GCA_041553075.1. Classification (GTDB taxonomy): domain Bacteria; phylum Pseudomonadota; class Gammaproteobacteria; order Steroidobacterales; family Woeseiaceae; genus UBA1847. The sequence continues at coordinate 35,488 of JBFEJR010000018.1, read as the reverse complement.
ATGAAACGCTGGTGATCGCCGTAGACCGTGCGCATCTGGCCCGGCCAGCTGTCGAGGATCACCAGGTTGCCCGACGTAGCGCCATCGAGGGTATTGCCCTCCGGATCGACGAGCGCCGGTTGGATGCCGAAGAAGGGCCGGGTAGCCGATCCCGGTTTCAGCGGTGTCGCGCCGGGCAGGGGCGTGATGAGAATGCCGCCGGTCTCGGTCTGCCACCAGGTGTCGACGATCGGGCAACGGCCGTCGCCCACCACGTCGTAATACCATTGCCAGGCTTCGGGATTGATGGGCTCGCCCACGGAGCCCAGCAGCCGCAGGCTGCTGCGCGAGGTCGCCTTGACGGGCTCATCGCCTTCGCGCATCAGCGCCCGGATGGCGGTCGGCGCCGTGTAGCAGATGTTGACCTGGTGCTTGTCGCAAACCTGCCAGAAACGGCTGGCATCGGGATAATTGGGTACGCCCTCGAACATGATCGTCGTCGCCCGATTGGCGAGCGGTCCGTAGACGATATACGTGTGACCGGTGACCCAGCCGACATCTGCCGTGCACCAGTAGATGTCGCCAGGCCGGTAATTGAACACGTACCTGAACGTCAGGGCCGCATACACGAGGAACCCGCCCGACGTGTGCAACACGCCTTTCGGTTTGCCCGTGGAGCCCGAGGTGTAGAGGATGAACAACGGGTCTTCCGCGTTCATCGGCTCACAGGGACAGTCGTCGCCGACCTCGGCGTCGGCTTCGTGCAGCCAGACATCGCGGTCGCCGTGCCACGCGATGTCGGCCCCGGTATTTCGGACCACCAGCACCTTCTCCAGCGTCGTCACGCCGTCGATCGCCGCCGCCGCGTCCACGTTGGCCTTGAGCGGGACCTTCTTGCCGCCGCGCACGCCCTCGTCCGCGGTGATCACCACGTTGGATTCGCAGTCGATGATGCGGCCCGCCAACGCGTCGGGTGAGAACCCGCCGAATACGACCGAGTGGATGGCGCCGATGCGCGCGCAGGCGAGCATCGAGATCGCGGCATCCGGGATCATCGGCATGTAGATCGTGACCCGATCGCCCTTGGATACACCGATCGACTTGAGTACGTTGGCAAAGCGCGAGACGCGCCGGTGCAGTTCGCGGTAGGTGATCGCCTTGTCCACGGACGGGTCATCGCCTTCCCAGACGATAGCGGTCGTGTCGCCGTGTTTCTCGAGGTGCCGGTCGATGCAGTTGTAGCAGACGTTGAGTTCGCCGTCTTCGAACCAGCGGATGTGCATGTCATCCTTGTCGAATGACACGTCCCTGACGCGGGTGAACGGCTTGCTCCAGTCGATTATTTTCGCCTGTTCGGCCCAGAATCCCTCGTTGTCCTCGATCGAACGGCGGTACATATCGAAGTATTGTTCCTCGTTCAGCAGGCCATTCTTCCTGAACCAGGCATTTACTGGGTAAGCATCAGTCATCGTTTTCTCCGGTCTTACAGGCACAAAAACCCCCGGACCCGGGTCCGCGAATCATTCTGAATCCGGCCGTTGGCCGCGGCATTAGACCTTCGTCTAGCCGGCGTCCGCATTCGACTATTGGCTAATGGCAAGCGCCTGGCGACTGGACGAACATCCGGTTCGATCATCGAGAGAATTCCATCTGGGGGAAAACCATGAAGATCGATAGAAGCATCTATAGGGTAGTTGCCGGTGCCGCACTGGGTCTCCTTGCCGTCTCGGGGAGTGCGTGGGCGGATAACCACGAACCGAAGACTACCTACAAGTTCGGCGGCTATGCCAAGTTCGACGCCATGTTCAGTTCCTACAGCGATGCGACGCCGGATGGCAATAGTCTCATGCGCCAGTTCTACTACGCGCCACAGATCCCGGTCGGTGACGGCTCTGCTGACAGCGACATGACGACCGATTTCCAGGCCAGGGAATCACGCCTCAACTTCCGGGCTGACACGACGACCGCCGGCGGCAGCAAGGTTACGGCGTTCATCGAGATGGACTTTTTCACGCACGGTGACGGTAACGAGGTGGTCTCGAACTCCTATAGCCCGCGTATTCGTCACGCATTCATCAAGTACGACAACTGGACGTTTGGCCAGACCTGGTCGACTTTCCAGGACGTCGGGGCTTTGCCCGAGGCGCTCGACTTCGTCGGCCCGGCCGAGTCCACGACCTTTATTCGCCAGGCGATGATTCGCTACACGCAGGGCAACCTCGAACTGGCGGTCGAAAACCCGCAGACCTTCGTTTCCGGGGGCACGCGGGACCTGTCGACGATCCCCGACCTGATAGCGCGCTACACGTTCAAGCTGGACGGCGGCAGCTACGTCAAGCTGGCCGGCCTGGTGCGCAGCCTCAAGATCCAGGATACGGGCACGGGGTCGCAGGCAGACGAGACCGGTTTCGGCATCAGTGCATCGGCCAAGTTCGCGTTCGATAACGGCGACGACCTGCGCGCCATGGTCAACTTCGGTGACGGCATCGGTCGGTACGTCGGCCTCGGATTCGTCCTGGATGGCTATGTCGACGGCGCAACCGGCGACATCGAAACCGCCGAGAGCCTCTCCTGGTTCGTCGCGTACCGCCATATCTGGAACGACCAGTGGCGTTCGAACATCATGTACGGCACGAACTCCATCGACTACGACAACGATGTGCAGGCGGCTGCTTTCAGCGACAGCGCCTCGAGCATCCACCTGAACCTCATTCACAGCGTTCTGCCGAAGCTCGATATCGGCGCCGAGGTCATGTGGGCTGAGCGTGAGCTGGTCAACGGCACGGACGGGGACTTTACGCGCTTCATGCTGTCGGCCAAGTACGCTTTCTGACGGCCGCGTACGCGGCAAAGCCTATTGCTGGCGGTACCCGGGAGGGTACCGCCAGTTTTATGTTGGCCACCGGCATGTCAGAATCATCCCATGAAAGAAATCCCCGAAATTTCCGATTTCCTGCGCGAGCTGCCGGGCTTCGACGCCCTGGATGATGCGGCGATCGCCGACTGCGCGAAGAGCATCGAGGTCGGCTACTACCGGTCGGGCACAGACGTCATGACCATCGGCAAGGACAACTGCTGCGTGCACATTATCCGCAGCGGTGCCGTGGAGTTGCGCAACGCGGATGAGGAGATGCTGACCCGCCTCGCCGAGGGTGACTGCTTCGGCTTCCCCTCGGTCATGAACAACGCGCCGGCCCGCAATCACTCGGTCACGCTCGAAGATACGCTGATCTACCACCTGCACGGGGACGCGTTCGCCCGCGCGCGCCGGTCCTCCGATGAGTTCGACACCTGGTTCATCCGGGCGCTGTCGGACCGGCTGACGATGACGACTTCGCCACAGGCTTTCCGCGGCATCACGGGCGAGACCGTGCGCGGCATGGTTGCCCGGGGGCCCGTGAGCTCGGGATCCTCGGCGAGCATTCGCGAGGTGGCGCAGAAAATGGTCGATGAACGCGTCTCCGCCATGCTGATCGACGACGGCGCCGGCATTATCGGCATCGTTACCGATCGCGACATCCGCACCCGTGTTGTCGCAACGGGCCTGCCAGTGGATCGCCCGGTTACGGAGATCATGACCCCGAACCCGAAAACGGTGGATGCCGATGCGCACGCCTACGAGGCTGCCATGCTGATGATGGAAAAGAACATCCACCATCTGCCGGTTACGTCGGGCGACGAAGTCCTGGGGATGGTTGCACGCAGCGACTTCATGCGACTCGAGACCGAGCACCCGCTGTATCTCGTCGCCGACATCGGCAAGCAGGAGACGGTCGACGGCGTGATCGAGGCATGCCGGCGCATTCCGGCCCTGATCATCGCGCAGATGGAGAGCGATGCGACCGGCGAGCAGCTCGGTAAGTTCATCACCATGATCACCGATACGATTACACGCCAGCTGCTGCAGATCGCCGAGAACGAGCTGGGCACCCCGCCCGTCGACTATGCCTGGGTCGCGATGGGTTCGCAGGGCCGCTTCGAGCAGTCCGCGAAGAGCGACCAGGACAATGCCCTGGTGCTGGACGACGCCTGGAAGCCGGAGGACGACGCCTACTTTGCGGCCATGGCGAAGATCGTCAACGACGGGCTGCACGAGTGCGGTTACGTGCATTGCCCCGGCGACGTCATGGCGTCGAATCCCAAGTGGCGCCAGCCGCTCAAGGTCTGGCGACAGTATTTCCATCGCTGGATCACGGTCCCGGAAAAGAAGGCGCTGATGCACGCCAACATCTTCTTCGATCTGCGTATCGTCAAGGGCAGGGCCGAGCTGGTCGACAAGCTGAAGAACAGCATTCGCAAGGATGCGCGCAAGAACGAGCTGTTCCTGGCGCTGATGGCCAAGAACGCGATGAACTTCCAGCCGCCGCTCGGCTTTTTCCGGCAGTTCGTCCTCGAGCGGTCGGGGGAGCACAAGCACACGCTGGACCTGAAGCTGCAAGGCATCATGCCGATCGTGGAAATCGCCCGCATTCGCTCACTCGCGGCCGGCGAGCTGCGTATCAACACGCGCAACCGGCTGCGCGCAGCCGCGGCGGCCGGCGAGATCTCCGAACTCGACGCAGCCAGCCTGATCGATGCCCTGGATTTCATCGAGAAACTTCGCATCGAACACCAGGCTCGCCAGCTTCAGGCCGGCGACGATCCCGATAATCACCTGGCGCCGCGTGAGCTTTCACCGCTGGTGCGCCAGAATCTGAAATCCGCCTTTTCGCAGGTGCGCATCAGCCAGTCGGCATTATTGAATCGTTTTCACCTCGCATGAAGTACTCCTGGCTGCACGCGAAACGCCGGGTTCTCTCGCGCCGGCCCCTCGGTGAACCGCTACGAAAATTGCTGGCCAGCGATCTGCCGCCACGTGGCGCCGCATTTGCCGAGGTCGAGTTCGTCGCGCTCGATATCGAAACGACCGGACTGAATCCGTCGACGGCCGAGGTGCTGAGTGTCGGGTGGGTTCTCGTTCGTGGCGGCCGGATCGCGCTGAGCACGGCCGAGTCCCGGCTCGTGCGGCCGAGCGAAGGTGTCGGCAGCAGCGCCTCGGTGCATGGCCTCACCGACACGGTCGTGATCCAGGGCGAACACTGGGGCGACGTGCTCGACCGGGTTGTCCGGGTGCTCGAGGGCAGGGTGCTGCTCGTGCATCACGCGGGCCTCGACAAGCTGCTGCTCGATCGGCTGTGCCTGCTCCGCCACGGCGCGAGGCTGCACGTGCCGGTGGTGGACACGCTGGCACTCGAGTTGCGCGAGCAGCAGCGGCGCCACCATATCGAATCGCGCAAGTCACTCCGGCTGGCGGAGCTGCGCTCGCATTTCGGCCTGCCGCGGTACTCGTCGCACGACAGTCTCGTCGATGCGATCGCGACGGCCGAGTTGCTGGTTGCCATGGTGGCGCATCGCAAGTCGACGGTGCTCAAAGACCTGCTGGTCTAGGGGGCTCAGGCCGTTTTCGCGTGCTGCTCGTCGCGCGGCAGGTAACGAACCAGCATCGTGAACTCGTCGAGGCGCTGCGCATCGACGTCGCGCGGGACCGGGATCCGAACCACGTGACCGGAGCCGGGCGCGACGTCAATGGCCTTGCCTTCCTTGTCGGTCAGGGCATCAAGGGGAAACGTGACGTTACCGGACGGCATGACAAGCTCCATCAGGTCACCTTGCTCGAACCGGTTTTTCACCGCGATGGTCAACCAGCTCTCGGTGACATCGGCGAGCTCCCCGACGAGTTGCTGGCGGTCCGAGGTCGACACGCCGCGTTCGTAGTTCTGGTATTCCTCCGGCTGGTGCCGGCGGTAGAAGCCCTCCGTGTAGCCACGATTGGCAAGGCCTTCGAGCTCGTCCATCATGCCCATGTCGAAATCCCGGCCCGCGACGGCATCGTCGATCGCACGGCGGTATACCTGGGCAGTGCGCGCTGCGTAGTAGGCCGACTTGGTGCGGCCCTCGATCTTGAGCGAGTCGATGCCCATCTCGGTCAGCTCCCGGACATGTTGCACCGCACGCAGATCGCGAGAGTTCATGATGTAGGTACCGTGCTCATCCTCGTAAGCGGGCATGAGTTCGCCGGGACGGGTCTCCTCCTCGAGCAATGCCGCAGGAAGGTTCGAGGGATCCACCGCGATCGGCACGACGTCGCCCGTGCTCGTCTCGCGCGCTTCATAGGTGTTGTATTTCCAGCGGCAGGTATTGGTGCAGGCGCCCTGGTTGGAATCGCGATGTGACAGGTAGCCCGACAGCAGGCAGCGGCCCGAGTAGGCAATGCACAGGGCGCCGTGCACGAAGACCTCGAGCTCCATGTCCGGGCACTGCTCACGGATTTCTCGTACTTCCTTGAGCGACAGCTCGCGCGACAGGATGATGCGCGTGAGTCCCATCGACTGCCAGAACCTGACGGCGGCGTAATTGACGACGTTCGATTGCACCGAGAGATGAATCGGCATCTCGGGAAAGGTCTCGCGGACCATCATGATCAGTCCCGGGTCCGACATGATCAGCGCGTCGGGTCCCATCGCCACGATCGGTTCGAGGTCCCGGATGTAATTCTTCAGCTTGTTGTTGTGCGGGGCGATGTTGCTGGCCAGGAAGAAGCGCTTGCCGGCCGCGTGCGCCTCCTCGATGCCCTGCGCCAGCACCTCGTCCTTGCTGAACTGGTTGTTGCGCACCCGCAGGCTGTAGCGGGGCTGCCCCGCGTACACGGCGTCGGCGCCGTACGCGAACGCGTAACGCATGTTCTTGAGGGTGCCGGCCGGCGAGAGTAGTTCGGGGCGTCGCATCGAGGCGTCCGGGAAGCAAAGACCGGCAATTATATAGTGCCCGGGGCCGCTTTTCCCGGGCGTGAACCCGCCGCCGGAAGATGGCGACAATAAGCGGTTTCACGGATGCACGGGCCGCACATGGCGCCGTAGACTCTTTCTAAATTCCCTCGCAACCAAAGGTGTGACCTATGAATTTTCGACGTCTCGCCGGCATTTCGCTGCTGGTTTTCGGAAGTGGCGCCTGGCATCCGGCGGCCGCGGCCGATATCGAAGCGGGGCAGGCGGTGTTCGCATCGAGCTGTGCCACCTGCCATGGGTCCGCCGGCAGTCCGGATCCTGACAGCCCTGTCGTCAGGGGGCTCGGAGTGGTCCCTGCCGATCTTGCCGATCCGCTGTTCAACAGCCGGGAACCGGCCGGTGACTGGGAAATGGTCGTCAAGTACGGCGGCGATGCCATGGGACTTGCCGCGCAGATGCCGCCACACCAGGGTGCCCTCGGCGACGAGCAGGTCGCAAACGTCGTCGCCTATGTCAAGTCGATGGTCGACACGAGCGCGTACCCGCCGGGTGAAATGAACCTGTTCCTGCCTACCCGCACCAAGAAGGCCTTTCCCGAGGACGAGGTCGTGTACAAGGGCCGCATGACCGATGTCGAAGGCGAGAACACCTACAAGAACGTTTTCGAGTTCGAGAAACGCGTCGGCAAGGCCGGCCAGGCGATTCTCGAACTCGTGCACGAGAACAACGCAGTCCGCAACGAACTGACCGAGATCGAGGTCGGATACAAGCAGGCGCTGTCGTGGAGCGACCGCCATATCCTGTCCGGCGCGGCAGTGCTGGCAAAGCCGCTCGATACGGCCGACGGCGACGGCGAGCTGCAGACCTATCTCGCGTACGGCAACACGCTCTCGGAGCGCTGGATACTGCAGGGCAGCCTGCGGCTCAAGTTCCCATTCGAGGGCCTCAGTGACGGGGCGGCGGAGCTGGCGGGCATCGTGCATTATGTCCACTCGCCCTGGGCACGGCGCGTGTTCCCGGCGCTCGAAGTGGTTGCCGAGCAGCCGTTCCGGTCGCGCAACGGCGACCTGGAGTGGACGGCACTGCCGCAGGTTCGCATCGGCCTGACCAAGGGTGGTCATGTCGCGCTGAACCTCGGCGTCGAACTGCCGCTATCGGACCAGTCGTGGGACGAGCGCTATTACGTCACGCTGTTGTGGGACTTCGCGGACGGTGGTTTCTTCAAGGGCTGGTGACGTCCGCCTGTGAAATTAACAGTGTAAAATTCTTTTTGTGAAATTTAATGCAATTCTCTCGTAGTATCGGACGCGAGGATACCGCTGACGGTATCGGCACTTGAGGTCCTACGGGGGATTCGCGATGCAACGAGTAATTCTGGAGACGAAGGAGACCCACCCGGGTATTTTGACGAAGCGCGGCGGCCACGAGGTTCAGCCCGATGCCGGCCTGCTCGAGAACTCGGCCAAGATTCTCGACAGCCTGATACCGCTGCGCGATGCAAGCCACGCTGACGTCGTCGAATACCGGGTTGAAATCCCGATGCGCTACGCCGAGTGCATTGCCGTGCTGGCGGACGGGCGGTCGGCACGACTGGCCGAGCCGCGCCGGTTCCTCGGCTGGTCCAGCCACGATGCACGGCGCTCGTTGCTGTTCCATCACAACGACATCACGCTGGAGGTCGAGGTCGACAACCTGGCCGCCGCCCGCGAACGCAGCACGGTGCGCAGCATCAATTTGCAGGCGGCGATCCGCAACACGGCGAACCGCCTCAAGAAATTCATCGGGATCGACGGGAACCTGCTGATTCTGCCGGCAATGTGAGCCCCCGGATCAGCGCATAATCGCATTCAGCGAGGTCGCCGACGTCGACGTTGATCGACCTGTCCAGCGGCTACCTGGCCGGCGGGACTGACCAGCCCCCGGGCATCGGCCCGTTATCGAGAATGATCTCGCGGTGGGCACTCCAGGTCAGCTGGATCGCCTCCGGCGTGCCGATGCCGGCGCCGCGCGGATCCCCGCTGGGGCCGAACCAGTGGTTCTGCGGCGCGCCCGTGGTACGCGCGCGCATGCCACAGTAGGTCGTGCCGTTGACCGTCGCCCCGAGCACCCGGTTCTGGAAGCCGATGTCGGCGCTGACCACGGCCGCCGTGAGGTGGTTCTGGAGGCGCTCGAACAGGGCGAGCACCCGGTCGAGTTCCCCGTCGCCCCAGGTCACGACCACCTGGAATGGACCGAACAACTCCCGCGCCAGCAGCGCAAAGTGTTCGCCCTCGAACGCCGCCAGCGGCACCTCGATCGCCGTCGGCTGCCAGGCGCCGAAGCAGTCGGGAATCGTGTGGCCCGTGAGTGGCTTGCCGCCGAACAGGAGCCGCGCGCCGTCCACGGCAAGGACGGCATCGACGTGCGCCTTGATGCGTTCGTTGGTCCAGCTCAGTACGGGGCCCACGGTCAGGTCATCGAGGCTGCGGCGTGCAGCCAGTTCGCCGAGTTTCGGGTACAGGGCCTCCGCCCAGTTGGCGTGCACGAACAGCGCGCTTTGCGCGGAGCATTTCTGGCCCGATGCATTGTAGGCATCTTCGTCGCACTGCCAGGCGACGTAGTCGAGCCAGGACGCGTCGAAATCCGGCCCGATGATCTTCCAGTCGTAGCCCGCATCCTCGAGGCGCACCTTGCCATGCATGGTGGCTGCGACCCGTTCGGCGACGGCGCTGGAGCCGGTGAACTGCACGAGGCGAATCGTATCGGCGGCCGCCGCGATCAGCTCGCCCATTTTTTCACCGCGGCAGTGAACCAGGTCGAGGTCGTCGGGATCGAGACCGCAATGGATCAGCAGACGGACAAACTGCTCGAACACGGCGCTGACCTTGGAGTCGACCTTGACGAGCGGCCGGTTGCCCATGAACAGCGCACCGAGGGTCTGCAGCGCCGGGATCTCGATCGGGAAGTTGAACGGTGCGACGACGACGACCGGTCCGAATGGCCAGCGGTAGCCGCGCGATTCCTGGCCCGGGTGATCCCCGGGGTTGGAGAAACCGCGCGCCAGGAAGCGTACGCCGTCGCCGGCAAAGTTCTCGAGAAAGACGCGTGTCACCGTGACCTCGCCCAGGCATTGCTGCCAGCTTTTCGGCATCACGCGCTGCGTCAGGCGGGTGAAATACTCCTCGACCGCGGGCGTGGCGAGCAGCGCGGCGGCGCGGGCGCAAACGCGGCCGAGATGGACGTACCGGTCGTTGTTCCGGAGCGGGTTGTGGAGACCCGACTTCGGGCAGCTCGCGAGTCCCGCAACGAACGGCGCGAACTCGCGGGTGTCCGGCACACGCAGAAATGCCTCGCCGTTCAGCGGGTCGACGATGTCGTCGCGATACCGGTCGGCGTCGACCCATCGGCCGCCGACCAGGTTCTGGAGCGTTCCGGGCTGCTTGCCCGTCATGCCCGCAAACGGATCCACGGTTGCGAAAGATTGCCAGGAATTGCTCATGATCAGTTTCTCACGTTTAGCATGTACTCCGCCGCAGCCCTGCGCACTTCCTCGGAAAGGTAGTTCTGCGGCGGCATTTCGGGGTAGTCGTCACGTTTCTTCACCGGGTTCGTGATGTAGTCGACGATGCCCTGTGGATTATCCATGTAGAGAGCCTGGATGACCTGGGTAGGCGGCCCGATCATCTTGACACTGTACGAGTGGCAACCGGCACAGATGCCGTAATAGGCGCGCTTGCCCATGTCCGCCGCGGAGATCTCGCGCCGTTCTGCGCGTTGCGCGGGCAGGTAGGTCGTCACCTGGGCCGTGCTCGCAAAGCCGCAGGTGCCGTAATCCTTGAGGCCCACGGTCACGTACTTGTCGTGGTCGAGGATGCAGCTGCCGGCGCTCGTGCCGACGTTGAGTATCTCGACGTCCCCGTCCACGAACTCGAGAGCCTTGAGTGCCTTGATTTCGGGAATGGTGTCGTAGCCGTTGTTCCACATGAGGTTGTCGAGAATGGCGATCTCGTCCGAGTTCGGGTCTGCCTCGGGATCGAGCGTGACGTTCGGGGCGTTCATGTGGTCGGTAACCAGGATGCCGATGGTCCGGTTGCCCGTGATGACGTTGCCCTCGATCGTCGTGCGGTCGCCGGCCATGTTGAGGATTCCCGTGCCTGCCGGGATGCCTGCGACGGTCGAGCCGGGAATACCGAAATTCGGGGTGTTGTTGTCGACCACGAAATTATTGCGCACGATCGTGTCGAATGTCGTCTTGATCGGCAGGCCGGGCGTAATGAACACGAGGATGCCGCCCGTGTTGTCGTGCACGTAGTTGTTTTCGACGATCGAGTGGCGCGTGTTCTCGATCTCGATGCCGGCCACGTTGTCGAAGACCTCGTTGTTGGTTACGTGGATGTAGTCGCACATACCGACGTAGATGGCCGCGTCCTCGATGCCGCTCAGCACATTGTGGGTGATGAGTCCGTTCTTGCCGAACTCGGGGAAAATGCCGTAGACGCCCGTGTCGATGACCCTGTTGTTGCGCACCAGGAAGTTGTTGCCTGCCTGGCCCATGATCGCGTTGCCCTTGTAATGCTGGATCTGCAGGTTCTCTATCGTGATGTCGTTGCCGGAATACAGGATCGCATCGTTGAGTTCCTTGCGGCCTTCCATGACGGGCCAGGCCCCGTCGACCACGGCGCCGCTGATGACGAGATCGTCCTTGTCGATGTAAACGGTCTCGCTGTAGGTGCCGGGGAAAACGCGGATGACGTCGCCCTCGGACGCGGCGGCCACGGCCGCCTGGATCGACTCGCCGTCGCGCACTTCGAAGACGTTGCCGGTTGCGGAGCCGCCGACGGCACGTGTCAGCAGGCCGCCGCTCGCCTGTGCCGCGTAGCGCGAGATATCGCCGACGACGGTCGCACGGTTGTCGCCCGCAAATCTCATGCCGACGATGGCGCCGAGGACGAGAAGCGCGATTGCGGCGGTGATCAAGACGAGTTTCCGGCCCATGATATGTCCTTCGGTTCGCGATCAGTCCGAACGGCTGAGCCGCGGCGCCAGCGCGTCCGGCAGCGTGCCGATCGGCACCAGTCCCGACGGTACGGCGTCCGGGACCGGCGGCTTGAAGCGCTCATCGGTCAGGGTTGCGAGGAAGTCGACCAGGCGATCGAGTTCGTCGTCGGTCAGCCGCGGTTCCCAGATGTGCCAGTGCACGATCATACGCTCCTTTTCTTCCTCCGGGAGGGCATGGCCGCGGCCCAGCGTATAGAACTCCGCGGCGTCACGCAGCGTTGTGAACGCCCCCGAGTGCATGTAGGGCGCCGTCTTCTCGATATTGCGCAGGCTCGGTACCTTGAAGCCGCCGCGCAGTCCGGGGTTGCCCGTTACGGTTTCCGCGCCGGCGTCGAACGCGACGCCCTCGGGATCGCGCGCGCCGATCACGGCGATCTGCTGGTTGGTGAACAGGGGCGGCGTATGGCACTCGGCGCAGCGCGCAACGAACGACCGGAAGATGTTGAGGCCGGCCTTTTCGTCATCGGTCAGCGCGTCGTGATAGCCATGCGCATAATGGTCGTAGCGACTGTTGAGCGAAATTAGCGTGGCCTGGAACGCCGCGAGAGCCGTGTAGATCATGTCCAGTGTCGGCGGCCCCTCGCTGCCCGGAAACGCGTCGCGGAACAGGCGCCGGTAGGTTTCGTTACCGCCGATCCCGGCCAGCAGCCGCGCGGGCCTGGTGCCCATCTCCCTGTCGCCGTAGAGCGGGCCCTGCACCTGCTCCTCGAGCGAGGCCGCGCGTCCGTCCCAGAAGAACGACCGCAAGAAGGCGACGTTCCACAGGCTGGGTGCCGCCCGCGCAACCTGCGCGCCGTCGATGCCGATACTGCGCGGGCGGCCGTCCGCAAACCCGAGGTCGGGATGGTGGCAGCTCGCACAGGAGATCGTACCGTCGCCCGACAGCAGCGGGTCGAAGAACAGGTAACGCCCGAGATCGATCTGCTGCGCAGAGAAGCCGTCGCGCGCGGCGGGCAGGCCGGTGCGCGGACCGCCGACACCCGCATGGCGCAGCGACTCGTAGTTCAGGTAGAGCGTCTGCAGCGCGCAGCGATTGCCGTCCACGGGCTCGAATCCCGGGGGACAGGTGTCGCGCAAGACGAACGGCGCATCGGCGAGGGCCGATGCGCAGCAGGCCAGGGCCAGCAGGCCGAATGCGCTACTCGCCCGCGGCCAGCTCATTCAGGAACGCGACGATGTCGTTCAATTCCTCCGCGGACACGTCCTTGGCCACCATGGCCATTTGCTTGCCTTGCAAGGCGCTTTGGTGCGTCCCTCGCATGCCGTCCTGGAACTTCCTGACCTGCCGGACCACGTAGGCATCGCCGAGCATCGTCAGCCGCGGCGTGAACAGGGACTCGTTGCCCCAGGCCTTGCCGCCGTGGCAGGCGCCGCACTTGCTGATGTAGAGCTTCTCGCCGTTGCCGGCATCGCCGTCGACGGTCACGGGCGGCACGGTCGGCGGCAACGAGGCGACGTAAGCCGCGACCGCGGTGATTTCTTCGCCGTCCGCGAGGGCGGCGGCCATCGGCTGCATCTGCGCTCCGGCGATGTCGCCCTCGTGGCTGCCGCGCTGCCCGTTCTTGAACTCCCAGAGCTGGCGCCTCAGGTACGACTCCGACTGCCCGGCGATGCCGGGTGAATTCAGCGCGAGGTTGCCTTCGCCATTGGCGCCGTGACAGGCTACGCAGCGCGCGAACAGCGCCTTGCCCTTGTCGGTCGCGACCTCCGCGGCGGACGGTTCCTCGACGGCCACGGCCACGGCCGCGTCCTTTTCGATGGCCGCTTCCTGGTTGTCATTGCGGTCCCCGCACGAGACGGAGAACATGGCGAGCGCGAGATAAACGGGTAGTCTTCTAAGCATTGTGGGTGCGTCCCGAAAGTGCCAATATCCGATGAGCTTTCCAGTCTGGACAAAGGTTTAGCCAAAAACAATAGCGGGTTCCCGATGGTCTCTTCCAAGAGCGATGTTGTGATTGCAGGCGCCGGTATTGCCGGCCTGGTCGCCGCTTACGAGTGCCTCGGGAACGGTCGCTCGGTCACGCTGATCGACCGCCACGATGAAACCCGGGTCGGCGGACTGGCGCGCACGGCGTTCGGCGGCATGGCGCTGGTGGGCACGCCGCTGCAAAAACGCCTCGGTATCCGCGACACGCCCGAGCTGGCACTGGCCGACTGGCACTCGTTCGCCGAATTCGGCGAGGCCGACAGCTGGCCCCGGCAGTGGGCCGAAACCTATGTCGAGCACAGTGCCGGGCGCGTGTTCGAATGGCTCCGTGGCAAGGGCCTGCGATTCATGCCGGCCGTCAACTGGGTGGAGCGCGGCGACTTCGTGCCGGGCAACAGCGTGCCGCGATATCACCTGCTATGGGGGACCGGGCTCGGGCTCGTCGAGCGCTTCGTCGAACTGCTGGCGGCGCATCCGGCTCGTCAACGGCTGCGTTATGTCTTCGGTTGCCGGGTGGACGACCTGCTGCATCACGACGGACGCATCACCGGCTGCCGCGGTACGCTCGAACAGACCGGTGAGACGCGGGAGTTTCCGGGCGAGGTCACGGTCGTCGCGACCGGCGGTATCAACGGCAACCTGCAGAAGGTCCGGGAGAACTGGCCTGGCGCGCCGGCTGAGCTGCTGAACGGTGCGCATCCGTTCTGCGATGGTCACCTGCATGACGTCGTCGATCAGCACGGCGGCGTCGTCACGCATCTCGACAAGATGTGGAACTACGCTGCCGGTATTCCGCACCCCGAGCCGCACTTCGACGGGCATGGCCTGAGCCTGATTCCGTGCAAGTCGGCGTTGTGGCTGGATCATACGGGCCGGCGTATCGGACCCCTGCCGCTGGTCACCGGGTTCGACACGCATGCGATGTGCGAGCGCCTGGCGGCCCTCGCAAAGCCGTGGAGCTGGCAGCTCCTCAACTGGCGCATCGCCGCGAAAGAGTTTGCTATTTCGGGTGCCGACCACAATCCGCATATTCGAGACGCGCGCCTGCTGCCGTTCCTCAGGGAAATACTGCTCGGTAACCACAGGCTGGTTCGGCAGATGCAGGCGGAGAGCGATCATTTCCTGGTCGCCGACACGCTGCCCGATCTCGTCGCGCAAATGCGTGTGCTCGACGGCGCCGACTACGTTGACCTGCAGGCGGTCGAGGAGTCGGTGAGGGCCTTCGACGACACTATCCGGCGCGGACCGGCGCAGTGGAACGACGACCAGCTGCGCCGCATCCAGCATGCGCGGGCATGGCGCTCGGACCGGCTACGGACGTGCGCGCCCAAACCCTTGCTCGACCACCCGCCGCTGATAGCGATCAAGCTGCGGCTGATCACGCGCAAGAGCCTCGGGGGCATTCAAACGGACCTGTCGAGCCGGGCGTTGTCGAAGTCCGGGGAGCCGATTCCGGGCTTGTACGCGATCGGCGAGGCGGCCGGGTTCGGCGGCGGCGGCGCCAGCGGGAAACGGTCGCTCGAGGGGACTTTCCTGTCGGGCTGCATCCTGACGGCCCGCGCCGCGGCGGATGCCATCGACTGAGACGGTCAGTCGTCGAGCAGCAGGTTGACGCGCCGGTTGCAGCGTCCTTTCTTTTCGACCTTGCCGATCCGCACGGCACCGACTTCTGCCGTCGAGCTGACGTGCGTGCCGCCGCAGGGCTGCAAGTCGACACCCTCGATCTCGAGCAGCCGGATCGGGCCCCTGCCACGCGGCGGCTGCACCGACATCGTCCTGACGAGTTCGGGACTGGCGTCGAGCTCTTCCTCGGAAATCCAGCGACAGCCCACCGGGTGATCCTCGGCCACGAGCCTGGCGAGGGCCTCGCCCACTGCCTCCTTGTCCACGGTGTCTTCCATGTCGAAATCGAGGCGGCTCCTGGTTTCGCTGATGTTGCCGCCCGTGACGCCATACTGCAGCACCGAGCCGAGCAGGTGCATGGCGGTGTGCATGCGCATATGCCGGTAACGGCGTTCCCAGTCGAGCGCCAGCGTCACGCCGGTCCCGGGCGGCGGCGCCACGGCGCCGTCTTCGAGGATGTGGGCAATCGCACCGTCGACATAACGCGTATCCACCACGGCCGCGCTGCCGCCGTCCCAGCGCACGGTCCCGGTATCGCCGGGCTGTCCGCCGCCGAGCGGGTAGAACACGGTGCGGTCGGTGCGCAGCACGTTGCCATCGCCCGCCGTTACGACCGCATCGCAATGGCGAAGATAGGCGTCCTCGCGAAACAGCTCTTCGGTCACAGGTGCGCCTCCAGCCAGCCGGTCATGTCGGCCAGCACGGCATCCTTTTCCGGCTCGTTGAAGATCTCGTGATAGAGGCCGGGGTAGATCGATAGCGTCTTGTCGCTCGCACCGACACGTTCGCAGAATTCGCGGGAGCCCGCGGGCGAGGTCAGCACGTCGTCCCCGCCATGCAGGATCAGCAGGGGCAGCGCGATGTCGGGCGCACGGGCCAGGGTCTGCTGCATTGCCGCCTTCATCTCGACGATGAGCCGCGCGGACAGCTTGCCGTGATGGACGAGTGGATCCTGGACGTACGCCCTGACGACCTCGGGGTCGCGGCTTACCCCGGCCGGGTCCAGGCCGATCGTCGGTACCGTCGGGGCCAGCCAGGAGACCAGGCGGGCGACCCACATCACGGGTGCCGGCGGTTCGGCATCGGAGCGGAACGCGGGACCCGACAGCACGCAGGCCCGGAAGGCCGCCTGTGCTTCGAGCAGGAAGGCCGCGGCAATCAGCCCTCCCATGCTGTGTCCGAGCAGGAATAGCGGCACGTCGGGCTGCTCCTCGCGCACACGCGCAAGCAAGGCACGCACGCCGTCGAGGTAGACCGAGAAACGTTCCACGTGCCCGGGCTGGCCCTCCGACTTGCCGTGGCCGTAATGATCGAGCGCGAAGACGGCGATCCCGCGCGCCGTGCAATGCCGCGCCACCTCGTCATAGCGGCCGCTGTGCTCGCCGAGGCCGTGCACGAGGATCAGGCCGGCGCGCGCCTCGCCCTCGGGTGCCCAGCTTCGCCGCCACAAACGGCTGGTGCCGCGCGCCCGGGTGTGGCGCAGCTCCAGCCATCCGTCCACGGCATTCAACTCGCGCGCCTCCGCGTACGCTGCGACTTCTTGGCAGGCGTCGGTTTGCCGTAGTGTTCGATGTGCTTTTCTTCGTAGTCCTTGAGGATCGGGTCCAGGGTCCGCGAGATGCGGGTCTGGATGCGGACTCTCTCGATGCGCGGCCAGGTGGCGCGTTCGCCTTCGTCGATCAGTTCGCTGATTTCTTCCTGCGAGCGCCACGCCAGCGCCCGCAGCGGATTGTGCAGTTTGCTCAGCGGCGAGATCGTGATATCCCCGACGTAGCTCTGGTTGATGACCGACAGGGCGGAGTTCGTCACCCGCTGCACGTCCGGAATCAGGCTCAGGGGCTTCTCGAAAATCGCCGCACCGGCATTGATCCATGCGCGGGCCGTGTCGATCATCGCGTACTTGACCTCCGACACGGCATCGGTCTTGCGCTTGGTGGTATCGATGAACGGGATCACGTAGGGATTGGTCTGGCTGACGATGAAGTGATTGACGCCGTACAGGCGGGCGAGCCGCTTGGCCGGCAGGTCCTCGCTCAACGATCCGTCGACCCATTTCCGCGAGGACAGGTACGCCTGGCGCTCACCCTGGTCGTTCTTGGCCATCAGTACGACGGCGGGGAAGAAGCCCGGGATGGCGGTCGATGCCAGCACGGCTTCGCGCATGAACACGTTGGGGGATGTGTCGGAATTGAGCAGGCGCGATTTCTGGTGATTCTCTGCGGGCGCAACCGACACGTTCATGTGCCGTCCCGTGCGTTTGAACGCTTCCTCGAAAGTAAAGTCGGGCAGGAACTCCTCGAGTGCCTCCCAGATGTCGTCGCCGGTCATGCGGCGCGAACTGACGAAGCGGGTGATGCGCTGCAACAGCCCGGTCGGCGGCTCATCGCCATGCATGATGCCGACCTCGAACAACTCATCGAGCTCCTCGTCGGCGCTCGCACAGATGACGCTGCCGACGAACGCCCCGCCGCTCGACCCGGAAATGATGCCCGGCAGTAGGCCTTCGTGCCACAGCGCACGGGCGACGCCGAGATGGAAGTAGAGCAGGGTGCCGGAGCCGCTCAGCATCAGCGCCGATCGCCCGAAACAATGGCTCGCGCGCTGGAAGAAGTCGAGCTTCTCTTCGAAACTGATGTTGTCGACCTCGGGGCTGGCAAGATGTTCGAGCGCCAGCGCGACTTCCTCGACATACTCCTCGATGAGAATCTTGGTGCCCACCTTGGCCTTGCCGTACAGCGGTGCTGCACCCATGCCGCCCATGTTGCCATGGATGCCTTCGTTCAGCGTGAACAGCAGGCCACGGTCATCGTCGTGTGCGCGCAGGTTGCGCAGGTGGTCGAGGCGCGAACGGATCGACACGAAGTCGTAGCGCCGCGACTGGTCAATGTGCTTCCAGCGCGCAGCACCTGATGCCTCGTCGTGCGCGACAGCGGCGTCGAGCCATTCGTCATACGTGGCGGCCGACGCCATCGCCGCTTCGAGTTTTTTCAGGCGGCTCGCAAACACTGTGATTCGTATCCTCGGTCAGGCGGCTCCCCGGAGCTCCTCCGCCATCATCTCGCTCATTTCTATCTTACGGATCTTACCAGTCACGGTCATGGGATACTCGTCCACGAAGCGCACATAGCGTGGAATCTTGTAATGCGAGATCTGGCCCTTGCAATAGTCGCGGATCTCGTCCGCGGTCGCGGTAGCGCCTTTCCTGAGCTTGACCCATGCGCAGACTTCCTCGCCCATCCTGAGGTCGGGCACGCCGAAGACCTGGACCTCGCTGATCTTCGGGTGGGTGAACAGGAATTCCTCGATCTCGCGCGGATAGATGTTCTCGCCGCCGCGAATGATCATGTCCTTGATGCGGCCCGTTATGCGCACGTAACCGTGCTCGTTCATCGTGCCGAGGTCACCCGAATGGAGCCAGCCATCGACGATTGTCTCCGCGGTCTTCTCGGCGTCGTTCCAGTAGCCCTTCATCACCGAGTAACCGCGTGTGCAGATCTCGCCCTGTTCGCCGATGGGGACCACGCGGTTGCTGGCGTCGACTATCTTCACCTCGATGTGCGGAATCGGGCGGCCCACGGTCTGGGTGCGGTTCTCGAGCGAGTCTTCCGGCAGCGTCATGTGGTTGATCGGGCTGACCTCTGTCTGGCCGTAACCGATGAGCACGTTTTCCATGTGCATTTCGCCGATGATGCGCTTCATCAGTTCCTCGGGGCAGGGCGCGCCCGCGATGATCCCGGTACGCAGCGTCGAGACGTCGAATGACGAGAACTCGGGAAGGTCGAGCTCCGTGACGAACATCGTGGGCACGCCGTGCAGTGCCGTGCACTTCTCGTCCTGCACGGCCTGCAGCGTCGACAGCGGGTCGTAGACCGGTGCCGGGAACACCATCGTCGCTCCGTGCGTGACGGCCGCCAGGACGCCCAGGACCATGCCGAAGCAATGATACAGCGGTACCGGGATACACAGCCGGTCGTCGGGCGTCAGTCCCATGCCCTTGCCCGCCTGGTAGCCGTTGTTGAGGATGTTGCAATGAGATAGCGTCGCACCTTTCGGACTTCCCGTGGTGCCGCTGGTGAACTGGATGTTGATCGCGTCGTCCGGGCCGAGTTCGGTCGCGAGTTCCGCGAGCCGGGCCCGGTCGTCGTCGCCGCCGAGCGAGCACACCTCGCCGAAGTTGTACATCCCGGGCGAGCGTTCCTCGCCCATGCGGATCACGGTCGTCAGGTGCGGCAACTTGCGGGCGCGCAGGTAGCCGGGCTCGCAGGAGGCGATCTCGGGCGCCAGCGCATTGAGCATGTTGAGATACTCGCTGGTCTTGAATTTCTCGGCGGCGATGATTGCCTTGCACTCGACCTTGTTGAGCACGAACTCGAGCTCGAACAGGCGGTACGCCGGGTTGACGTTGACGAGAATCGCGCCGATCTTCGCCGTGGCGAACTGCGCCAGGACCCACTCGTAACTGTTCGGACCCCAGATGCCGACGCGCTCGCCCGGCTGGATCCCCAGCGCGAGCAGGCCGGTCGCCAGGCGATCGGTCTCGCGCCTGAATTCCCGGTAGGTCCAGCGGACGTCCTGGTGGCGTACCACCAGCGCGAGGTTGTCGGCATGCTGGTCCGCAATGCGGTCGAAACAGGCGCCGATGGTCTCGTACAGGAGCTGTCCGGACCCGTCGCCGGTCACGTAACTCTGGGTCAGTCTGGTCATGGCCGTATTGTCCTAGAACGCCGTGTGGCCCCCAGTGTGGCTAACCCCAATTGACCTCGTATTTTCCGCAGTCGATAGTATGGCGCATGAACGATATCGCGAAACTCGTGGAACACTCGCCCCTCGGCGTCGAACTCGACAACGGGGACATTCGCTTGCTGGGCGAGCTGATGGAAGAGCGGCACCTCGGCGACGGCGAGTTCCTGATCGAGGACGGTGGTAGCGACGCTTCGCTGCACGTGATCCTCGACGGCAAGGTCGAGGTCGTCAAGCGAACCGGCGGCGATTACGCGAGCCTGGCCGTGCTGCGCGAGGGTGAGCTGGCGGGCGAGCTGAGCTTTATCGATGGTGCGCCGCACACGGTGGGGCTCCGCGCCTTGTGCGAAACGCATGTCCTGACACTGCGACGCGAGGCATTCGAGGGCATTATCGACACCCACCCCCGGTTGGTCTACAAGGTAATGCGCGCGGTCGCACGCTCGGCGCATCGCATCGTGCACCGCATGAACACCGAGTTCATGGAGCTGTCCAACTATATCTTCAAGCAGCACGGGCGCTACTAGGACCGGCAACCCTGGCGGCCCGGGGCGCCCGCAGGCGCCCGCGTCGCTCTAGGCCTGTTGCGCAGCTTCCTTGAGCTGTTTCAGCTCGTTCGGCGGCACTTCGGCGTAATGGCTGAAGTCCATCGTGAAACTGCCCTCGCCACCGGTCAGTGACTTGAGCCGCGAGTGATACCCCTGCAGTTCCTGCAACGGTGCCTGGCCGGATACCAGTGCGCGGCCATCGGGCAGTGCGTCCGTGCCCGTCACCATGCCGCGCATGCCGGCAAGGTCGCCCGTCACGCCGCCGACGGAATCGCTCGGGACCGTGAACTCGGCGTTGACGATGGGCTCCATGACGATCGGCCGCGCCTTCGCGACCGCGTCGAGGAAGGCCTTCTTGCCGGCCTGGACGAAGGCGATTTCCTTGGAGTCGACCGAGTGATGTTTGCCGTCGTAGACAATGACCCTGATGTCCTGCATCGGGTAGCCGTTCACGGCACCCTCATCCATGGCCTGCCTGACCCCGTTTTCGACGGCGGGGATGAACTGGCTCGGGATGGCGCCGCCGACAACCTCGCTGGCGAACTGGAAGCCTTCGCCCTGTGGTAGGGGTTCGACCCGCAGGTACACTTCGCCGAACTGCCCGGCGCCGCCGGTCTGTTTCTTGTGCCGGTGATGCCCTTCGGCCTTGGCCGCGATCGTTTCGCGGTAGGCGATGGACGGCAACTGCGTGACGACCTCGAGATCGTGGCGATCCTTGATCTGTTGCAGGACCGTCGCCACGTGCAGTTCGCCGAGCCCGCGCAGGACCACCTCGTTGAGCGAGACGATGTGTTCGACCACCAGTGACGGGTCTTCCGCCTCGGCGATGTGCAGGGCATCGGACACTTTCTGTGCCTCCTTGTCGTCCTGCGCACGGATCGCCAGGCCGAACATCGGCCGCGGCAACTTGATCGGTTTGAGATGGAAGTGATCTTCGTCGTGGGAATCATGCAGGACGGCATCGTAGTGCGCCTCTTCGACCCGCGGGACCGCGCAGATATCCCCTGGCACCGCGATCTCGATCTTGCCGTGGTTCTCGCCGTTGACTTTCAGCAGCTGCGACGCCTTGAACGGCTTGCGGGCGTCGCCCACGTACAGCTGGTTGCCTGCCCGAATCGTACCCTGGTGAATGCGGAACAGCGCCAGGCGGCCCTTGAACGGGTCGATGCTGACCATGAACACATGCGCGACGACGTGGGCGTCCGGGTCGGGCAGGACCTTGACCTCCTTGGCGTCCGCGCCTTCGCCCTTGAAGAAGACCGGGGGATTCGCCTCCGCCGGGTTCGGCATGAGGCGCTCGAAAATCTGCAGCAGCTGGCGAATGCCGACGCCCGTTTCGGCCGATACGAAGCACACGGGAATGAGATGTTCTTCACGCAGGGCTTTCTCGAAAGGATCGTGCAGCTGCTCGGCCTGCAGCTCTTCACCCTGCTCGAGATAGAGCTCCATGAGTTTTTCGTCGACCTCGACGACCTGGTCGACGATCTGCGTGTGGGCCTCTGCGACCGAACTGAAGGCGGTCTCGTCGCCCTCGGGCTGGAAGAAACAGTCGACGACCTTGCTGCCGTCCGCCGACGGCAGGTTCATGGGCAGGCATTCACCACCGAAGGCCTCCTGGATGTCGCCGAACACCTTCTGCAGGTCGACGCCCTCGGCATCGATCTTGTTGACTATGATCATGCGGCACATGCGCCGCTCATGGGCCGCTTTCATCATGCGCCGCACCATCATCTCGACGCCTTCGGTCGCGTTAACGACGATCGCGGCGGTTTCCGCGGCGGGCAGCGCCGACAGTGCGCGGCCATAATAGTCACGGTACCCCGGCGTATCGATCAGGTTGACGTGAATGCCCTCATGGTCGAGATGACAGACCGAGTTGAACTGCGAGTGGCCGATTTCTTTCTCGCGGGGCGTGAAATCGGAAACCGTGGTGCCCTTGTCGATCGAGCCTTTCTCCGGGATCTTCCCGCCTGCATGCAGCAGGGCTTCGGTCAGAAGGGTCTTCCCGGCGTGGCTCGGTCCCACAAGGCAGACGTTGCGGATATCGACGGTAGAATAGGGCATGAGCTTGTCCTCTCAGTCTTGTTGTGCAGCAAGCTTAGCGCACTGATTTCAGAGCGAATATTTCGGTTTATCACCAGCCGCTGGCGGGGCCGTGCCGGCGCCACGGCTGACGTTTTACGATCTTGCCACCCTGCATTATAAGCGCCAGGTTGGTTTCCGGGTCGGCGAGGACGGACAAGTCGTCGAGCACCTCGCCGTTGTGCAACAAGAGATCCGCAACCCAGCCCTCGCGAATTTCGCCGAAATTCCCGTAGCGGTTGAGTTTGCCGGCCATGCGAATGATTTCGCCGCCTTCCGCGGTCGCCTGCCGCAGTACCTCGGCGTTGCTCCAGAACCCGGCGCGCTCAACGAACTCGAGCGGCAACGCCTGGTACTCGCCGAAAATGAAGTCGGTGGAGAATCCCGTTGTTATGTCATATTTCTTCAGCAGCCGGATCAGGTTTTCCTGGCCCGCCCGCACCAGCTGCCCTTTCTCCTTCTGGAAGTCGGTCATGTGTTCGCCGTCGAGCAGGTTGCGGAAGATGTACAGCTGCGTGCTGATCACGGCCCCTTTTTCCTTGACGAGCACGTGTCCATGCCGGAGGTCGGCGTTGACCCCATCGAACAGGCGCACGTCCTCGATCAGGACGACCTGCCCGTGGCAGGGAAGCATGCCAGCCAGGCACGCCACGGCAACCAGGATGCGGCGCATTGGAGACCCCCAGTGTCTTGTTATTCTGCGACCAATACTACCGTGATAGTCTGCGGGAAACACCAATCCGGGAAATGGCCATGTTCAGAATCGTCGCATTACTCGCGGGTTTTTTCGGTGCAGCAACCGCTGCGGCCCAGGACAGCAGCACGGACTACACGGGCGACCTCCAGCGCGAGGCGCTCGAGATGTTCCGCGACGTCGTTGCCATGCGGACGGCCGAGGGGCACGGCAAGGTCCCGGAAATGGCAGCCTACCTGCAGAAGAAGTTCCTCGAGGCGGGCTTCTATGCAAACGAAGTCGCGCTGTTGCCGCTGACCCTGCCCTCGGGCGAAGAGGTTGCATCGCTCGTCGTGCGCTACCGCGGCAACGGCCTGTCCGGCCGCAAGCCGATCCTGTTGCTCGCGCACATGGATATCGTGGACGCGATCCCCTCCGACTGGGAGCGTGACCCGTTCACGCTGATCGAGGAAGACGGGTACTTCTTCGGCCGCGGCACGCTCGACAACAAGCTCGGGATCGTGGCGCTGACCGCGGCATTCCAGCGGCTGATGCGTGATGAGTTCACGCCGACTCGGGACCTGATCATCGCGTTCACCGGTGATGAGGAGACCCACATGCTGACGATCCGCGCGCTCGTCAACGAACACCGCGCGCTGACGGATGCCGAATACGTGCTCAACGCCGATGCCGGTCACGGCTATCTCGATCACGACCACAAGCCCGTGGCCTACCTGCTGCAATCCGCCGAGAAAACCTATGCCACGTTCGAGCTCAGCGTTCGCAATCCCGGTGGCCACAGCTCGCGGCCGCGCGCCGACAATGCGATATACGAGCTGGCGAGCGCGCTGAAGAAGATCGAGGCCTACCGGTTTCCGGCGCGACACAACGACACGACGCGCGACTACTTCGAAAAACTCTCGTCCCTGGTGCCCGGCGAGGTCGGTACCGCGATGCGCGATTTCGCGAGGGATAAGAACGACGAGGCGGCACAGGCCGTGCTCCAGGGCGAGCCGTCACAGGTCGGCATCACGCGCACGACCTGTGTCGCCACGATGCTGAAGGCCGGCCACGCCGAGAACGCGCTGCCGCAGACGGCGACGGCGACGGTCAATTGCCGCATCTTTCCGGGCGTTTCGGTCGAGTCGGTCAGGCAGCGCCTGTTCACGGCCGCCGACAGTCCCGAGCTCGAAATCCGGGTACTCGGTGACCCGGTCGCCAGCCCCGTTTCCCCGTTGCGTGAAGATGTCATGAGCGCCGTAGGCGACGCCGTCACCCGGTACTACGGCGAGGTTCCCGTCATCAACTACATGGCGGCCTACGGTACCGACGGAACGCATACCCGCCTGGCCGGCATGCCGACCTACGGCGTCAACGGGCTGTTCATGCGCGAGCAGGACATGTTCGCGCACGGGCTCAACGAACGGGTCCCGGTACGCAGCTTCTACCTGGCACTCGACTACTGGTACGACCTGCTGCGCGCCCTCGGCAGCGAGCGCTGATCGGCGCTCGCAAATAAAAGAGGCGCCCGTTGCGGGCGCCTCTGAGTTGCCGTAAGTCGTGCAATTACGGCGAGGGGAATGTCCCGTTACTCCATGGGCCTCGTACCGTTCTCGAGCGGGTCGGCTGTCCAGCCGAGTTCGGTCCATTCGATCTGGTTGTTGAAGTGGCAATCGCCGCAGTTGCCCTCGTTGCCATAGGCCATTTCAGTCGGTGCGACTTCGTGGTTGACCGACAGGTACATCTCGGTCGAGACGAAGCCATACTCACCGCTGTAGGGCTGGTTCGTGGCCAGGGCTCCCTCAGCCAGCGCCGCATCCCAGTCCCAGTTGCCCCAGAACGGGGTCGGGCCGCCGGCCGTGCCGAACAGGTGCGGAACCAGGATCCGACGGAATCCCGTATCAGCGGGCTGGTTGCCGATCATCTTCTTGAACGGGTAGATCATCGCGTCGCCGTCGCCGTAGTCACCCACCGGTGCGCCCAGCACGATCGGAGCCTCAGGAGTTCCGAGGCCTTCCTCGTACGTATCGTTGACGCCGATAACCGTCTTTTCCCACATGCCGTTGAAGAAGCGCAGTGACGGACGGACATCAAACGCCCAGACGAAGTCACCTTTCATGCGGTCGAACGACGGGCGAGTCGGGTCATTCGCGTCGGGCGGAATCGGATCCCGGACTTCGCCGGCCGTCGCCCAGTACCACTCGGTCTTGGTCGAGGTCTCGCGAGCGATCGCCGGGATGTGGCAGACCTGGCAGGCGAGCCGCTCATGGCTGTCGACGATTGACTGGACACTGGTGCCGGCGTGGATGTTTGCGGCGGTGCCATGGCAGTCGTCGCATTGCCGCATCACACCTTCGTCGACCGAATGGTACGGCATGCCGCCGATACCATGCGACAGCAGGTTGCCGTCGAGGTCGCGCTGGACCTGGTGGCAGTCGACGCATTCGAGGTCGCCGCCATCGGTGCCCATGTGCACGTCGTATTCACGCGTCGTGTTGCCGAGCGAGAATGCGAGATCGCCGTGCTTGACGTTGTCGCCGCCGCCCGCGTAGGAGTGGCAGAAGATGCAATTGTCGATCGTCGGCTTGCCGAAGTTCATCGCGACGCTGCGTGCGACCGCGCCGAGGTCGACGGAATCGGCCGGCATGCCGGCGGTCCGTGGATTCTTGGCGTAGGTACCGGTCTGGTCATGGCAGACGAGGCAGTCGATATTCTCGATGTCTGCGAAGTCGAACGTGCTGTCGCTCCAGCCATAGCCTGCATGACACTGCGTGCAGCGGGCTTCGTTGCTCGGCACGCCGATGCAGAAGTTGTTGAGGAAGTCCTTCTTGCCGTGGATCTGGCCGGCGGGGGCTCCCACGAGGTTCTGCGCGACGCCTGCCCATTCGAAGTGAGCCGTCTCGAGGACCTCCTGGGCCATCAGGCCGTGGCAGTTCAGGCACGACTGGGTGCCCTCATAGTCGTGCTCGGTGAAGTAACCGGCATGCAGCTGTTCGACTTCATAGGCGCCGCTGGCATAAGCGTTGCAGTCGTAGACGTCGACCACGCCGTCGCCATTGATGTCTTCGTCCGGGTCGCCGATGAGGTTGTAGTTCAGGTCCCAGCAGGACTGCCCGGCGGTGCCGTCGGTGCCGTCGGCACCATCAGTGCCATCCTGGCCGTTGCTGCCGTCGTCACCTTCGCAACCAGCCAGTCCCAGGCCGAGGCTGAGGACCAGCAGGATACAGACGTGATGAATGAATCCATGCCTAGTGGTCATGAGAGTATCTCCCTGTGTGATTGGGTAAAGGGGTAAAAGGCGTGGCGAGCGGATTCAGGTAGAGAATCGGCCCGGTAAGAACCAGGGCACGGGCAGCGGCGTCGTGTGCGCCTATCCATGCAATGCGCATTATCTTGTTGTCAATTCTGCCCGGTAGCAGTAATTCAGAAGATTAGAATTTACTGATATCCGAGCCGTATCATGGCAGCTGAGCGCCGCTTCTCAATACGTTACAGCAAGGATTGGCGTAGGGGGTTCTACCTACCTGCTACGCAGTATGCGCGGCATTGAATCGGCCGGCCGTTTACCTCATCGTAGGCCCATGAGGCGCGATACCCGGACGCGAATTCTCGTGACGAGCCTGCTGCTGTTCAACGAGCACGGCGAGCCGGCCACGACCACCAACCAGATTGCCGACGAGCTGGATATCAGCCCGGGCAACCTGCACTACCATTTCCGCAAGCGGCGGCAGATCGTCGAGGCTCTGCTCGACGAGTTCCAGGCGGATGCGCGCCGCGTGCTGGCGACGCCGGAGTCGGCGTCACTCGATGATTTCTGGGTGTTCCTGCACCTGCTGCTCGAGCTGACGGCCGCTTACCGATTCCTGTTCCGCGATCTCGAGGCCCTGACCGACACGTATCCGCGGGTCGGGCAGGCGCTCGGCCACTTCGCCACGGGCCTGCGCGCGACGTTCGAGCTCTATCTCCGGCAGCTGGCCAAGCACGGGACGCTGAACCTTGCCGAGACCGAGGCCCGCCGCCTGGCGCGAAACCTCGCCGTGATCGCGCTGTTTTCCGACCGCTTCGACCGGCTGACCGGTACCAGGGACTCCGCCGACGTTGCCGCCGTGCGCGTCGCGAACTCGATCCTGACCGCGATGCGGCCGTTCGCCTCCGGCTCGGCCGCCGGCCACATCGACGAGCTGGCCAAGCGGTACGAGACATAAAAAAAGGGGCCGCAGTGACGCGGCCCCAGGCGGAGAGAGGCTGCCGAAGGGGGATCGGCAGGTCTTTCCTTCCGGCTGCTGAAAGGGGGGTATCAGGCAGCCTTGTTCAATGTGTGGCGTACGCGATCCCGCGCCTTGTCGACGGTCTTTTCCACGTCCTTGCGAAAGTCCTCAACGCGGTCTTCCCAGCGATCGAACACCTTCTCACCGTCCTTGGCGTACTTCTCGAACTTCTTGTCGAACTCCCGGTACTGCTTGTCGAGTTCGCCTTGCACAAACGAGAGCAGTCCGAGGCTGGCCATGAACGTCTTGTTGGCCGCCTTGAACGGGACAGCGATCATGCTGCCCTCGAGGCGATCGAAAACGCTCGGAGCCGGTGCCGGCTTGCGGGCGCGCGGCTTGCGGGCCGGAGCCTTCCTGGCCGGGGTCTTTCTCGCCGTCGCCTTTCTCGTCGTGGGCTTCCTCGTCGTTGCGGGTTTGCCGACCTCGGCCTGCGGGGCCTTGGTCTGTGCCGTGCTTACGATTTTCTCGTTCATTGTCTATGTCCTATTTCGTGGTCTTGCCAGTCTTCTTCGCGGCCTTTTTCCGGGTCGCGGTCTTTTTCCGGGTCACGGTCTTTTTCGCGGCAGGCTTGCGGGTTGCCTTCTTCTTTGCCGCAGGCTTGCCTTGCGCTTCCAGGAGCCGAAGGATCTTGTTCAGCTTCTTGTTGATGGCGTCGATGTCGTTCTTGCTCGGTACGTTGAGTCGGTCCATCGCATCAGCGACCCGCGAATCGAAAGCGCTTTGCAGCTTGTCCAGTTGCGACTTGTCCCGGACCTGGTCGAGCAGTCCACTGGCACGCGACTGCGCGCCGCCGGCCATGTCCCGGATTGCATCCTGGACGTCGTCGATCAGTGATTCCGTCCGGCTCGTTGCCTTCTTGCGGAATTTCTCGCCTTCCTTGACCAGCGAATCGAAGCGTGCCGCGCCTTTCTTCTGGGCGTCCGACAGTGCGCCGAGCCCTGCCATGAAAGCGTGCTCCAGCTGTTCGGCCACTTCGCCAACGCGGGATTCACCGCCTTTCTGTTTTGTCGAGGTTTTGTTCTTAGCCATGGTGCTCTCCTGAGACCAGTCCTGTTTCGATGATCAAATGCTAGCTGGTAGGATTAGGGTGTGCACACTAGAGTGGAATGCCCCGCAGGCCCCAATCGATGAGAATCCGGAGAAGCCATAACCTCGGCCTGGCGGAGGCGCGCAAGCGTGCCGACCGCATTGCCGCCGACCTCAAGGACCAGTTCTCGCTGCGGGCCGATTGGCGCGGGGATGCGCTGCACGTCGAAGGGAATGGCGTCAGCGGGCAGCTCCAGGTCGACGCTCAACACATCGAACTCGATGTCAGGCTCGGCTTCGCCCTGAAGCTCATGGAAGGACCGATTCGCTCGGTCATCGAAAAGACCATCGACGAAGAACTCGCCTGATCGGCGGCCTACCAGCTACGGCGCACCGTCAGCGACAGGTTGATGCCCGGGGCATCCAGGCCCGAACCGTGCACCCGGTAGCGGCGGTCGAGGAGATTGTCCACGCCCGCGATAACGGACCAGCCGGCATCCGATTGCCAAGCAGCCTCGGCACCGACGGTCGCCCACCCGGCGGTACCGCGCGGGTCGATGCGCACGTCGCGCACGTCGCGGGCACTGAGGCGCCGCTGACCGTCGGCGGCGATGCACCACGCCTCGAAGGTCCACTCGTCCGACTGGCGAAAACTGAGGGCCACTCGCCCCTGCAGCGGCGGCACGCGATCGGCCGGCTCGCTGACGTCACCGGTGCGCTGCGTGCCGCGCGAGTACTGCACCGACGCGCGCAGGCCGAGGCGCGCGCCCAGGCTGGCGGACAGGCCGCCTTCGAGGCCGTAGAGCCTTGACGATGCGGCGTTGACGCTCTGCACGATATCGCGGCCGTCGGCCGTCGTTTCCCCGGTGTCGACCGAGACGATGCGGTCGTCGTATCGCAGTCCGTAGACAACCAGCTCTGCCCGCCAGGCCGGGGCGCGGTAGCGAATCCCGAGGTCGAGGTGCGTCACGGTTTCGGCGCCGAGCGCGGTGTTGGGGATGTTGAAGCGATTGCCCGGCCGGTTGCCGAGCGTGCCGAGGTCGGCGATATTCGGTGCGCGAAAGCCGTTGCCGAGATTGCCGATCACTTGCCAGGCTTCGTCGATATCGAAGATCCAGCCCAGGTCGCCGCTCAGCCGCCCCGGCGCAATGGTGGTGCCCGCCGGCAACTCGATTTCGACATCCGTGTACCGCACACCCGCGCTGAGCCGCTGGCGCGCCGCCGCCTGCCACTCGACGCGCACGAAGGCCCCGGCCTGGCCGACCGTCGAACCGTCCGGAAACCGCGGCGCAACGTCGGCAACCTGCCCGGTCGCGAGGTCCTCTTCCTCGCGGCTGCTGCGAACTTCGTCGTGATACAGATCGGCGCCGGCGATCCAGGCGATGGCGCCCAGGTCGCCCGAGGCATTCACCGTCAGCCCTGCGAGGTCGCTGCGGTTCGTCTCGTAACGCCGCAGCGCAGTGCCGAAGTCACGGGTCGTGCGATCGTCGTCGATACGCTGCCAGGCCGCGTCGATCTTCCAGTCGACACCGGCCGGCGTCACGAACTCGTGCTGCAGGTGCACGAAGGAACGCCGGTTGGGTCTGAACACGAATTCGGACGAGGCGGGCTCGGACTGCCCGAAGCCCGCAACGAGTTCGTCGACGCGCGGGGTCTCGGGCTGTTCCAGGAGGTGCACGTCGATGAGCCAGGTGCGTGCCGGCGCCGGCGTTCCCCTGAGTACCGCGCGGACGGCTTTCGAGGTGTAGCCACTGGGCCCGATGCGTTGGCCGTCGCCGACGCGCCGGTTCCCCGTGGACAGGTACTCGGCCCCCACGGAACCCGCGAGGTAGCGATTGCCGACGTCGAACGTGGTGCGTACCGAGCGCTGTAATTCCGCGGAGTCCAGGCCGACCACGACGTCGCCCACCCGATCGACCGCGGTGTCCGGGAACGCGGGCAGGCGCGACACCGACTGGATCACGCCGCCGACGGCCTCGCTGCCATACAGGGAGGCCGGCGTCCCGCGGATGACCTCGACGTGCTCCACCGAGGTGGCGGGCACCAGGGCGAACCATGGCGTCGGCGCGCTGCGGAACAAGGCGTTGTTGAGCCGCATCCCGTCCACCAGGTGCAGGATCGCCGAGCCCTTCAGGCCGCGCACGATGGCGGCTCCCTGGCCGGGCGTGGTCTGCTGCAGCGTGACGCCGACCAGGTCCTCGAGCACGTCGGTCACGAGCTTGCGGTCGAGGGCGGCATCCCGTCCCGAGGTCGAAACCGCGGCCGAAATATCGGCGACATCGGCCGCGCGCCGCGTGGCCAGCACCGTGATCTCCTCGATCGGCCCAGCGTCCGTGGCGAGCGCCGAGCCGGTAGCCGCCAGCAGAGCCGGAACCGCAAAATAACTGAAATGAATCAGGCCGATACGTCCTTGTGCTTGTCGAGATGAAGGGCTGGTCAGCTTTATGCCATGCTAGACTGGCCCGGTCCAGAAACGTTCCATTTCGCAGGGGGTTGGCGCACCGATGTTTAGACTGATCCGCGAACTCCGGCGTCGCGAAGTGTTTCGCACGGCCGGGCTGTACGTCGGCATTGCGTGGATCACGATCGAGGCGGCGAGCGTCCTGCTGCCGGCCTTCGAGGCACCCGAATGGATAATGCGCGCCCTGATCGTCGTTGCCATGATCGGGCTGCCGGTCGTCATCGTGCTGGCGTGGGTCTACGACATCACGGACAAGGGCATCGAGGTGCAGGCCGACCCGACCGACACCGTGGTCGTGCCGTTCGGCGGCCGAAAAATGGACTTCATCGTCATTGGCCTGCTCACGGTTGCGCTGATCTTCTCGGTTTACATGAACGTCAGCGACGATGTCGCGGTCGATCCGGCCGACATCCCGCCGATCTCGGTGCTGATTGCCGACTTCGACAACCAGACCGGCGATCCGCTGTTCGACGGCACGCTCGAGCAGGCGCTGCAAATCGGGATAGAGAGCGCTCCCTACGTGGCCGGTTACCGCCGGGACTCGGCGCTGCGGCTGGCCAGGATCCTCGATGAGCAGGCGTCGCGCCTCGATGAAGCCACCGCGAGACTGGTCGCCGTGCGGGAAGGAATCAAGCTCGTCATGGCCGGTTCGATCCGGGAG
Source organism: Woeseiaceae bacterium (assembly GCA_041553075.1). GTDB lineage: Bacteria > Pseudomonadota > Gammaproteobacteria > Steroidobacterales > Woeseiaceae > UBA1847. The sequence goes on along the minus strand of JBFEJR010000018.1, from coordinate 3,699 downwards.
CAGGGCGGCGCCTACACGCTCTACGTGCGGGCGATCGACCCGAAGGCCGGCGAAGCCCTTACCACCGTGGAGGTCAAGGCCCGCGACAAGTCCGACGTCCTGACCGCGGTCGGGACCCTCGCGGGCGACCTGCGCGAGGAACTCGGCGACGAGGACCTCGATCGCGAGAAGCTGGAGGCATCGGAGACCTTCACGGCAAAGAACCTCGAGGCCGCGCAAGCCTACTCGAAAGCGCAATCCCTGCAGTACAACGGCAAGTACGCCGAAGCCATGGCGTTCTACGAAGAGGCGCTGCAGCACGACCCGGAATTCGGCCGGGCCTACTCCGGCCTCGCGCTGAGCGCCAATGCCCTCGGACGCACCGAGGAATCCGACGAGCTGTGGAAGAAAGCGCTGGCGTCGATGGGCTCGATGACCGAGCGCGAGCGGCTGCGAACGCTGGGCCTCTATTATTCGCTCGTAACGCGCAACTACGCCAAGGCTATCGAGACTTACGAGGCGCTCGTCGAGAAGTACCCGGCCGACGATACCGCGCACAATGGCCTCGCGGTGCAGTATTTCTACACGCTCGATTTCAACAAGGCGCGCGAGGCGGGGAAGGAATTGCTCGACATCTACCCGAACAGCGTCATGGGCCGCTCGAACTTCGCGCTGTACGCGCTGTACGCGACCGACTTCGAGACCGCGGTGGCCGAGGCCGCGAAGGTGCGGGAAATAGACCCCTCCTATTTCAAGGCATGGCTGCCGGTCGCGATCAAGTCTCTCGCGGAGGGCAACATCGAGGCGGCGCGCGAGGCCTATGCCAGGATGCGGCCCGAGGGGACGCGGGGAGTCCTGACGGCCCAGCTGGGGCTTGCCGACGTTGCGATGTTCGCCGGCGAGTACGACCTCGCGCATGAGCTGTTCGCGGCGGGCGTGACGCTGGCCGAAGAGGCCGGCAGCTCGTACTTCGAGGCCACCCTGCGGATCGGGCTCGCGGAGGCGTTGTGGCGTGGCCGGGCCGATGCCGCGGCCGTTGCCGACGCATTGCTCGTGGCGCTCGATACCTCGGGCGGGTTGCCCCGCCAGGTGCCGGCGGCACTGATGTACATCGAGATGGGCGATGCCGAGTCGGCCCACCTGATCGCGGCGAGCCTCAAGGAGAACCTGCAGCCGCAGAACCGGGCCTACGCCGCGCTGATCGAGGGCATGGTCGCGCTGCGCGCGGGCGACTCGGTGACCGCGATCGATTCGATAACATCCGGTATCGGGCTCGCGGACCTGTGGCTGCTCAGGTTTTATCGCGGCGTGGCGTTCCTGGAAGCCGGCTACGGCGCCGAGGCACTCGACGAGTTCACAGCCTGCAAGGAGCGCCGCGGCGAGGCCAGCGCGCTGTTCCTAGACGACCTGCCGACCTATCGGTACATGGCGGCCTTGCCATACTGGACGGGCAGGGCACAGCTCGAGCTCGGCATGCTGCACGATGCCCGGCAGAGCCTGATGACCTTCGCAGCGCGCCGCCCCGAGGGCGACGCGCTGGCCGAGGCCGCAAGGGCGCTGCTGCGTTAGCGCAGGCGGATCGGGTCCGAGTACTGGATCTGGCCGGTGCGGCCGCTGGTCACGGACGCGCAGTACGTCCTGCCCCTTTGGCCCATCGAATCCCAGTTGTACTGCCACCAGTAGTCCGCCTTGAAGCGGAAGCCGCTGGCACCGGGGTCACCGACCGGGTCTATCAGGATGGCGCCCGTGTCGCAGTCGCGAATGGTCAGCATTTGCGCGTCGCCCGACGAATCCACCGGGTTGCCGTTCATGTCGAGCCAGGCCCAGTAGAGCGGATTGGAGCTGCCCACCTGGACCGTGTACTTGGTCGCGACGATGCCGGACAGGCCATAGGCGAACTCGACGATCACGGTGCGGGTCGCGGTCCCGGTATTGCCCGAGGCGTCGGTAACCGAGTAGTAGACCGTGTATTCGCCGGCCGTCGCGGTGTCGACCTCGCTGTCGTCGACCACGATATCGGCCGTCAGGTCGGTGATCCCGTTGTCGAGCGCCGTGGCGCCGGGGTCGACGTACGGGCCGGAACCCATGTCGAGGCGGACCGGCGTGTCGCCGAGCAAGGTAATGACCGGGGCCGTGCGGTCCTCGACCACGACCGTGAACGAGGTGGTAACCGGCGGGTTCTGCGTGTCCGCCGCCGTGCACACGACCGTGGTCGTACCGACCGGGAAGTCGTACTCGAATGCATACTCGGGCCGCACGAATCCGCCGACCGGCGAGCCCGGGTCGCAGTCCACGCTCAGGTTCGGATCGGCGTCGATGACCGTGAATGGCCCCCACAGCAGCGGGAAGGACAGGCTGTCGGGCTGCACGATCCGGTCCGCGTCGGGCGGTACGAAGCGCAGCGGATTGAAGCCGTCCAGCTGCGGCCCGCTCGTATCCTGCAGGGTGACCGTGAAGCGCGACGGCGGCGGGCCGTCCGGGTCCGAGACGTTGCCGCTCTCGTCAGTCGCGGTGCAGGTCACGGTCGTGACCGGTCCCGGCGACTGGAACGGGAACAGGCTGCCCGAATCGGGCGAGCAGGCAACCGCGGGGCTCGGATCGACGCCCCAGACGTCGCTCGCGGACGGGTAGTCGTAGGTGACGATCGAGCCGTCAACCGAATCCGCCTCGACCACGATATCCTGCAGTGTCGCGGTGTCGATGACCGGCGACTCGGTGTCCACGACGCTGACCGACATGTCGAGCGTCGCCGTGACGCCGTTGGCCGACGTTGCCGAGCAACTCAGGGCCGTGGGCGTGTCGCCGTTGAGCGCATCCAGCGGCACGGTCGAGCCGAGCGCCGGCGTACAGCTAACCGGTACCGGCTCGCCGTTCTTCGCGGCCGTTACGAAATCGACGGGCAGCAGTGCGCCGCGCTCGACGTTGGCTTCGAGGACGCTCGTCGTGCCGTTCAGGAAGTTGAACGCGGCCGGGATGCGGTCGTTGATGATCTGCTCGCGCTCGTCCCGCAGCTCATTCTCACCCGTGTTCGCGGTCTGCGCCGTAAACACGTAGGAGATAATGTCGTCGCGCAGCCGCCCCTCGACAAACCGCACCAGTTCGATCGGGCCGATGAAGCGCAGCGTGTTCTGCACGATGTCGTCGGGCGCGACGTAGTAGGTCAGGGCGCCGGCGCGGTTATCCAGGATCGTGGGCACCGACAGTTGCGACAGATCGGGGTTGTTTTCCGCCGAGATGACGCGGTTCTCGGTGACCAGCCGGGGCGTGCAGTACTGCACGTCGTCAATCTGCTTGTTCTGCCACGCGATCAGCTGCGTCGCGATCGCGCCGCTCTCGATCAGCGCCAGGACCTCGGGATCCGCGATTGCGAAATCGACCGTGTACGGCGTCAGCGTATTGCCGTCGTTCTCCAGGCCGAAGTTCACGTCAACCTTGGACACGAGCCCACCCGGGTCGCGGGTTACGCCGTCCAGGTCCGGGTCCGGAATCTCGGCGTTGTGCAGGTCGTCCGAGCTGGTCAACGTCAGGTTGAACTGGTCCGGGTTGAACTGGTCCGGGTTGAATTGATCCGGGTTGAACTGGTCCGGGTTGAACAGGTCGGGATTGAACAGGTCCGGGTTGTACTGGTCGGGATTGTACTGGTCCGGGTTGAACTGGTCGGGGTTGAATTGATCCGGGTTGAACTGGTCCGGGTTGAACAGGTCGGGGTTGAACAGGTCC
>JBFEJR010000017.1:0-57128 GCA_041553075.1 Woeseiaceae bacterium | reverse complement strand
TTCCTGCGCGGCATCGGCTACCTCGTGGCCGAGGGCGAGCCCTTTCGCATCGAGACTGAGCACGTCGATCGCGAGATCGCCGAGGTCGCCGGACCGCAGCTCGTCGTACCGGTGTCCAATGCGCGGTTCGCGCTGAATGCCGCCAACGCGCGCTGGGGGAGTCTCTACGACGCACTCTACGGCACCGACGCCATCGGCGAGGAGAACGGCCAGGAACGCGGGGCGGCCTATAACCCGGTCCGGGGCGCTGCCGTGATTCGCTACGCAACCGAGTTCCTGGATGCCGCGTTGCCGCTCGTGGGCGTCAGCCACGCGGACGTCAACGGCTACGGGATCGACCGCTCCGACGACGGCAACGTGTTTCTCGCCTGCCTCGCCAACGGCCAGGCGGCAGGCCTGGTGGACCCGGATCGGTTCGTGGGTCATCGTGATGATGACGGCGGGCGCCGGACATACCTCTTCTGCAACCACGGATTGCACATCGAGCTGCGGGTCGATCCCGGGCACCCGATCGGCAAGTCGGCGACGGCCAACGTCGCCGACGTCGTTCTCGAGTCGGCGGTGACGACAATCCAGGATTGCGAGGATTCCGTCGCCGCGGTAGACGCCGGGGACAAGGTCTCGGTCTACCGGAACTGGCTGGGCCTGATGCAGGGCGATCTCGAGGCGAACTTCGAGAAAGGCGGGAAGACGATGGTCCGCTCGCTGGCGCAGGATCGCCGCTACACGAGCAAACACGGTGAGCCACTCGTGCTGCCGGGCCGCAGCCTGATGCTGGTCCGCAACGTCGGCCACCTGATGACGACCGATGCGGTGCTCGATGCCGACGGCGGTGAGGTGTTCGAGGGCTTGCTCGACGCCGTGGTCACGACGGCCTGCGCGATGACGGACCGGCGGCGCGAGGGGATGCAGGCGAACAGCCGCACCGGCAGCATCTACATCGTCAAGCCGAAGATGCACGGGCCGCATGAAGTCGCGTTTACCGACACGCTGTGCGGTCGGGTCGAGGCGATGTTCTCGCTGGCGCCCAACACGATCAAGATCGGCGTCATGGACGAGGAACGCCGGACGACCGTCAACCTCGCGGAGTGCATTCGCGCCGTGCGCCGGCGCATCGTGTTCATCAACACGGGCTTTCTCGATCGCACGGGCGATGAAATCCATACGAGCATGCAGGCCGGTACGGTGCTGCGCAAAGAGTCGATCAAGGAACAGCCGTGGATCCTCGCCTACGAGGATCGCAACGTCGACGTCGGCATTGCCTGCGGCCTGCCCGGGCGCGCGCAGATCGGCAAAGGAATGTGGCCGAAGCCCGACGAGATGCGCCAGATGCTCGACACCAAGCAGGCGCACCCGCAAGCGGGCGCCAACTGCGCCTGGGTGCCGTCGCCGACCGCGGCGACGCTCCATGCCATGCACTACCACGCCGTCGACGTGCGTGCCCGCCAGGAGGAGCTGGCGGGGCGGGAGATGGCGAGCCTCGACGACATCCTGACGCCCCCGCTCGGCGACGTGAGCGGCCTGTCCGCCGACGAGATCCGGGCGGAGCTCGACAACAATGCACAGGGGATTCTTGGCTACGTGGTGCGCTGGATCGACCAGGGAGTGGGTTGCTCCAAGGTGCCCGACATCGGCGACGTCGGCTTGATGGAAGATCGCGCGACCTTGCGCATCTCGAGCCAGCACATGGCCAACTGGCTGCTGCACGGCGTGGTTTCGAAAGAGCAGGTGCTCGAAACGTTCAAGCGCATGGCCAAAGTCGTCGACAGGCAGAATGAGGGTGATGCATCATACGAACGCATGAGTGACGACTTTGCATCAAGCATCGCTTTCCAGGCCGCCTGTGCGCTGGTGTTCGAAGGCTGCGAACAGCCCAACGGCTACACCGAACCCCTCCTGCATCGATTCCGTCGGCAAAAGAAAGCGGAGCTTGCAGCCCGTTAGACGAGCCCGCGTGCGCCGCCGCGCAGCATTCATTCTCTTGGCCATCGTGGCGGGCGCCGCGCAGGCTGGCGATACCGTGACGGTCGCGGTCGCGAGCAATTTCAGGAGCACGGCCACCCTCATCGCTAACCGCTTTGGCGACGAGACCGGCCACGCCGTGCAGCTGAGCGCGGGTTCGACGGGCAAGCTGTACGCGCAGATCGTGCACGGCGCGCCCTTTGCCGTGTTCCTTGCCGCCGACGCCGCGCGCCCGGCGCTGCTCGAACAGGCCGGGCGCGCCGTACCCGGCTCACGGTTCACCTACGCGACCGGGAGCCTCGTCATCTTCTCGACCCGCGTGCAGGATTGTCTTGCCGCGTTGCGTGACCCGGGTGCAGGATTCGTCGCGCTCGGCAACCCGGCCACGTCGCCGTACGGCGCCGCGGCGCAGCAGTATCTCGAGGGCGCCGGGATGTGGGACCTCGTATCGGAACGCGCGGTCTACGGCGAGAACATCACGCAGGCATGGCAGTTCGCGGTCACCGGGAACGCCGTGATCGGATTCGCGGCGCGCGCGCAGCTACGCGCCTGGCCCCACCAGCCGAGCTGCGTTTACGAGGTGCCGACGAGCGCACACGACCCGCTCGAGCAGCAGGCGGTACTGCTCGACGGAGCGAGCGAGGCGGCGAGGGCGTTTCTCGAGTTCCTGCGATCCGCAGAGGCGCGTGAGCTGGTCGAGCAGGACGGTTACGAGATGCCCGAGTGAACCTGTACGGCCCGCTCTGGCTGTCGATGCAGCTCGCCTTCGTGACGACCGTGGTCCTCATCGGTCTCGGGACGCCGCTGGCCTGGTGGCTGTCACGTACCGAGACCCGCTGGAAGCCGGTCATGCAGGCCATCGTCGCCATGCCCATCGTGCTGCCGCCGACCGTGCTCGGTTTTTACCTGCTGATTCTCCTCGGTCCGGAGGGCGCTATCGGTAGCTGGTGGGTGACGCTGACCGGCAATGCACTGACGTTTTCATTTACCGGGCTCGTCATCGCGTCCACGGTCTACAGCCTGCCGTTTGCAGTCCAGCCGTTGCAGAACGCGTTCGAGTCGCTGCCGCGGCAGACCCTCGAACGCGCCTGGACGCTCGGCGCCTCGCCGCTCGATGCCTTCTTTTCGGTCGCGGTGCCGCTCGCGAAACGCGGCTTCGTCAGTGCCGCGGTGCTGAGTTTTGCGCATACGCTCGGCGAATTCGGTGTTGTCCTCATGGTCGGCGGCAACATTCCGGGCAAGACACGCGTCGTGTCCATCGCGATTTACGACCACGTGGAGATGCTCGACTATTCGTCGGCACACCAGTTGTCACTGGTACTGCTCGCCTTCGCGTTCCTCGCATTGCTTGCGATGTTCGCGGTCAACCATCGCTGGAGCCGCGGATGATCCGGCTACGGCACCGGGTCAGGAAGGGCGACTTCCTGCTCGATATCGACACGCATATTCCCGACTCGGGGATTACGGGCATCTTCGGCGAATCGGGCTCGGGCAAGACGACCCTGTTGCGCTGCATTGCCGGCCTCGAAGGGGGCGGCGGGCCGCCGGTTCATCGGCGTAATGTTGGCTACGTTTTTCAGCAACCCACGTTGTTTGCCCATCACGATGTCCGGGGCAATATCGAGTACGGGGCACGGCGCGCCACCTCGCACCGCATCGACGGTGAGCATGTCATCGACATGCTGGGGCTCGGCAGGCTGCTGGACCGCAGGATCGAGACGCTGTCTGGCGGGGAGGCGCAGCGCGTCGCCATCGCCGCGGCCCTGATGCGTTCCCCGGACCTCGTCCTGATGGACGAGCCGCTGGCCTCGCTCGATCGCCGGCGCAAGGACGAGCTGCTGCCGTATTTCGATCGGCTGCACGACGAGCTGTCCGTGCCGGTCGTCTATGTCAGCCACGACATCGAGGAGATTGGCCGCCTCTGCGACCACCTTGTCGTACTCGATGGCGGCCAGGTCACTGCCGACGGCAGCCTGTTCGATGTGCTGTCGCGCACCGATGTTTCGCCGCTGTCGGGCCGCAATGCCGGTGTCGTACTGTGGGCCGCTCCCGTGGATCACGAGGACGGGCTGACCCGCTTCGACTTCGGGGACGGCGACATCTGGGTGCCGGGCGAGTTCGCCGTGGGCACCAGGCTGTTGCGCCTGCGCATTGCCGCCAACGACGTCAGCATCGCGCGTGAGCGGCCGTCGCAATCGACGATACTCAATGTCCTGCGCGCCACGGTCGAGGAAATCCACCCGGTCGATGCGGCCCGCGCCCTCGTGCGGCTCGCCGTCGGCAACCAGGACCTGCTGGCGCAGGTAACCAATCGTTCGATCGCGCGGCTCGGGCTCGCAACCGGGGACCGCGTCTTCGCGCAGTTGAAGTCGGTGACCGTGCGGCGCTGATCAGGGACCGCTGCGCGGCGACGACCGCCCGGCCAGGAGCCGATGCATGCTGCGCACGAAAACAAACAAGAGAGGCAGTAGCAGGACGCTGAAGCTGTAGCGGAAGAACCAGTCCGCGGCGGCGGAGCTGCCCTGGAAACCTTCGCGCTGCCCGAACGAGTAAGACCAGTTTCCGGCCAGGGCATAGCTGACGAAAGGCCACAGCACGGCCATCGCCAGCAGCACCGCCCAGGCCCGCCGGTAGTTGCGATCCGCGTGCGTGCGCGGTGCACGGAGCGCGGCGGACCCGAACCATAGCGCGAAAACCAGCGCGACCATCCCCAGCCACGTGATGGGCGTGCCCCAGGGCAGCCCCAGGCGCTCGCTCAAAGCCACGGTGAGCAACGAAGAGCCGGTCAGGAGAAGGCCCATGCAGGCGAAAAAAACCAGCAGGCATAGCGCAAGTCCGGGTCCTGTCGGCATCCTGGTCATCGGTGAGCACCCTCCGCGGTTACAGCACTGGTAAATGTGGCCCAAATAGCCCGGCGTAACGCACATGATGTGCGTTCTGTTAACTACGTCAAGTTTCGCGCCCGTGGCAGTCGGCACCATGCCTGCAGGTTTTCGCACCGGCAACCAACGGGGATATGAGCTCAGCGCATTTTTACTTCATCGTCTTTTCGCTGATGGTCAGCAGCGCCGCGCTGTCCGTGACGTTCATTATCGCCTGGATAAATTTCGGCCGCAGGCCGCACGCGCTGAGCTGGGCGATCGCTTTCCTGCTGGGCACGCTGCAGTGGGGTACTGCCCTGAGTGCCGGAGCGTTGCCCTCTCCCGCGGTCGAGCTGCTCGTCGAGTACGCGTTCTCGATTGGGATGATGACGCTGTTCCTGTGCGGGCATTCCCAGCGCACCCGGTGCGCATGGCTTCCGCAAAAACTGTTCCCGGCTGCGGCGGTCACCTACGCCATTGCAGCCTGGTTCGTGCTGGTCGCACCGCACGAGGGCGTGGCCCGGGGAATCGTCCCGGCCTACGCCGCCGTTACCCTGATCCTGTCGGCATTTCTCATCGTCAACCATCGTGAACAGACCCGCCCGTCCGAATGGGCCGCGGCCATCGCCATCTTCCTGTTCGGCATTACGCAGCTGTTCGCTGCCTGGATCGGCCTGTCACAGGGCGCCCTGCGCGATGAGGCACTGACGGCCGCATTCATGCATTTCAGTTTCCTGACCCTGCCGGGCGGGTACATAGCCATGTCGATGTTCGTCATCCTGATGATGGCATCGGATATCGCGGAGAGAATGCGCGAGCTGGCCGTTCGCGACCAGCTTACCGGCCTTCTCAACCGGCGCGGTTTCTGCGAATACGGCGAGAAGGCATTCTCGCTGGCGCGCCGAAGCGGCACCAGGCTGTCGGTCATCATGACGGACATCGACCACTTCAAGGTGATAAACGACCGCTTCGGCCACGCGGCCGGCGACACCGCACTCCGGCATTTCGCGAAGCTGTTTGCCGAGAATCGCCGCAAGGAAGACGTCGTGGCGCGGGTCGGAGGCGAGGAGTTCGCCGTGCTGCTTCCCGGCACCGGTCTCGAGGATGCGATGGCGCTGGCGGACCGCTTGTGCGACAAGATCGGTGTAAGCCCGATAGAAATGACCACCATCGGCCTGCCGATGACCTCGAGTTTCGGCGTTGCGTCCATCTCGGACAGCGACAAGGAACTCGATGACATGGTCCGGCGCGCCGATCGCGCGCTGTATCGCTCGAAGCGCGCGGGGCGCAACCAGGTTGACCTCGAATCTTCGCAGCTACTGCGGACCGAGGACGGCAAGCTGAGACCGGTCGAATCGACCTAGACGCCGAAGCGGGCGAACCAACTCTGTGATTTTTCGCACCGTGAACCACTGATCTGCCGTCGTCATCTGGCCGGAAGGCGACGGTAGCCCGGTATGGGCTATAATTTCTCCCGCTACACCGAAGCTGCCCCATGGCGGCAACTAACTCGCATTGAGAATGAACTGGATAAAGGTGATTCAGGATGCGCAGTCTCAGAGCTCCAGCCGTACTTGTGTTTGCGCTTTTTGTACTTGCCGCTGGGTGCGTGGCTGGCGATTCAAGCGGTGAAGGCACGACTTACAAGCTTTACTATCTCGGTGGCCAGTCCAACATGGAAGGCTTCGGCTTTACCGACGAACTGCCGGAGAGTGCTCTGAAGCCGTCCCAGAAGGTGATGATTTTTGTAGGGCAAATGGCGTACGACAATGAGCTACACGGTGGCGTTGGAACCTGGCAACCATTGCAACCTGGATTTGGCACTGGATTCAGGACAGACGGTGTCACTAACCAGTTGTCGGACAGGTTCGGACCCGAATTGTTTTTCGGCCATACGATGGGGCAGCAGCCGGGTGACACGAAAGTCGCGATCATCAAGTACGCGTTGGGCGGCTCGGGTTTGGCCGAGGGCGTCGGCTACAGCAACTGGCATCCCGATTTCACAGAAGGTGCGGGCCTCAATCAATATGATAATGCACTGAAGACCCTGCGAAGTGCATTGGCGCATGGCGATATCGACGGTGACGGAATCGCGGATCGTCTTGTTCCATCCGGCATTGTCTGGATGCAAGGAGAGGCCGACGCATACGACAGTCAAGCCGCTGCCGACGACTACCGCACAAATCTGGAACGATTGATGGGTTTGTTACGAGCGGCATTGCGCGTGGACGACCTGCCCCTGGTCATCGGAAGAATAACGGATTCGGGCATGTCTGAAGATGGCTCGGTGATGGACTACATCGAAACCGTACAGAGGGCGCAGCAGGAATTTGTGAAGAACGATATCTGTGCGGAGTACGTTACGGCCACCGATGATCTAGGTTACCTGGAAGATGGTTGGCACTACAACACCGAGGGATTCATCCGCCTTGGCACCGCGTTTGCCGAAGCCATGATTGAACTGGAGCAGAGGTGCGGGCACGACGAACTGCAACACTGAACCGATCGATAACGCCAGTTGCAGGTGCCGCGTGGTCGTGCCTTTTGGCTGCACCCGCATTTGCCGACGTTTCTGACAAGGTCCTCTCCGTGCCCGGAATGTGGGTGCAAGCCGTTCTGATTGGCTGTGTCGCGATATTGGCAGGCAGGTTCAGGTGGTGGCTCGGTTTACCGTTCATTGTGTTGCCGATCGTGATTGCCCTCAGTACGTTCGGGCTCAGACACACTTCGGGGCTGGGCCCGGATATCATCAAGGAGCAGGGTGAATCATACTTCCTGAACCTCTATGCGTCGGCTCTGTTGGCGGCTGCCTTGATCGGGGTAGGGATTTGGATGGGTTGGCGGCGCAGGAGGCCGTCATCAGATGATCTTGATATCCGTTGAGCCCTTCCAACGACCGATCGAAGTCACGGCCGGAAAGCGACGGTCGCCTGGTCTGGGCTATAATTATCCCTGCTGACCCATTGCCGCCATTTGCAAGTATGGCCCGCAGGAAAATAGTTATGAGCTACATCGATGGATTTGTTATCGCCGTACCGATCGCAAGGAAACGAGAATATATCGAGCACGCCAGGCGGGGTGACAGCGTGTTCATGGATTTCGGCGCGACACGGGTGGTCGAATGCTGGGCCGACGATGTGCCCACTGGTGAGGTGACCGATTTCCGCAAGTCGGTCCAGGCGAAGGCCGATGAAACGGTCGTTTTCTCCTGGATCGAATGGCCTGACAAGCAAACGCGGGATGCCGCCATGAGTAAAATGATGTCGGACGATTTCCACGACGAGCGGATGGATCCGAACAAGAATCCTGCGCCGTTCGACGGCAAGCGACTGATCTATGGCGGCTTCACGCCGATCGTCGAACTTTGAAGGCACTGGCATCGCAACAAAGGCGCTGTCCTGCGCAGTGCGAGATAGCTCCACAAACGACAAGTACAGTAAGTACGAGCTCGTCATGTTCACTCGCGAACATCTGGACCTACACGTATACGAATAGAGAACCAGTCGCGTAGGCGCGGCCATTTCGCCGATTCTGCAGTTTGCTTTGGGATACGCGTGACTGCTTCTGGCCGACTTCAGCCCTCCAGACGATTTGGGTACAATCGCGGCTGTCGACCCTTACTAGCCGCACGAGTGCGGAGGCGACAATGGACAAGAACGCAATTTGGGCCCGGGCAAATGTTCCTGGCGCTGCAGACCTAAGCGATGCCGAGCTAAGTAATATTTCGCGTAGTGCTTGGAAGCACTACCGGGTGGTCTTTGGTGTTGTGTTTGGCTTCGGGATTTTCGTTTACACCGGTTTTCTTGACGATCGACTCGTTCAGGCTTTCTTGGATAACCCGTCATTCTGGCACTACTTGGTGAGCGCCATAATCTTTGGCGGTCTTCTCGGCGGGGGGGTGGCCATGATAATTCAAGTATTCGTCCGGCAGCGAATTAGAAAGTTAGTTTCGTCTGAGTAGCTACTTCGGCCGGCTACTGTTGGCCGGAAAGCGACGGTTATCGAGTCCAGGCTATAATCTCCGCTACTGCCCCAAAGCGGCCGGCTTGGAAACAGTCGATTTTCCTTTGCACAGCGTTGCGTACTTAGAGACAGGGCTGCCAAACAAACATGGAACTCGCAAATCGAAGTGACGATGAGATTCTCGCCGTCGTCGATCCGATCATGGATAACCTGATGGCGGCATCCACCGCCATTGATCACGCCAGACACGTTCGGGACTTTACGGATAGGTTGAAGGCAATCGTTACTCCCGAGAGCCTCGACAGGATGTGTCGCAACTACCAAGAGAAATGGGGGTTCCTAGATAGACGTGTGTATGTCGCTATATTTCGGCGGGAAGACTCGATCGCGGTCGTCTGGAAGCAATTCTGCACCAAGACCGACGATGAGTTTGTCGCTGAACTCGTTCTTGTCGAGGAGGGCGACCGTTATCTTGTTGATCACGTCGTCTTTTTTTGATTCTGACGGAATCGGTTCGACGCGGGTCTGAGTGGCCGCTCTTAGCCGACTGGTTCGGCCCCGATAAATCGGACCATTCCGTAAAGTACTAATGTCCGGTTCTGCCTGTGGATTCAAACGGTAGACTCGATCTATCGACCGGCCCGAATACGCCTGGAAGCAGCCAGTCACCAATTCTGCGGTAACATGACGGCTACTGACCCTTTGCAGCCGCTCGCTTAAGAGCAAGTTCCTTCTGTCAATTCGAGGTATCGGTGAGCGACCTCCCCAAATTCACATATCACCCGAACCCGATAGCTACTGAATCAATCATTCCGAGCGACGAATCGTGCGAATGTTGCGGTAAGGCGCGAGGATACGTTTATTGCACCACTCCTTATGGGGAAAAGGAGATTGAGTTTGTCTGCCCGTGGTGTATCGCTGATGGTTCAGCCAGTGCGAAGCTTGGTGCCAGTTTCTCGGATTCATGGCCACTGTCACAGGCTGGAATCTCGACCGAAATCATAGATGAAGTGACGCTTCGTACACCGGGATACATTTCTTGGCAGCAGGAAAGCTGGATAAGCTGTTGTGACGATGCGTGCGAGTTTCACGGCGATGCTGACCCCGGCGAGTTAGCGGCCCTGAACGAAGATGATCGCTCGCGAGTGGCAAAGGATTTCGATTTGCCAGTCGGCGATTTCCAAGAAATGCTGAAGTCTTATCAGCCAAAAGGTAGCCCGGCGATATACAAGTTCAAGTGCCGACATTGCGGAACCGTGCACTACAATTGGGACAGTCACTAGCGCATTGCCACCGTCTGGTTCTGGCCGGCGGGCGACGGTCGCTGCGCTTGGGCTATAATTTCCGCTGCTGACCCATTGCAGTCATTCATCGATTAGCTGAAATAACTCTATTGCGTAGGCCCAGATTGCGTCCCGGATGAGCATCTCTCGATTAATTGGTGTGGCCATCGTTGGGCTTTTCGCTCAGTCCGCCGTCTTCTCAGCCGTAATTACGATTGGCAATTCGAACATCGTCGTGCCGAGTATCGACAATTACTCGTTTATCGACGCCGGTTCATCAGCCGAGCATCTTTTCGCGTCATCGCTGGCACAAGAGTGCGGCCAAGAGCCTTGTGTTGTCTTGCTCGGACCATCGCTAGGAACTGAATATAAACCTTGGGCAGACGTTGCCCCAATCGTCAAGACTAAAATACTGGATGATACTGTCTCGGTCGACGACGAACACTTTGTAGCATTCAAACAAGCCGCAAGAGCCGACATTGATGGTCTTCGCGCAATTGTCGCTGGGGAAATCGAAGAAACCGCGTTTGAAGACCTTGCGGTTTCTTCGCAGGGCGGGTTGCTCCAACTCATTGACAGCCCATCGCACATTTCAGATGAAGTTGTTGAGGGGGACTCATACTTGGCTGTCTCAGGCACCTTCGAAAATCGATATCAACAAACTGATGGATCGATGCTGACCTACGTGTTTCGATTTACTTCCGGAGCAGTCCTGGTGCGGGACAAGATACTGACTATAATGGTTCTCGGGCCGAGAAATGACGCCGGCGGGCAATCATCAGTATTCGAGAAAATTGCCGATGCGCTGCTGAGCGCCAACAATAGCCCGACCGACAGGGGTTGCGATTAGTCAAGGCTTACAACGGCTGGTTTGGGCCGCGAGCCGCCTGTGGCCGGATTTGAGGTAAGCTTTCCGTTAATGACCCCAAGCAAACTTTCCGATTTTCGGTCGTTGACTCTTTCTCTTGTCGCTTTTTCGTTCCGGTGACTGAATGCTAACCGACACCAAGTGGAGCCAAGCGAGACAAGTACTCGAAACGTTGAAGGACGATGCTTCCAAATTGGGTGCCGAGAGCTTCAGTTTAGAAGACCACGACCAAAGGCGGCAGATTCCATCACCAATTTCCGGGCTCGTTATTGAGCTGGAAACTAAACTATTGCTCAATGGGATGTGGGTCGTGTCATTAGAGGCGGAGCAGAAGTACCTCTTCGGCCTCCTGTACCGTTCAATCTTCACCAACGTCTTAATTGGCCCCAATGGGGTTGAGGGTGACAATAAGTTCGGAAGTCGAACAGAGTTCTGCAGCCGGCGCAGGATCCGTAGGAATAGGGTTAGAGGTACGCACCGATGAGTGGGTCGAAGATCCTCATGCTTGTCACACTGCTTCTTGTTGTGGTCGTCTTTGCACCAGTGTTGCCGACATCGGGTATTTTCGGTTGGTCGGCTTCTTTGTACGACGTCGATGATGTTCATGATGCAGTCCGATCATCCGAAGACGATGTCGCAGCGATTATAGAACTGGTCTCAAGCCACCTGTTTCTTGGCAGCGACAGTCGGTACCCGCCCCAGCTTAGCCTCAAA
Organism: Woeseiaceae bacterium; assembly: GCA_041553075.1. Taxonomy (GTDB): domain Bacteria; phylum Pseudomonadota; class Gammaproteobacteria; order Steroidobacterales; family Woeseiaceae; genus UBA1847. The sequence continues at coordinate 45,477 of JBFEJR010000017.1, read as the reverse complement.
CAGTATTTGTTCGACTTCGAGAATGTCGGCTTTGAAGCCATCGGCTTGATGCCGCTTGGTTTTGAAGATGGATGTCCCGATTGCTCTGCTGCGGCATTCGCTAGCGTCACGCGGAATTCGATTGACATTGCAAGCGCGATGTACTTTTTGGCCAAGGTCGGAGAGGCTTGGCAAATCCGCGAAGTTAGGGATGGTGTCACTGGCACCCCGGCCAATGACGGTTGAGACTGTCTGTTAGCTGTCCGACTCCAGGCGCTCGCCTGATGATAGACTCAGAGGCTAGTACTGACCCGAGCCGGATGCTCGGTAATGCCGAGATTCTATGAGTTTAGCCGCGCCAGACCTTCGCATTGTTCTCGCCACTATCTTGTGCCTGTTACTTCAAGTTGGATGGGGCGCCGAAGAGAGTGACAGCGACCCGATTCTCCAAGAGTATTACCGGCTCTTGGATCTGGCGAATAATGGTGAGGCCAGCGACAAAGTCAGCCTGTTTCTCTATACGGCAAAGCATGGCACTAAACTTGAGGAACAAGCGGAATCCGCATTGATGCACCTGGTTGAGGCATCGAACGCCGGTTATGGCGAAGCATCATTTTGGATTGGCCATCTATCAGAAAATGGCATCTTGATGGACCAGAGCGACCAGGGAGCCATGATTTTCTATGTGCTGTCAGCACAACAAGGCTTCGACAAAGGAATGCATGCTTGCGTGAGCTACTTTGGGAAGGCGGCTATCAAAGCCACGTCTGATGCCGATAGGGAAGAGGCATTGATCAATGCCCAAAATTGGTATGACGCACTTTCGGCGATTCGGGAGGAAACTCCCGCGGTTTTCGCGTCGGCCAGATTCAATCTGGCGATAGCGAGGCTCAAGCTCGACCCTACGGATGAATACGGTATGACCCTGCTGGGCGAAGCGGCGGTCGATGGTCACCCAGGGGCAGCGACCCTGATTCGGAAGTTCTATATGAAGGGGCTTTCCACAAACTATGGGGAAAACGAGAACTTCGCGCGATTAATGGAAATATGGAGTTCAACTATTGAAGTGATTGGGCCCGACGAAACTGGAGCCCGGTAGTTGTAATTAGCCCGATTTCTGCGGTCTGGCCGGTTGGCCGTAAGATGACCACCCGTAACGCTTTATTCTTGCTTTGCGTACCAAACGACAAATTATGAGCGAAATAGTCAAAATGGTATTCGGCGTGATATTTCTATGCTGGTTTGCGTGGGAGTTCAGACGTTGGTTTGACGGCTCCTGGTCAGTTCGGCGCGGACTGATCTTCCGAATTGGGGGAGCGATTTTGGGAGCTCTGGCGCCCGTATCCGCGGTGATCGGAATCCCGGTTGGTTACGCCGCAGGGGTTCTTGTCTCTCTCGCATACAATATTCGTTATGAGGAGTGAGGATTGACGGCTGCTATTGGCTATGAGGCGCGAGCAGAACAATCGAGGACACCAGCATGATGGGCATGGGTTTCTTGCGGCTGAACAAGATACTTGCGAAGCACAGGTGGCATCGCAAGGAGAATGCCGCTGATGAAGACGAGGAAGGCGAGCACGGAGGAAGTTCGTTTACGTTGTGGTTGCTCGTAATTGTCGTCCTGGTTCTCTCGATATTGGTCTTCGGGGTAATTCACACGAGGCAGTATTTGTAATCATTGTTCCCGAGGCTCGACGGCCGCTTCTGGCCGCAAGGTGACAGTCGTCGTGCCTGGGCTATAATTTCTGCTACTGACTCATTGCGGCCGTTTAGATTCGGCACGAATATCGGAGATTCAAGTTGACCAGCATGAGGCCGGGTACAAAGGTAAGACTCTGGTCTCCCAAGTTCACGAATCGTCCGGATGTTGAACCGCCCGCACTTCTGAAGCTCGCGGGTGCGATTTCGGTGTTTTCCGCTGCCGCCTCCTTGGTCTATGCAGTATTCGCCACACTCGATTTTGCAGGCCCTGTCGGAGCAGAGGCGGCATACGTCGCGGTTCTACACTTCGTCTTGCCTGTTTGCATTTTCTACACAATAAATGTCAACAGTCCGTTGAGTCGTTTCATCATTGGTCTCTATGTCATTACGCTAGGCGCGGCGACGGTAATGGGTAAGGGATTCCTTGGTAGTTTACCAATGCTGGAAACAACTAGAGTCTTGGCCTCCGCAGCGAGTGTTCTAATAATTCTCTTATGGTTATCTGTCAGCCCAAAAATGCGCTTCTACTATGCGGTCATTGCCGGTCGTTCTATCCCCGAAGACCTCAGGGTGCGTGCCGATGAACTACAAGGCGGCATCAAACTGAGCCCAAGAGCCAGAACAGTCTTAGAATGGCTGGTTGATCGTATGGAAACTGCTGTCCTATTAGGCTTCATCGCTGTCGTCTTATACGCGTGGTGGAGCACTGGCTAATGTCCGCTAATGGCCGTTTCCAGCCCGCCGCAGTTTCCCCGAACAAGACACTCAAGCGGCTGCTGTTGGCAAAAGCTGCCGTTCGATAACTGATTCCAGTTCTGGCCCGGACTAGTCTGTGATGGTGACCCAACCGGGTGGCCCAGAGAAAGTATCAAGAACCGATACTCTTGATACTTCCGCAAGGTGCGGGTTTGCCGAGACACCGCTCACGGGCTATCAGCGAGTTGCGACCGGAGAAGTAGCAGGGTTTCGCAGCCGAAACGCCGGTAATGCCGGACATAATTCCGGTGTGCCGGAGTTAATTCCTGAGGTTCAATTCGGTAGCATGGTGGCCTGCCCGGCTACGCCGACAAGGAAAATACCATGCTGCTGAACGCCTTCCCCCGCGTCCCGCTGGCGCACCTGCCGACGCGACTCGAATTCCTGCCGCGCCTGACCGAGCATCTCGGCGGGCCGGAAATCTGGGTCAAGCGCGACGATTGCACCGGCCTCGCGACCGGCGGCAACAAGACCCGCAAACTCGAATTCTCGATGGGCGAGGCGCTGGAGCGCGGCGCCGATACGATCATCACGGTCGGCGCGGTGCAGTCGAACCACGTGCGCCAGACGGCGGCGGCCGCCGCGCGGCTCGGCCTGCGCTGCGAGGTTTTGCTCGAGCACCGGGTTGGGGATCCTGGCGAGCTCTACCTGCACTCGGGCAATGTGCTGCTCGACAGGATCTTCGGCGCCAACCTGCGCGAGTATCCGGGCGGCACCGATTTCGACGCGGCGATGAACGCGATCGCGGACGAAGTACGGGCAGCCGGCGGCACGCCGTACATCATTCCGGGCGGCGCCTCCAACCCGGTCGGCGCGCTCGGCTACGTCGGCTGTGCCGAAGAACTCCTGCGGCAGTGTGACGAGCAGGACGTCGCGTTCGATCATCTCGTGCTCGCGTCGGGCAGCGCCGGCACCCACGCCGGGATGGCCGTTGGGCTGCGTGCCAGCGGCAGCGAATTGCCGATACTGGGTATCGGCGTCAACGTCCCGCGCGCCGAGCAGGAAGCCAAAGTCTACGAGCTGGCCACGGCGACGGCGGCTTACATCGGCAAGGCTGGATGCGTTTCGCGCGACGACATCGTCGCGGACTGCAACTACGTCGGTCCGGGCTATGGCGAGCCAACCGCTGGCATGAACGAGGCGGTCCTGTTGCTCGCGCGCCGTGAAGGGCTGTTGGTCGATCCGGTATACAGCGGCAAGGCGCTGGCAGGCATGATCGACTACATCCGCGCCGGCCGGTTCGGTCGGGAACAGAAACTCGCATTCCTGCACACGGGCGGCGTCGCTGCGCTCTTTGCCTACGCCGATATACTGGCGATCGAGTAACAAAAAAGGGCCACTTCCGAGGAAGTGGCCCTGACCAGGGTTCGCGGCAAAAGGGGGGCGCCGCGAATAGCCGGTATCAGAAGAAGTTGATGGTGCCGCTCAGGGTTACCGTGCGCGGCGGACCGTAGAAGCCGATGACCGAGCTGGCGACCGTCGGGAAGTCGTACGCGGCCGCGATGTACTCCTCGTCCGCCAGGTTGCGGCCATGCAGGCCGACCTGGAACTCGCCGTCGCTTGAGGTCCACACGACGCTCAGGTCGTAGAGCGTGAACGCATCCTGGTCGGTCAGCGGGTTGGGAATCTCGAACTGGTAGGTCTTGTCCCGGTAGGAAATCCCGCCGATGAATGCAAGCGCGCCGTTGGTGGTTTCGATTTCGTAACGGAGATTCAGGCTGCCCGTGATTTCAGGCGTATTCTGAAACTCGCGCTGGTCGGAGATGTCGACGAAGATCGGGGCGCCGGATTCGGAGTCCGTCGTGGCTTCGAGCCATTCCGTGTAGTCGGCATCGATAAAGCCGAGGCCCAGCGTGGCCGTGAACTGATCGGTAAAGCGCGCCATCGCTTCGATCTCGAGGCCGCTCACCTCTGCGCCACCGGCGTTCGTGACCCTGCCGGCAAAGCCGTCGACCTCCCCGTCGCCGTCCGTGTCGAGCAGCACCGAGCCCGGGATCTGGACATCGGTGTAGTCCATCGTGAAAAGGGCCACGTTGGTCGTGATGTTGCCGCTGCCCCAGACCGACTTGGCGCCGAGTTCGATTGATTCGACCGACTCCGGTGCAAAGCCTTCCCGGACCTCCGGAATGTTGTAGGCGCCGCGCGGGTCGAAACCGCCGCCCTTGAAGCCTTCGCTGTAGGCGAGATACAGGTTGTGCTCGTCGTTCGGCGCATAGCTCACGCTGATCCGCGGCGTGAAATCGCTGTCGGTGCGGTTGCCGTTGAACTCGGGCACACCCTCGCTCGGCACCGTGATCGAAATGGCCGCGTCGTTACCGAAGTAGGGTGAGCCGAGGCCCAGGAACGTCTCGCGCACCACGCGTGCCGTGCGCTCGTCCTCGGTGTAGCGGCCGCCCAGCGACACGCTCCACTGTTCGTTCAACGCGTAGCTGACGTCGAAGAACGCGGCCCAGGCTTCTGTATCGTAGTCGCCCAGCGTGAACGCCGTCAGTGAGCTGAAAATCACGACATCGAATGCATCGAAGGCATTGGCATCGAGGTAATACAGCCCGAAGATCCCGGACAGGCGATCCGACGTGTAGGTGAACTGGAACTCCTGGCTGAACTGCTCGTTCTCGTACACGACCGGTGCGTCGAAGGTGTCGGCCGGCAGGTTGTCGAAGTCGATCCAGCTTTCGGTCTTGTCCGAGCGGCTCGACGTAATCGACTTGAACTGCAGCGCATTGTTGATGGCCCACTCGAACTGCAGGCCGACGCCCCCCTGGGTTACCTCGGGTTCGAGGCCGCCGCGCGAGGCCGGGAACCGCGAGATTCCGGCGCGTGTATCCCAGACGTTTTCGAGTACCGGTTCACCGGCCGGACCGGGCAGTAACCGGTGGCCCTGGCGTGACGTCGACTTGTCCAGGCTATAGTCGCCGAACAGGCGTACGAAGACGTCGTTCGAGGGCTCCCACTCCATGCTCAGTCGACCGGCCACGATGTCCTTGTCCGCGTTTTCTTCGCCGGTCACGAGGTAATCGCCCCAGCCGTCGTGGCTGAAGCGGGCCAGCGTGCCGCCAATGCGGAACGTTTCGGTAAGCGGCGCGCTGCCACGCACGACCGCGTCGATCTGGTTGTAGGTGCCGACCGAGCCTTTCATGCTGAGTTCGGGCTTGTCGCTCAGGCGCTTGGTGACGTAGCGAACCGCGCCGCCGATCGTGTTGCGACCGTACAGCGTGCCCTGCGGACCGCGCAGTACCTCGATGCGCTCGACGTCGTAGACGTCGAAGACCGTGCCCTGCGGACGCGCGAGGTAGACGTCGTCGAGGTAGATGCCGACGCCGCCTTCCCAGCCGGCCACGGGGTCCTGCTGGCCAATGCCGCGGATGTAGGCCGTCAGCGTCGTGTTGGTCGCGCGCGAGACTTCGAGCTGGATGTTGGGCACCTGGTTGGTCAGCGCCGTGATGTCGACCGCGCCGAGTTCTTCGAGCTGCTCGCCCGAGAAGGCCGACACGGCGATCGGTACGTCCTGCAGCGACTCTTCGCGGCGCCGCGCCGTAACGGTGATTTCCTCGAGCGCCGAGGAGGCGCCCGGACTCTGGGCGTTGGCGGCGCTCGCCGCGGCGCCCAGCCCCAGTGCCGTTAGCAGCGCGGGAAGGTACTTGTAAAGCCCTGAAATATTGACGTTTTTCATGCAATCCCCCTGTGTTTTCGTCGGGCGCTCGGCGCCGAGATATTCAACGAACGTTGAAGGGATGCTAGTTCAACGTTCGTTGAAATTCAAGCACAGAACACGAATCCACGTTGGTGCGAGCAGGCGCGGGACTATTCCTGGCAGAGCGCGCGGAAACCGGCCGCGAGGAACTTGGGCATGCGCTCGTTCACGGCCGCGATATCGGTCGCGCGGCAAACGCCGCCGGAGAGATTGTCGATGCGGCCGGTCTCGGCGAAGGTCAGCGTCAGCGCGCCGGAGAGAAAATGATAGGACCAGAACAGGTCGGCCGGGTGACTGTCCGGCAGCGCCTTGCCCAGTGCCTCGATGAAGCGCGTCACGAGCGGGTCGAAGTAGCGCGACATGAGCTCGCCGCCGCGATCGGGCGAGTTATTGATCTGCGCAATCAGCTGGTAATAGTGGCTCCACTTGTCGTGATCTTCCACGAGCAGTTGCAGCAGCGGTCCGGTGAAAGCGCCGATGATCTCCTCGACCGTTGGTTCGTCATCGACGTGGCGGCCCTCGACCTCGGCCAGTGCCTCGAGGCGGATCTCGTTGAGGTACTCGACACGCCGCAGCATGACCTGGTCGAACAGGTCCTGCTTCGACTTGAAGTGATAGTACGCCAGTGACACGTCGGCATTTGCCTTGCCCATGATCTGGCGGACCGACACGCCCTCGAAACCGCGCTGTGCAAACAGCTCTTCGGCGGCATCGAGAATACGCTCGCGGGTAGACGGTTTGTTTTTCGGCATATGCGACACGCTAACCGAGGCCTATTTGAATTTCAACAATCGTTCAACTAATATTCAACGATCGTTGAAATGCTGCATCTGGGGGAGCTGACATGGCGTGGTTTTCGCCGCAACCGCTGACGGTACCGGATATTCTCACGGCCAACGCCGAGTACCTCGGCCGCAAGCCGGCCGTCATCATCGACGATCAGGAAACGAGCTGGGCCGACTACGGCGCGGGCACGGCGCGCTTCGGCAACGCGCTGCTCGACAGCGGTCTCGGGAAGGGTGACCGGGTCGTCATCCTGATGAAGAACAGTTACGAGATGGCCGAAGCCATGTTCGGCGTGATTCGCGCCGGCCTCGTTGCGGTGCCCCTCAACGTCTCCATTACCGATGCCGCGGTGGCCGGCATGATCGACAACTCGTCGGCGCGCGCCGTGGTGGCCTCCGGCGAGCACGTGCACCGGGTCGAGTCGCTGCGGTCACAACTGAAGCCCGACACGGCCGCGCGGCTGATCTCGGCGGATGTCGAGCTGGACGGCTGGATAGACTACTGCACGATGCGCGACGCCGCCTCGCCCGACGTCCCGGACGTCACGATCGGCCCGCGCGACGAATGCAACATCATCTACAGCTCCGGCACCACGGGCCTGCCAAAGGGCATCGTCCACGACCACGCCGGGCGCGAGGCGTGGGGCAGCGACATGGCCGTTGCGCTGCGTTACCACTCCGGCGCCCGCAGCCTCTGTAACCTCGGGCTGTTCTCGAACATCACCTGGGTCTGCGTGCTCGCGACGTTTTTCGCGGGCGGCACGATCGTCATATCCCGGCGCTTCGAGCCCGAGGATTGCCTCAGGACGATCGAGCAGCAGCGCATCACGCACACGGTCATGGTGCCGCTGCAGTACCAGAAACTCTACGAATGCCCGGCACGCGGCGAATACGATATTTCGAGCCTCTACTCGAGCATGTGCTGCGGCTCGCCGCTGCCGCTCTGGTTGAAGAAGAAGCTCGCCGTCGAATGGCCGGGCGCGTTCATCGAGCTGTACGGGCTGACCGAGGGCCTCGTCACGATCCTGTCGCCCGAGGACCTGCTGCGCAAGGCCGCCTCGGTCGGGCTGCCGTGCCCGGGCCAGAAACTGGGCATTCTCGGCGAAGACGATACGCTTCTCCCGATCGGCGAGGCCGGCGAGATCGTCGGCGAGTGCCGGTTCCTGATGGCCGGTTACCATGAGAACCAGGCCGCCAGCGAGGAGGCCACGTGGGTGCACCCGAGCGGAGCGCGCTGGCTGCGCACCGGGGACATCGGCAAGCTCGACGAGGACGGGTTCCTGTACCTCGTCGATCGCAAGAAAGACATGATCCTGTCGGGCGGGCAGAACATCTATCCGGCCGATATCGAGGCCGTCATGATCGATCACGACGCAGTCAGCGAGGTGGCCGTGATCGGTGTCACCAGCGAGAAGTGGGGCGAGACCCCGTATGCCGTGGTCGTGCTGCGCGAGGAGGTCGATCTCGATGAGCTGGTTGCCTGGACCAACGGCCGCGTCGGCAAGCAGCAGCGTATCGCGGGCGCGGTCGCAATCGATGAGCTGCCGCGCAACCCGAACGGCAAGGTGCTCAAGCGAGAGCTCCGCGACCGTTATTCCGACATCACACTCTGAGGTGAACCTGGCATGCACGATCCCGGACGAGGAATGACCTACACGAGCCGCGACGGCCTGGCGCTTTATTACCGCGACTTCGGGCCGGACATCGCGGGCACGCCCGTCATGTGCCTGCCGGGCCTGACGCGCAACAGCCGCGACTTCATTGATATGGCCACGCGCATCGGTGCGCGGCGCCGCGTGATCCTTCCCGACCTGCGCGGCCGCGGCAGCTCGGCCTACGACCCGGAGTGGCGCAATTATCATCCGGGCACTTACGTCGACGATATCTGGACCCTGATGGACAGCCTCGAGCTCGAACGGGTCATCCTGGTCGGGACTTCGCTCGGCGGATTGTGCGCCATGGGGATGGCGGCAACCCAGGCGGCGCGGCTCGCCGCGGTCGTGATCAACGATGTCGGCCCGGAAATCAATCCCGGTGGCCTCGAACGCATCCAGTCCTATGTCGGCAAGCAGGCGCCGCCGCAAACATGGGAAGAGGCGATCGAGCAGACGCGCAGCAACTACGGCGAGTTCCTGCCGGGACTGTCCGACGCCGACTGGGAAAAGATGGTCTGGAAAGCCTACCGCCGCGGCGACGACGGCGTCCCGGTCGCCGACTACGATCCGAACATCGGTCGGGCGGTCGTCGAGGTCGGCGCGCAGGTCGGCGATCCATGGGCGCTTTTCGATGCGCTGGGGCCGATCCGGACCACGCTGTTGTGGGGCGAGATCTCGGACATCCTGACCCGGAACATCGTCGACAAGATGGTGGCGCGCAAGCCGGACCTCGAGGTGGTCAAGGTGAGCAATCGCGGCCACGCGCCGCTGCTGGACGAACCCGAGTGTATCGCCGCGATCGACGCGGTCCTGCGGGAGGTGCCGTGATGCGCAGCGCGATCCTGTTCCTGGCCGCATGTCTCGCGGCGGGTTGCGGCGACCGGCCGACGGCAGACCCCGTTTCCGGCCCGACGTTCACGATCGATGCATCGCGCATCACGGTGTCCGGCATTTCGTCCGGCGCCATGATGGCAACGCAGCTGCACGTCGCGCATTCCTCGCTGTTCAGCGGGGCGGCGCTGCTGGCCGGGGGGCCCTACTACTGTGCCGCCGGGCAGCTGAGTCGCGGTCTCGGCGTATGCATCAAGGGCGGCGACCCGGGCCTCGAGGCGCTGCTGGCGTACACGCGCGAGGCGGCCGCGGCGGGCGCGATAGACGATCCCGCCAACCTCGCGGCGGACCCGGTCTGGCTGTTCCACGGCGCCGGCGACGTCGCGGTACACGTCGATACCACCCATGCGGCGCGGGACTATTACCGTGCCTTCGACGCGGCCATCGCGGCGGTCGTCGAGGACGTTCCGGCAGCGCACGGCTTTCCGACCCTCGATAGCGGGGTAGAGTGCGCAGCGATGGAACCGCCCTTCGTCAACGACTGCGACTACGATGCCGCAGGCGCTTTGCTGGCCGCGCTGCACGGCGACCTCGAGCCGCGCGCCGCGGCGGTCGGCGAAATCATCGAGGTGCCGCAACCGGGCGCGGCGGATGCGACGATGCTGGCGCAGGCAGTTGCCTATATTCCCGCGGCGTGCGCGGCAGGCGAGGCCTGCGGTGTCCACGTCGCGTTCCACGGCTGCCAGCAGTCGACCGCGTTCGTCGGCGACGCCTTCGTCGCCGGTGCCGGGTACAACGAATGGGCCGAGAACAACCGGCTGATCGTGCTGTACCCGCAGGTCGACAGCAGCAAGGTCATGCCCCTGAATCCGCTGGGGTGCTGGGACTGGTGGGGCTATACCGGTGAGGACTACGCGACACAGGGCGGCCCGCAGATCAAGGTCGTCAAGGCCACGCTCGACCTGCTGGCGGGCAACACGCTTTGAGTTTCGCGTGGGGGCTGTTCGTCGTCTACCTGGTCGGCACGGCCTGGCTCGGCTACGCCGGCTTTCGCAAGACCTCCGGCTTCAGCAGTTTCGCCATCGGCGACCGCGCGATGAATCCCGTGGTCGTCGGCATTACGCTGGCGGCGAGCGTGTCGTCGGCATCGACCTTCATCATCAACCCGGGTTTCGTCTACGTCGACGGCTGGGGCGCGTTTTTCCACATGTCGATCGCCGTCGGCATCGGTTTTTTGGCCATGCTGATCCTGCTGTCATTCCGGTTTCGCAGGATCGGCGCCGATTCGAGCGCGCTGACGATACCCGACTGGATCGGCAAGCGTTATGAATCGCCGGGGTTCGCGCTGTATTTCTCGGTCCTCAACCTCCTGTCGTTCGCGTTCGTCGTGCTGCTCGTCGGCGGCATCTCCATCGTCATGCAGAATCTTCTCGACGTCTCCAACGTCGTGGCGCTGACCATAACGCTCGTCTTCGTGACCGGCTACGTATTCATCGGCGGGACCTATGCCCATGTCCTGACGAACATGCTGCAGGGCAGCCTGATGATCATCGTGACGGTGCTCGTACTCGGCTCCTGCGCATGGCTGGCGCTGCAGGAGCCGGGCTCGATCGTCGCGGCGCTGCGCGCCGAGAACCCCAATCTCGTCGCCGCCGTGAACAGCGAGGGGGCCCTGTTCAATGACGTCTTCTCGATCTACGTCGCGGGATTCGTCGTCGGGGCAATCGTCGTATGCCAGCCCCACATCCTGACCAAGGCGCTGTACGTCAAGGATGACCGCGCCGTGAAGCACTACCTGGTCGTGTTCGCGGTGATCTTCCTGCTGTTCCAGATGCTGGGGCTGGTCGGGTTCTTTGCCCACCTGGCGGTGCCCCCCGAGGGGCTCGTCGACGCGGCCACGGGTGAGTTCCGGCAGGATCTCGTCATGACGAAATACCTGGCGGCGATGTTCCCTGACTGGGTGTTCACGCTCGTCGGCATCGTGCTGCTCGCCGCGGCGATGTCGACGCTCGACGGCCTGCTCGTTTCGATGTCGACGATTACGGCGAACGACCTCGTGCTGAACCTCGCGCAACGCGGCGGCCGTCGTGACCAGGAGCAGCAGATGGCCTTCGCGCTCAAAGTCAGTCACGTCGTACTCGTGATCATCGCGATCGCTGCGTTCCTGATCAATCTGCAGCCGCCGAAGTTGCTCGGTATCTTCGGCCAGACAGGTGTCTATGGCCTGACCGCCGCCGCCGCACCGCCGCTGCTGCTCGGCGTGCTCTTCCGGCGTGTCCCGATCGCCCTGGTCTGGGGAGGGTCGGCCGCGGCGCTGACGATTCACTTCGTCCTGTTCTTCAAGGGCAATGACTGGTTCCCGGCGTCGTCACTGACATTCGCGAACCCGGGCGTAACCGTCTCGCTGGCCACCCTGGTGGTGATGCCGGTCCTGCTCGTCATCGCGGCCGCGCTGCGGCGGCCGGGGCAGCCCGGCGCCTAGACCGGAAATGGCGCGCGGTTACCGCGTTGCCCCCGGCGCGTCGTATCATTGCACGCATGCACCCTGTTATTTCCATCAAGGGCCTGACCAAGACCTATGCCGGCGGATTCCAGGCGCTCAAGGGGGTCGATCTCGCGATCGACAGGGGCGAGATATTCGGTTTGCTCGGACCGAACGGCGCCGGTAAGACCACCCTGATCAATATCGTCTGCGGGATCGTCAACCCGACCGCGGGGGAGGTGCGGGTCGACGGGCAGGATATCGTCACCGAGTTCCGCGGGACGCGCTCGAAGATCGGCCTCGTGCCCCAGGAACTCGCATCCGACACCTTCGAGACGGTCATCAACACGCTGCGTTTCAGTCGCGGCCTGTTTGGTCTCGCCGCCGACGATGCCCACATCGAAACCGTGCTGCAGTCGCTGTCGCTGTGGGACAGGCGCAACGCGCCCATCATGACCCTGTCCGGCGGCATGAAACGGCGCGTCCTCATCGCCAAGGCGCTGGCGCACGAGCCGCAGATCCTGTTTCTCGACGAGCCGACCGCCGGCGTGGACGTGGAGCTGCGGCAGGACATGTGGAACGTTGTCGCCGGCCTGCGCCAGCAGGGCGTGACCGTCATCCTGACGACGCATTACATCGAGGAAGCGGAACGGCTGGCGGACCGGATCGGCGTCATCAACCACGGGGAGGTCATTCTCGTCGAGGAGAAGCAGAAGCTCATGCGGGACCTCGGCAAGAAGCAGCTGATCCTGCACCTGCACGATGCGCTCGACGCGATACCGACGGCGCTGCAGGGCTTTTCCCTCGAGGTCAGTGATGATCGCCGGGACCTCGTGTATACCTACGATACGCGGAGCGAACACACGGGCATCACCGACCTGATCAACGGGCTGCGCGATGCCGGTATTCGCTTCAATGACCTGCAAACCCGGCAGAGCTCCCTCGAAGAGATCTTCGTCGACCTCGTCCACAGGCACACATGAACTATCACGCAATCAAGGCAATCTACCGATTCGAAATGGCGCGCATGTTCCGCACGGTCGTGCAGAGCATCGTCGCGCCGGTGCTGTCGACATCCCTGTATTTCGTGATCTTCGGTGCGGCAATCGGCTCGCGTATTACCGAGATCGATGGTGTCAGCTACGGCTCGTTCATCGTTCCCGGCCTGATCATGCTCTCGATCATGACCGAGAGCATCTCGAACTCGTCGTTCGCGATTTATTTTCCGAAGTTCACGGGCACCATCTTCGAGGTGCTCTCGGCCCCGGTGTCCTACGCCGAAGTCGTGCTCGGCTACGTGGGCGCGGCCGCGACGAAATCGATTGTCATCGGCACGATCATCCTCGCGACCGCGAGTTTCTTCGTCGATATCGAGATCGCCCATCCTGTCGTCATGGTCTCGTTCCTGGTGCTGACCAGCGTGTCCTTCTGCCTGTTCGGTTTCATTCTCGGCGTCTGGGCCGATGGCTGGGAAAAGCTGACGATCGTGCCAATCCTCGTCATCATGCCGCTGACGTTCCTCGGCGGGACGTTCTATTCGATCAGCATGCTGCCGCCGCTGTGGCAGAAGATCAGCCTGTTCAATCCCGTGGTGTACCTGATCAGCGGCTTCAGGTGGAGTTTCTACGAGAACGCCGACGTGCACGTCGCGCTGAGCCTCGGCATGACCGTCGCTTTCCTGGCAATCTGCCTGCTCGTCGTGCGCTGGATTTTCAAGAGCGGCTATCGCCTGCGCACCTGACTCCCGGTCTCAGCGCCGCCGCGGCTCGAGAATATCCTCGAACTCCTCTTCGAGTTCGCAGGAGCATTTTTCCTCTTTACCGAGTCGCTGGGTGCAGATCAGCGTTCGGCCCGGCGGGCATGCGTCACGCGCCACGCCGCTGCGGTCGATCAGCATCGCCGTGCAGCCGGACGCCGCCGCGAGCAGCGCGGCTAATCCGACGAGGTGTATTCGTCGATGACCTTTTCGATTGCTTCGGCGCATACGGCACAAAAATCCGTGGTTCGTGTAAACATGATGCAGTTCTGCTGCGAACGGTAGATGCCCTCGGCCATGTAGTTGCCGCCTTCGAACGCACCGACCACGTCTTGTTGACCCGATGCGGCGAACAAAGATTCCGTGAAAGCCTGGGTATCGCGGAACAAGGCGTTCATTTCCGCCTCGGGCACGTTCGCGGCACGCATTTGCTGGCGCGTTTTCTGGTACCCGATCGCATGCTCCTCGTATTCCGCCTTGGGCCATTTCGTGGGCAAAGGCGTGTTCGGCGTCACCAGGTGCTGCCACTTGATGTTCGCGGGGTCCAGCAACGCCGTCACGTTCGGTTCGTAGGGCTCCGTGATCACGTCGGGCAGTTCGTACGCTACAGAGCTCGTGTAGTACTCGTCCGCAAGTCCTGCGAAATGATGTCCGAACTCGTGCACGAACAGGTAGGGAGCCCAGTCACTGTTGGCTGCCGCGGTACTGAACAGGCCGTAAATACCGCCGCCGCCATAGACCTCCGAGTTCGTCAGGATCTCGATGAAATCGTACGGTGCGGACGAGGCGATGCGGCGCATCGACTTGTTGTCGAAAGTCAGGATATAGCGCTCGGAACGAAACGAATCGTATGTCGCGCCGATCGGCGAGTCGCGGAAGATGCCGGTGGACGGCCGCGATATCCCGGACTGCGCGGCGGCCGGGGCAACGGCCCAGACGTTGAAATCCTCCTTGCGCTCCTTGAAGGGGCTGGTCGCGAACAGGATGTCGGTGAGTTCCCGGGCTCGCGCGATGAACTCGTCTCTCTCCGCGGCCGTGTACCCGTCGCCCATCAGCAGCAGGTCGACCCTGGTGGCCGGGTTGCCGCTCTCATGAATGGCGACGACGTCCCCGGCGTGCATCGCCGACTCCCGGTGCACCAGGACGTCGGCAGGGTCCAGCTCGATACGCCAGATCTCCTCGAAAGCATTGCCCGGCGCGCGCTTCTTCATGACCAGTTCGAAGACCGCGTCCGGTGCGGGAAAGCGTACCGATTCGTGAAACGACCGCCTGATACTGCGGGCTTCGCCGGTCGTCTCCCACTCCCCGTAGATACTGCTGAAGCTCCTTGACCAGGCAATATCCCCGCTGGCCGGGTCGACGATCTCGAACAGGTACTTGCCGCGCTGGGTCTGGTCGAGCGGCTGCGCCATGTTGCCGCTCCACGGCAACGGCTCGATGACCACCTGGTCGAGCGAGAAGACTTCGGCTTCGTGATTCCCGGTGTGGAAATAGTCGACCCGCATCGTGGCCGGCGCTGTGCCGCCGGCAGAAGCCGTAGCTCCCGCCAGCAGGAGAAGGACGATTGACAGGATCTTGGCCATTCCGGTTTCCCCGCATCCCCAACGAAGTCTCATGGTAGCGCGTTTTCTGCCTGCCGGAGTGCCACTTGCGGCCCGGCGGCGGGGAATGCATTGCCGCGTGATCTGGATTAGAGTGCTTTTCCTACGAATCACGATACCGGGGAAAACCATGATCAGGATGCTTGCCATTATTGCCTGCCTCGCGCTGGTCGCCTGCCAGCCAGAGCCCGCCGGCGAACCCGCGGCTTCGGCAGCAGCGCCTGCGCCGATTACTGACGCTGAGGCGCTGGCCCGGGTGCTCGAGGCACAGCCGGATGACGTCAAGGCGCGCTATGCCGCTCGTCATCCCGCGGAAACCATCGCGTTCTTCGGGATCAAGCCCGGCATGACCGTCGTCGAGGGGCTGCCCGGCGGCGCCTGGTACTCGAAGATCCTGCTGCCGTATCTCGGCCAGGGGGGGCGGCTGATCGGCGCCGACTATGCGCTGGAGATGTACCCCAACTTCAGCTTTGCCACCGAGGACTTTCTTGCCGAGCAGGCCAAGTGGGCGCCCAATTACATCGCCTGGGGAATCGACCTGGCCGGCGAGAACGGCGCCGGTGTCAGCGCGTTTCACTTCGGCTCGATGCCGCCGCAACTGGCCGGCACGGCCGACGCCGTCCTGATGGTGCGGGCGCTGCACAACCTGGCGCGGTTCGAGGCCGAAGGCGGCTTCCTGACCGAGGCGCTCGGCGACGCGTTTCGCATCCTCAAGCCGGGCGGCACTCTCGGCGTCGTGCAGCACCTGGCACCCGAAGAGATGTCCGACGAATTCGCCGACGGTTCTCGCGGCTACCTGAAGAAGTCGTTCGTGATCGCCGTTGTGGAGGCGGCGGGCTTCGAGTTTGTCGCCGAGAGCGACATCAATGCCAACCCGAAGGACCAGCCGTCGGAAGACGACATCGTCTGGCGCCTGCCACCGACCCTCGGCACGAGCCGGGACGATCCGGAGCTGCGCGCACGACTCGAGGCCATCGGCGAGTCCAACCGCATGACGCTCAGGTTCCGCAAGCCCGATTGACCGTCAGTCGGCCAGCTCCAGTCCGATGATGACGGGATCGTGGTCGGATGCCCGGTACGGGACACTCGCATCGAAGAGGGCCGGGTCGCGTCGAAATTCCAGGTTGTAGTCGAGTAGTGGCGGCTCGTCGACATTGATGTGCCAAGCGACGGCCCCGGTAACCTGCGGTGCGAGTGCCGGGGTGGCAAACGCGTAGTCATAGGCGCCCGACTGCGCGTCGAAGACAAACGAGTACGGGTTTGCCTGTGCTGCCAGCACGTCGACGAGACCGCGGCTGCGGAACAGCTCGATCGGGTCTTCCATGAAGTAGGCGTTCATATCGCCGATGACCAGGAAATCGGGGTCGCCGCTGCCGGTGGGGTCCGTGTCGATCCAGTCGGAGAGGGCCGCCGCCGCATTGACCCGCGTCAGGTTGCAGTTGCCCTGGCCGTCGCCGACGTTCGGGTCGCCATCCGCATCGCATGACGACCCCTTGGATTTCAGGTGGTTGACGACGACCGTGAGGCGCGCGCCGTCGGCATTGCGCGCGAACGTCTGTGCGAGGGACGGCCGGTTGCGGTTGTCATTGAAGCGCGAATCGACGCTGCGATCGAGCAGCGCGAAGTCGCCGACCGGCGCGACCGCACTCGTGCGATAGATGAGCCCGGCCTTGATGACATCGGTGTGAATGATCCCGGTATCGATGTAGGCGAAATCGTCGCTCCCCGTGCGCGCATTCATGGCGTCCACCAGCACGCGCAGCGACGCGCTGCTGTTGTTCTGCAGCTCGGTCAGGCCGAGGATGTCCGCGCCCGACATCAATAACGCCGTCACGGTTTTTTCGCGTTGGCGCGTGAGCTCGGCGTTGCTGTCAGCACCCCGGCAACCCGCATCGAGCCGCGGGCCGCAGTTATCCTGGCCCGTGTCGATCGTCGTAAAGAAGTTCAGCACATTGAACGCGCCGACGCGCAGGCTGCCGCCGACGTCCGGTGCGCCCGGTCGCGGGTTGGCCTGTTGAAACAGCGGGTCCGTCGTGGGCTCCAGCCGCCAGTTTTCCGCGCCGTTGCCACCCGCGCCCCGGGAATACCGCAGGTTGCCGGCCAGGCCCGTAATCGTGTCGCCGAGGCGAATGGAATAGGCCGGCACGCTACCCGCCTCGAGATAGTGGATCTGCGACGGGTTTTCCGCGCGCAGCCCGTCATCGAGCACGATCGAGCGCCGGGCGACCAGGTCCCAATGCCTCGCATAGCCTGCCGTATCGGGCGCATTGTCATTCGTGAACTGGAACAGGCGGCCGCCGCCGGCGAGCGTTACCTCGCCGAATCGCTCGAGGCTGCGCAGGCCGGTAACCGTGAGCGCCTCGCTGAACACCACCAGCATGCCCTCGTAGCGCTCGAGATCCGCGATCGCTTCGCCGTCGCTGTTGCGGGTCGTTGCGGGGAATGGCGTGCGCAGGGGCAGTGGCTCGACCGTACCGGTGCCGGTGATCCTGACGGAGTCGGCCTCGATCTGCGTTTCGCCGAAATACTCGTTGACGGTGCCCGTGACGTCCACGACGTCACCCACGGCGACGTCGACCGACGGGTTGGTGCCGTCGAAAACGAAAATCGCGTCGGACGAGTCGTTCGAGCCGTCCGGCGCTCCCTGGACGAAGAAGCCGCGCAGATTCCTGCGTCGATCGTCGTCGTCTTCCTGGAAGTCGCCCGTGACGACGCCGCTGATCGTTACCGTCCGGCCGGCCATCGGACTGGCGCTTCCCGTGCCCTGGACTGCGCCGATGCTCGTGAGGCTGCCGGACGGCGGCGGGGCGGAATCGCCGGCCACGCCGCCGCCACCGCCGCAGCCGGCGACGAGGATCGACAGGGCTGTCAGACCATGAATTCGCATGTGCGCATTCTAGCGCAGCCCGGCTACGCCAGATTGAACAACAGGAACTCGGTTTCGCGATTTGCCGTAATCGTGATGGTCTGCTCGTCACGGACCTGGACGCCGTCGCCGGCCCCGAGCGGCCGGCCATTGACGTCGATCTCTCCCGAGACGACCTGGACGAAGACCCGGCGCCCGCCGACATCGTCCAGCGAAAGCTGCCGCCCGGCCTCGAGGACGCTGGCGTACAGGTCGACATCCTGGTGAATCGTCAGCGAGCCGTCGCGGCCATCGCGCGAGCCGACCAGGCGCAGCCGGTTCAGCTTGTCCTCGCGAGCGAACAGCGTCTGCTCGTAACCGGGTTCGAGCCCCTTCGCTTCCGGGATGATCCAGATCTGCAGCAGGTGCAGCTCCTCCTCGCTGGAGTGGTTGAACTCGCTGTGGGCTACGCCCGTTCCCGCCGTCATGCGCTGCACCTCGCCGGCCCGGATCACGGTACCGTTGCCCATGCTGTCCCGGTGCGCGACGGCGCCGCTCACGATGTAGGTGATGATCTCCATGTCGTTGTGCGGGTGCGTGCCGAAACCCTGGCCCGGCGCGATGCGATCCTCGTTGATCACGCGCAGCGCCCCGAAGTGAATCCGCGCAGGGTCGTAGTAATCGGCAAACGAGAAGGTGTGCTTGCTCTGCAGCCAGCCGTGGTCGGCGGCGCCGCGCGATTCGGATTGGATGACGTCGATCATCGTGGTCTCCGTTGCTGCCTACGCCGCCCGCGGCGCAAGGTGCACCAGCTCGGCGATACGGGCTCGCGCTGCGTCGAGGGACGCGTCGTTGCCGCGGTCCGCGCCCTGTGCGCCGATGAACTCCACGTCGCTGATGCCGACAAAGCCGAGCGCGTGGCGCAGGTAGGGCGTGGCGAAGTCCGCGGGACTGCCGACCGGGACGCCACCCGACGGCACGATGATAAACGCCTTCTTGCCCTTGAGGAGCCCCTCGACGCCGTTCTCGGTGTAGCGAAACGTCTTGCGGGCCCGCGCGATCATGTCGATCCAGGCCTTGAGCGTTGCCGGGATCGAGAAGTTGTAGATCGGTGCGCCGATGACGAGTACGTCCGCGGCTTCGAGTTCCGCAACCAGTTCGTCGGACAGCGCCAGCGCCTGCCGGTGTGCCGGCGTGCGGTGTTCCTCGGGCGTGAAGTTGGCGCCGACCCAGGCCTCGTCGATGAACGGTAATCCCGCCCCGATGTCGCGGCGTGTGACCTGGAGCGCGCCATGGCGGTCCTCGAGCGCGCCGACCAGGTCGTTGACGAGGCGGCGGCTGATCGAGCCCTCGTGCCGGGCGCCGGCAGTAATTTCGAGTACGTGCATGGGGAGATCTCCGTTGGTTTCCATGCACGAAGCATGCTTGTTGACTCGATGACAATAAATGGTACTTTGGGGATATTATTGTTCTTAAAAACGCAACAATATGGACAGGTTCGAGGATTTGCAGGCGTTTGTCGCCGTGGTTGAAGCCGGCAGCTTCACCGCGGCCGCCGAGCGGCTCGATACGGCCAAGTCGGCCGTCAGCCGGCGGGTCGCGGCGCTCGAGGAGCGCCTCGGCGTGCAGTTACTGCGCCGCACGACGCGCACGCTGAACCTGACCGACACCGGGCGCAGCTTCTACGAGCACAGCGCGCGCATCCTGGCGGATCTCGAGGAGGCGGAGTCGGCCGCCCAGCAGGAACACGGCGAGCTGCGGGGAACGCTGCGCATCGCGCTGCCCATGTCGTTCGGCGTCCGTCACATGTGCAAGCCGATCGCCGCGTTCGCGCGACGCCATCCGAAGATCCGTTTCGACCTCGACCTCAACGACCGGCGCATCGACCTCATCGAGGAGGGCGTGGACCTCGCCGTGCGTATCGGGCACCTCGAGGATTCGTCGCTGATCGCGCGCAAGCTGTTCGACGTGCACATGGTGGTGTGCGCCTCGCCCCATTACCTGTCCGTCCACGGCGAGCCGCAGTCTCCCGAAGCGCTTCGCGACCACGATTGCCTCGTCTATTCGAACCTGGCCGCGCCGGACATCCTGCAATGGGAGGACGACAGCGGGCGCCGGTCCACGGTGGAGCTGGACCCCGCGCTACGCGCCGGCAGTGGCGACTTCCTCGCGAACGCCGCGGCCCACGGCCTCGGGATCGTCATCCAGCCGACGTTCATTGCCGCGGAGGCCATTCGCCGCGGCAACCTCGTGCCGATACTCGGCGCGTACCGGTGGCCGGTTACCCCGGCCTACGCCGTGTACCCGCCGACCCGCCACCTGTCGTACCGGGTCCGGGCCTTCATCGACTTCCTCGCCGAGCGCTTCAGCGGCACGCCGCGCTGGGACCTCGACTGCGAGCCGAACCACTGACAGCCGACCCGGCATTCCCGGGGGGCGGGCGCTGTAGTACCCTCGACGCATGAACAGCAAAGCGAACCAGTCTCTCTACGATATCCCGGTCAAGCGCATCGATGGCAGTCCCGCGACGCTCGCGGCAAATCGCGACGAGGTGTTGCTGATCGTCAACGTCGCCTCGAAATGCGGCTTCACTCCGCAATACGAAGGACTCGAGCAGCTCTACGAGACCTATCGCGATCGCGGATTCTCGGTGCTCGGCTTTCCCTCGAACGATTTTCTCGGCCAGGAGCCGGGCAGTGACGAGGACATCCAGGCATTCTGCACGACCAACTTCGGCGTGCAGTTTCCGATGTTCAGCAAGATAACGGTCGCCGGGCCCGACAAGCACCCGCTTTACGAACACCTGACCGGGGCCATCCACGACGCCGTGGGCCGCGAGGCGATGGAAGCCTCGATCCGCAGCCACAACGCGGAACCGCCGCCACGTCCGGAAGTTATCTGGAATTTCGAGAAGTTCCTGGTTTCCCGCAGCGGCGAGGTCGTGCAGCGCTTCGCCCCGGATATCGCGCCCGAAGCCCCCGAGGTCGTCGCGGCGATCGAGAAGGAACTCGCCGCAGCCGACGCCTGAGCGCGACCCCGCTCAGCTTGCGCGCTTTACCAGCGAGTCGTATGCCTCGAGCGCCCGGGTCCGCGATTCCGGCAGATCGACGATCGGTTTGGGGTAATCCTTGCCCAGGCGTATGCCGGCCGCATCCAGTACGTGGTCGGGCGCCTCCCACGGACAATGAACGTAGCGGTCGGGCAACCGATCGAGTTCGGGTACGTAGCGGCGCACGTAGTGGCCTTCCGGGTCGAACTTGCGCCCCTGGGTGACGGGATTGAAAATCCGGAAATACGGCGCCGCGTCGGCGCCGCTGCCTGCGACCCACTGCCAGCTCGCGCTGTTGTTGGCGAGATCGGCGTCGAGCAGGCTGTTCCAGAAGAACCGGGCGCCGTGCCGCCAGTCCTGCAACAGGTTCTTGACGAGGAACGAGGCCACGACCATGCGCACCCGGTTGTGCATGTAGCCCGTGCGCCACAGCTGCCGCATGCCGGCGTCGACGAACGGGTAACCGGTGGCACCTTCCTGCCAGGCGCGCCGCAGGTCCTCGTCGTCGCCCCAGGGAAACCGATCGAACTTCTTCTGCAGGTTGTCGTGGGTCAGGTCGGGCCAGTGATACAGCAGGTGCGCGGAGAATTCGCGCCACGCGAGTTCGCTGAGAAACTTGTCGGCCGACGTGCTCTCGGCGCCGCCGTCGTGCTCGAGAACCGCCGCGCGCACCTGGTGCGGCGAGATTTCCCCGAAGTGCAGGTGCGGCGACAGGCGCGAGACGCCGTCGATATCCGGCCGGTCGCGCGCCTCGGCATAGCGCGCGAAACCGGATTTCAGGAAGGCCCGCAGCGCCTTGCGGGCGCCCCGTTCGCCGGGTTGCCAGCCGTGCTCGTCGCTTTCGAACCAGGGAAAGGCCGGCAGCAGGGGCTTCTCGTCATGGCTGGGGAACTCGGTCGAGGTATCGAGGCGCAGCTTCCGCGGAGCGGGCAGCGGCTCGCGCGGCGTCAGTTCCTGGCAGCCGCGGCGGTAGAACGGCGTGAACACCTTGTAAGGAGTGCCGTCCGCCTTGGTGACCTCGGCGGGATCGTAGAGATAGGCGCCGTTGAACGTATGCACCGGCGTCCCGGCATCGAGCAGCTCCCGCTTGATCGCGGTGTCCCGCGCAACGCGCCATGGTTCAACGCAGCGGTTCCAGTACACGGCATCCGCACCGAGGTCGCGCACGAGCTGCGGAATGATGTCGCCGGCCCGTCCGCGGAGAATACGCAGGTTGCCGTCGAGCGATGCATCCAGCTCGCCCAGGCTCTTGCGCAGCCACCAGCGGCTGGCGGAACCGGGTTCCCATTCGCCGGCATCGTCATTCTCGTGTATGAATAGCGGCAGCAGCGATGCACCGCTGCGCGCCGCTGCGTGCAGCGCGGGATTGTCAGCGAGGCGCAGGTCCTGGCGAAACCAGACGATGGCAAGTTGGGTCTCAGGCATAAGGCACCGGTAGTCGAGTGAGAAAACACTTTAATTATTACTGACCCGGGATGCCAAAATTGTAATCATTGGTAACCGCAGGGCCGGAACCAACGTTCGAGGAACATAACGATGCGTGTTGCAATAGTGGGGGGGACGGGATTCGTCGGCGGGTACCTGGTCGATGCGCTGGTCGAGGCCGGTCACGACGTCGCCGCGCTGGTCAGGCCGGGAAGCGAGGCCAAGCTGCGCCATCGCGACGTGGTGCGGGCCGTGCCCGGCGACCTGGCGTCCGCGGAGGCGCTCCGCGCGCTGGTCGAGGGCGCCGACGCCGTCATCTACGCGGTGGGTCTGCTGCGCGAGTTTCCGCGCCGCGGCATTACTTTCGAAGGGGCGCAGTACCAGGGCGTAGTCGACACGGTCGCCGCCATGCAGGACGCCGGGGTGCAGCGCCTGCTGTTGATGAGCGCGATCGGCGTCAAGCACCCGGGCACCCCGTACCAGTCCACCAAGTTCCGCGCCGAGCAACATGCCCTCGCCAGCGGTCTCGACGTCACCGTGCTGCGGCCGTCGGTCATTTTCGGTGACCCGCGCGGGACCATGGAGTTCGCGACCCAGCTTTACCGGGACATGGTGCGGCCGCCATTGCCCGCCGTCGCGTTCCCGGGTGTACGCATGTCGCCCGTGTTTGTCGAAGACGTGGCCGACGGGTTCGCGCGTGCGCTCGAGGACGATACGGCCATTGGCAGGACGATCGAGATGGCCGGGCCGGAGGTGCTGAGCTGGCGTGACATGGTCGCACGCATTGCCGCCGCGGCCTCGCGCAGCAAGATGATCTTGCCGATGCCGCTCGCGGTGATGAAGGCCGGTGCGACCCTGCTCGACTGGCTGCCCTTCTACCCGGTGACGCGCGACCAGCTGACGATGCTGGAGGAAGGCAATACCGCCTCGCCCGAGCCGCTTCAGGAACTCATCGGGCGGACACCCCGGGCGATGACGGCCGAGGCGCTCGCTTATCTCGGTTAGCGAAACCTCCGGATACAAACGCATACGAAGCTGAGACCATTGCCTGCCTGCCACTCTGTAAGTTTCAGTCTCCCCCTGAAACGAGAGGTTCCAGCAATGCAATTCTCCACCGCAAGAAACGTACTCCTGATCGCCGTTGCGACGCTCGGCTTTGCCCTGTCCGCCAATGCCGGACACCACAAGTCCGCCAAGGCCGGCGACATCGTGGATGTCGCGGTTGGCGCGGGTCAGTTCAACACGCTGGCCGCCGCACTGCAGGCAGCCGACCTTGTCGGCACGCTCAAGGGCGATGGCCCGTTCACGGTATTCGCACCCACGGACGAGGCCTTCGCGAAGCTGCCGGAGGGTACGGTAGAGCACCTGCTGAAGCCGGAAAACCGCGATGAGCTCGTTGCGATCCTGACGTATCACGTCGTGGCCGGCAAAGTGTACGCCGCCGATGTGGTCAAGCTCGACGCAGCGACCACCGTCAACGGCGCGGACATCCGTATCAGCGCAAGCGATGCCGGCGTAATGATCGACGGTGCCAACGTCGTCAAGACGGACATCGCGGCGAGCAACGGCGTCATTCACGTCATCGACGCAGTCATCCTGCCGAACTGACCGAAACGACCTGTTACAAACCTAAACACTCTTGACACCCACCCAGCACGATGCGCGGCTACACTGCCGCGCATCGTTTTTTTTTATAAGGACCCGACACGTGTTCTCGCCAGGCAGGTTTCCGATTCGTTCATGGATGTTCATTTACTTCGGCCTGATCGCCGCGATGGTGCTCGCAGGCCGCCCGGCAGGCCCCGGACCCGAGGCGCGCAGCGCTGTACCGGGCCCCGCCGTGTCGGTGGAATCGCCGTTGCGACGCCACGATATTTGACTCCCCCAAGCCGGCACAGGGACGTGCCGCAATCCCTGCAGGGGCGAGTCGGCGTTGCGGGCGACTCCCCGGCCCGTCTATAGTCAGGGCCTGATCATTCGAGGCTTAACCCCGTGCACGCTCGTTTATTCTTCCCGATCTTCCTGCTCTTGTGTCTCGCGCAACCTGCGGATGCCAAGACGCGCGTCGCCGAGTTCAAGGGCTCCGGCAACACCACGACCGCGATCTTCCGGGTCGAATCGCCCTGGGTGCTGGACTGGCGACTCGATGGCGACTTCGATCAGCTGGTCGGTCTCGAGATCACGCTGATCGAGGCACGCAACAGCCGCCACGTAGGGCGCGTGCTGTATACCAAGCGGCGCGGCAACGGCATCAAGCTGTTCCGCACCGGCGGCCTGTACCAGCTGCGGATCAGCTCCACGTTGGCGCGGTGGACGGTCAGGATCGACCAGCTCACCCGCGAGGAGGCCGAGCTGTACACCCCCAAGGCGCAAAACTGATCGAGTCCAGACCTTGCTGGTGGGAAGGCATCTCGCCGTCTCCCGCCGAACCGCTGCCCGGGACCTCTGACACCGCCGTGGTCGGGGCCGGGGTCGCCGGTCTCGTGTGCGCCATCGAGCTGGCGCGCGCCGGCCAGTCCGTCACTGTGTTCGAAGCGGATCACGTCGGTGCCGGCGCGAGCGGCCGCAGTCTCGGCATCCTGACGGTGCCCGCGGCCGGGATCGGATTCGGAGATCCGGACGAGCACGTGCGCGGCCGCCCGCGCAAGTCCTGGCACCGGGACCGGCAGGCGGCGCAGCGCTACGTGCTGCGACTCATCGAAGCCGCGGACGCCGACTGCAACCTGCAACAGGGGGTCGTCTTGCTGGCCCGCAGTGCCGCGCGCTACGAGGCCCTTGCCGCGACCGTTGACGGGCGCAACGCCTATTACGAGACCCGCGACTACGCGCTGCCGGCAGACAGGCTCGGCGAAGAGGCCGGCGGCAGGGCTGCCGAGACGTTCGCGGGCGCGCTGGTCATGCCCGGGGCGCATACGGTCCAGCCGGCACGCATGCTCGCCGCGCTGGCCGCGTACGCCCGCAGCCTGGGCGTTACGATTTGCGAGCGCACGGAGGTCGTCGAGGTGCGGGCCCACGACCAGGGCTTTCGCATCGTGACGAACGGCGGCGAGGTCGCGGCGCGCGACGTGTTGCGGGCGACAGGCGGCTACACGCGCGAGTCCGATCGGTACCTGTGGCAGAGAACGCTCGGCGTGCCGTCGATCGCTGCCGCCACCGAGCGCTTGCCGGCGGACGAGGTCGCGGACGTCTGCCGGTCGCATCGCGTACTGCTGGTGGACGGCGCGCGCTCCTACACCTGCAGGCCATCGCCCGATGGCCGGCGCCTGGTCCTGGGCGGACCGGTCGGCCAGACGCCCCGGACGCCGCAACAGGATGCCCGGGCGCTGCATGACTACTTCACCGAGATTTTTCCGGATCTCGCCGGAATCGAATTCACACATTGCTGGACCGGGATGATCGCCGCAACGCGCGACCGGCGCGGCCATATCGGCACCCACGAAGGTGCCTGGTACGCGGTCGGTTCCAGCGGCATGGTCAGCAGTGCGGACGCGGGCCGCCGCGTCGCGCAGCATATCCTGCATGCCGACCGCGAGGCGGCCTCCGCCGACCGGCGCTTCCCGCGCTGGCCGCTGCGCGCCAGCGAGCCGCTGTTGCGGCGGGGCTACGAGTGGTCGACCCGCCTGCAGGAACTCCTTGGCAAGAGTCGCCTGCGCTAGCGCACTGTGCGATCATCGGCGCGTGGAGCCGACAGCAGCCAACAAGACCAGCGCGGCCATCATGCTCGCCGCAATTGTAGTCGTCATCTACGGCATGCAGATGATGTCGGTGCTTCTAGTGCCGTTCCTGATTGCTGTGTTCCTCGCGCTGATCACGGTGCGGCCCATGCTCTGGCTACAAGCCCACCGGGTACCCTCGATTCTCGCGGCGCTCCTGATCGTCACCACGTTGATGATGTTTCTCGCCGCGCTGGCGACGATTCTCGGCACCTCGATCGCCGAGTTTACGGCGGCGTTGCCGGCTTACCAGGCGCGCCTCGATGTCATCATCGACGGCGTCTTCGATTTCATCGTCCGCAACTTCAAGCTCGACGAGTCGGTGGAGAGCATCAGCGACATGATCGACCCGGGCTGGGCGATGGGGCTCGCAGCCGCGATCCTCAACGGGCTGCGCGACGTGTTGACGAACGCGTTCCTGATCATCTTCACGATGATCTTCATCCTGCTCGAGGCATCGACCGCGAAGACCAAGTTCGAGGCCGCATTCGGCACCAGCGCCGATTCGCTCGATAACGTGCGTGATTTCATGCAGAACCTCGGCCGTTATCTCGGTATCAAGACGCTCGTCAGTCTCGCCACGGGCGCCTGCGCCGGCGTTCTTACCTGGTCACTCGGACTCGATTTTCCGTTGCTCTGGGCGATGCTGGCGTTCCTGCTCAACTACGTGCCGACCATCGGCTCGATCATCGCGGCCGTGCCGGCCGTACTGCTGGCCCTGATCCAACTCGGTCCCGGGGCGGCCGGTGCAACGGCACTCGGTTTCATCGCCATCAACGTCGTGTTCGGGAACTTCCTCGAACCCCGACTAATGGGCTACGGCGTCGGCATTTCGCCGCTCGTCGTGTTCGTCGGCCTGGTCGCCTGGGGCTGGATTTTCGGCCCGGTCGGCATGCTCTTGTCCGTGCCGCTGACCATGACGCTGAAGATGGCGCTCGAAAACGACGACCGCACCCGCTGGATCGCGATTCTGCTGGGATCGGAGCGCGACGCCGATTATGCGCTGCGCCGCCGCGCGCGGCGGCTGAAGGCCGCGGCCGACGATCAGGCGACGTCGACGTCCTCGTAGTCGTCGGTGAAGGGCTCGGATTCCTCGAGTTGTTCGAGGAGATTGATGGCCACCGCGACGAAGTCCGTATCGGTGATGATGCCGACCAGCTTGTTGTCGTCGAGGACCGGCAGGCACCCGATCTTGTGCTTCTCGAGGAACAGCGCCGCGTGGCGCAGGCTGGCGTTGACGTCGACGGTCGCCACGTCGGTCACCATGGCGTCCTTGATACCGATGTCGTTGGCGTGAATACGGCTGTTGTCGTCGCGCAGGAAGCTGTCCGTTGCCGCAAGGACGTTGGTGAGCGTAATCAGGCCGATGAGGTGGTCCCCTTCGACCACCGGTATATGGTGAATCCGGTGGTCATGCATCAGCGTCCGGGCCTCGGCCAGGGTCGCGGACGGCGATACCGTGATCAGATTGGTGCTCATGATGGCTTCGATACTGAACATAGTCCCGTCCTCTGATTCTTCGTCTCTTGTCGTCCTCCCTTATCCAGTCTATCCACGGCACATCGGCAGACCATTGCGAGAAACACGTACAGTGGAGGCGCCGCAGGCCGCGTTGTTGGCGCCGGCGGCGGGTGAAACTTGACCAAAAGCGAAAAGTCGGCGCGGGCGGTTTGCATTCTCGACCGGCGCACGCTCTAATCCGGTTTCACGAGCAAAAATAAGCATCTAACAGACTCTCGATCGTTGTTATTGCGTGGCTTTCGAGACCACGCCATTGCTCGACGACAGATCATTACCTGTGAACAAGTAAGGAGAAAGGCATGGCAGGCAAATTTGAGTGTTACCGGGACAAGGCTGGCGAGTATCGTTTTCGCCTCAAGGCTGCAAACAGCCAGGTCGTGCTCTCGAGCGAAGGCTATTCGTCGAAGGCGGCGTGCATGAACGGCATCAAGTCCGTGCAGTCGAACTGCACCGACAAGAGTTGCTTCGAGAGAAAGACGACTGCGAGCGGCAAGTACCGGTTCAGCCTGAAATCGACGAACGGCCAGGTCATCGGGACGAGCCAGAACTACAAGTCCGACTCCGGTTGCCGCAACGGCATCGCTGCCATTGCCCGCGCCGCCAAGGGTGCGACGACCGTCGAAGTCTGATTCGCCGGCAGCCGCACCAGGGCTGACGGCAGTATTGCCCGACGAAAAAGGCCGGCCCGATTATCGGGCCGGCCTTTTGTTTGCGTCATTCCCGGGCGTTGCTTACTTGGAGCGCAGCGCGTCCCGGATCTCCGTCAGCAGGACTTCTTCCTTGCTGGGCTTCGGTGGCTCAGCCGGCTTGTCTTCTTCCTTTTTCTTCATGCTGTTCATCGCCTTGACGACCATGAAGATCGCAAAGGCGATAATGACGAAATCGATGACCGTCTGGATAAATACCCCGTAACGCAGCGTAACGGCTTCGACGCCTTCCCCGGCAGCCTGCAAGGTGACCGCGAGATCCGAGAAATCGACGTTACCGAGCAGCATCCCGATCGGCGGCATCAACACGTCGGCGACGAACGATGAAACGATCTTGCCGAACGCTCCGCCAATAACGATACCGACGGCCATGTCGACCACGTTGCCGCGCATGGCGAACGACTTGAATTCAGACATCATGCTCATAATTTTCCCCAATGGTTGTTTTGGTGCCGGGACGTTGTAACACCCGGGTCAGGGCTTTTCAATGCGCGCATCCCGCCACACGCCGATCACGACGACAGCAATCGCGATCACCGCGACCAGCTGCAGGGGCGCCCAGATCTGCTGCGCTGTCGTGGCCGCGGCATCCGAGCAGACAGCGAGCCCGCCGAGATTCGTGCGGCTGAACACGATCCAGGTGTTCTTCAGCGCGAATGGCAGCAGCAGCAGGAGCGGTATGCCCAGCCAGCTGAGCATTCGGTGTACATCCGCAAAAGGGCGCGTCATGCGCAACAGCAAGGCCATCGCCACCGTGAATGGCGCGAGACCCAGCAACAGCCGGTGCATCGCGTCGCCCTCGGGCCCGCAGCTCATCGCGTGCAGGGCAGCCAGCCACACGGTGTAGGTAAACACGAGCATCCAGGCAACCAGGCTGCAGCCGAGTCGCAGGAATACCTCGGCAAACTGCATCGGCTGCCCCGCCGTCACAGGCCGAACCGCGCCCGGTACTCGTCGAAACGAGGATCACGCCAGGCGTTCTCGAAGAAGGGCATGATCAAGGCCCAGGGCGCGCCGGGATCCCTTACGCGAATTGTGTGCCCGAGCCACTCGAAAGTCTTGGCGAGGTCGCCGGCATCCGCGTAGATCTCGGCCATCTGGTAGGAGTTGCCGAAGCCGTAACGTCCTTCGTAGGCGGCGACAGCGGCGGCCCATTCCGGCCCGCGGTTCTCGCGCCCCATGATGATCAGGTTGTTGGTTTCCCTGACCCAGGCGACGGGCTCTTTCGCGTTGTACGCCTTGGCCGCCTCGAGATCCCCCAGGAACAGCTTGCAGCGGGCCATGCGGCCGAAGAAACGGCCGGAGTCCGGCGACAGGGTGAGCGCACGCTCAAAGGTTTCGATGGCCTTGTCGCAACGGCCCGAGGTCATGTAAATGTTGCCAAGCGCCCGTAGCGTCGACAACGAGAGCGGGTCCAGTTCCACGGCTTTGAGCGCCGACTGCTCGGCCTCGGAGAACCGTCCGGCAAACATCAGGTTGGAGCCGTGCCAGCCCAGGACGACGGTGTTGTTCGGTTCGATCGCCAGCGCGCGTTCCGAAACCGCCAGCGCCGCCGGCAGGTCCCACTCGACGAAAACTTTCGACATCGTCTGCGCGATCAGTACGTTCGGATCGTCAGGCGCCAGCGCAGTCGCCTTGTCCACCGTCTCCCGTATGACTTCGAAGCTCTCGATGAAGTCCCAGCCGCCGCTGGCGGCCCAGCCGGCAAAGGTCTGCTGCTGGGCGAGCGCGAGGCCCGCATAGGCGCGCGCAAACCCGGGGTCCTTGCGGATCGCGCTCTCGTAGGCCTCGACCGCGCGCGCCAGGTTGTCGGCGCTCGTGTGCTCGAGGAAGTAATTGCCGCGCAGGTAATCGTTGTACGCATCCACGTTGGCCGTGCCGTGATTGGCACCGACGACCTCGGCGCCCAGCAGATGAGCTTTCAGTTCCTTGACCACGTGGCCGGCGATTTCATCCTGAACGGCAAAGATGTCGGTCAGGTCGCGATCATAGGTTTCCGACCAGAGGTGATAGCCGTTGTCGGTGTCGATGAGCTGGGCCGTGATCCTCAGACGCGTGCCGGCCTTTCGGACACTCCCTTCGAGTACGTGCCTGACATTGAGCGCGTCGCCGATGACGCGCAGGTCCTCATTCGTGCCCTTGAACTTGAACGATGACGTGCGGCCCGCGACATGCAGCTGCGGAATCTTCGCCAGCACGTTGAGCAGTTCCTCTGCAAGACCGTCCGAAAAGTACTCGTTCCCTTCGTCGTCGCTCATGTTGACGAACGGCAGGACCGCGATGGACGGCTTTTCTTCAGGAGCGGCAGCGACGGGCTCCGCGACCGGCGCCGGGTCCTCGTCGAGCACAAACTTGTCGAACAGCAGGAATCCGACCGCGACGGCAAGGAAGATCAGTGCGACCCGGTTCAGCTTGTTCCCGGTTTGCGGCGTCATCGACGCGCTGCGATCGACGTCTTTCTCCCGCTTGATCCCTTCCGGCGTCATTTCGAAGGCCCAGGCGAAGATCAGCGCAAACGGAAAACCGATGATCAGGAAGGCAGCGACGGCTGAAGTCAGCCACTCGGGCAGTCTCAGCGCCGGAAACATGACGTCGACGACCTGCATGGTCAGCCAGCCGGCGATCACGTAGACAAACGCAACCCGGAAGACGTTGCGCCGCTTCATTTCCGCAAAGAAATCCTGCATCCGACACCCCTGAATCGAAGGCCGAAGCTTAGCAAAGCCGCCGCGCGGGTGCTCGGGAACTGCGGATGTGAAATACTGGGCGTTGGCCTACGGTAAAAGTCGAAAATCCCATGAACAGGCGATACTTACTGCTGCTCGCACTGGCGGCTTTGCCGTTGCAGGCTGCCGCAGAGGACCGTGATGCGACGCAGATCGTCCGCGATGCGGTCAACCATTGGCGCGGGCTTTCTTCGTATACCGTGATGAGCATGGTGATTCACCGGCCGGACTGGGAGCGGTCGATGACCATGGAGGCCTGGACCAAGGGCGACGAGCGGGCTCTCGTCCGCGTCATCGAGCCGAAGAAGGATCGCGGCAACGGCACGCTCACCCAGGATGACAGCATGTGGACGTTCTCGCCGAAGGTGAACCGCGTCATCAAGGTGCCGTCGTCGATGATGGGGCAGAGCTGGATGGGTTCGGACTTTTCCAACAAGGACGTCGCACGTGCCGACGACATCATCGACCAGTACGAGCACACGCTCGTCGGGACGGACGTCATCGATGGCATCGAGACCTACCGTATCGAGTCGGTCCCGCATGAAGACGCGGCAGTCGTCTGGGGCAAAGAAGTGCTCACGATTCGTGCCGATCACGTGGTCCTCGAGCATGCGTTTTACGACCAGGACGGCGAGCTGGTGAAGACACTCGAATCGCTGGAGATCGACGACATGGGCGGCAGGACGATCGCGACACGGCAGCGCATGGCGAAGATCGACGCGCCGGACGAGTGGACCGAGATCGCCATTCTCGAAGTCGAGTACGACCTCGATCTCGGCGACAGCCTGTTTACGCTTTCAAATCTCCGGAACCCGCGGAACTAGGACGCATGAACATCACGCTGCGCCTGGCCTGGCGCAACCTCTGGCGGCAGCCGCGACGGACCTGGCTAACGACCGGGGCGATGGTGTTCTCGAACGTGTTGCTCGTGTTCATGATCTCGCTGCAGTTCGGCATGTACGGGCTCATGATCGACAATACGCTGCAGGTGTTCAGTGGCCACATGCAGATCCAGGCGCCCGGATACATCGATGACCAGAAGATGCGCCAGGTCGTGCCCGATGCGGCAGGGCTCGCCGCGCGGCTCCGCAGCGAGTTGGGCAGCGACACGATCGCAGCGCGTGGCTGGGCGTTCGGGCTTGCCTCGAGCGCCGAGCGCAGTTATGGCATCGCCATTTACGGCGTAGAACCCGCGTTCGAGCCGCGCGTGTCGAACATCCCGGGGCTGATCGAGGAGGGCCGCTACCTCGGGGATTTCGCCGCCTACGAGATCGTCATCGGCAGTGTGCTCGCGCGCAATCTGCGTGTCACGGTCGGCGACGAGATCACGCTGCTCGGCAGCGGCCTGGACGGTTCCTTTGCGGCAGCGGTGTTGCAGGTGGCCGGTATTTTCAAGAGCGGCGTGAAAGACATCGACCGCAACATCGCCGAGATGCCGCTCGGTGCTTTCCAGGAGATCTTTTACATGGAGGGCGCCGGGCACCAGGTCGTCATCATGGCGCCCTCGCTGGGCGAAGTGGACGCGCTGCATGCGCGGGTCGAGGCGGCCGTGGCGAACGAGGCCGGCCTGGTCCTGCATGACTGGGACGCGCTGCAGCCCGGGCTCAAGCAGGCGATCCAGGCGGACATGAGCAGCGCCTTCTTCATGTACGGGATTCTCGTGATTCTCGTGGCCTTTTCCGTCCTCAATACCCAGCTCATGTCGGTCCTCGAGCGCACGCACGAGTTCGGCGTCGTCATGGCGCTGGGCATGAAGCCGGGCCGGCTCGGGCGGCTCGTGATGCTCGAAACCGCGATGATGGGATTTCTCGGTCTCGTGCTCGGCGCCCTGGCCGGCGCGACGCTGACGATCTGGCTCGGTATCCGGGGCTACACCATTCCGGGCATGGAAGAGATGGCCGCGCAGTTCAACCTGCCGAGTCGCATCTATCCCCGGGCGAGTGTCCTGTCGACGCTGATCGGTCCCGTGGTCGTCTTCGTGTTCAGCGTCCTGGCCTCCGTGTACCCGGCGTGGCGCCTGCGCCGCCTGCACCCCGTTGAAGCGATGAGGGCGAACTGATGCGGATCCTGCCCGTACTCGTTCGTCTCGCCTGGCGCTACCTGTGGCGCAACCACCGGCGCACGATCATCATGCTGTCGGCCATCTCCATCGGCGCCTGGGCCATGATGTTCATGATGGCGCTGACGCGCGGCATGGTCGACCAGATGATCAGCGACGGGATCAGCGTCATCCCCGGGCATGTGCAAATTCACGACCCCGCGTACCTCGACGATCCCAGCGTCGCCAACCGCATACCGTTCAGCAACGCCGAACTCGCGGCGAAGTTCGATGACGCCGGGTTCGACGCCTGGGCAGGCCGCGTCCGGGTACCCGCGGTCATCACGAGCGAACGCGAGTCCCGCGGCGTGACGCTGCTGGGCATCGATCCGGCCGCGGAACGCAGCTTCTCGTTCGTCGACTACGACGCTGTCGACGGGCGGTTCCTCGAAGGCTTGGACGACAACGGCATCGTCATCGGCGCGAAGCTCGCCAACACGCTCGAAACGCGTGTTGGCAAGCGCGTCGTCCTGATGACCCAGGATCCCGACAACGAGATCGCCGACAGGGGATTCCGGGTGGTCGGGCTGTTTCACGCCAACATGGAGTCCTACGAGGACTTATTTGCGTTCGTCGGCAGGCAGACGGCGCAGGAATTGCTCGGCATTGGCGACACCGTGACCGAGGTCGTGTTCGTCGGCGACGACTACCGCGACGTCGAACCCGTTTACGAAAAAGTGGTCGCGGCCGTGGACGATTCGGTCATGGTGAGCCGCTGGACCGAGGTCGACACTTATCTCGGCACGATGCTGAAGACCATGGACGGCTTCATGCTGATCTGGGTCGTCGTCATCTTCCTGGCGCTCTCGTTCGGCCTCGTCAATACGCTCGTGATGGCGGTCTTCGAGCGCATCCGCGAGATCGGCCTGATGCTCGCGCTCGGTATGAAGCCGGCCATGATACTCGGCCAGATCCTCATCGAGTCGATGATGCTGCTGGCGGTCGGCCTGCTGATCGGCGACATCCTGGCCTACGCCTCGGTGCGGCCGCTCGAGAGCGGCATCGACGTGTCGGTCGTGGCCCAGGGCATGGAAATGTTCGGTGCCTCGAGCATGCTGTACCCGAAGCTGTATTTCGCGGATGTCGTGCTCGCGAACGTCGTCGTCTTGTTCCTCGGCTTTCTCGCGAGCCTGTCACCGGCCTGGCGCGCATCGCGCTACGAGCCCGTCGAAGCAATCACAAAGGTGGGATGATGACTGCTGTACGCTGTGTAGATATCTGCAAGACCTACGCCCAGGGCGACGTGGAAATCAAGGCCCTCGACCACCTGAGCATCGAGGTGGACAAGGGAGAGTTCGTCTGCCTGATGTCGCCGTCCGGTGGCGGCAAGACGACGCTGCTCA
Organism: Woeseiaceae bacterium; assembly: GCA_041553075.1. Classification (GTDB taxonomy): domain Bacteria; phylum Pseudomonadota; class Gammaproteobacteria; order Steroidobacterales; family Woeseiaceae; genus UBA1847. The sequence goes on along the minus strand of JBFEJR010000017.1, from coordinate 10,810 downwards.
ACGCGATCGGGGGGCTCGACATCCCCGACAGCGGCGAGGTCTGGGTGGCCGAAAAGCGCATCGACCGCATGAGCAAGGGAGAACTCGCCGACCTGCGGCTTGCGAACATCGGTTTCGTGTTCCAGGCCTACAACCTGATCCCGGTGCTGACGGCGCGCGAGAACGTGGAGTTCGTGATGCAGGTCCAGGGCGTGCCGGCAGCCGAGCGCCGCGCCAAGGCATTGGCGATACTGGAAGAGGTCGGCCTGCAGGGGCTCGAGGATCGGCGGCCCGCGGCAATGTCCGGTGGTCAGCAGCAGCGCGTCGCGGTGGCGCGCGCGATCGTGTCACGGCCGGCACTGGTGCTGGCCGACGAGCCGACGGCGAACCTCGACTCGCACACGTCAGACGACCTCATGAACCTGTTTACCGAGCTCAACGAACATCATGGCACGACCTTCATCATCGCCACCCACGACCAGCGGGTCATGCGCTATGCCAAGCGGCTCGTGCGCATGCTCGACGGGCGTATCGTCGAGGATATCGAGCAGGATGCTGCCTAGGCTCCTGTTGCTGGGCCTGCTGCTGCCGTCGCTGGCGGCTGCCGACAGTCTGCGCAGCGAGCTGGGCGGGCACACCAAGCTGAGGGTCACCGGGCAGACGTACGCCGGGGACAGCGTCTACCGCGACCTGCTGGGGGGCAGCAATACGGACGTCGCGGCCGACCTGCGCCTGAAGCTCGGCGCACAGTCCGGGCGCTGGTCGTTCGACGGTGCCTACCAGCTCGTCGGCATCCGCTCGGATGCGCTGCCGCTCGGCGTACTTCCGGACGACGATCGGCGATTCTTCGACCTGACCGACGTCATCAGCAGCGGCGCCGACAGCGCGCTGCTGCACCGGCTCGATCGGCTATGGGTCGGCTATGCGAGCGAGAAGGCCGTCGTCCGTCTCGGCCGCCAGGCGCTGTCCTGGGGAAACGGGCTGGCCTACGCGCCGCTCGATCTCGTGAACCCGTTCGACCCGGCCGCGATCGATATCGAGTACAAGGCCGGTGACGACATGCTGTACGTGCAGTACCTGCAGGACAATGGCAACGACCTGCAGGCAGCCTACGTGCTGCGCCGCGATCCGGCGACCGGGGACGTCGATACGGATACCTCCACGGCGGCGCTCAAGTACCACGGCTTCGCGGGGGAGGCCGAGTACGACTTCCTCGCGGCGCGCAGCTACGGCGATACCGTGCTCGGCGTCGGTCTCAGCCGCGGCATCGGCGGGGCCCTGTGGAGCGCGGATCTCACCCTCACCGACACCGCGCGCGACCGCTACGTGCAGGTGGTCGGCAACGTGTTGTATTCATGGACGTGGGCCGGCAGGAACATGAGCGGCGGACTCGAGTACTACTTCAACGGCTTCGGCCAGGAGGGCGGCCGGTACGACCCGCAAGGGCTGGCGGACAACCCCGACCTTCTCGCGCGCGTGGGCCGGGGTGAACTGTTTGCCCTCGGGCGCCACTACCTGTCCGCGAACGTCCTCGTCGAAATGTCGCCGCTCTTCACGCTCACGCCGACGCTGTTGTGCAATCTCGAGGACCCGAGTGCGTTGTTCCAGCTCCGCACGACCTACAGCCTCGGCGACAACCTCACGTTTCTCGGCAGCATCGACGTGCCCATCGGCCCGGGCGGCAGCGAATTCGGTGGGATCGAGGCTGGCCTGCCGGGACGGTACCTGTCCCGCGAAGCGGCGGCGTTCGCGCAGCTCGCCTGGTATTTCTAGGCCGCCAGGCTCTCGAGCAGGCGCCGGAAACCGGCTTCGACCTCGAGCTCGAACACCGGGTCCTTGATGCTCTCGATGCGGGAGATGTCGACCGTGTAGGGCTCGGCATCGAGCATCAGGTCGATGCGGGAGAACAGGTCCCGTTCCTCCCACTGCATGTGGTCGCGCAGGCGCTTGATGTAGGCCGCGGCGTCTTCGATCATGGTGCCGCGGCGCACAGCCGCACCCGCGTTGACCGCTTCGACCTCGCAGCGCAGCCGCGTGCTGAGTTCCGCGATCTCCCGGTGGTCGTCCGGAACGTGGTCGAGATCGTCGGTGAGGTCGGGGCGCTTCGCCCGCAGTTTCTCGTACATCACGTCTTCCTTCGGGTGATGCACGGCGTCCGGGTAGACCGTCATGTAGCGCATGATTTCTTCGAACAGCTCGAAGTCCGGGTCGCCGCCGGCCTCCATCTCGACCACGATGTCATCGAGCAGGTTCAGCACGATGGCCATGTTGCGATGGTCGAGGCGCAGCTCGCTCATCAGGGTTCTGGCGTCAGCTTCCATGGGCATATCTTGTCCTCCACCGCAAGTCAGGGGTATCGGGAAAACCCCCTACGGCTGCAGGCCCGTTGCAGTGACCCGCATTGTGCCATGCGCAGCCCGCGGTTCTGCTGCCGGCAGTTAGGGGCCGTGCCCCCCGGGGCCTGTATAATCCTCGCATGGCTTTTACAGGAGTCCCAATGCGCAACCTGATTCTGATCCTGCTGCTCGCCGTTGCGCTGCAAGCAGGATGCTCGGTCAACCCCGTGACCGGCAAGAGCGAACTCGTGTTGATGAGCACCGCGCAGGAGATCGAGCTCGGCAAGCAAAACTACGTCCCCATGCAGCAATCCCAGGGTGGCGAGTACGACATCGATCCCGAACTGAACGCCTACGTGCGCAATGTCGGGTCGCGGGTCGCTGCCCAGAGCGGCGTGAACCTGCCCTACGATTTCGTGGTGCTCAACAACTCGGTACCCAACGCCTGGGCGCTGCCGGGCGGCAAGATCGCGATCAACCGGGGGCTGCTGACAGAGCTGGAGTCGGAGTCCGAACTCGCCGCCGTGCTGGGCCACGAGGCCGTGCACGCGGCCGCCCGGCACACCGCGCAGCAGCAGACCCGCGCCATGATCATGCAGGTCGGCGTCATGGGGACGGCGATCGCTGCCAGCGACAGCGACTACGGTAACCTGATCGTGGGCGGTGCGAGCGTGCTGGCGCAGGCCGGTCTCGCGAAGTACGGCCGCAGCGCGGAACTCGAATCGGACCGCTACGGCATGCAGTACATGGCCCAGGCCGGCTACGATCCGCAGGGCGCGGTCGACCTGCAGGAGACCTTCGTGCGGCTGAGCGAAGGGCGCCGCAGCAACTGGCTCAGCGGCTTGTTTGCGAGCCACCCGCCGTCGCAGGAGCGCGTCGCGGCCAACCGCGCGACCGCGGCCTCGCTGCCGCCGGGCGGGCGCGTCGGCAAGGCCGAGTACGCTGCGGCCCTGTCCCGCACGATGCAGTTGAAGCCCGCGTACGATGCCTACGACGAGGGCCGCAAGGCGCTGTCCGAGAAGCGGCTGGACGAGGCACTGGCCAAGGCGGACCAGGCGCTGGACCTGTTCCCGGGCGAAGCGCACTTCCACGCGCTGCGTGGCGATATCCGCTTCATCCAGAAGAACTACGACTGGGCCGACACGAACTACACGCGCGCCATCGACCGGCGTGACGATTTCTTCTATTACCACCTGCAGCGCGGCCTGGCGCGCAAGCAACTGGGTCAGAGGGATGCGGCCGTCGCCGATCTCGAACGCAGCCTGCAGCTCCTGCCGACCGCGCCGGCCCACCTGGCGCTCGGTGAACTGGCCCGGCAGCGTGGCGACCTGCCGCGGGCGGTCGAACACTTCAGGCTGGTGGCTCAGGCCGGCGGCGAATACGGCAAGGCCGGTGCCATCGAGGTCGCGCGGCTGGAGCTCCCGTCCAACCCGGGCGCCTATATTCCGGTCGCCTGTTCGGCGGACAAGAGCGGCAACCTGGTCGTGTCGATCAGGAACGATGCGGCGCTGGCCGTCTATGACGTGCAGATCGCGGTCACGTACAAGGACGCGTACGGTCGGCCGCAGCAGCGCGGCCTGGCTGTCCGGCAGCGCGTTGAACCGGGCGCAATCGCCAGCGTCAACAGCGGCATCGGCCCGTATACTGCGGGGACCGGCTGTCCGGCCCGCGTCGTGGCCGCCCGGGTCGAGGACTGATATGAACCGTCTGCGCTACACCATTCCGAACAGCTTCACGGCGCTCAGCCTGTTGCTCGGGCTGGCCTCGATCATCACGAGCCAGCTCGGCGAGCTGGAGCTTGCTGCCTGGATCATCGTCTGGTGCGGCCTGCTCGACGTGCTCGATGGCGTATCGGCACGACTGCTCAAGGCGACTTCGGACTTCGGGGCCGAATTCGACTCGATGGCCGATCTGGTGTCGTTCGGCGTGGCGCCCGCAGTGCTCATGTTCAACGCGGGCCTGCAGATCGGCGGCGTGCAGACGGAGACGCCGCAGTTCTGGGTGCTGCTGGTCGCGATCGCCGTATTTGCCCTGGCGGGGGCGATGCGGCTGGCACGTTTCAACCTGGCCAGTGACCAGCCCAGCACGGGCTGGTTCACGGGCATCCCGATCACGGCGGCCGGGGGCGGCATGGTGTCCTCGGTGGTGCTCGTGCTGATTCATCAGCCGGACATAGCCGCCTCCCTGCCGCTCCACCTGTACCTCCCGGTCCTGATGTTCGTGCTCGCGCTGCTCATGATTTCGCGCCTGCGCTTTCCCAAGGCCGTCAAGCGCGACAAGCTGGCGGTCAACGTGTTCCAGGGGACCGTCGTCGCGATCATCTATTACTGCGGTATCACGCGTTCCTACCCGGAACTCCTGCTGGCCATCGGCACCCTGATTCTCATCTCGGGCATTATCGCCGGGCGCATAACCCGGCCGGCTTGAGTTGCCGGCGGGACCGGTTATGGTAGGGACTGGCTGACGTGCCCGGTCCTGAAGGGGGAGCAATGCGACGTGTAGTAAAGCTGTGTGCGGCCTGGTTGTGCCTGTCTTGCGCCGGCCCGGCGCTGGCCGAGCGCCCCGCGCTGCAGGAATTCGCCGCTTACGAGGGTTTCGCCGACTTCTGGTGGGACGAGGAGGCAGGACGCCTGCTGCTGCGCGTCGCCGCGTTCGACACGCCGTTCCTCTACCAGGCCTCGCTGCCGCGCGGCGTTGGATCCAACGACCTGGGACTCGACCGCGGCCAGCTCGGCGATACCAAGGTCGTGCGCTTCCTGCGCAGCGGGCCCCGGGTGTTGCTGGTCGAGGACAACCTGCAGTACCGCGCGGGCAGCGCCAACGACGAAGAGCAGCGGGCGATCGAGGAGTCCTTCGCACGTTCGGTGATCTGGGGGTTTACGGATATCGACGACGACGCGGACTCGACCGTCGTGGACGCGACGGCTTTCTTCGTCCGCGATGCGCACGGTGTGGCCGAACGCCTGGCGGTGCTCGGCGAGGGCAGTTATCGCGTCGACCCCGAACGCTCCGGGATCTACCTGCCGCGTACCCGGGCGTTCCCCGACAATACCGAGGTCGAAGCGCTCGTCACGCTCGTGGGTGAGCCGTCGGGCACGCACCTGGCGACCGTGACCCCGGACCGGACTGCGGTGACCGTGCATGTCCATCATTCGTTCATCCGGCTGCCGGACGATGACTACGAGCCGCTCCCTTACGACCCGCGCAGCGGCGTGATCGGCCTGCGTTACGATGCCGGGGGCTATCTCGACTACGCGACGCCGATCGGCACGCCGCTGGTGCGCGATTTCGGGCGCCGCCACCGCCTCGAGAAAGTCGATCCCGACGCGCCCGTCAGCGAGGCCGTCGAGCCGATCGTCTATTACCTCGACCCCGGCGTGCCCGAACCGGTGCGCTCGGCCTTGCTCGACGGCGCACGCTGGTGGGCCGAGGCCTTCGAGGCGGCCGGCTACAAGGATGCGTACCGCGTCGAGATGCTGCCCGCAGGCGCGGACCCCATGGACGTGCGCTACAACGTTATCCAGTGGGTGCACCGCTCGACGCGCGGCTGGTCCTACGGCGCGTCGGTCGTCGATCCGCGTACCGGCGAGATCCTCAAGGGGCACGTGTCGCTGGGGTCCCTGCGCGTGCGCCAGGACTACCTGATCGCCGAGGGCCTGCTCGCTCCTTACGAGGACTCCGCCGTGCCGCCCGAGATGCTCGAGATGTCGTTGGCGCGAATTCGCCAGCTGGCGGCGCACGAGGTCGGCCACACGCTCGGCTTCGAGCACAACTTCGCCGCGAGTACCCAGGATCGCGCATCGGTCATGGACTACCCGTTCCCGCTGATTCGTATCGGTGAGGACGGCGAACTGGATCTGTCCGATGCCTACGATACCGGCATCGGCGCCTGGGACGAGCGCACGGTCCTGTATGCCTACCAGGACTTTCCGGACGGCGCAGACCGTGCTGCGGCCCGCCGCGCGATTATCGACGAGACCATTGCGCAGGGTTATCGGTACGTGGCGGACGGTGACGCGCGTTCTCCGGCGACTGCGCATCCCGACGGCAACCTGTGGGACAACGGCGACGATGCCGTCGCCGAGCTCGATCACCTGCTGCGAGTCCGCGCGATTGCGCTGCAGCGATTTTCCGAGCGCAACATCCGCATCGGCCGGCCCCTCGCGTCGCTCGAAGACGTGCTCGTGCCTCTCTACCTGCTGCATCGCTTCCAGGTCGAAGCCGTCGCCAAGCTCATCGGCGGGCGGTATTACACCTATCGGCTGCGCGGCGATGCCCAGGAGGACGCGCGACCGGTTCCCGTGGCACGCCAGCAACGGGCGATCGACGCACTGCTCGGCACCCTCGATCCGGCCGTCCTGCGCCTCCCGCCGAGGCTGGTCGATCAGATCACCCCGCGCGTGCCCAATCATCCCCGGTCACGAGAGAACTTCGCGGGCGCAACCGGCGTCGTCTTCGATGCCCTGGCGCCGGCCCGCGCGGCCGTCAGCCTGACGCTGCGGGTCCTGCTCGACCGCACGCGCGCCGCGCGGCTGACGCGCGGCGCGGCACCCGGGTTCGAGGCGGTGACGCGCGGGCTGCTGGTGGCAAGCTGGTACACGGCGCCTGCCGACGGGCTCGACGCGGCGATTCAGCGCCAGACGAACCTGCAGGTGCTGTACGGGCTGCTGGCGCTGGCGCTCGACCCCGCGGCCGACGCGGATGTCCGCGCACTGGCGTTACAGGCCGTCAACGAGCTCGACCGCTGGCTGGCGAAGCGCTCCACGCGCGATGCGCTGCTGGCCGCACACTATGCCCTGGCCCGGCACGAAATCCGGCGGCTGCTCGATGACCCCGCGGCGATAGAGCACCTTGCGCCCGTGGAGGCGCCGCCGGGCTCGCCAATCGGGACCGGCCGGTGAGGGGCGGCGCGCGACGATGGCTAAATCCGCAAGGCACGCATCGCGGGCATGGTGCTCACCTTCGGCGTCAGCAGGCTCACGTACCGGGAATCGCGGTGACGGTGTAACCGATTCGGCGCCGGGGCCCTATAAGCCTGTATAACGACACTGAACGAGGGCTTGAACATGCGGTTTATCAGATTCCTGTGCATGGCGGTAATGCTGGCAGCGCCGGTCGCGGCGGTCGCCGAGACGAGCAACATCCCGGGCGCCGCCGAGTGGTACCTGCACGTCGACCTGAAAAAGATGAAATCGGAAGAGGCCGGCAAGCCGGTATACGACTGGCTGCGCGACGAGGTCATCTCGGAGATCCATGCAGAGGCCGGCATCGACATCGAAAAGGAAGTCGATCGCCTGACCGCGTTCTCGCTTGCGGGCCAGGGCCCGGTCGTGGTTGTCGATGGCAACTTCAGCACCGCGACGCAGGACAAGATCATGGCGCTGATTGCCGCCGAAGGCGATCTCGTCCCGCTCAAGGCATCCGGCTACAAGTACTACCGCCTCGGTGACGGAGGTCCCGGCTACGAAGGGAACGACGTCACCATCACCCTCGATTCACTGGACGACGGTGGCTGGGTCAGTTTCGATATCAAGGGCAAGATCCTGGTTACGGGCGGCGAGGCACAGATGAAGTCGCTGCTGGCGAACAAGGGCCGCGTGCCCGGGCCGGGCAAGGACCGTGGCGCGCTGCTCGTGTTGACGGCCGAGAAAGCGCTGTTGCAGGCCGGTATGAACACGAGCATGCTCCGCGACGGTGGCGACGACCTCGATTCGAAGATCCTGCGCAACGCCGAACAGGTTGCGTTCCTGCTGGCCGTCGTGGCGGACAAGCTCGCGATCGAGGCGGAGCTGATTACGCGCGAGCCCGACATGGCCGAGTCCCTGGCGAGCGTCGCTCGCGGCCTGATCAGCCTCATGGCCTTCGACGACAGCATGGATGCCGAGACGCTGGCCGTGTTGCGAGGCACCCGGATCGAAGCGAAGGGCAACAGCCTGAACCTGTCGCTTGCCGTCGATCCCGCGCTCGTCGTCAGGACCATCGGGAACTAGGGACGCATGGGGAACCGGCGCAGGTCGTGACCAGCGAGTTGCAACTGATCGATGCAGCCAAGGCGGGATCCGCGGACGCCTTCTCTGATCTCGTGCGCGGTTACCGGGAGCGCCTGCTGCGCTTTCTCGTGACGCGCTGCGCCAGCGTCGCCGATGCCGAGGACGCGCTGCAGGAGACCCTGATCAACGCGTATCGCTACCTCGATTCCTACGATCCCAGGTGGCGCTTCAGTACCTGGCTGTACCGCATCGCCATCCGCAATGCCGGCAAACTGCATGTTGCCGACGTGCGTTTCGTGGACGAGGCCGATCTGCGCGACGAGGAGAATGACCCGCTGCTGCAATGCATTGCCGCGGCCGAAAAGGAAAACCTCTGGGTCGCCGCGCGGCGGCTCCTCAACGACGACGTGTTTGCGGCCATGTGGCTGCGCTATGCCGAAGATATGTCGGTCAATGACATATCAAGAGCACTGGACCGGTCCGTGTCGTGGACCAAGGTAAACCTGATGAGAGGGCGGCGCGCGCTCGATGCCGAGCTGAACGGCGCCGCCGAACAAAGTGAGGCCTATGGATAAGCTTGCAAACCGACTGCGCCGTGACGCGGAGCGGATCAACGTGACTGTGTCCGATGAGCTCGATCACCGCATCGAGGCATCGCTGCGCGCAGCGGCCCCCGCTGAACAGCGGCCACAGGCGCCGCGCGCACGGCCGCCCCTGTTCTGGTGGGCGAGCACGCTGACCGGTATAGCGGCGGCGCTTGCCGTGATCGCGATCGTCAACTTCCAGAACCAACGGGACGAGCCCGTGCCGCCCGCGGTGCCCGTTGCGGAGCTGCAGCCGCCCATCGTGCTCAGGATGGAAGCGGCAATGCTGACGGCGCCGCTTGAAGAGGAACTCGAGAACCTGCAGTCCGATCTCAAAAAGGCCGAGGAGAAGGTCCGGCGCGATATCGGGCTCTGATTTCCCGCGAGTCGCTTATACTGTCGGCCACGCTACGACAGGGGTTGCGCGGCACCGGTGGATATTTTCGAGTACATCTCCGTCCTGACGTCGATCATCATCGGCCTCGGCATCGCGCAACTGCTGCGCGGCATCGCCGCGCTGGTCCAGCATCCGGGGCGTCACGCCACCTACTGGATCCACCTGACCTGGGTGGCCTACATGTTCTTCAACATGGTCTTCTGGTGGTGGTGGGAGTTCAAACTCGGCTTGCTCGACGTCTGGTATTTCCCGAACTACCTGTTCGTCCTCGTGTACGCCGTGTTGCTGTACCTGTGCTGCGCATTGCTGTTTCCCGCCGATCTCGATGGCTACACGGGTTTCGAAGACTACTTCATCTCGCGGCGCAAGTGGTTTTTCGGGCTCCTGGCCGCGACCAATGTCGTCGATCTCTATGACACCTGGATCAAGGGCGCCGAGCATTTCGAGAACGCGGGCGCTCCGTATCTCCTCCTGACCTCCGTGAATTTCGTGGGTGCCATGATCGCAATCATCACGCCGAATCGCTTCTATCACGCGTTCCTTGCCACCGCCGCACTGGCGTACCAGGTCTACTGGGCCATTTCGTTCTCGCTGGTCATGGGCTGACATGCAGCTGTTCATGAGTCTCGTCGGCATCGCCACGATCTTCGCGCTTGCGTTCCTCGCATCGAACAACCGCCCGGCGATCAATCGCCGGACCTTGCTGATCGCCTTCGGCCTGCAGGCGACGATCGCGGCGCTCGTGTTGTTCGTGCCGGCCGGGGGCAGGGTCCTCGACAGGGTGGTGCGCGGCGTGCAGTTCGTCATCGACCAGGGCAAACACGGTATCGAGTTCGTCTTCGGCACCCAGATCGAGTCTTCGCTGGGTTTCACGATCGCGTTCGGCGTGCTCCCCGTGATCGTGTTTTTCGCGGCCCTCATGTCGGTGCTGTACTACCTCAATATTATGCAACGCGTCGTCGGCACCTTTGGCGGCTGGCTGCACCGGCTGCTGGGAACCAGCCATGCCGAGTCGGTCTCGGCCGTGTCCAATATCTTCGTCGGTCATACCGACGCACCGCTCGTCGTGCGTCCCTACCTCAAGGGCATGACCGAGTCGGAGCTGTTCGCCGTGATGACGGGCGGCTGCGCGACGATCGCGGGCGCGGTCATGATGGGTTACGCGCAGATGGGCGTCGAGCTCAAGTACCTGATCACGGCCAGCTTCATGGCCGCTCCGGGCGGCCTGATGATGGCGAAGGTCCTGGTGCCCGAGACCGCGCCGCACGACAGGCAGCCCGAGCCGGAGGCCGTCGCCGCGGAGGACCAGCCCGTGAACATCTTCGAGGCGATCGGCAACGGGGCCATGACCGGCATGAATGTCGCCCTGGCCGTCGGCGCGATGCTGATCGCGTTCGTCGGCCTGATCTACCTGGTCAACGGCCTGCTGGGCGTGTTCGGCGGCCTCGTCGGCATCGAGGACCTGACCGTGCAGTGGGTTCTCGGCAAGCTGTTCGCCCCCGTCGCGTTCCTGCTCGGCGTGCC
>JBFEJR010000016.1:0-63487 GCA_041553075.1 Woeseiaceae bacterium | reverse complement strand
TCCTCATCCTGCCACCCGTCGGCGGCATGGATTGCCGTCACGCCGGGCCGGCCCTCGGTAATGGTCCCGGTCTTGTCGAGCACGACCGTGTCCAGCTTGCCGGCCTGCTGCAACGCGTCGCCGTTCCTGATCAGGGCGCCGAACTCGGCCGCCTTGCCGACGCCGATCATGATCGACATGGGGGTTGCCAGCCCGAGGGCGCAGGGACAGGCGATGATCAGCACGGTGATGGCCGTGACGACCGCGAACGTCAGCCGCTGGTCCGCCGGGCCGAAGTTGTACCACGCGAGGAAGGTAACGACGGCGATGATCATCACCGTCGGCACGAACACGGCGGAGACCCTGTCGACGATCCGGCCGATCGCCGGCTTCGATGCCTGCGCCGTCCGCACCATGTCGATGATCCGGGCGAGCGCCGTGTCCTTGCCGATGCGCCTGGCAACGAACAGGAACGTACCGCTCTTGTTGATGGTCCCGGCGGCGACCTCGTCGCCTGCCTTCCTGGCGATCGGCATGGGCTCCCCGGTCAGCATCGACTCGTCCACGCTCGAGCTGCCCTCGATGATGACGCCGTCCACGGCGATGCGTTCGCCCGGCCGGACGCGCAGCGTGTCATCCAGCCCGACATCCTCGATGGCAACGTCCTGCTCGATGCCGTTGCGTACGACCCGCGCCGTCCTGGGCTGCAGGCCGATCAGCCGCTTGATTGCTTCGGACGTCTTGCCCCGCGCGCGCATTTCGAGAGCGGAACCGAGGCTGATCAGCGCGATGATGATGGCGGCCGCCTCGAAGTAGGCATGCCGGGCGCTGGCGGGTACGAGTTGCGGCGCCGCGAGCACCGTCATCGAGTAGAGCCAGGCCGTGCCCGTGCCCAGCGCGATCAGCGTGTCCATGTTGGCGTTATGGTTGCGGGCGGACTTGAGGGCGCCGCTGAAGAAATGCCCGCCCGAGTACCACAGCACGAACAGCGTGGCCGCGCCGATCAGCAGCCAGGCAACCCGGCCTGCGCCGGAATCGATGGCGGGCAGCAGGCCGGCCATGCCGAGCACGAACTGCGGCACGCCGACGGCCGCGGCCACGGCGGCCTTCTTCAGGAGGTCCAGGAATTGCGCCCGTTCATCGGTCTCCTTCGCGGAGCCGTCGTCCATGCTCTGCAGCGCGGCGGCCTCGTAGCCCGCGGCCGTGACGGCATCGATGAGCGCGGCCGTCTCGACGCCGCCCTCGACCGTGGCCGTGTGCTCGGCGAAATTGACGGAGGCCGAGGCTACGCCCGGCACGCGGTTCAGCGCCTTTTCGACGCTTGCAACGCAGCCGGCGCAGCTCATGCCGGATATTGAAAGCCTGACGGTGGCCATGATCGGTTCTCCAGGAACATGGGCAATTCTATACCCAAAGCGGGCGAGTCGAACCGGCCATGGACGCATGGCCAGGGGGCCGAAGTCGAAGTAGACTCACGACCCATGGATTATCTCGGCCCGACATTCATCGTCTTCGCGATCCTGCTCGTCGTTACGATTGCGGCGGTCAGCTTCGAGCCCGCCAACCCGCTCGACGCCTGGCTGAAGCTGGCGCAGCGCTACCAGACGAGCCGCCGGCCGGCGTCGATCGACTTCGGCGACCAGTCGTTGCTGTTCGGCATCAAGCGGGTCCAGCGTCTCAACGATTTCGCCCGCTTCGATCTCACTATCGACGACGAGGGCCTGTGGATCGTCTACCGCAACAACGACCAGGAAGACCTGCCGTCCGCGCTCCGGGTGCCGGGTACCCATGTCAGGTTTCGCGGCAAGGTCGGCCAGCGCTACCTGTTCGAGTTGTATGCGGAGCCTGCCGTGCGCATGGCGGCGCGCGGTGACTTCGGCGCAGCGCTCATGCAGCGGTGCCGGTCTTGAGCGATGAACAAGATCACAAGCCGCTGCGATTACGCAAGCGGCATGGCGCGGGCCGCAAGCCCGACGCTACGGCCGCCGACGGCGCGCGGCTCGTGCGCGCGCAGTCGCTGCGCAATGCGACCGTCGCCGGCCTGGTAACGCTCGTCGTTTTCACCGTGGCGTGGATCGGCCTGGCGTCGCTGACAGGCCGCGTGTTTCCGTGGATGACTGTCATTCTCGGCGGCGCGCTCGGCGTGGCCACGAGGGCCGCGGGCCGTGGCGTCGACTGGCGTTTTCCGGTGCTTGCCGCGGTTCTTGCAGTCGGCGGCGCCGTCGCCAGCAACGTCGTCCTCGCTGCATCGACGACGGCGGCCGACTACGGCACGGGGACGCTGCGTATCCTGCAGGCCGTGACCAGCATGACGTGGCCCGTGTTCTTCGACGAGGTATGGAACGCCGCGCACGGGTTCTTCGCCATTGTCGGTGCCGGCTTTGCCGCGTTTCTCGCGCCGCGCCGGCTGTCCCGCACGCAGCGTTTCGCGCTGCGCCTGTGGCGGGCACAGCAATCAGATAGGCATCAGTAGGGTATCGTCGGGCCGGAGACGCGCGCCCTTGAAGGCAGCGAGCTGGCGAGCCACGAGCTGCTCGATATCCTGTACCGCCTGGGTGAGGCCGAGAAAAACCCCGGGCTTGCGGCGCAGCAGGCTCCAGTCGCCGGTTTCGATGACCCGCACGAGGTGCATCATGTTGTTGCGAATCGCCTCGATGTACGGGTTGTGGCCGTCGTACAGCACTTCCATGTATCGGTAGACGCGGTTGAACTTGGAGTTCAGGCGGTCGCGCATGACCTGCTGGTAGAACGTCGGGGTCTTTTGCAGCAGGTCGTTGCCTGACGTGTAGCGCACCATGTACTCGCCCGGCCTGGCATTCTCCACGGCCACGCCGCCGACCACGAACTCGCTGTACAGGCGGTCGCGGCATTTCTCGAGGTAACAGCGATCGGCCATCTGGGCGATCAGGTCGGCCGTGCCGATCAGGTGTCCGCAGATCACGTCGCGCGGATCGTCGAGTTCGATGTCGTCGAGGTCGAGTTCGTACCCGGTGAAATGGACGATCATGCTGGCGACACCGACATCCCGCGCGAGACCGAGTTCGGGCAGGTAGCGCCGCAGAAAATCCGCGCTGCGCGAGACGTGGTACAGCGTGAATTCCGCGCCGTTCACGAACTCCTTGTCGCGCGATTCGTGGCGAATGTAGCCGGAATCATGAAACAGGGACGTGATAATCGCCATTTGCGCACGCGCGGCGCCAAGGCGATCGGGCGGTTCCACGCTGCGCTCGTAACCCGCGACCAGGCGCGCCAGCGCCAGCGTCATGTCGAGCGTGTGCTGCATGTCGTGGTAGGTGGTGTCGCAGCCGAGGTAACCGGGAAAGCGCCCCGTGAACAGCCGCTCGAAGTCGTAGAACGCGAGCCACAGTTTGTCGAAGGAGGTACCCGGGAAGATCTCCGCAAACAAGGCGTGCACGGCGTCGCGCACCGCGGCAGGGTTACTGACCTGCACGGTGTTGGTCACGTCGTAATCGTTACGGCGGTCCTGAGACATTAACCCCTGCGCTTTTTGTTTCACATTTTACACGCGCCCCGCAGACGCCACAGCGGCATTACGGGGAATATGTAAGATCTGCGCCAATTTAAGTGTCGAACTCCGCGACCACCGGGGCATGGTCGGACGGTCGCTCCCATGCGCGCGGTTCCTTGTCCACGTAGCTTGCCGTGCAGCGGCTGGTCATGCTCGGGCTGGTCAGTATCAGGTCGATTCGCAGGCCGGCGTTGCGCCGAAAACCTGCCGCGCGATAGTCCCACCAGCTGAACATGTCGTCGGGCTGGTCGAACTTGCGGAACACGTCCGTCAGGCCGAGATCGAGCAGCTTGCCGAGCGCCTCGCGCTCCTGCGGGCTGCACAGGATCGCGTCACCCCACTTCTCCGGGTCGTATACGTCCGCATCCGCCGGTGCGATGTTGAAGTCGCCGAGCACGACCAGGTTGTCGTGCTGTTCGAGTTCGGCCTCGAGGAAATCGCGCAGCGCCGCCAGCCAGTTGAGCTTGTAAGCGTATTTCTCCGAGCCGACCTCGGACCCGTTGGGCACGTAGAGATTGATCACCCGCAACCCGTCGATCGAGGTCGCGAGAATCCGGCGCTGCGGGTCATCGAAACCCGGGAAGTCCGTGACCGGCTCGCAGGGCGCCGTCTTGCTCGCCACGGCGACGCCGTTGTAGGTCTTCTGGCCGCTCGCAATGGCATGGTAGCCGAGCTCGCTGAACGCGCCGGCCGGGAACTTCTCGGTGAGCTGCTTGATTTCCTGCAGGACGAGGACGTCGGGCTCGTGATTCTGCAGCCACTCCATGACCTGTGCCTGGCGCACGTTCATCGAGTTGACGTTCCATGTCGCTAGCTTCATCAAACCTCGATGCCGGCCTGCCGCAGCAGGGCGTCGATGGTCGGTTCGCGGCCGCGGAACGCCACGTAGGCGTCCATGATGTCGCGGCTGCCGCCGATCTCGAGGATCTCCCGCCGGAAGCGCTGTGCCGTTTCGCGGTCGAAAATGCCGGCTTCCTTGAACGCTGCGTAGGCATCCGCCGCGAGCACCTCCGCCCACTTGTAGCTGTAGTACCCGGCCGCGTAACCCCCGGCGAATATGTGCGAGAACGCGTGGGGCAGGCGATTGATGTCCGGATGCTTGACGAGGGCGATCTCGTCCCGTACTTCGGCCAGCGTGTCGAGGACCGGGACCGGCTGCGCCGGGTCGTACTCGGCATGAATGCGCAGGTCGAACAGGCCGAGCTCGAGCTGACGCAGCATGGCCAGCGCGGCGCCGGCATGGCGGCTGTCGTCGAGCTTGTCGAACAGCTCCCGGGGGAGCGGCCTGCCGAATTCATGGTGTGACGAACAGTGCGTCAATACCTCGAAGCTCCAGGCGAAGTTCTCCATGAACTGGCTCGGCAGTTCGATGGCATCCCACGGCACGCCGTTGATTCCCGCGACGCTCGGAAATCCGATCCGGGTCAGCAGGTGATGCAGCATGTGGCCGAACTCGTGGAACAGCGTCACGACGTCTTCGTGGGACAGCAGCGATACGCCCTTGTCATTGGGCGGCGGGAAGTTGCAGACCAGGTAGCCGACCGGCAGTGCCGAGTGGCCGTTCAGCGATTCCCGCGTCACGCATTCGTCGATCCAGGCGCCGGTGCGCTTGCCGTTGCGCGCGTACAGGTCGGTATAGAAGCCGCCGAGCACCTCGCCGTCCTGGCTGACCGTGAAATAGCGCACATCGTCGTGCCAGGTGGTGACGCTGTCGTCCTCCGCCAGCGTCACGCCGTAGAGTTGTGATGCGAGCGCGAACAACCCCTCTTTGACCGTCGTCGAGGGGAAGTACTGGCGCAGTTCTTCGATGGAAACCGAGAACTTGTCCTGCTTCAGCCGTTCGAGCCAGTAGGTTACGTCCCACGCCTCGAGCGGCATGCCGGCGAACTCGGTCAGCTCGGCGAGCTCTTGTTCGGCCGATGCGCGCGAGTGCGCGGCCAGTTCGCGCAGGAACGCCATGACCTGCGCCGGCGTGTCCGCCATTTTCGTGGCCAGGGAATACTCGGCGAAATTGTCGAAGCCGACGAGCCTGGCCGCCTCGTGACGCAGCGCGAGGATGCGCTCGATATTCCTGCTGTTGTCCCACTGCGGATCGGCGCCCTGGTCGGATCCGCGCGTTACCCAGCCGCGGTACAGGGCCTCCCGCAGGTCGCGTGAATCGGCCTGCCGCATGACTGCGTCGTAGGTCGGGAAATCGAGCGAAAACAGCCAGCCCTCGACCCCGGCCTTCTGGGCGTCTTCGGCCGCGCGTGCGAGCAGCGGCTCGGGCAGGCCCCGCAGGTTTTCCTCCGCCGTGATGTTCAGGGACCAGGCATCGGAGGCGTCCAGCACGTTGTGCTCGAACTTCGCCTTTACGCTGGCCAGCTCCTGCATGATCGCCTTGAAGCGGTCCTTGGCCTCCGGCTCGAGATCGACGCCGGCGAGGTGAAACTCGCGCAGCGCATGCTCGATGGCAGTGCGGCTCTCTTCGGGCGCATCGGCCGGCAGGTTCCTGGCCACCTCCGAATAGGCGCGCTGCAGGTCGACATTCTGCGATAATTCGGTGCCGTACTCGGACAGTAACGGCAACGCCTGCGTGTAGGCCTCGCGCCAGTCGCTGGATCCCAGCACACCCTGCAGGTGGCTGACCGGCGACCAGACTCGACCCAGCTGCTGGCCCATATGTTCCACGGGCGCGACGAGCGTGTCGATATCGTACCGGCCGCCTTCACTCAGCAGGCGATCGAGCGTGGCGCGGTTATCGGCGAGGACCTGCCGTATCGCGGGGAGTACGTGCTCGGGGGCTATCTCGTCGAAGCGCGGCAACGACGAGGTGTCAAGTAGGGGATTACTCATTGCTTGGTTGATATCCTTTTCAGGCGCCGCATATTACCACAGGCACCAGGGGCGGCTCGCCCATCCAATAACCAAAAGAGGACCGGAAACAGTGACCGAACGATACGATCTCCTGGTGATAGGCGGGGGCAGCGGCGGGCTGGCGCACGCCCAGCGGGCCGCCGAGTACGGGGCGCGGGCTGCCGTCGTCGAACAGGGCCCCCTCGGCGGGACCTGCGTCAACGTCGGCTGCGTGCCGAAAAAGATTATGTGGTATGCCGCGCAGCAGGCCCACCAGCTTCACCACGCGGCGGATTACGGTTTCGATATCGAGGCCAGGGGCCACGACTGGGGCGGGCTCAAGCGCCGGCGCGACGCCTATATCGAGCGCCTGAACGGCATCTACGAGAACAACCTCGACAAGCGCGGGGTGACCTACCTTGCCGGCAGGGCACGCTTCGTCGACGCGCACACCCTCGACATCGACGGGACCCCCGTCGAGGCCGAGCGCATCGTCATCGCCACCGGCGGGCGCCCGCTGGTCCCCGACATCCCGGGCGCCGAGCTCGGCATCACGTCGGATGATTTTTTCGCGCTGAAAGAGCGTCCGCAGCGGGTCCTGATAGCGGGCAGCGGTTACATCGCCGTGGAGCTCGCGGGCGTGTTCCGCGCGCTCGGTTCCGACGTGCAGCTCGTAATCCGCAAGGACCGCGTGCTGCGCAGTTTCGACGCAATGCTCAGCGCGGAGCTCATGGACGCAATGGACCACGACGACATCGACGTCGTGACGGGCGTGGTCCCCCGGGCCGTGCATGCCACGGACGACGGGATCGTGCTGCATGCCGCCGACGGGCGGACCTTCGGGCCCGTCGACAGCCTGCTGTGGGCCATCGGCCGCGCGCCGAACACGGACACGCTGGAGGCCGCCAACGCCGGCGTCGAGCAGGATACGTGGGGGTTTGTGCCGACCGACATGTTCCAGCAAACCAACGTCGAGAACATCTTCGCAATCGGGGACGTCACGGGCCGCGATGCGCTGACCCCGGTCGCCATTGCCGCGGGACGGCGTCTCGCCGATCGGCTGTATGGCGGCATGGACGGCAGGCATCTCGATTACGAACTGATTCCAACCGTGATTTTCTCGCACCCCACCATCGGTACCGTCGGCCTGACCGAGGACGCGGCGCGGGCGCGCTATGGCGACGACATCAAGGTGTATATGGCGGGCTTTACCGGGATGTACTACGCGCTCGGCACCAACAAGCGCCGCTCGGTCATGAAGCTCATCACCGCGGGCGAAGAAGAGAAGGTCGTTGGCTGCCACGTGATTGGCGAGGGGGCGGACGAGATGTTGCAGGGCTTCGCAGTAGCGATACGCATGGGCGCGACCAAGAAGGACTTCGACGACACGGTCGCGATTCACCCCACGAGCGCCGAGGAGTTCGTGACCATGCGGTGATGCCGGCCACGCAGGGAGCCGGTGTCAGGCCGTAATCTTCATCTGCTTGAGGACCGGCGCCGTATCCGGTCGCACGCCGCGCCAGATGTGAAACGACTCGGCGGCCTGCTCGACCAGCATGCCCCATCCCATGATCGACAGCGCGGCGCCCTGCTCCCGCGCCCAGGTACTGAATGGCGTCGGGCTCAGGCCGTAGGAGAGGTCGTAGCAAAAGGTCTCGCGTGACACCGCGGCAGCGGGGTACGGCGGCGCTTCGCCTTTCACCCCGGCCGAGGTCGCGTTGATGATCAGGTCGTATTTTTCCGCTACCGGTACGGCGTCGAAACTGCACGCCGTGATCGGCCCCGACGCGACGAACCGCTCGGCGAGCGCCTCGGCCTTGTCGAGCGTGCGATTGGCGATGCAGAGGGAGGCCGGCTGCATCTCGAGCAGCGGCCCGACGATGCCGCGAGTCGCCCCGCCCGCGCCGAGAACCAGGATGCGGGAATCTTCTATCCCGAATCCGTGGTTGACGGCGAGGTCCCGCAACAGGCCGATGCCGTCGGTGTTGTCGCCGTGAATTTCGCCGCTGCGAAACGACAGGGTGTTGACGGCCCCTGCCGTCGCGGCGCGTTCCGAGAGCTGGTCGCACAGGCGGACCACGGCCTGTTTATGCGGAACCGTGATGTTGAGACCCTTGCCGCCGGTGCGCTGGAACTGCCGGATGGCGGTCTCGAGCTTGTCGGGCGTCACCTGCAGGAGTTCGTACTGCAGCGGCTCGCCGGTCTGCAGGGCAAACAATCGATGAATGACGGGAGAGCGGCTGTGAGAAACCGGGTAGCCCATTACGCCATAGCGGTCGGGTGTCGTCATGCATTCTCCGCGAGCCAGCGTGCCGCATCTTTCGCATAGTAGGTCAGAATCGCGTGGGCGCCGGCCCGCCGGATTCCGAGGAGTGATTCGAGGACGACGGCGCGCTCGTCGAGCCAGCCGTTCTCCGAGGCAGCCTTGAGCATCGCGTACTCACCGCTGACCTGGTACGCCAGCGTCGGTACTTCGTAGGCGTCCCTGACGCGCCGCACGATGTCGAGGTACGGCATGGCGGGCTTGACCATCACCATGTCGGCGCCCTCGTCGAGATCCAGGCCGACCTCGCGCACCGCCTCGTCGCCGTTGGCCGGCGAAACCTGGTAGGTATGCTTGTCGCCGCCCTTGATGTTGTCGGCGGAGCCGCAGGCATCGCGGAACGGGCCGTAGAAGCTCGAGGAAAACTTGGCCGCGTAGGCGATGATCACGGTGTTGATGTGGCCTGCTTCCTCGAGCGCCGCGCGAATTGCACCGATTCGGCCATCCATCATGTCGGACGGGGCGACAGCGTCGGCGCCCGCGGCGGCGTGGGAAAGAGCCTGCCTGACGAGCATGTCGACCGTGACGTCGTTGAGCACGTAACCGTCGTCGTCGATGATGCCGTCCTGGCCGTGCGTCGTGTAGGGGTCGAGCGCGACATCGGTAATGACGACGAGTTCGGGCAATGCCGACTTGATGGCCTTGACCGTGCGCTGCACGAGGCCGTCCGGGTTTGCGCATTCGGCACCGTCGAGGCTCTTCTTGTCCTGGTCGATCACCGGGAACAGCGCGACGGCCGGAATACCGAGATCGCGGACCTCGGCCAGTTCCTCGAGCAGCAGGTCGATGCTCTTGCGCGAAATGCCGGGCATCGACGGGACGGCCTCTTCGCGGCCGTCGCCCTCGAGGACAAAGACCGGGTAGATGAAATCGGCGCTCGACAGCGTGGTTTCCCGGACCAGCCGGCGCAGGGCTGGCGTGCGCCGATTACGGCGCATGCGGATCCAGGGGAACTGTCCTGGGGACGGTACACTCATAGCTAGACAGAATAATTCAAAGAAGTACTTATTTTCCCTATATTTAGGTAGGGTTTCCACGTTTACGGGCCGTTTTGGGCGGTTCCGGTAATAAATGCCCCGGGGGGCGGGTCATCTCGAATGACAGGTAGCAGCGCAGATACGGCACGCCGCAAGCGGTTTGACAGTCTCGTCGGCGTCTACTATCCGGACATGTTCCGCTATGCGGCCTGGCTCTGCAGGGACCGGTCGATAGCCGAAGAAGTCGTACAGGAGGCACTGTTGCGCGCCTGGAAATCGCTGGACGCGCTGCGTGACGCCGAGGCGGCCAAGTCGTGGCTACTGACGATCGTGCGGCGGGAGAATGCGCGCTACTTTGAAAAACGCCGCCTCGAGACCGTCGATTTCGACAACCTCACGGCGGCGCAGGCGGCACTCGTGGCCGAGTCGCCGGACGAGGAACTCGCCGCCATGCGCGCGGCGATTTTTCGGCTGGACGACGACTACCGCGAGCCGCTGGTGCTGCAGGTCCTGATGGGCTACAGCACCAGCGAGATCGCCGAGATGATGGGCCTCAAGCAGGGCGCGGTACTGACGCGCCTGCACCGGGCCAGGCACAAACTGATGGACAGCATGGCAGACGAATGACACGCGACGACGACAGGAAACAGCAGGCGCTCGAGCTGCGGATCGCAAGGGCGCTGCAGATCGAGGTACCGCCGCTGGTCATGCCGGACCTTCCGGACGTCGGCGACGCCACGGTGTCGTCGCTGCCTGTTCGCAAGCGGTCGCGCACGCCTTACTGGTTCGCGATCGCGGCCACCGTCGTGCTCGCAACGTCGATAGCCGTGCGCATGTCCGGGGTGTTCCAGACCTATGGATCGCTGGCCGAGCAGGTCCTGGCGCACGTCGATCATGAACCGGCCGCGTTGCGCGTAACCGATACGCCGGTAGCCGACGACCGGCTGCGGCGGGTTGTACCGGCCGAGTATGCCGTTTTCGATCGCGACGCGGCTCTCATCACGTACGCGAACCCGTGCAAGATCAACGGCAACCCGGTTCCCCACCTGGTCATCCAGGGGCAGTACGGGCCGGTGACGATCCTCCTGATGCCGGAGGAGCCCGTTGCAGCGGTGATGCCGCTCGACGGCGACAACGTGCACGGCTTCATCGTCCCGGTCGGTGACGGCAGCATCGCCATCATCGGCAGCCGTCGGGAGCCGCTCGACGCGATTCGGCAGAACGTAATTGAATCAGTAACGTGGGCGACCTGACGCCCGCGTAATCACCGCCCGTCTGGGCATAATCCTGTTAGGAGAGAGAGAAGATGGCAGAGAAGAAACTGGCAAAACCGATTGCGCTGGCTGTGGGAGCCGCCCTCGCGGGCTCGTTTGCGATTGCGGGAACGGTCAATGCCGCGCAAGACACGGCACAAAGCCCGTTCCAGTTGTCGACGCTCCAGGTCGGCTACATGGTCGGCGAGGGCGAAGGCTCCTGTGGTGAAGGATCGTGCGGCGAGAAAGACAAGAAGGAAGGCGAAGGTAGCTGCGGCGAAGGTTCCTGTGGCGGCGAGAAGGAAGGCGAAGGCGCCTGCGGCGAAGACAAGGAAGGCGAAGGCAAGTGCGGCGAAGGCAGCTGCGGCGAAGACAAGGAAGGCGAAGGCAGCTGCGGCGGCTCGGCCTGACAAATCTTCACATGAAGACGAGAAAGCCCGCGCTTTGCGCGGGCTTTTTTTTGCTAGATTAAGGCGCATGGCAAGAGCAATCAGACGATGCCGTTGGGCCGAGGGCGTCAGCCTGGACTACATCCGCTACCACGACGAGGAGTGGGGCGTCCCGGTTTGCGACGATCGCACGCAGTTCGAATTCCTCGTGCTCGAAGGCGCCCAGGCCGGGCTGAGCTGGTCGACGATACTCAACAAGCGCGAGGGCTACCGCAAGGCGTTTGCCGGCTTCGACCCCGAAAAGGTCGCGCGTTTCACGACGCGACGCGTTGAGAAACTCCTGGCGGACCCGTCGATCGTCCGCAACCGCCTGAAGGTGTTATCGGCCATCACCAATGCCAGGGCGTTCCTTGCCGTGCAGGACGAATTCGGCTCGTTCAGCGACTACATCTGGGGCTTTGTCGACGGCAAGCCCGTGCAGAACACCTGCCGCCGGGACCGCGACATTCCGGCAACTTCGCCGGTTTCCGATGCGCTGAGCAAAGACCTCAAGCGGCGCGGGTTCAAGTTCGTCGGCAGCACGATCACGTACGCGCATATGCAGGCCACGGGCCTCGTCAACGACCATGTGGTCGGCTGTTTTCGGCGCAAGCCCTGCGCGCAACTCGCCAAGCGACTTGAAATAAGCGCGGCGCGCTAGGAGTATCAGGGGCAATTCTCGATCGGAGTATTGCAATGTCGGACGAAATCAATAACAAACCGTCGACGGCGTACTGGATTATTTCCGCTGTCCTGCTTGCCTGGAACCTCATCGGGCTGATGTTCTATTACCAGCAGTCCACGCTGACGCCGGAGATAATGGCCGACGCAGGCCTGACCGCGCAGCAGATTGCGCACATTACCAACACCCCGGCCTGGGGCCACTCGGGCTATGCCATCGCCGTCAACGCGGGCGTACTCGGCGCCATCCTGCTGCTGCTGCGCAAGGCCTGGGCCATACCGCTGTTCGCGCTTTCGCTGATCGGGGCGCTGGTCCAGGACCTCGACGCGATGGTGCTGCGCGACGGCATCGAGGCGTGGGGGACGACCGGGCTGATCCTGCCGGCCATCGTCATCCTGGTTTGCCTCTACGAGATCTGGTATTCGCGCCAGGCGAAAGCGAGGGGCTGGCTCAGCTAGTTGCCGATCGTTATCAGGGTCAGGGCAGAGAGGCCCTGCGGCGTCTGGTGCGAGACGGCGCCGAAGTAGATCGTGTTTGCCAGCAGGTTGGCCCAGTCGACCGTGACCGTACCGGTGGTGCCGGCGCTCACGAAGGCCGGGCCGCTGGCGCTCATGTTGCCGGCGTCGTCGAGCTCACCGAAAGACCAGCCGAGTAGCTGGTAGCTGGCGCCCGGGCCGCCCTGGACCTCGTCGGTTTCGAAGCCGTGCACGAACACGGCGTAAATGCCGGCCGCGGGCCTGACGAGATCAACGCGCTCTTCCGAGGTCGGCTCACCGCTCTTGCCGACCTCGACGCAGCTCTGGCCGTCGGTGCCGCAATAATAAACGTACAGATCGAGATCGTCGTTGCCGTCGGTGAGCGCATCGAACAGCGCGAAACGCGCGTACAGTTGCCCCGAATCGATGCTGATAGGGTGCAGCGTCGTGCCTGGCACGCTCGTCGAGCTGAACTCGAAGGTCTTGTCCGCGTCGTTGTCGACGAAGCCGTCGAAGACGCCCGGCAGGTTCAGCCCGTGGACCCGGGCGGCATACGCACCGGAGTAGCCGAACTCGATGTCGAAGTTCAGCGTGCCGGTGCCGCCGACGCTCGTGATCTCGGCCGGCGCAACGATCGACGTTGGCCGGACGACCAGCGGGGCACGAACCTCGCGATCGTCCGATACCCAGGTCACCGCGCCGACGCGCCATTGATCCAGGCCGCCCGACAGGTAGGTCGCCGTAACGTCGAAGGTAGCGGACTGCCCCGGACCTAGCGCGATGCTGCCCGGCACGACGTCGACCTGCATGCCAGGCGGCGGCGACACCTCGACCGTGTAGGAGTCTGCTTCGTCACCGACGTTGGTGACGCGCCGCGTTACGGTCTGCGCGTTTGCCAGCCGCGACATCGTGATCGACGGCAGATTGAGGTCGCGGGCGGCGAACGAAAGCCCGGCCGCGCCGAGTTCGTCGCAGCGCGTGTCGGGAACGGACGGTGCCTCGATACCGCAGGCGAAGGCATCGAACTCGTCGTCGCTGATGTCATAGACGAGCCCCGGGTCGTGTGCATCGTTCGGCACGATGTGGCCGGCCCCAAATTCGAGCGGGCTCGCGTTGGCGAGACCCGCCGAGCCCGACACGTCCTGGCGCGCCGTCGTCATCAACGCCGACTTGATCGCGGCCGGCGACCATTCGGGATGCGCCTGGCGCAGCAGCGCCGCGACGCCGGCGACGTGAGGCGTCGCCATCGAGGTGCCGCTCAGGTACGCGAAGTACTCGCCGGGTGTCGCGTAGGCCGAATCCGGGGAGAAGCCGGCCAGGATGTTGACGCCCGGCGCGGTGACGTCAGGCTTCAGCACGTCCGGTACCGGCGCCGGCCCGCGTGACGAGAACGCCGCCATCTCGTTGCCGGTGTCCGTCGAGGTCAGCAGGAAGCCCTTCTCGAGAATCGCGGTCACGTCGTTGCCGGCGTCGAACTCGGCCAGGAACAGGTTGGCATCGGCCTGCCCGATCATCAGGGCCGGGATGTCCGAGAGGCCCGCATCGCCGTGCATGACGATCGGATCGCCGGCGATGTTATAGACCAGTGCCGCGACGGCGCCCGCGTCGGCGGCGTTGCTCACCATCTCGTCGAAGCGACAGCCGGAGCGTTGCAGCAGGGCAATGTTGCCCGAGACCTCGTCGCCGTTGACCAGCGGCTGGCAGCCGTCCGACTCCGACCCCGTGGCGCCCGAGTCGAGCGACGTATCGGCATCATCGGCCAGCACCAGGCTGGCCTCGATCGGGTCGACGTCCTCGAGGGGCGGCGTGAACATCGCCTCCTTGACGGCATAGCGTCCCGCGACGCTGGGGGGTGCCGTGATCTCCATCGCCTCCACGTTCGACTCCCCGTCGCGGGTCGACGCGGCCGCCGTGATCACGGCCGGGCTGCCGGCCGGCGAACCGATGGTGCCCGGGTTGGGCCCCTCGTTACCCGCGGCGACCACCGCGACGACCCCGGCCTTCGCTGCCGCGAGCAGGGCCAGGTCGTCGGGTGCGGTCGTGCGCAGCAGCGAGCTGCCGACCGAGTAACTGATGACGTCTACGCCGTCAGCGACGGCCGCATCGATGGCATTGGCGAGATCCGACGTGTTGCAGCTCGCCCGCGTATCGCCAGGCCGCAGCCAGCACGCCTTGTATGCGGCGACCCGGGCCTTCGGCGCGATGCCCTCGATGTCGCCGATCAGTGTCCCGAAGATCGAGGCGCGGGTGCGGTTGCCGGCGGCGATGGTCGCCGTGTGTGTCCCGTGACCGTCGGCGTCGCGTGGCGAGCGAATCTCGTCTTCGTCGATCGGCCCGGTGGCAAGTGCGCCCGCGACGAACCAGCGAGCGCCGATGAGCTTGTTATTGCAGTCGTCCGCCGTGAAGCGCTCGCCTGCCTCGCAGACGCCGTTCCAGCCTTCCGGCTCTTCGAACACGAGCACGTCCGGCTGGCGCCGGTAGCGCCCGCACAGCCAGCGGCCGAGCAGCGTGGTTTCGCCCCAGCTGCTGCGGCAGGCGCCCGGCCGGTCGGCGTCCCGGGAGTCGCTCAGCGCCGCGTGTTCGGGCGTGACGCCGCTGTCGATGATGCCGATGACGACACCGTCGCCGTCGAGGCCTTCGACACGGCGCAGGCCACCGTCGGCATCGAACAACCCGAGGAAGGTCGGGCTGTAGCGGGTGGCGAGCGGCCGCACCTCGTCTTCCCAGACGTTGAGGACCTCGGGAAAGTGCTCGAGCCTGGCGGCCTGGGCTGCGGTCATGCGTGCCGCGAAGCCGTTGAGCCCATAGCGGTAGCTGTAGATCGGCTCCACGCCGGTACCGGCGCGGCTGATGACGCGGTCCTGCTCATCCTGGAGCCGGGCGACATAAGCCTGCACGGCCGGGCTCTCGCGGTCGAAGCGCACCTGGGCGATGGCCGCGGCCGAGCCGAGGGCGCGCTTCCGGGCCGCGGCCTGGCTGGCGGCCGCCGCCGGCGTGCGCAGCTGCACGATATAGACCTTGGTCGCGGTGGGGTCCGCGGTGCCTTCGAGCCGGATCGACACGTTCCCGGCATCGCGTATGGCCGGAGCCGCACCGGCGGCAAGCGGCAGCACGAGGGCACAGAACAACAGGAGGGGAGCGGCACGCATCGGCTCAGTCGTTCAGGTAACCGGCCTTCTCGTCGTCGGAATAATCGACGCCGAGCCCGACGGCGATGCGGTTGACGAAATTGAAGTAGCCGACAATCAGTGTCAGGTCCAGGATGTCCTTGTCCGACAGGCCCTCGGCGCGCAGTTCGTCGAGGTCACTCTCGGTCATGGCGCCGGGCGCCGTCGTGAGCTTCTCGGCGTAACGCACGATGTTGCTGAGCCGCGGTTCGAGGGTCTCGAGGCCATCGGCCGTGGCCAGCATGGTGAGAGTCTCTTCCTCGTCAAGGAAATGGCGCAGCGACTCCGTGTGATGGTTGATGCAGTACTCGCACTCGTTGCTCGCCGACACGACCACGGCGACGGCCTCGCGTTCCAGCCGGGTCAGGCCGGAGCGGCCGAACATCAGCGTCATGTAGAGCGCGAGGTGGTTTTCCATCGCCTCGGGGTTGAGGCTGTGAACCTTGAGAATGTTGGATATCTTGCCGCGCTGTTTGACCAGTTCGGCGTACATGTCGGCGAGTTTGCCCTCGGCCTCGCCGACCTCGATTTCTTCGATCCAGGACATGCGAGGACGTTACCACGGATACCCGATCGCGAATAGCGGGTGACGGTCAGTCGCGGGCGTCGCCCAGCCAGTCGCGCGGTCGCAGGTAATCCTGGTAGAGCTTGTGCTCCGGCGAGCCGGGTTCGGGGGACCAGTTGTAGCGCCAGCGCACGGTCGGCGGCAGGGACATCAGGATCGACTCGGTGCGGCCGCCCGACTGCAGGCCGAACAGCGTGCCCCGGTCGTACAACAGGTTGAATTCCACGTAGCGGCCACGCCGGTACTGTTGAAATTCCCGCTGCCGCTCCCCGTAGCGATGCGCGACGCGCTTCTCGACGATCGGCTTGTAGGCGCCCAGGTAAGCGTCGCCGACGGCGCGGACGAAGGCAAAGCTGTCCTCGAATCCGGGCTCGTTGACGTCGTCGAAGAACAATCCGCCGACACCGCGGGTTTCGCCGCGATGCTTGAGGTAGAAATAGTCGTCACACCACTTCTTGTAGCGCGGATACAGGTCCTCGCCGAACGGGTCGCATACGGACCTGGCGACCGTGTGCCAGTGAATTACGTCCTCGTGGAACGGGTAGTACGGGGTCAGGTCGAAGCCGCCGCCGAACCACCACACGGGCTTGCGCTGGCCGGCCGTGAAGAAGCGGAAGTTCGCGTGCGTCGTCGGCACGTAGGGGTTGCGCGGATGCAGGACCAGCGACACGCCCGCCGCCTGGAAGGCTTTGCCGGCGAGCTCGGGGCGGGTCTTCGTTGCGGTTGGCGGCATCTCCTTGCCAAACACGTGAGAAAACGAGACCCCGGCCTGCTCGAAGACGCCGCCGCCTGCCAGTACGCGGCTCTCGCCGCCGCCGCCGCCGGGGCGATCCCAGGCGTCGCGCGCGAACCGCGCCCCGCCGTCGAGCGTCTCGAGTTCCGCGCAGAGCCGATTCTGCAGGCTGGTGAAGTAACGGATTACGTCGTCGATGTTGCTCATGCTGACCGGGGCCTGATTATCCTGCCGCTCGAAAAGTCCCGGATCTCCGACGGCCCGCTCGCGGGCCCGCAGTCCCCCGGGACAATGTAGTCTACAAGGTTTGCGAACTGGCGCCGCAGCACGAAGCGGTTGCGGGCCGCCGGCTGGCCGCTCAGGTTGGCGCTCGTCGACACCAGGGGCGAATCGACGGCCTCGCACAGGGTGCGTGCGACCGGGTTCGTCGTCACGCGCACGGCGATGGTGGCATGTTCCCCGCGGAGCAGCGGCGATACCTCCGGCCCCGGCGGGACGATCCAGGTAACCGGCCGCGCAGGGTCCGGGTCGGGCAGGGACGCACCGTTCTCTAGCGCGATCCAGCCGGCGAGCTGGTCTGCACTGGCCGCGACCAGGATGAGGCCCTTGCCCGCATCGCGTTGCTTGATGTCGATGACGCGGCGTACCGCCACGTCATCGTCGGGCATGCAGCCAAGGCCGTAAACGCCTTCGGTCGGATACGCGATGACGCCACCGCGCAGCAGGACGTCGGCGGCGCGCATTAGCGGGATCATCGTTCAGTCCTTGCTGGTTTTCTTTTTTGCCGCTTTTTTCTTGGCGGTCTTTTTCTTCGTTTTCTTCTTTGTCTTTTTCTTCGCGGTCTTCTTGCCGGCAGCTTTCTTGGTCGCGGTCTTCTTCTTGCCGCGGCGGCCCCGTTCGGGCGCGGCCGCAAGAAGCTCCTTGCATTCCTCGAGCGTCAGCGACTTCGGCTCGCGATCCTTCGGTACGCGGGCGTTCTTCTGCTTGTTGGTAATGTAGGGTCCGTAGCGGCCATTCAGTACCTGGATGCCCTCTTCCTCGAAGTCGAGGATGATGCGGTTGGCATCGGCAATTTTCTTTTCCTCGATGAGCTCGAGCGCCCGCGGCAGCTCGATCGTGTACGGGTCGTCGTCACCGCGGATCGAGACATACTTGTCGCCGTAACGCACGTAAGGGCCGAAGCGCCCGACGCTTGCGGACACCGCCAGGCCATCTGGCGTCTTGCCGAGCTTGCGCGGCAGCTTGAACAGCTCGAGCGCCGTCTCGAGATCGATGTCGTTCATCTTCTGGCCCGGCCGCAGGCCGGCGAACTTCGGCTTCTCCTCGTCGTCCTTGGTGCCGATCTGGACGAACGGTCCGTACCGGCCCATGCGCACGGTGACCGGCTTGCCCGACTTCGGGTCGGTGCCGAGTTCGCGCGCCTGCGCTACCTGCTCGCGGGTCACCGAGGTTTCCTTTTCCTCGCACAGCCGCTTGAAGGGCTTCCAGAAATCGTCGAGCAACGGCACCCATTCCTTGTGGCCGAGTGAGACCTCATCGAGGTCGTCTTCGAGCTTGGCCGTGAAATCGTAATCGACGTACTGCGTGAAGTGCTCGGTAAGGAAACCGTTGACGATGCGGCCGATATCGGTCGGAATGAAGCGCTTGCCATCCATCTCGACATACTCGCGATTCTGCAGGGTGGCGATAATGCTCGCGTAGGTCGACGGCCGGCCGATGCCGTATTCCTCGAGCGTCTTGACGAGGCTGGCCTCGCTGAAGCGCGGGGGCGGCTCCGTGAAATGCTGTTCCGGGCGCAGCTCATCCAGCCGGATGACGTCGCCCTCGGCGATCTCGGGCAGCAGGCGGTCGCCATCGTCGTCCTTGGCGTCGTCCTTGCCTTCCTGGTAGACGGCCATGAAGCCGGGCTCGACCAGCACCGACCCGTTGGCGCGGAAGCGATGCCCGGCATCCGGATCGCCGGCCGCGAGTTCCACGGCCACGGTATCGAAAACGGCGGGCACCATCTGGCAGGCCATCGTGCGCTTCCAGATCAGCGAGTACAGCCTGTACTGGTCCTTGTCGAGCGATGCCTTGATGTCGTCGGGCACGCGTGCAACCGACGTCGGCCGCACGGCTTCGTGCGCTTCCTGGGCATTCTTCGACTTGTTCTTGAACGCGCGCGGTTCGTCGGGGACGTTTTCCTTGCCGTAGCGTTCCGCGATCACGTCGCGGATTTCCGCCACGGCGACGTCGGCCAGTGTCACCGAGTCGGTACGCATGTAGGAAATCAGGCCGACCTGGCCTTCGCCCGGCAACTCGATGCCTTCGTAGAGTTTCTGC
This sequence comes from Woeseiaceae bacterium, assembly GCA_041553075.1. GTDB lineage: Bacteria > Pseudomonadota > Gammaproteobacteria > Steroidobacterales > Woeseiaceae > UBA1847. The sequence continues at coordinate 44,218 of JBFEJR010000016.1, read as the reverse complement.
GCGACGCGCATGGTGCGCTGGGTGTTGAAGCCGAGCTTGCGCGACGCCTCCTGCTGCAACGTCGATGTCGTAAACGGGGCTGCCGGGTTACGGCGGCGCTGGCGCTTGGTGACGCTGAGCGTCTGCAGTTCGCCGTCGGCCGCCGCGACCAGGGTCCTCTCGACCTCGCGAGCGGCTTGCTCGTCCTGGAAACTGAATTGCTCGACCTTGTCGCCCTTGTAACCGACGAGGCGTGCGAGGAACGGCTGTTCGTTCTTGCTGACATCGGCCTCGATGGTCCAGTACTCGCGCGCCTTGAACGCCTCGATCTCGAGTTCGCGCTCGACGATCATGCGCAATGCCGGGCTCTGGACTCGGCCGGCGGACAGGCCGCGCTGCACTTTTTTCCACAAAAGCGGCGACAGGTTGAAGCCGACCAGGTAGTCGAGTGCGCGGCGTGCCTGCTGCGCGCCGACGAGGTCGCCCGAAAGACCGCGAGGATGTGCTACCGCTTCCTGTACCGCGGCCCTCGTGATCTCGTGGAACACGACGCGATGCACGTCCTTGTCATCGAGTACGCCGCGTTCTTTCAGCAGCTCGATCAGGTGCCAGGAAATCGCCTCGCCCTCGCGATCGGGGTCGGTTGCGAGATACAGGGCTTCGGCCTTCTTGAGCGCCTTGATAATCGCGTTGACGTGTTTCTCGTTGCGCTCGATGACCTGGTACTTCATCGCGAACGCGTGGTCCGGATCGACAGCGCCTTCCTTGGGCACGAGGTCGCGGACATGGCCGTAGGAGGCCATGACTGCGAAATCCTTGCCAAGATACTTGCTGATCGTTTTCGCCTTGGCGGGCGACTCGACGATTACCAGATTCTTCGACATCGGTACCTTAATTAAAGAAAAACCGCGGCTAGTGCCGCGGTTCAATTACATGCTTGACAGCGACGTGTCAAGAAATCCGGGGTGCGGACTCAGTGGACGAGGTCCGAACTTTCCTCGAAAACGAGGTCTTCCATGCGGGCATACGCGAGCTCCTGGCCTGGCTGGCTGAACAGCACCATGAGCACGACCCACTTGATCTGCTCGACGTCGATATCCGCCGATTCGAGCGCCAGCAGGCGGTCCACGAGAATCTCCCGCTGCGGCGGCGACAGGATGCCGATCTGCTCGAGGTACGTAATATAGCCGCGGCAGCTTGCGTCGAGCCGTTCGTGTTCGAAATCGTTGTACACACGGGTGCCGTGCACCGTCTGGCTGCCGTAGTTGAGGCATTTCTGCTGGTCGGTCAGACCGTCGAGCCAATCCAGGGCGCGATCGATCTCGGCGTCGCCGAAGCCGGCGCGGGCGAGTTCGAGACGGAGTTCGTTCTGGTCGGGTTCGGGGTCGTCCTCAGCGTCGACGTACGTTTCGAAAAGGTACATGAGCACGTCGAGAACGTTTTCTTTCATGCCTGGAGCGGCTCCTTTTTAACGTATCGTCCGCCGGACAATGACTCCACTTCTCCATGGAGCTCCAGGATCAGGAGCATGGAGGAAAGCTTATCAATCGTCAATGCGCAGTGTTTCTCGAGCTCGTCGATGCTTACGGGGTCGTGACCGAGCGCGTTGCGCAGCTCCGCGTAGTCGTCACCGGGTACCGGCGGCGGCTCCGCGGGCGCCGCCACCTCACGCTGCGTATCCAGCAGATGGCCAACGAGCGGCCGCAGCTCGCCGAGGATGTCGTCCGCGGTTTCGACCAGCTTGGCGCCCTGGCGGATGAGTTCGTGGCAGCCGCGCGCGAGGGGATTATGTATAGATCCGGGCAAGGCGAAGATCTCCCGTCCCTGTTCGCCGGCGAGGCGCGCCGTGATCAGCGAGCCGCTGCGCCGGGCCGCTTCGACGACCAGCGTGCCGAGGCTGAGCCCGCTGATCAGCCGGTTACGCTCGGGGAAGTGCCAGCGCTCGGGCGGCGCGCCGAGCGGATACTCGCTGACCAGCGCGCCGTGCGCGGCGATCTCGTGCGCGAGATTGCGATTGCCCGCCGGGTACACGCGGTCGATGCCCGTGCCCAGGATCGCGACGGTCGTACCCCCCGCCTCCAGCGCCCCGCGGTGCGCCGCCGCGTCGAGGCCCTGCGCCATGCCGCTGACGATCGTGAATCCCTGGCGCGCGAGGTGCTGTGCGAAATCCTGCGCGTTACGGGCGCCGCCCCGGGTCGGGTTGCGACTGCCGACGACGGCGAGCGCCGGTAGCTGCAGCGCCCCGACGTCGCCGTTGACGTAAAGGAGCAGGGGCGGCCCTGGGATTTGGCCAAGGAGTTCCGGGTAGTCGTCGTCGCCCCACCCGACGAGATGGTGCGAATCGTCCTCGAGCCAGGTCAGCGCGGCGTCGATGGCGGATTCGTCGGGAGCACGGAGTGCCGCGCATTTTTCGTCGGACAGGCCGGCTTCGCGCAGCCGTGCAGACGGCTGGGCCGCGATGTTCTCGACGCTGCCGAACAGCTCGAGCAGCGCCTGCAGCTCGGCGACGCGGACGTGCGCGTGAGCCAGTGTCAACCAGGGACGATAACGCGATGCCATGGCAAAATAATACCGCGTCGGCGCCCTGCGCCGCGCGGCATTATTCAGACGAAGCGCCTGATTCAGGTCGGGTTGCGTACCGTGTCGTGTACGTGAATTGCCTGTGTCGCCTCCATGACGAGACCGTAACTGATGCGGTCGTACGTCTTGAAGACCATGATCGTGCCGGCCTCTTCGTCGGGCAGGCGCACGTTGCCGCCGCCGAAGCGGTCGTCGACCGTCTCACCGGTCTGCCAGACCGTCAGCACGTCGCCAACCGTCACGCCGTTGTTCGTACCGCGGTTCAGCACGACGACCTGGTACTGGCCGATCTGCGTGACGCCGCCGACGACCGATACGATGCGACCTTCGACGGCGCTGCTCGGCGAGCGCGGGAAGAAGTTCAGCGGGACGTCCACGGTTTCGGGCAACAGGCGGTCGCCGGCCTTGGCTTCCTGCACGGTGTCGGTCAGCGCGACCGTGGCCGGGTCGCCGCCACGACGCAGCGTGCCGTCGCCGACCGTGATGCCCTGGTAGCCGATCAGGCGATTGTCGTCGGGATCGTACAGCGGATCGCCGACGTGCACGACGGTGTAGCGCGCGCCCGGTCGTGTGCCGTCGATACCGCGCACATAGATTTCGTTACCGGCCGAGGCGATCAGGTGATCGCCGCGCGTCGCGAGCAGGTACGGCAGCGCGTCGGCCTGGTCCTTTTCGAGGATGACGCCGGAACTCAGGAATGCCGCCACGGCCTCGTAGGGAATGCTCGTGATCGACTCGGTCAGCGGGGTGACGCGGGCCTGCGGTGACAGCCGGTAGGTCGAGGCCCTCACGTTGGTGATGCGCGGCTGGCCGTCGATGTATACCAGGCCGAGCACGTCGCCGGGATATATAAGGTGCGGGTTCACGATGTCGGGATTGACGTACCAGATCTCGGGCCAGTACCACGGGTCCCTGAGAAACGTGGCCGCGATGTCCCAGAGCGTGTCGCCGACCTGGACGACGTACTCGTTCGGTGCACCGGAAGCGAGCGGTACGGGATCCGAGACGCGTTCGAGAACGGGCTCGTAGGGAGTCGGTGCGGCGTTACTCGGCGCGCGCTCGTACGACGGGGCCGGCGACGAGGCGACCGGGGCCGGCTCACTGTCGTAGGCTGGCGGATTGCCGCCGCAGGCAACCAGCGCCAGGGCCAGTGAGGCAGCGGTCAGCCGCAGGCTGGGTTTCAGGCTAATCTTGCTGAATGACATGTCGCGAGGACTCCCTGGATACATTTCGATTTAGGCCTGTACTTTCAAGGCGTTGCTATACTATGTCGTCCCGGTGCTGCCGAGGCTGCTAATTACGTCACATTTCCGGCGCCGAATACGGCGGCAGAAGGATGATTTAGCGCGACCTAGTCTGACATCTTATTCAATAAAGTCAATCATTTAGGTCGTATTGGTAGGAACTTACACGAAAACGGCGCCCGCAGCGGCGCAAGAAATTATGGCAAAACTGAAGATTCTCGAATTCCCCGATCCCAGGCTCAGGACCAAAGCGTCACCGGTCGAGACCGTGGACGACGCGCTGCGCACCCTGATCGACGACATGTTCGAGACCATGTACGCGGCGCCGGGCATCGGCCTCGCCGCGACGCAGGTCGACGTCCACCAGCGCCTGCTCGTGGCCGACGTGTCGCCGGACAAGTCCGAGCCGCACGTGCTGATCAACCCCGAGATCATCGAGAAAGACGGTGTGACCGTAACCGACGAGGGCTGCCTGTCGGTGCCCGGTTACTACGAGGAAGTCGAGCGCGCCGAACACATCCGCGTGCGCTTTCTCGATCGGCACGGCGCACCGCAGGAAATGGAAGTCGAGGGGCTGCTGGCCGTCTGCATCCAGCACGAAATGGATCACCTCGAAGGCAAGCTGTTCGTCGACTACCTGTCCGAGACCAAGCGCCAGCGGATTCGCAAGAAGCTCGAAAAGGAACGGCGGCACGCGGCGGTTGCGATGTGACGAGGATCGTATTCGCGGGCACGCCGGCGTTTGCGCTCGCGGCGCTCGAGGCACTGGCCGCCGCCGGCCATGCACCGGTCGCCGTGCTCACCCAGCCGGACCGGCCCGCCGGCCGCGGCAAGAAGTTGACGGCAAGCCCCGTCAAGACCTTCGCGCTGGAACGGGGCATCCCGGTACAGCAGCCACGAACCCTGCGCGACCCGCAGGCGGTGGCCGCATTCGCGGCGCTGAACCCGGACCTGCTCGTCGTTGCAGCCTACGGGCTGATCCTGCCGCAGGACGTGCTCGATATCCCGACGCACGGCTGCCTCAACGTACACGCCTCGATCCTGCCGCGGTGGCGCGGTGCGGCGCCGATCCAGGCGGCGATCCTCGCCGGCGACCGTGCGACCGGGATCAGCCTCATGGGCATGACGGCCGGGCTCGACTGCGGTCCCGTGTATCACGCCGAGGCGATCGAGATCGGTGACGACGAGACCGCCGGCGAGCTGCACGACCGGCTGGCGGCGCTCGGCGGCCGGACACTGGTCGAACACCTCGACGCGATCGTCGGCGGCGAACTCGAACCGGTTCCGCAGGACGATGCGCTCGCGACCTACGCGCCGAAGATCGACAAGCAGGATGCGCGCATCGACTGGTCGTTGCCGGCGGCCGACGTGGTGCGGCGCGTTCGCGCCTACAACCCGTTTCCGGGTGCGTTCTGCTTCACCGCGGCCGACGCGCTGCGCATCAAGGTCTGGAAGGCGGCGGCGACGGCAGGCAGCGGCGATCCCGGCGCCGTGTTGCGCTGCGATCGCGACGCCGTGATCGTCGCCTGCGGCCAGGGCGCGATCCGTCTCGGCGAGTTGCAGCTGCCCGGCAAACGGCGCGTCGCGGCGCGGGAGTTCGCCGCCCAGCTCGATCTCACCGGGCAACGACTGGACTGAGCATGGCGAGCGGCGGGGCAAGAACGCGGGCCGTAACAGCCGAGGTCGTCGACGCGGTCGTCAGCGGCGGGCAGTCGCTCGACGCGGCGATCGCCGCGCACGAACCGCGCTTCCCCGCCGGCGAACGCCCCCTGATGCGCATGCTCGCGTACGGCGTGCTGCGGCATTACTGGCGCCTCCAGGAGTGGATCGGCCTGCTCCTCGACCGTCCGTTCCGGGCCCGGGACAGCGTCGCGAACGCCCTGCTGGCCGTGGGCCTGTATCAGCTGACCGACACGCGCGTGCCCGATCATGCCGCGGTCTCGCAGACCGTCGAGGCCATCCGGATCCTGCGCCGGCCGAAACTCGCCGGCCTGCTCAATGCGTGCCTGCGCCGCTTCCAGCGCGAGGGGCTCGCCGATAGCGAGCCGCGCAGCGATGCGGCGCGCTGGAACCACCCGGACTGGCTGCTCGAGCGGCTCCGGGAGGACTGGCCGGCGGACGCCGCCGCCATTCTCGAGGCCAACAATGCGCGGGCCCCCATGTGGCTGCGCGCCAATGCCGCGCGCCACGACGCGGCGGCCTACCTCGAGCGCCTGGCCGGCGCCGCGATCGAGGCGCACGTGCTGCGCGGCGTGCCCGACGCGCTGCGGCTGGCCACGCCGCTGCCCGTTGACGAGCTGCCCGGGTTCGCGGCGGGCGATGTATCGGTACAGGACGCGGCGGCCCAGATCGCGGCTCGCTGGGTCATGGCGCATACGCCGCGGCGAGTGCTCGATGCCTGTGCCGCACCGGGCGGCAAGAGCGGCCACCTGCTGGAGCTCGGTGGTGCGGGTTTCGACCTGACGGCGATCGACAGCGACGAATCCAGGCTGCAACGCGTCCGCGAAAACCACGATCGGCTGGGTCTCGGTGCAACGATTGCGGTCGGCGATGCATCGAAACCAGGAGAGTGGTGGGATCGGACGCCGTATGACGCGATTCTGCTCGATGCGCCGTGTTCGGCGACGGGCGTCATCCGGCGGCACCCCGATATCAAGCTGCTCAGGCGGCCGACGGACGTCGCCGCATTGAGCGCCCTGCAGGGGCGCATCCTGGAGGCCCTGTGGCCGCTGCTGCGGCCGGGCGGGCGCCTGTTGTACGTGACCTGTTCGGTCCTGACGGCGGAGAATGACAGCGTGGTGACCCCGTTCCTGGAGGCCCACCCGGACGCAGCCGGGGATACCGTGTTGCCAAATAACAACATCCGCGATCTAATGCGGCAGACGGCATGCGGGTACCAGGTTCTGCCGGGCACCGCCGACATGGACGGATTCTACTTCGCGTGCCTCCTCAAGAAGGTTTCCTGAACAAGACAATGACTCCCCGGCGCGCACGATTCCGACCCAAGGCAACCTGGCACGCGTTGCTCACCACGCTCGTCGTACTCGTCCTGGGCACCAGCCTCGCGCAGGACCGGGTCGACCGGGAGGGCTATTTCGAGGTCCGCTCCGCCACCACCGAGATCGTCGACGGCGTGCATGAACTCGATGCGCGGCTGCAGCTGGTGCTGTCGTCCGAGGCGCTGCGCGCCCTCGAAAGCGGCGTTACGCTGATCATCGAGATGCAGCTGCAGGTCATCCGCATCCGCGGGCTGCTGCCCGACGACGTCGAAGCCGAACTCGCCGTGCGTTACGAACTCGAGTACTCGCCGGTCAGCCAGCGCTACATCGTTCGCAACCTGAACGCCGGCGACCAGGACTCCTTCGCGACCCTCTACTCGGCGCTGAACAGCCTGGGCCGCGTCCAGGGTCTGCCCGTCATCGACGACGCCGTGCTCGAAGACGACGCCGAATACCGTGCGCGGGTCCGCGCGATGCTCAACATGGAGCGCTACCCGGCCCTGCTGCGCGTGCTGTTCTTCTGGCGCGGCCAGTGGCAACTGGAAAGCGAATGGTATGAATGGTCGCTAAGTCGCTGAAACGGGCGTTCTATCTCCTGATCGCGATGGCCGGCGTCGGTTTCGCGATCGCCGCGCTGCTTCTGCTGACCCAGACCGTGCAGAAAACGGACGACTTCGACCGGCTGCAGGACCTGATTTTGGCGATCAATATCGCGGGCGGCGTGCTGCTGCTCGCGATGCTCATCGGCAACCTCGCGCGGCTCGCCCGCGACTACCGCGAAAACGTCCCGGGGGCCAAGCTCAAGGCGCGCATGGTCGGCATGTTCGTCGGGCTGGCGGTCTTGCCCCTGCTGGTCGTGTTCTATTTCTCGACGCAGTTCATCAATCGCGGCATCGACAGCTGGTTCAACGTGGAGGTCGAGGAAGGCCTCGACAACGCGCTGGAACTCAGCCGGGCCGCGCTGGAGCTGCAGAAACGCCGCAACCTCCAGGCCACGGAGGCCGCCGCGCAGCGCTTGTCGATGGTCACCGACGGACAGGTCGTGTTCGAGCTCAGCATGCTGCGGCGCGAGGCCGGGGCGAGCGAAATGACGCTTTACGGCTCGAACAACACGATACTCGCGACCAGTTCGAACAGTTCCATTGCAAGCCTGCCGAAGCCTCTCAGCGAGGAAGTCGTGCTGCAGATGCAGCAGGGCCGGCCGTTCGTCAGCCTCGAAACGCTCAGTGACGGGGGTGTCGAGGTACGGACGGCCGTCGTCTTCCGCCATCGCATCGGACGCACGCGCGAGGCGCGCGTCGTTCAGGGGCACTACCCGGTCACGGACCGCCTTGCCGAAATGGTCGGCAGCGTCGAGCGCTCGTACCAGGAGTACCAGCAGCTCGTCTTCTTCCGCGAAGATCTCAAGGATCTTCTGACCGTGACGCTTGCGTTCGTCCTGCTGCTCAGCCTGCTGGCGGCTATCTACGGCGCCTTCGTCCTGTCGCGGCGGCTGGTCGCACCGATCCAGGATCTCGTCGCCGGTACGCGCGCCGTGGCGATGGGCGACTTCGATACGCGCCTGCCGACCCCGACGCGCGACGAGATCGGTTTTTTGATCAGCTCGTTCAACGACATGACGCAGCGGCTGGCGGCCGCGCGCCGCGACGCATCGCTGAGCGCCGCCCTGGTCGAGGCCGAACGCACCAATCTCGAAGTCATCCTCGCGCGCCTGTCGACCGGCGTCCTCGCGCTCGAAGCGGACCTCAAGATCCGCAATGCGAACCAGGCCGCCGGTTCGATCCTCGGTGTCGATCTCGAACACCGCCGCGGCCAGAACCTCGTCGACGTGGCGAAAGAGAACGCGCTGCTCGATCAGTTCGTCGACGTGGCGCGCGTCCATCTCGACAGCGGCGAGAAAGAGTGGCGCGAGCAGATCGTGCTGCGCGGCGAAGTGGGCCGCCGGGTGCTGACCTGCGCCTGTACCACCCTGCCGGGTGACGACGACCACGCGGCCGGCTACGTCGTGGTCTTCGACGACATCACGGCCCTGTTGCAGGCGCAGCGGGATGCGGCCTGGGGCGAGGTTGCGCGCCGCCTGGCACACGAGATCAAGAATCCGCTGACGCCGATCCAGCTGTCGGCCGAGCGCATGCGCCACAAGTACCTGCACGCCATGTCGGCGGACGAGGCACAGGTCCTCGACCGGGCGACGCACACGATCGTGCAGCAGGTGGAGGCGATGAAAGAAATGGTCAACGCGTTCAGCGACTATGCGCGCGCGCCCGACATCGAGATTGCACGCTTCGATCTCGACAAGCTCGTGCACGAGGTCGTCGACCTCTACCGCGCGCAGGAGAGCGAGGTCCGGATCGTGCTGACTTCCGACCCGACACTGCCGCCGGTCGAGGCGGACATGGGGCGGGTGCGGCAGATGCTGCACAACCTCATTCGCAATGCCGTCGAGGCGCTCGACAATACCGACGATGCGCAGATCGATGTGCACGTCAGCGCTGCGGAGATCGACGGGATCAACATGGTGCAGATCAAGGTCGAGGACAACGGGCCGGGATTCCAGACCGGCGCCGTGAGCCAGATCTTCGACCCGTACGTGACGACCAAGCCCAAGGGAACGGGCCTCGGCCTCGCCATTGTCAAGAAGCTCGTCGAGGAACACATGGGCACCATCCACGCGGCGAATCGGTCCGGTGGCGGAGCGATGATCAGCGTGCGCCTGCCGCTCAACGAGGCGGCGCGTGAACAGATGATTGCCAGGGCGCCGGGACGCGCCGAAAGGAGGAGGGAACAAGCGTGAGTACAGCGCACGTACTGGTCGTCGACGACGAAGCGGACATCCGCGACCTGATCCGCGACATCCTGACGGATGAAGGCTACGGGGTGACCTGTGCGGCGGACGCCGCGGAGGCCCGCGCGGCCCGCGCCGCGCGCCGTTTCGACCTGGTTCTCCTCGACATCTGGATGCCGGACACCGACGGCATCACGCTGCTCCGGGAATGGTCCGACAACGGCGAACTCAACAGTCCCGTCGTGATCATGTCGGGGCACGGCACGGTCGACACGGCCGTCGAGGCGACCCGGCTCGGGGCGCTCGACTTCGTCGAGAAGCCGCTGTCACTGGCCAAGCTGTTGCGCACGGTCGAGGCCGCGCTCGAGTCGGCCGGCAAGCAGGCCAGGGCGGCGCGCAAGCTGCTGCCGTCGCTGCTCGCGCCGGTCGGCCGCAGCGCGCTGATGCAGGGTTTGCGCGAACGCGTGCAGCAATACGCGCAACACGACGGTTCGGTACTGATCAGCGGCGAAGCCGGCACGGGCCGCAGCGCTTTCGCCCGCTACATGCACGGCCTGAGCCGTCGCGGGAACGAACCGCTGACGAGCCTGACGGCTGCGTCGATCACCGAGGCAAACTGCGAGGAGCAGCTGCTCGGCGTGGAGCATGGCGGCGAGGCGAGCGCGGGCGCGTTCGAGCGGGCTGCCGGCGGCACGCTCGTCATCGACGAGCTTGCCGACCTGCCGCGCAAGGCGCAGACCATCCTGTTCGGTATTCTCGAGAGCGGCAGCTTCACACGGATCGGCGGCAAGCGACCGGTGCCGGTCGATGTGCGGGTCGTCGCGACGGTCGGGCCCGACTACGAAGCGCGCATCGAGGCCGGCGAACTTCGCCGCGATCTCGTGGCGCACCTGGCGGAACTTAAACTGCGGGTGCCGCCGCTGCGCGAGTACGCCGAGGATGTGCCGGAGCTCCTCAATTACTATGTCGACAAGCTCGTCGACGCCGAGGGTCTCACGTTCCGGCGCTTCAGCGTCGCCGCGCAGAATCGGCTGCGCAATTATCCGTGGCCGGAAAACGTCCACGAGCTGAAGAACCTCGTGCGGCGCCTGCTGCTTGCCGGCAGCGACGAGGACATATCGCTCGAAGAAGTCGAAGCGGAGATCAGCGCAGCGATGCCCGAGGAGGAGGTGCTGGTCAAGCAGGACTGGCTGGCGTTGCCTTTACGCGAGGCGCGGGAGCGCTTCGAGCGCGCCTACCTCGAAAAGCAGCTGGTGCTGTGCGGCGGCAAGGTCGGGCAGCTGGCGACGCGCGTCGGCATGGAGCGCACGCACCTTTACCGCAAGCTGCGCTCGCTCGGGATCGATTTCAAGTCGGTGTCGTCCGACGACTGAAGCCGGTGTGGCTGGACGGCGGGGCGCTCCACGGGCAGCACCGTGCCGTCGGGCAGGAAGCTGAGGCCCGGCTCGCCAAAATCCTCGAGCGACAAGCCACGGATAAGAGCCAGTGCACGACCCTGCGCATCGATGCCGGGCCCGGCCGGGCGCAGCTGCACCGTGGAAACGATGCTGCCCTCGATGAAACGACCCTCGCCATCGAGGGTTACCTTGAGAATCGGCGCGATCCCCTTGATGCCCGCGACGCTGATCCCGTAGTAGGTGGCGAAGTTCCCGAGGCTGTAGGCGATCAGGCGGTCCCGGTAACGCTCCATGCCGCGCACGACGTGCGGGCCGTGCCCGATGACCAGGTCTGCGCCGGCATCGACCACGCCGCGGGCGAACCAGACGACGTCGCCGCGGGGCTCGCCGTAGTACTCCTCGTCGGCAAACGGCACATGCGTTGCGGCGACGCCTTCGGCTCCGCCGTGGAACGTCACCACGACGATATCGAAAGCCTGGTCGAGCTCGCCGATCCACGCAAACGCCCGTTCGTAGTCGAGCAACATGTTCGAGTTCCTGGTCACGGCAAAGTTGGCGAACACGACGTCGAGGCCGCCGCGGCTGACGACGGACCAGGTGCCTTCCCGGCCCGACGCGGCGATACCGACGGCCGCCAGGGCCGCCGCACTCGCGTCGCGGCCCTCTTCACCGAAATCGCGCGCATGGTTGTTGGCCAGGCTGAGCACGTCGAAGCCCGCGTCGCGGTAGTGCTGTGCGTAGCGCGGCGGCGAGCGAAACAGGTAACAGGCATTCACGTCGCGGCATTTCTTCGCCGGCTCGCCGCCTTCCATCAGCACGCCCTCGAGATTGCCGAACGCGATGTCGGCTTCTTGCAGGAACGGTGCGACCGCGGCGAGGAAGCCGGCACCGTCGTCATCGGGAAGGTGATTCCGCGGGTAGTCGGTGCCGATCATCATGTCCCCGACGGCCGCGATACGCAGGCGCAGCAACGACTTGTCCGGGGCAGGCGGCGGCGAGGGTGCAGGCGCTGCGGCGGGCGGCGGCGGCGCGGCCTCGGGGGCAGGCGTTGCCGGGGGCGCGGCCGCGCAGCCCGCGAGCAGCAGCGCCGCGGCCAGCGCGGCGAGGCGGCGCGGGTCAGTCACCGAGGCGGATGCGCAGGACATCGATCTGCGCGGCGCGCAGCCGGCTGCGCAGCAGGTTGAGCTCGTCGAGATCGTCCGTCGGACCAATGTACACGCGATGGTAGTTGCGGTCGTTTACCTTGACGCGCTGGATGTGGGACTCGATGCCGTGCAGAGCGAGTTCCGCGCGGCGCCGGTCGGCATCCTCGTGCGTCGAGAACGAGCCCGCCTGCAACACGTAGAGGCCCGGCTCGAGCACGGCCTGCGGCGCACCGCCCGCTGCACCCGCCGCACCCGTCGGCGCGTTGTCCTGCGTCACCATCTCGAAATTGGGCAGGATGTCGTAGAACGTGAATCGACGGACTTCCTTGTCGTCGGCGACCGGCTTATCGGGCGGCTCCGCGGCAGTTTCGCCATTGTCGTCCAGCGCGTCCTGCATGCTGGCCGGCTCGGGCCGCGGCGGCTCGGCCGGGCGGCGGTCCTTCATGTACACGGCAAACGCGACCGACAGGCCGACGGCGAGGCCGAACAGCATGGCGACGAGCGGCGAGATGCCGGAGTTGCGGGCAGTGCGGCGGCGTTTCGCCATTACATCTTCTCCGGTGCCGAGACGCCGAGAATATCAAGGCCATTGGCGATGACGTTGCGGCTCGCGGCGACCAGGAACAGCCGCGCGTCCCTCAGGTCCGCGTCGTCGACGATGAACCCGTGTGCGTTGTAGTAGGTGTGGAAGTCATTGGCGAGGTCGCGCAGGTAGTGCACGAGGTGCTGGGGCGCGCGGTTGTTGGCGGCGAGCTCCACGACCTCGGGATAGCGGCTGAGCGACGTCATCAGGGCCTTTTCCTGCGGCTCGGCCAGCAGCCCGAGCCGCGACCGCCCGTTGTCCTGGTCCCATTCGAGCGATTTCTCCGCGAGCTGGCGGAACACGCTCGCGACGCGCGCGTGTGCGTACTGGATGTAATAGACGGGATTGTCGCTCGACTGCGACTTGGCTACGTCGAGATCGAAGTCGAGGTGCTGGTCGTTGGAACGCGATACATAGTAGAAGCGAGCAGCATCGTTCCCCACTTCGGCGCGGAGCTGGCGCAGCGTGTCGAACTGTCCCGAGCGCGTCGACATCTGTACTCGCTCGCCGCCACGATAAAGCGTCACGAACTGCACGAGCTTGACCTCGAGATCATCCGCCTCGTAACCCATCGCCTCGAGCCCCGCGCGCACACGCGTCACGTAGCCGTGATGGTCCGCGCCGAGAATGTCGATGAGGTGGTCGTAGCCGCGTTCGCGCTTGTCGAAGTGATACGCGATGTCCGACGCGAAGTAGGTCTTGACGCCGTTGTCGCGCACGACGACCCGGTCTTTCTCGTCGCCGAACCGCGTCGCCGGAAACCAGGTCGCGCCATCTTTCTTGTAGAGCATGCCGCGCTTCTCGAGAACGGCGAGCGCGTCGTCGACGCGATTCGACTTCGTCAGGCTCTGCTCCGAGAACCACTCGTCAAAGTGCACGCCGAACTCCTCGAGATCGGCCCGGATGTCATCGCGGATCGACTCGAGTGCCTGCTGGCGTATGCGGTCGAAGCCATCCTCGCCATGCAGCGCCTTGCAGCGCGCAACGAGCGCATCGACGTATGCGTCCGCGTTCTCGTCGGAGTTCTCCGGCAGTCCTGCCGTCACCGCCTCGGCCGTGACCGGATCGATGCCGCTCGTATCGATCTCGCCGGCGATCTCGCGGATGTAGTCGCCGCGGTAGCCGCCTTTCGGAAAGTCGACCTCGCAACCGTTGGCCGCGAGCCAGCGCAGCCACACGCTGGCGCCGAGAATGTCCATCTGGCGGCCCGCATCGTTCACATAGTATTCGCGGTGCACCGGGTACCCGGCGGCTTCCAGCAGGTTGCCGACCGTGGCGCCGTAGGAGGCACCACGGCCATGGCCGACGTGCAGCGGCCCGGTCGGGTTGGCCGAGACGAACTCGAGATGGATCTTCGGGCCGGGTTTCCGCTCCTGGCGGCCATAACGTTCGCCCTGCTCGAGAATCGCTTCCAGTTCGGCATGAAAGGCGTGCGAACTCAGGTAGAAATTGATGAAGCCCGGGCCGGCGATCTCGACCTTGCTGACCGCATCGTCATCCCCGAGCGCCGCCACGACCTGCATCGCGATCTCCCGCGGGTTGCGCCGCGCCGGTTTGGCCAGCCGCATCGCGATATTGCTCGCGAAGTCGCCGTGGTCCGGATCGCGGGTGCGCTCGATGGTGCTGTCGATCGCGAGATCGCCCGCGGCTTCCCGGAGTTCGGGAAGGCCGGCAAGGGCGGTGGCGAGGAGTTCGGCTACGATGCGTTTCATGGCGCGCAATTGAATCAGAACAGCTCGATCGGGTCCACGTCGATCGACCAGCGGACTTTGCGCGCGGCGGAATCCTGCTCCAGCAGCGGCCGCAGCTCGCGCAGCACCTCGTGCAGCACGCCGCGGTTACCGGACTGCAGCAGCAGCTGGGCGCGGTAGCGGCCGGCCTTGCGCGCCATCGGCGCATCGACCGGCCCGAGTACCCGCAGCGTTTCGCCCTGGCGCGCCTCGATGGCGCGCCGCGCGACGGCGAGGAAGGCGTGCGCGTCGTCCCGGCGGTGGGCCGCGGAGCGCAGCAGCGCAAGCCGGGTAAACGGCGGCCAGCGCGTCGCCTCGCGTTCCGCCAGCGCCTCGGCGGCGACCTCGGGATAACCGCCGTCGATGAGCGTCGACCAGAAGCGGTTCTCCGGGAACGCGGTCTGGATCAGGACCTCGCCGGCGCGGTCCGCGCGCCCGGCACGCCCCGCGACCTGGATGATCGACTGGGCCATGCGCTCGGCGCTGCGAAAGTCGGTGCCGAACAGGCCTTGGTCCGCATTGACGATGCCGACGAGAGACAGCTGCGGAAAGTGATGGCCTTTCGACAGCATCTGGGTGCCGACGAGGATATCGGCCTCGCCTTCCCTGGCCTGGTCGAGCGCGTCGATCATCGAGCCCTTGCGCTGGGTGCTGTCGCTGTCGACGCGCATGATGCGGCGCTCCGGGAACCGCCGACGCAGCGCCTCCTCGAGACGTTCGGTGCCCTCGCCGAGCGGCCGCACCGCCTCGCCGCACTCGGTACAGCGGTCGTCGAGCGGACGCACGTGGCCGCAGTGGTGGCATCGGAGCTGCTGCTGCCGGGCATGCACGGTCAGCCGGGAGTCGCAGCGCTCGCAGCCCGCAACGTGCCCGCAGCCCGAACAGATCAGCGTCGGCGCGAAGCCGCGCCGGTTCAGGAACAGGAGCGCCTGGCCGCCGGCATCGAGGTGGCGGTGGATGGCCTCGGCCAGGGGCTCACTGATGCCGTCGGTGGCCGGCGCGCGGACCGTATCGATCAGCGCGATGCGCGGCGGCTCCGCGTTACCGGCACGATGCGGCAGTTCGAGGTGCCGGTACTGGCCGGTCAGGCAGTGTTGCAGCATCTCGAGCGTGGGCGTCGCGGTGCCGAGCACGACGGGGATATCGAGGCGCTTGGCGCGGACGATGGCAAGATCCCTGGCCGAGTAACGCAGCCCTTCCTGCTGCTTGAACGACGGGTCGTGTTCCTCGTCGACGATGACCAGGCCCGGGCTCCTGAGCGGCGTGAACACCGCGGAACGGGTCCCGACGATGAGCCGCGCGGCGCCCGAGCGGGCCGCTCGCCAGGCCGCGAGCCGCTGGGTATCGGTCAGCCCCGAGTGCAGCAGCGCCGGCTCGATACCGAGCCGCCGGCGCAGCCTCGTAACGAGCTGCGGCGTGAGCCCGATTTCCGGCACCAGCACCAGCACCTGGCGATGGGCATCGATCACGTCCTGCATCAGGCGCAGGTAAACCTCGGTCTTGCCGCTGCCCGTGACCCCCTCGAGCAGGGACGCGGCGAAGTGCCCGTCCGCGCGCAGCGCGTCGAGCGCGGACTGCTGCGCCGGGTTGAGTTCCGGACCCGGCGTCGCGGGCGGCGCAATGGATTCGTCGAAATCCGGCGCGGGCGCATCGCGACGCTCGACCAGGCCCTTGGCCAGCAGGCCCGGCGCGGCGCGGCGCCAGCGCGGCAGCAGCTCGGTGAGTTCCTCCGCTTCGATGCCCATGGCGCCCGCATCGCCCAGGGTCTCGAGCAGCTCGGCCTGTTTCGGCGCCCGGGCCGCGAGTGCGTCGATGTCCACGGTCGCGGCCAGCCCGGTGGCGGCGATGGTCTCGACGATCGGCTGCAGCGGCTTGCCCTGGCGCAGCAGCGCGGGCAGCGCGGCGGCAACGACTTCGCCGACCGGGTGATGATAGTAGTCGCTCGTGAAGCGAATCAGGCCGAGGTCCTCCGGACGCAGCAGGGGCTCCTCGTCGAGCACCTCGCTGCAACGCCGGATCTTGCCGGCCGGCAGGCCGGACTCGGCGGCATGTGCGATGACGACCCCGACCTGCCGGCGGGCGCCGAACGGCACCATGACCCGGCATCCCGGCGCGGGCACGGGGCCGCCGGCAGGGGGCAGGTAGTCGAATGCCCGCGACAGGGGCACATTGACGGCCACCTTGAGGATCGTGGGGCTGCTCTCGGGGGATTGGGTCACGGAGTTAACATAATGCGGCAGGCGCGCGGTCAACCGAAGGCGCACAGGGGCGTTAATAGAGGAGAAGTAAGGTAGAGGACCTCGTGACGGAGTCAAGGGAAATGAACGCCGGGACCGCGGGTTTTGCGGTATCTTGGGCCAGCGACAGATCGACAGGGACGCGGGCACTGCAAAAAGAACAGCAACTCAACCGGTTTCTGGCCGAGGTGGAGCGGCGCGCGCTGCGCATCGCCGAGATCGGCGTGCGTGACCGGGACGAGGCGCTGGACCTGGTGCAGGACGCGATGATCAAGCTCGCGCGCAAGTACGCCGACCGCTCCAGCGACGAGTGGCCGCCCCTGTTCTACCGGATTCTGCAGAACGGGGTTCGCGACTGGCACCGGCGGCAGGCCGTGCGCAACCGGGTCATGGCCTGGTTCCCGCGGTCGTCCCGTGATGACGAGACCTACGATGCGGTCGCCGCCGCGCCCGACCCGGCCGGCAGGAGCCCGGATGAGCAGCTCGCGAACGACGAGGCCATGAGCAGCCTCGAGCTGGCCGTCAGTGCATTGCCTGCGCGGCAGCGCGAAGCGTTCATGCTGCGCACCTTCGAGGGTCTCGATGTTGCCGACACGGCCGCGGCCATGGGCTGCAGCCAGGGCAGCGTCAAGACGCATTACTCCCGCGCGATCCACTCGCTGCGGGCGACTTTGGAAGAACACGGGCCCGCAGGGTCCGGGGACTGATGACAATGAAAAAGTCGGACGAGACATTTGCGAAAGAGGCCAGGGCCTTGTTCGATGAGTCGGTCGACCGGCTCGACGCGGCGACGCTGTCGGCGCTCAACCGGGGGCGTCACCGGGCGCTCGAGGAACTGCACGCCCCGCGGCCGCAGTGGCTGCGGTGGGTGCCTGCGACCGGTGTGGCGGTCGCCGTGCTCGTCGGCGTGCTGACGCTCCAGCCCGAGCCGATCGGTGTCGACGAGCTGCCGGTGCCGATCGCCGACATCGAGATACTCCTCGGCGACGAGAGCATCGAGATGCTCGAGGATCTCGAGTTCTACGCGCTCATTGACCAGCTCGAGCCCGACGACGATGTCGGTTGAGCGGTTGCGCCTGCTGGTGTGCGGGCTGTGCCTCGGCGCGGGCGGACTCGCGGCCGAGGAGCCGGCGGCCGAGCCTGAGCCCGATGCCGCGTTTCTCGAGTACCTCGGCATGTGGGAGGAGACGGATGAGGAGTGGATGCTGCACGACGGCATCATGACCGCCGAAAACGAAGAGCGGAGCGACCCCGCGCCGGAAGGCGACGTGTCGTCGGAGAACGAAGATGAAAGCTAGACTGATCACTGCACTGCTGGCATTGATGCTGTGCGGCACCGTCCTGGCCGAGGGGCCGGACTGGGCCGAACTCAGTGACGAACAGCGAACGATGCTCGCCCAGTTCGAGGATACCTGGGAGGCGATGCCGGCCGAACGCCGCACGCGTCTCGCGACGGGCGCGGAGCGCTGGGCGTCGATGTCAGGGCAGCAGCGCGAGCAGGCCAGGTCCCGTTTTGCGGCCTGGCGCTCACTGTCCGACGAACGCCGCGCCGTGATCCGGGAGCGAGCCGAGATCTTCCACAGCCTGTCGCCCGAGGAGCAGGAGCGCATCCGGGAGAATTTCAAGCGTTACCGGGAAATGAAGCAGGAACGCCGCGAGATGCTTCGCGAACGTTACCGGCGAATGACCCCGGAACAGCGGCGGGAACTCAGGGAGCGCCTGGACCGGGAACGCGGCAAACGCCGCGGCCGTTAGCCCGACCTTCGGAAACCCCTTATAAAAAGGCCTCTTTAGAGAGGCCTTTTTCCTTTGTACCCGTTAGAGCCCTTCGTTACACTGCCGCAGTCCAAAAGGAGGGGTTCGAATGAGAATCGGGGTACCCAGAGAAATATTCCCCGGCGAGCGTCGCGTTGCGACGACGCCGGAAGTGGCCGGCCAGCTGATCAAGCTCGGTTTCGACGTCGTTGTCGAGTCCGGTGCCGGCAGGGAATCGAGTTATTCCGACGCAGCCTATCGCGAAGCCGGCTGTGAAATCGCCGACACGGCGGACGGCATCTGGTCGAAGTCCGATATCGTCATGAAAGTCCGTGCCCCCGACGATGACGAGGCAGGCCGCCTCCGCGCCGGGCAGACCCTGATCAGTTTCCTGTGGCCCGCGCAGAACCCCGAGCTGCTCGAAAAGCTGACCAGGAGTGGCGTGACCGCCATGGCCATGGACAGCGTACCGCGTATTTCCCGCGCCCAGAAAATGGACGCCCTGAGTTCGATGGCGAACATCGCCGGCTATCGCGCGGTGGTCGAAGCGGCGCAGCATTTCGGCCGCTTTTTTACCGGCCAGATCACGGCTGCCGGCAAGGTCCCGCCGGCCAAGGTGCTCGTTATCGGCGCCGGCGTAGCCGGGCTCGCGGCCATCGGCGCCGCCAAGAGCATGGGCGCAATCGTGCGCTCGTTCGATACGCGGCCCGAGGTCAAGGAACAGGTCGAATCAATGGATGCCGAGTTCCTGATGCTCGATTTCGAGGAAGAGGACGGCTCCGGCGAAGGCGGCTACGCCAAGGTGATGAGCGAGGAGTTCATCAAGGCGGAAATGGAACTGTTCGCCGAGCAGGCCAGGGACGTCGACATCATCATCACGACCGCGCTGATCCCGGGCAAGCCCGCGCCGCGCCTGATCACGGCGGACATGGTCCGCTCGATGAAGGACGGCAGCGTGATCGTCGACCTGGCGGCCGAACAGGGCGGCAACTGCGAACTGACCGAGCCGAACAAGGTCGTCCACGTCGACGGCGTATCGATCATCGGCTACACGGATCTGCCGAGCCGGCTCGCGGCCCAGTCATCCCAGCTGTACGCAACCAACCTGCGTCACCTGGTCACGGACCTGACGCCGGAGAAAGACGGCAACATCGTCGTCAACATGGAAGACGAAGTCATCCGTGGCGCGACCGTGTGCAAGGACGGCGAGACGACATGGCCGCCGCCCGCGCCGAAATTATCCGCGGCCGCGCCGGCCGCGAAGCCGGCGCCGGCCCCGATCGCACCGCAAGACGAAAAGCCGTCGGTGGTGGGACCGATCGTCGGCATGGTGATCGGCGGCCTCGCCCTGCTCGGGCTGGGCGCCGTTGCGCCAGCCTCGTTCATGGCGCATTTCACGGTGTTCGTGCTGGCCTGCTTCGTGGGCTACATGGTGATCTGGAACGTGACGCCTGCGCTGCATACGCCGCTGATGAGCGTAACCAACGCCATCTCGAGCATCATCATCATCGGTGCACTGCTGCAGATCAGCTCGACCGACAAGGTGATCATGTGGATCGCCGTCGTTACGGTGGCGATAACGGCCGTCAATATCGCGGGTGGCTTCGCCGTCACGCGCCGTATGCTCGAAATGTTCAGGAAGTGAGGTCGTCATGATCAACGAAGGAATCGTAAACGTCTCGTACATCATCGCGACGATCCTGTTCATTCTCGCGCTCGGCGGGTTGTCCAACCAGGAAACGGCTCGCCGCGGCAACTGGTACGGCATCATCGGCATGACGATCGCGCTGCTCGCGACCATCTTCGGGGATGTCACGGCACAATACGACAAGCTGATCGTGGCCCTCTTGGTCGGCGGCAGTGTCGGCCTCCTGCTCGCGCGCCGCGTGCAAATGACGCAAATGCCCGAACTCGTCGCCATCCTGCACAGCCTGGTCGGCCTGGCGGCCGTCGCCGTCGGTTTTGCCAATTTCATGGATCCGGACCGGCTCGCCCACTACGCGGGCGTGGAGCTGACCATTCATGACATCGAGACCTATATCGGCGTGCTGATCGGTGCCGTGACGTTCTCGGGCTCGGTTATCGCGTTCGGCAAGCTGTCCGGCCGCATCAGCGGCAACCCGCTGCTGTTGCCCGCGCGGCACTGGCTCAACCTCCTGCTGCTGCTCGGCGCGCTCTACTATGGTTACGCATTCGTCGAACAGTCGGCAGCCGGCGCCGGCGTCATGCCGCTCATCATCATGACCGTGATTGCGCTGTTGTTCGGCATTCACATGGTCATGGCGATCGGCGGTGCCGACATGCCCGTCGTCGTGTCGATGCTCAACAGCTACTCGGGCTGGGCCGCGTCGGCGACCGGTTTCATGCTCGGCAATGACCTGCTCATCGTCACCGGCGCGCTCGTCGGCTCGTCGGGTGCGATCCTGAGTTACATCATGTGCCGCGCCATGAACCGCAAGTTCATCGCCGTCATAGCGGGCGGCTTCGGCACGGGCGGCGGCGCAGCCGCGGCAAGCGGTGGCGAGGACCAGGGCGAGGTCGTGCCGATCGAACCCGCGGAAACCGCCGAGCTGCTGGCGAACGCCAAGGAAGTCATGATCATCCCGGGTTACGGCATGGCCGTCGCGCAGGCGCAGCACACGGTATTCGAGATTACGCGCACGCTGCGCGAGAAGGGCGTCAACGTGCGCTTCGGTATTCACCCGGTCGCCGGGCGCATGCCGGGACACATGAACGTGCTGCTCGCCGAGGCGAAGGTGCCGTACGACATCGTCTACGAGATGGACGAGATCAACGATGACTTCCCCGACGTCGACGTCTCGGTGGTGATCGGTGCGAACGATATCGTGAACCCGTCGGCGCTGACCGATCCCGACAGCCCGATTGCCGGCATGCCGGTGCTCGAGTGCTGGAAGGGCGGGACGTCGATCGTGCTCAAGCGCTCGATGGCGACCGGTTATGCCGGGGTGCAGAATCCGCTGTTCTTCCTCGACAACACGCGCATGCTGTTTGGTGACGCCAAGGCGACGCTCGACGAGGTTTTGAAGGCGCTGTAAAAACTGTAATAATGCGAGCATAGCGCCGCGCGCGTGATGCGCGCATCCCGAGGGGGGAGACTATGCTCGCTGGACTCGCATCCGATATCTCGCAACAGGTTCTGAGAACCGACGTTGCCGGTATGCCACTCGAGTGGATCGACTATCGCGAGGCGGTGCGCCTGTACCACACCGAGCAGGTAGCCTACGACTGCGGCACGCGGCTCTATACCGTGTTCGGCGGTTACAGTGCGCTCGACGGTCGCCGCAGCCGCATCCACGTCAATTCGATCATCGCGACGCACGGTACCAGCAAGGGTCTCTCCGAGAACCGGGACCGCTACGTTCCGCCGCTGAACAACCGCACCCTGTTCAAGCGCGATGCCAATCTCTGCCTGTACTGCGGCATGCGTTTCATGACGCGTGACCTGACGCGCGATCACATCACGCCGGTATCGCGCGGCGGCAAGGATTGCTGGACGAACGTGGCCACCGCCTGCCGCCGCTGCAACAACTTCAAGGGCGGCCGCACGCCCGAGGAGTCCGCGATGCAGTTGATCGCGGTACCGTTCACGCCCAACTACGCCGAGTACATCTATCTCAAGGGCCGGCGCGTCCTCACGGACCAGATGCAGTACCTGCTCGCGCACATCCCGCGCTCCAGCCCGCTGCATGCGCGCCTGTCCGGGCACCTGGAGAATGGCGAGGAGATCGTTGAGGTTCACTTTCACGATTAATCGCCCGCAGGCGGCGTTCCTGCAGGCATAATTGACGGATGCAATACCTGATCGACGCCTCCGTGTACGTTTTCCGTGCCTACTATTCGATCCCCGACGACATGGTCGACGAGGCGGGCAACCCGGTTAACGCGCTGTACGGCTTTTGTCGTTTCCTCGGCGATTTCATGGAGCAGGTCACGCCGGAGTTCGTCGCCGTCGCCTTCGACGAAAGTTTGTCGTCCTCGTTTCGTACGGAGATCTACCCCGAATACAAGGCCAACCGCGACCCGGCGCCGCCCGAACTCAAGCGCCAGTTCGGGCAGTGCCGCCGCTTCGTGCGCGCACTCGGCGTGATGGAGCTCGGCAGCCCGCGCTACGAGGCCGACGACCTGATCGGCACGCTCGTGGAACATGGACGGCGGCAGGGCCGCCCGTCGACGATCGTCAGCCGCGACAAGGACCTGACGCAACTGCTGCGCAAGGAAGACGTGTTCTGGGATTTCGCGGGCAAGGGCAAGTTGAGCTACGAAGAAATTCCCGGCTCGTTCGGCGTGTGGCCGGAACAGATCGCCGACTTCCTGGCGCTCGCGGGCGACGCCGTCGACAACATCAAGGGCGTGCCGGGCGTCGGCAAGAAGACGGCCGAGAAGCTGTTGCAGCACTTCGGCAGCCTGGATGCGGTTTACGAGAACCTGCACCGGATTCACGAAGTCAACGTGCGCGGTGCGAAAACGCTCGGGCCGAAACTGGAAACGCATCGCGACGCCGCGATGCTGGCGCGGCAGCTCACGGGTATCGCGTGCGACGCGCCGATCGACGGCGCCGAGCAGCAGCTGCAGCCGGTGGCGCCGCAGCTCGGCGAAATCAACGCGCTGTTCGACGAAGCCGGGATCGGCACCGCCCTGCGGCGGCAGGCGGAACGCGTGTCGGATATCTACAGGCATTAGCTGACCAGATTCCGCCGGGTAGCGCTAGTCGGGTTATCCCCAGTTTCGCCGCGGCGTCCCGCCGTGCTGTTATAGAGTCCCGCGAACCTCGCCTGGAGAGCACCCGTGACCGGGATTTTCGAACATGCCGCCCGGCTCGCCGTTCCCGCGGCGCGCCTGCGAACGACCTGTGACTCGCTCGGTGATGGCACGCGGTCCCCGGACGAGCGCCCCCTGTCGGTTGCGGACCTCGGCCAGGCGCGCGCGGTCGAATCGCTGCGCTTCGGTATCCGGCTCGAGCGCGAGGGTTACAACGTCTTCATTCTCGGGCCGCCGGGCAGCCATCGCCATGCGCTGGCCCAGGAGCTGGCCGAGGCCCGCGCGCAGGAAAAGGCTGCGCCCGACGACTGGTGCTACGCGAACAATTTTGCCGACCCCGAACGCCCGCACGCACTGCGGCTGCCCGCGGGCCGTGGCATGCAGTTCCGCGACGACATGCGTGCGCTGGTCGACGATATCCGCGTCAGCATTCCCGCGATCTTCGAGGAGGACGATTACCGCAACCAGCTCAAGGCACTCGAGGAAGAGCTCGAAAACGAGATCAAGGAGCAGTGGGAGGAAATCCGCGCCAAGGCAGCCAAGGAGGACATCGCGGTACTGCAAACCCCGAGCGGTTACGTGCTGGCGCCCGTGCGCGACGGCAAGGTGATCGACGACAAGGATTTCGAGAAACTCCCGGAAGACCGGCGCGACGCGATCCAGGCGACGATCAAGACGCTCGGCGAAGAACTCCAGGAACGCATCGAGTCGCTGCCGAAACTGCGCAAGCGGCAGCACGAACGCATCCGGGCGCTGGACCAGGAAGTCGCGGCGCATGCCGTAGCCTCGCTGCTGCGCGACCTCAAGGCCCGCTATGCGGACGTGCCCGATGCCGCCGAGTATCTCGAGGCCGCGCAACAGAACATCATCGAGAATGCGCAGGAACTGCGCCAGACCGACGAGCCGGTCCTGCCGTTCTTCGCGAGAGACTCGTCCTCGCTGCTGACGCGTTACGAAATCAACCTGTTGGTTGGCAATGCGCCCGACGAACCGGCCCCGGTGGTCTACGAACCGAACCCCACCTATCCGAACCTCGTGGGCAAAGTCGAGCACCGTGCCGAGATGGGGGCGCTGCTGACCGATTTCGGCATGGTGCGTGGTGGCGCCCTGCTCCAGGCCAATGGCGGCTTCCTGATTCTCGACATGCACCGCGTACTCGGGCGGCCGTTCGCCTGGGAGGCGCTCAAGCAGGCGCTGTTTACGCGCCAGTTGCGCATCGAGTCGCCGGCCGACACGCTGGGCTTTGCCACGACGACGACGCTGAAGCCCGAACCGATTCCGCTCGACGTCAAGATCATCCTGATCGGTGAGCGCTGGCTGTATTACCTCCTGTCGCTGTACGACACGGAATTCGGCGGGCTCTTCAAGGTGGCCGTCGATTTCGACGACGACGTGCGCCGGACGCCGGACAACGTTTCCACTTTCGCGCGTCTCGTTGCCAGCCGGGCCGACAGTCACGAGCTGCTGCCGCTCACGCCAACAGCCGTGCAGCGCGTCATCGAACAGCGGGCCCGGCAGGCTGACGACAGCGAGCGCCTGTCGATGAACATCCGCTCCCTCGACGACCTGCTCGTCGAAGCCGACTACTGGGCACGCCTGCGGCAGGCGGCAGAGGTCGACGAAAAAGACGTCGGCGACGCGATTGCGGCCAAGAAACAGCGGCTGGGCCGGGTGCCAGGCCGGATCATGGATGCGATCCAGCGGCAGACGCTGTTGATCGATACGGCCGGGTCCTGCGTCGGCCAGGTCAACGGCCTGTCGGTCGTCGACCTCGGCGACGCTCGCTTCGGACACCCGGTCAGGATCACGGCCACGACCCGCATCGGTACCGGCGACCTCGTCGACATCGAGCGCGAGGTCGACCTCGGCGGCGCCATCCACTCCAAGGGTGTGCTGATCCTCTCGTCCGCGCTGTCCGCACGCTATGCCCCGGAAACACCGTTGTCGCTGCAAGGCAGCATCGTGTTCGAGCAGTCTTACGGCGGTGTGGACGGCGACAGCGCGTCGGTTGCCGAGCTGTGCGCGCTGGTCTCGTCCATTGCGAAGGTCCCGCTGCGCCAGAACGTTGCGTGCACCGGGTCCATCAACCAGCTCGGCAGGGTCCAGGCGGTCGGCGGGGTCAACGAGAAGATCGAGGGCTTCTTCGACATCTGCAAGGAGCGGGGACTGGACGGTTCGCACGCCGTGGTCATGCCGCGCGACAACGTCAAGCACCTGATGCTCAGGGAAGACGTCGTCGAGGCGGTGCGTCGCGACGAGTTCAGGGTCTTCGCCATCGAGACGATCGACGAGGCGATCGAGGTCCTGACGGGCGAAACCGCCGGTGAGCGGGATGCCGACGGGCAGTTCCCCGCCGGCAGCGTGAATCGCAAGGTCGAAGACCAGCTTGTCCGGTATGCGCAACAGCGCCGGCAGTTCGCGGAAGGCGGCGGCAAGCATGACTGAGCCGCGCAAGAACCTGAGCGTCCTGCTGGCCGTAACGGAAACCAGCCCGGTCGAGAAACTGTGGGCGTCGCTCGTCGAGCGTGTCGCGGGAGCTCCCGCGGACGTCGTTACCCTGTTCGTCTGCGACGAATCCTGGCATCGGGCGGCCAGCCTGCCGTTCACCTGCGAGATATCCCGCGTCAGCGGCACGCAGATGGCGTTTACGCGCTGGCGCGCGGAACAGATCGGCAGGGATGCGGCCGGCCGGGTCCGGCAGCGACTCGAACAGCTCGCGGCCGGCACAGAGCTGCGGCTGATATTCGAGTTCCTCGGGGCAGCGGAGGCAGGACAGGTGAGCCGGCTCGTGCAGGTCGAGCGCGACCTGTTGATCGCGCCATCGGCGCTCGAGGGTCAGCCCTTGTTCGCGGAACTGGCACCGCGCCACCGGCAGGTGCTGCTGGTCCAGATCGAGGACCAGGACACCCGGCGGTGATACGATGATTTGCGTATGCCGGACTGGTCGCCAATAGTCACAGCACTGCGCGCCGCCGGGGTCAGCGCGGCCGCCGACGCCACGCCGCGCCCGGTGGGTGGCGGCGACATCAGTGCCGCCTGGCGCCTCGAAGCCAGGCCCCACCCCGTCTTTCTCAAGACCGGCCCCGCGTCATCGCACGACATGTTTGCCGCGGAGGCCGCGGGGCTCGCCGAGCTGGCCGCGCCCGGCGTGATCCGGGTCCCGCAGGTGATCGCCTGCGAGGTCGATGCCGGCACGGCCTTCGTCGCGCTCGAGTGGCTGGACTTCGAGGCGCCGACGCGCGCCACCGAGCGCCGCCTCGGCGAGCAGCTTGCGGCGCTGCACGGCGTTACGCGCGAGCGCTTCGGCTGGCACCGGGACAACACCATTGGCCTGACGCCGCAACACAACGCGTGGTCGGATGACTGGCTGGCCTTCTTTCGCGAGCACCGGCTGGGCTTCCAGCTGCGCCTGGCCGCCGGGAACGGCTTCAGGGGCGCGTTGCAGGAGCAGGGTGCGCGCCTGATGAAACGCTTGCCGATGTTCTTCGACGGCTACGCACCGGCTCCGTCGCTGCTGCACGGGGACCTCTGGGGCGGCAACTGGTCGAGCTGCGGCGGCGAACCCGTGATCTTCGACCCGGCCGTGTATTTCGGCGACCGGGAATCGGACCTGGCCATGACACGCCTGTTCGGCGGATTCGGCCAGGCATTCTACGCAGCGTACGAGCACCATGCGCCGCTGGCCCCCGGGCATCGGCAGCGCTGCGACCTCTACCAGCTCTATCACGTGCTCAACCACCTGAACCTGTTCGGCGGCGGCTACCTCGGGCGGGCGCAGGAACTCATGCGACGACTACTGAAGGAATGATCATGAATCGTGGAATCTTTGTCCTGGCGGCAGCGTGCGCGCTGTTCGCCGCGTGCTCGAAACCGCCTGCCGAAACGGCAAGCGTCGGGGGCATGGACACCGCCGATCCGGCGGCACGCGGCGCGGAACTGCTCGCGCCGTTCAAGGCCGAACTCAGGGAGGCGCTGATGGCCGGGATGAAGGACGGTCCCGCAACGGCGATCAAGGTGTGCAGCGGACAGGCACCTGGAATCGCGGCGTCGTTGTCGGTGGACGGCGTCAAGATGGGCCGCAGCAGCCACAAGCTGCGCAACCCTGCGAACGCGCCGCCTTCGTGGCTCGAGCCGATCATCGAGCGCTGGGCCGCCAGCGAGATACGGGCGGACGAAGAGACCAGGCTCGACAACGCGGTGCTGGAGCTCGAGGATGGCCGGCACGGCTACGCGGAACCCATTTTCATGCAGCCCGTGTGCCTGACCTGCCATGGGTCCGGGCTTGCCGATGGGATCGCGGAGCAAATTGCGGCACTGTACCCGGAGGACCAGGCTACCGGCTTCAGCGCGGGCGATTTTCGTGGCGTCTTCTGGGTCGAGTTCTAGGGCGGCGCGCTAGCGCGGAAATTCCGACGGATCCCCGGACTCGTCGACCTCGTACGACTCGCCGAGGAAGTCCTCGTCGAACGCAAACAGCGTGGTGCCCTCGGGGGCCCGGATGGCGACGAACGCGCCCTCGAAACCCGGGAACTTCTCGTGGTCGAAGCCGCGCATCTCGAGCAGGTTCATGAGCGCTGCCCGGTCTGGGCAGCGAAAACACAGCGACGGGGCCTTGAGCGCGATGCTCTCCGACAAGCCGAGGGCGACGCCGGTCGCGTCGAAGCGCATGTGCACGGTCGGTTCCTCGCGCATCTGCAGCAACGCCGGTGCGATCGGCGCCCAGAACTGGGCAGCACGCACCGTGTCACGGACGGGCAGCGTCAGCTCGAACCAGCTGCCGCACAGCGAGTCCTTTTCGGCCTCTTCACTCATATGAAAAGTGCGCGCTTCGACCATGGTCACGGCGTGTCCGTCGCGGTCCCTGAAGCCGAGCGTGTTGAACCGGTCCTCGTCGATATGTACGAAGGTGAAGTCGAAACCGTGGTCGGCCATCGAGCGGGCGTGCTTCGCCAGGTCGGGCTGGACGTAGGTGATCGCCGGCGCATCGAACTCGCAGTCGTGCAGGCCGATGTTGAGTTCGCCGTCGCTGACGACGGCGTACTTGTGTCCGTAGACATCGGCGCTTTCGAGCTCGGTGAAGCCGAGCGACTTGTAAAAGTGCAGTGACTCGATGATGTCGGACGTATGCACGCCGAACTCCAGGAATTGCCCGATGGTGCTCACCGCTCGGCCCCCATCGCGACGGCGCGTTCGCGGGCTGCCGGATCCTCCGGCGCGTTCGACCAGCCCGCGCTGTGCCGTTCGACCAGGCCGGCCAGCAACGAGACGTGGTCGTCACGGGCATTGAGCGCCGGGATGTAACGGAGTTCGCCGCCTCCCGATTCCTCGAACAGTTCGGCGTTCTGCATGGCGATTTCCTCGAGCGTCTCGAGGCAATCGGTCGCGAAACCCGGGCACACGACGTCGAGCCGCTCGACCCCTTTGGTGCCCATCGCCGCGACGGTCTCGTCGGTGTAGGGCCGCAGCCATTCCGCCCGGCCGACCCGGGACTGGAACGACAGGGTCCACTCGTCATCGGCGAGTTCGAGGGCCTCGGCCAGCAGGCGGCCGGTCTTCTGGCACTGGCAGTGGTAGGGGTCGCCGCCTTCCAGCGTGTACTTCGGCACGCCGTGGAACGACAGCAACAGGTGCGAGCCGCGCCCCTGCGCCTGCCAGAACTCGCGGACGCTGGCGGCGAGCGCGTCGATGTAGCCGGGCACGTCGTGGTACTGGTTGATGAAGCGGGTCTCGGGAACCCAGCGCACGCCGCGCAGTTTCCGCGTAACGAGATCGAACACCGAGGCCGTGGTCGTGCCCGAATACTGCGGATACAAAGGCACCACGAGCAGGCGGCGCGCGCCGGCGCGCTGCAGCGTGTCGATGGCGCCGGCGACCGACGGGTCGCCGTAGGTCATGCCGAGCTCGACGCGAAAAAAGCCGGGCGCGCGGCGTTCGAGCTCCGCGCGCAGGCGATCGGTCAGCTCGTTCGAATACAAGAGCAGCGGTGAGCCCTGGTCGGTCCACACCTTGCGGTACGCTTCGGCCGAGCGCGAGGGACGAAATCTCAGGATCACGCCGTGCAGGATCAGCCGCCACAGGATACGTGGAATCTCGACGACCCGCGGATCGGCAAGAAACTGGGCGAGGAAGCGGCGGACCGCCGCCGTCGACGGCGCCGCGGGCGTCCCGAGGTTGACGAGCAGTATTCCCGTCGAGTCGGATCGCCCGTGTTCGAAGTCGGGCGTTGGCTGGTATCTGGGCATAGTCGCAGCGGGCCGTTAAGTCCGCGCCAACACTACTGCAAAGGGGCGTCGTGATCCAGCGCGAGCGCGTATAATTGTTTGACCTAACTCGAATTTATGGACGGATTCCTTATGCAGGAGATGCCCGAAGCGGGGCAACCGGCGGATAAACGAACGCTGGTGCGGGATGTCGCGGTATTCCAGTTCAAGCTCATCGTCGACGGGCTGCGCGACCTGGTGCTGGTACCGGTGTCGTTACTTGCCGGGCTCGTGAGCCTGGTAAGCGGCGCGGGCGGGCGGCCGGGACCGCAGTTCTACCAGTTGCTCAACCTCGGCAAACAGACCGAGCGCTGGATCGACCTGTTCGGTGCGCTGCGCAACGCGCCGCCGGACCTCGTCGACCAGGTCCGGTTTCCGGACGCCAACATGGACGAGATACTCGACAACATCGAGGCGTTCGTCAGCGACGAGGAGAAGCGCGGCGGCATGACCGCGCAGGCGCGGCAGCGCCTGGAAAAAGCGCTACGCGGCCTCCAGAATCGCCGTAACACCCATACCACCGGCAGTACAGACTGAGATCAGGCCCCGGCCCGAGCCGTTCTCGCTAAGGATCTTGGCGAGCGTGCCAATGATGCGCGCGCCGGTGGCGGCGAACGGGTGGCCGACGGCGATACTGCCGCCCTTGACGTTGAGTCTTGACAGGTCGATGGGCCCCATCGGCTTGTTGCGCCCGAGGCGCTCGCGGCAGAACTTGTCGGATTGCCAGGCCTTGAGGGTCGCGATGGTCTGCGCCGCGAAAGCCTCGTGAATCTCGTAGAAGTCGAAATCCTGCAGGCTCAGGTTGGCCTGCTTCAGCATGTCCGACACGGCATAGGCGGGCGCCATCAGGAGGCCCTCGTCGCTGATGAAATCGACGGCGGCGACCTTGGCAAACGTCAGGTACGCGAGGATCGGCAGGTTCTTGAGACGCGCCCAGTCTTCGGACGCCAGGAGTACGGCCGCGGCGCCGTCGGTCAGCGGCGTGCTGTTACCCGCGGTCATGGTGCCTTCCTCGCTGCGGTCGAACACGGGCTTGAGCTTGCCCAGCTTTTCGAAGGTCGTGTCGCGGCGAATGTTGTTGTCCTCTTCGAGATCCATGAACGGAACCACGAGGTCGTCATAAAACCCTTCGTCGTAGGCGGCCGCGGCTTTCATGTGGCTCGCCAGCGCCAGCTGGTCCTGGTGTTCGCGCTGCACGTCCCACTTCTTGGCCGTGATCTCCATGCTTTCGCCCATCGACAGGCCGGTACGCGGTTCGGTTACACCCGGTAGTTCCGGTTTGAGAAAGCCCGGGCGGAAACGGAACACCTGCTTGATGCGATCGAGCGGCGAACGGGCTGCGTGCATGTCGAGCAGCATCCGCCGATACGGATCGGGGTACACGATCGGCGCATCGCTGACCGTATCGGTGCCGCCCGCGATGCCCGACTCGATTTGCCCGAGGGCAATCTTGTTGGCGATCTGGATGGCCGCCTCGATGCTCGTACCGCACGCACGCTGCAGGTCGAACGCCGGTGTGCGATTCGACAGCCCGGATTCGATCACGCTCTCGCGGGCGAGGTTCCAGTCGCGCGAGTGCTTGATAACGGCGCCGAGCGCCACGTCCCCGAGCGTCTGTCCCTTGAGGTCGAGTTTTGTGATCAGGCCATCGAGCGCGGCCGTCATCAGGTCCTGATTCGAGCAGTTGCGGTAAATAGAGTGCGAGCGCGAAAAGGGAATGCGTGTTCCGCCGACCACGGCAACACGAATGGCGCGTCCATCATGCAACATACGTCAATCTCCATTATTGGTGCTGTGCGCGAAGCAACTTTACACCATTACCGTGCGCGGCCGTAGGTTAAGATGCGCGCATGCCCGTCCCGCCTCCGCCAACGCGACGCCAGTTCAAGTCGATCCTGCGCATCAGCGGACCGTTGATCATCAACAACCTCGCGGTGGCCGGAATGAACTTCGCCGACACGGTCATGTCCGGCCGCCTGGGCGCGGATGCGCTGGCCGCCGTGGCGGTCGGCGCCAACACCTGGTTACTCGCATTCTCGGCGTGCCTCGGCCTGCTGATGGCCATCTCGCCGATCATCGCGCGCCACTACGGTGCCGGCGAGACCCACAAGATCGGCCGCTATTCACGCCACGGGATGTACATCGGTTTCGGCCTGGGCGTCGTCATCCTGTTGCTGGGCCGGCCGTTTGCCGAGTCGTTCCTGGCGTTCGTCGGCATCGACCCGGCATTCCGGCACCTCACTGTCGAATACGTCCGGGTACTGCTGTTCGGTGCGCCCGGCATCCTCGTGTTCATCGCGCTGCGGTTCACGGTCGAGGGCGTCGGCTACACCCGGCCGATCATGTTCACGTCGATGTTCTCGCTGTTCAGCAACGTGATACTCAACTACGCGCTGATGTTCGGGCATTTTGGCGCGCCGGCGCTCGGCGTCGTGGGCTGCGCCTGGGCCAGCGCGATCACGATGTGGCTCGTGGCGATCGCCCTCGGGCTGTACGTCACGCTCAGCCCGCGGCTGAAGCAGCTCGAGGTGTTCACCCGCATAGGCCAGTTCCGCCCGCGGCTCTTTCGGGAGATTTTCAGCCTCGGCTTGCCGATCTCCGTTACGATCACGGCCGAGGTCGGCCTGTTCGCGGTGGTGTCGATCCTGGTTGGCACGCGCGGCGTCGACATCACGGCGGCGCACCAGATCGCGCTGAGTTACGCCTCGACGATGTTCATGGTGCCGCTGGCGGTGGCCTCGGCGACCACGGTGCAGGTCGGTCACATGCTGGGCTCCGGCAAGGCGGCCGAAGCACGGCTCGCGGGCTTCACGGGCATCGTCATGAGCGCTGCCTTCATGGCCGTCTCGGCGCTGGTCCTGCTCGCGTTGCGCGACCAGATCATCATGCTGTACACCGACGACCCGGTCGTGACCGGGATCGCGCTGAGTCTCCTGCTCGTGGCGGCCATTTTCCAGGTGGCGGACGGTGTGCAGATCTCGGCCGCGGCGGCCTTGCGCGCCTACAAGGACACGCGCTGGCCGATGGCGATCAACCTGTTTGCTTTCTGGTGCGTCGCGCTGCCGCTCGCATATCTCGCGGCGATCCGTTACCAGCTGCCCGCGAACCAGATCTGGGTGGCCTTCATCGCCGGCCTGGTGATTGCCGCGGTGCTGCTGACCTGGCGCTTCAATCGCCTGTCCCGGCCGTAACTCAGCCCTGGCCGAAATCCGGTGCGTCGCCGGCGAGGTATTCGTCCTCTTCGGGCGTATTCTTGCGGCCCAGCAGCTTGTTGCGGTGCGGGAAGCGCCCGAACTGGTCGATGACGTCCCTGTGCAGTTCCGCGAACTGGGCGATCGTCAGGAAGGTCTCCTGGTAGGTCGGCGACACGGACTCCGCGAGGCGCGCGAACAGCTCCGCCGACTTCGCCTGTACCTTGGCGGACTCGGCATGCTGCAGCGGCATGTAGAAGAACACTTTCTGGATGGGGGTCAGCCCCTTGTCCTTCTTCTCCATCGCGCCCTCGACGCACAGCTTGAGGGCCAGCTTGTCCATCGAGAAGGCCTCGGCCGTATTGCGGTAGATGTTGCGCCGGAACTGGTCGATCAGGATGATCAGTGCGAGCCGGCCGCGGGGTTCCGCCGCCCAGTGATCGAGCTGGCCCTCGCAGGCCTCGTCGATGTCACCCGCGAATAGCTGTTCGATTTCCTGGTCGAACACCGGGTCCTCGCCGAACCAGGTGTCCATGCGGCGGTCGATCTGCGGCGCCGAGAGCTCCTGCTCCTTGAACCAGAACGCCAGGATCTTGTCGATGCGACGCTCGTCCTCGTCGGTGATCGTACCGCCCTTCGCTTCACTCAATAATTTGACGGACATAAGTGCGAACCAGGTCACAATTTGGTCGAATTCGCCCAATAACAGGGCTGCGTTAGCAGTAGACTCTATCAGATGATGCGTGGGCTCACTCGAACGCGGTTCACAGCGGTTGCGGCCGTACTCTTGCTGGCGGCCTGCGGGGAACCGCCGACGGCACCGGAGGAGGAGCTGCGCGCCTGGGTGGCCGCCGGCGTCGACGCTGCCGAGAACAAGGAGCGCCGGGCGCTGGTCGGCATGATGTCGAGCGCCTACACCGACGCGCGCGGCTACGAGCGCGACGACGTCGACAGGCTGCTGCGCGCGTATTTCTTCCGCCAGGAGCGCATCGCGTTGCTGCCGCGAATCGAGGAAATCACGGTATACGACGAGACGGCGGCGAGGATCGTCCTGACCGTCGCGATGGCAGGGACGAACGACGGTATCCTGGGGTTCAGCGCCGATGCGTATCGCTTCGCGTTCGAACTCGAGAAGCAGGCGGACGAGTGGCAACTGATTTCGGCACGTTGGGGAGAACTGGGTGATGAACTACGCTAGGCGAATTGCGGCGGCCGCCATGCTGGCCGCGTTGGCGGCACTGGGCGGCTGTGCGACGCTGCCCGAGAACATCATCGGCACGCCGGAGGTCGAACTGCGGGACGTGCAGGTCCTGGGCCTCGGCTTCCAGAGCCAGACCTTCCTGCTGTCGTTCGATATCAGCAACCCCAATCCGTTCCCGCTGCCCGTCAGTCACGTCAGCTACGGCGTCAAGCTCGACGGCATGCGGTTTGCGAGCGGCAAGACCGCAAGCGACATTTCCGTGCCGGCCAGCGGCGCGACGCAGTTTGCGATCAGCGTCGAGCTGGATCTGCTTACGACCGCGCCGCGATTGTTGTCGGTGGTGCGCGATGCCGCGCGCAGCGAAATACCCTACGAGCTCGAAGGCCAGCTCGGCATCGACCTGCCGCTGACGCCACCGGTCAGCTACCACAGCTCGGGCGCCATCCGCCTCGATTCGCGCGGCTTCTAGCCCGGCGAGGGCGCCGTTTGGTTACCGCCGCAACCGATGCGGCGGGCCGGACCTTGGCATATACTGAATGGTCCGCGGCGCCATGCGCCACCCCTTTAACCCGTTTTCGGGGAACGCCTGCCGGCGATCTCCACGGCCCGTATGACCGAGACACACGCAAACAACCTGCTCGACCCCGAACTGCATCGCGACAGTTGCGGCTTCGGCTTGATTGCGAATCTCGACGATCTGCCGAGTCACCGGGTCGTATCGACCGCCATCGAGGCGCTGGCCCGGCTGACGCACCGCGGCGCCGTGGCGGCCGACGGCAAGACGGGCGACGGCTGCGGGCTGCTGATCAAGTTCCCCGAGTCCTTCCTGCGAGCCGTGGGAGAGGAACTGGGTTTTCGCCTCGCCAAGCGATTTGCCGCGGGAACCGTGTTCCTGAGCCAGGACGAGGCGCTGGCCGCCGTGGCGCGCGACACCATTAACCAGGCGATCGCGGACAAGGGGCTCGAGGTTGCGGGCTGGCGCGACGTGCCCGTCGACCCGTCGGCCTGCGGCGCGCAGGCACTCGCGACGATGCCGAGGATCGAGCAGGTCTTCGTCAATGCGCGGGATACGCTGCCGCGCGGCGCGTTCAACCGCAAGCTGTTTCTCGCCCGGCGGCGTGCCGAGAAGCTGCTCGGCGGCGATGATACGTATGTTGCCAGCCTGTCGTCGGTAACGATCGGATACAAGGGCATGATCATGCCCGCGGCGCTCCCCGAGTTTTACCCGGACCTCAGGGATCCGCGCATGCAGTCGTCGGTGTGCCTCTTCCACCAGCGCTTTTCGACCAATACGCTGCCGCAGTGGAAGCTGGCCCAGCCGTTTCGCTTCCTCGCCCACAACGGCGAGATCAACACGATTCGCGGCAACCGCAACTGGGCGGTCGCGCGCAGCAAGAACTTTGTTTCCGACAAGCTCGACGATATCTCCGATCTCGACCCGATCATCTCGCTGACTGGCTCCGATTCGTCGAGCCTCGACAACATGCTCGAGGTGCTGCGTGCCGGCGGCATGGACGTCCTGCAGGCGATGCGCATCCTGATTCCGCCCGCCTGGCAAACGGTCGACAACATCGATCCCGACGTACGTGCGTTCTACGAGTTCTGGGACGGCCAGCAGGAGCCCTGGGACGGCCCGGCGGGCATCGTGCT
Source organism: Woeseiaceae bacterium (assembly GCA_041553075.1). Taxonomy (GTDB): domain Bacteria; phylum Pseudomonadota; class Gammaproteobacteria; order Steroidobacterales; family Woeseiaceae; genus UBA1847. Next base: position 8,703 of record JBFEJR010000016.1, on the reverse strand, counting down.
CACCGACGGTCACTACGCGGCCTGCTGCCTGGATCGAAACGGACTGCGGCCGGCGCGCTACGTGATTACCCGGGACCGGCACATCACGATCGCCTCCGAGGTCGGTGTGCACGACTACGACGAAAAGGACGTGGTCGAGAAGGGGCGGCTCGGTCCCGGACAAATGCTCGCCGTGGATCTCGTCAACGGTACCGTGCTCGACAACGACGAGATTCACGAAGTGCTCAAGTCGCGCGCGCCGTACAAGAAGTGGCTCAAGCGCGGCGTCCGTTACCTCGACTCGCTGCTCATCGATTCGCGCATGGCGGCCGAGCCGTTCGATGCCGAGACACTGGCCAGCTACCAGAAGATGTTCAACCTGTCGCGCGAGGAACTCAACGAGGTCGTCGCGGTGCTGGCCAACGCCGAGGCGGAGCCCGTCGGCTCGATGGGCGACGACACGCCCATGGCCGTGTTGTCGCAGAAGATTCGCTCGCCGTTCGACTATTTCCGCCAGCAGTTTGCGCAGGTAACCAACCCGCCCATCGACTCGCTGCGCGAGCAGATCGTCATGTCGCTGCAGACGAACGTCGGCGGCGAATCCAACCTGTTCGAGATCGGCCCGCACCATGCCGAGCAGGTCATCATCAATTCGCCGGTACTGTCGCAGGCCAAGTTGCGGCAGCTCCTGGGTCCCGACATGTTCGCGGACAGCCACACCTTCATCGATCTCAACGTCGACGAGGGGCTGAGCCTGCCGGAGGCGCTCGACGACATCTGCAGGCAGGCCGAGGAAGGCGTGCGCGCCGGCCGGCTGATCGTCATGCTGTCGGACCGCTACCTCGAGCAAGGCAAGTTGCCGGTGCACGCGCTGCTGGCCACCGGGGCCGTGCATCATCACCTGGTGGACACGGGCCTGCGCTGCGATGCGAACATCATCGTAGAGACCGGCGTGGCCCGGGACGCGCATCATGTTGCCTGCCTCATCGGCTATGGCGCGACGATGGTGTACCCGTACCTCGTCTACCAGTCGCTGCACGATATCGCCCAGCGCGGCAACATCGACAAGCAGCAACAGCTCGGCCGCAGTTATCGGCGCGGAATTCGCAAGGGGCTGTTCAAGATCATGTCGAAGATGGGCATCTCGTCCATCTCGAGTTACCGGGGCGCGCAGCTGTTCGAGATCGTTGGCCTCGGCGACGACGTCGTCCCGCGCTGCTTCAAGGGCACGACCTCCAGAATCCAGGGCACCAATTTCGACGACCTGCTGTTCGACCAGAAGCGGCTCGCCGAGGCGGCCTGGGAGCCGCGCCAGACGATCGACCAGGGCGGGCTGTACAAGTATGTCCACGGCGGCGAGTACCATTGCTACAACCCCGACGTCGTCAGTACGCTGCAGCGGGCAGTGCGCACCGGCGACTACGCGCACTACCTCGACTATGCGAGGCTGGTCAACGAACGGCCGGTCGCCACGTTGCGCGACCTGATGAAGATCCGGCCGGCCCGCGACCCGATACCGCTCGACGAGGTGGAGCCGGTCGAGAGCATCCTGCCGCGCTTCGACAGCGCCGGCATGTCGCTCGGCGCCTTGTCGCCGGAAGCGCACGAGGCGCTGGCAATCGCGATGAACCGCATGGGTGGGCGCTCCAACTCGGGCGAAGGCGGTGAGGATCCCGCACGCTTCGGCACGGAGCGCGTATCGAAGATCAAGCAGGTCGCGTCGGGCCGTTTCGGCGTGACGGCCGACTACCTCGTCAATGCCGAGGTGATCCAGATCAAGATCGCGCAGGGCGCAAAGCCCGGCGAGGGCGGCCAGTTGCCGGGTCACAAGGTCAACGACATGATCGCGAGGCTGCGCTTCGCGAAACCGGGAGTCGGCCTGATCTCGCCGCCGCCGCATCACGACATCTACTCGATCGAGGACCTCGCGCAGCTGATCTTCGACCTGAAGCAGGTCAACCCCGATGCGCTCGTCTCCGTCAAGCTGGTGGCCGAGCCCGGCGTCGGCACCATCGCGGCGGGCGTCGTCAAGGCGTATGCCGACCTGATCACGATCTCCGGCTACGACGGCGGCACCGGCGCGAGCCCGCTGAGCTCGGTCAAGTATGCCGGCAGCCCCTGGGAACTCGGGCTCTCGGAAACGCACCAGGTCTTGCGCGCGCAGGACATGCGCCACCAGGTGCGGCTGCAGACGGACGGCGGTCTCAAGACGGGCCTCGACGTGGTCAAGGCGGCGATGCTGGGCGCCGAGAGCTTCGGTTTCGGCACGGGGCCGATGGTGGCGCTCGGCTGCAAGTACCTCAGGATCTGCCACCTGAACAACTGCGCCACCGGTGTCGCAACGCAGAACAACGTCCTGCGCAGCGAGTACTTCGTCGGTCTTCCCGAGATGGTCATCAACTTCTTCCGCTTCATCGCCGAGGAGGTCCGGCACCTGATGGCGGAACTCGGTATTGCCAGGTTCGAGGACCTGATCGGGCGCACGGACCTGCTCGAACTGCAGGAAGGCGACAGCCTGCGGCAGGCGCGGCTCGATTTGTCGCCGATCCTGTCGACCGACGGTCTCGCCAGGGACGGGCCGCGCTTCTGCACGAACCCGAAGAACGATCCCTTTGACCGGGGCGAGCTTGCCGAGCAGATGGTCGAGGCCTGCCTGCCGGCGATCGAGGGCAAGACGGGCGGCCGCTTCGGTTTCGAGATCAGGAATTTCAACCGCGCCATCGGCGCGCGCCTGTCGGGCGAGATCGCGCGGCGTTACGGCAACGAGGGCCTCAGCGATGCGCCACTCGACATCCTGTTGCGCGGCACGGCCGGGCAGAGCTTCGGCGCCTGGAACGTGTCCGGGCTCAACCTGACGCTCGAAGGCGATGCCAACGATTACGTCGGCAAGGGCATGGGCGGCGGCCGCATCGTCATTCGGCCGCCCGAGGACGCCGGTTACGTCGCTCGCCATACGGCCATCATGGGCAATACCTGTCTCTACGGCGCCACCGCCGGCGAGCTGTTCGCGGCAGGCCGCGCCGGCGAGCGCTTTGCCGTCAGGAACTCCGGCGCGACCGCGGTCATCGAGGGTGCGGGCGATCATTGCTGCGAGTACATGACCGGGGGTGTCGTCGTCGTGCTCGGCAAGAGCGGCGTGAACTTCGGTGCCGGCATGACGGGCGGATTCGCCTACGTACTCGATATCGAGCGCGATTTCGTCGATCTCTACAATCACCAGCTTATCGACATCCATCGCATCAACCCGGAAACCATGGAGGCGCACCTGCACCATCTTCGTGACCTCGTGCGCTCGCATGTCGAGGCGACGGGCAGCGAGTGGGGCCAGGCGATCCTCGACGATTACCGCTCGTTTGCGCCGAAGTTCTGGCTGGTCAAACCCAAGGCGGCGGAGCTCGGCTCGCTGTTCGAGTCCCTGAGGCAGGCGGCCTGATGAGCAAGCATCCACTGCAGTTTCTCGAAGTGCCGCGCCGCGACCCGGACAAGGAGCCGGCCGACGAGCGCATTCGGCATTTCGGCGAGATCTACGGCGCCTATGACGGTGCCGACGCCGGCGCCCAGGCCGGGCGCTGCCTGGACTGTGGCAATCCCTACTGCGAGTGGAAGTGCCCGGTTCACAACTACATCCCGAACTGGCTCAAGCTCGTCGAGGACGGCAAGCTGTTCGAGGCGGCCGACCTGTCGCACCAGACGAATTCGCTGCCCGAGATCTGCGGCCGCGTGTGCCCCCAGGACCGCCTCTGTGAGGGCGCGTGCACGCTCGAAGACGCCAACGGCGCCGTGACGATCGGCAGCATCGAGAAGTACATCACCGACACGGCCGTCGGCCTCGGCTGGCGCCCCGACATGTCCCACGTAACGGACACGGGCAAGCGCGTCGGCATCGTGGGTGCAGGTCCCGCGGGGCTGGCCGCCGCCGACGTACTCGCCCGCAACGGTATCCGCTCGGTCGTTTTCGACGCCTACCCGGAAATCGGCGGACTGCTGACCTACGGCATCCCGCCGTTCAAACTCGAGAAACACGTCGTGCGGACGCGCCGCAAGATTCTCGAGGGCATGGGCGTGCAGTTCGTCCTGAACACGCGCATCGGTGACGACAAGCCGTTCGACGAACTGCTCGAGGCCTTCGATGCCGTCTTCCTCGGCATGGGCACCTATCAGTACGTGACGGGCGGTTTCGCGGGCGAGGATCTCGACGGCGTCCACGACGCGCTGCCGTACCTGGTCGGCAACGCCTACCGGGAACTCGGCCATGACGAGAGCGACTGGCCGTACATCGACCTCGAAGGCAGGAACGTCGTGGTACTCGGCGGCGGCGACACGGGCATGGACTGCAACCGCACGGCAATTCGCCAGGGTGCAGCCAGTGTGACCTGCGCTTACCGCCGGGACGAGGAAAACATGCCGGGGTCACGCCGCGAAGTCGCGAATAGCAGGGAAGAGGGCGTGATCTTCCTCTTCAACCGCCAGCCGCTCGAACTGGTCGGGGAAGGGGGAAGCGTCACCGGTGTAAGGGTCATCGAGACCCGGCTGGGCGCCCCGGGCGCCGACGGCCGCCGGCGTCCCGAGCCCGTTGCCGGGACCGAGCAGGTCCTGCCCGCCGATGCGGTGGTCATTGCATTCGGCTTTCGGCCGAGCCCGCCGGACTGGTTCGGCGCGCACGCCATCGATACGCTCGACAGCGGGCGGGTGCTGGTCAAGTCGATGGGGGCAGTTCCCTACCAGACCAGCAACCCGAAAGTGTTCGCCGGCGGCGACATGGTGCGCGGCTCGGATCTCGTGGTAACCGCCGTGCACGAAGGCCGCGAGGCCGCCCGCGGTATCGCCCGGTACCTCGGCGTAATCTAGGGCTTTCTGAACAACAGCGTAAACCGGTCCGTGTTGCCGCTGACCGAGCGCCGCCCTACCTCGTATTCCAGTTCGTCGTCGGCGCGGTAGTGGAGGTCGGAGTAGTCGACGAACTCGAATCCGGCAGCCTGCACTTCCTGGATGACCAGTACGGGATCGATACGCCGGCGATTCTCGGGATCGTCGGGCTCCATGTGTCGCCGCGTGTGATCGACCACGCCGTATACGCCGCCGCTCCTGAGAGCTTCGAAGGCCTCGCGGTGCATCAATGCCCGCCCCTCGGCGCCGAAGTTATGCACGTTGCGGAATGTCAGGACCATGTCGAGATCGCGAACGCCGAAGTCGAACTCGTCCATCGTGTAATGACGCGACCCGGGCGGCCGGTGCGTGTTGTCGGTCGTCGCCAGCACCTCGACCTTCTCGAACCCGGGCTCCTTGAGCACCGTGTCCGCGACGCGCCCCGTCCCCAGCGCAACGTAGAGCTTGCCGTTGTCGGCGAGCACCGGCGCCAGTACGCGCGTATACCAGCCGCCGCCCGGCAGCAGCTCGAGCACGCGCATGTTGTCTTTCAGGCCGTAGAACTGCAGCGTCTGCAGCGGCCGGCGATTACGGTCCCGGTCGCGGTCGGCTTGCGGCCTGGCTTCCGCGGCCAGCGCCGCTTCGACCTTCGCGTCGATATCGTTGGCAGCCTGTGCGACCAGGCCGGTCATGAGCAGGATTGCAGCAAGGACAATTCGCACGTGTTCTCTCCTCGAAACTGAAGGGGGACAAGTCTACTAAGTTACAGGCCCGCAGGTCGCCATAATTTTTATTGATGCCCGCCAGTGCCGAAGCCGGCGTTTGTGCGGAAGCATCTTTAGTCGAATGCTTTGCCTTGCAGAGCCGCGGGTCGGCCAAACTGGGGTAGAATACCGTGTTGTGACTCACAGCAGCCACTGACGTCGGCACCAGAGCCCGCTCAATTGTATGTCCACACCGGGAAATGCACTACGGCAAGCGCGGGACTCGCACCGTATCTCGCTGAAGGGTCTTTTTCTTTTCTTCGCCGGCGCACGAGAGGGGCCCTGGGGCCGCCATCTGGGCGCGGGGTTTGACATGGCCATGGTGGAGCGAGCCGTGATGAGAAGGAGGGCCGGGTGACGCGACCTCCCGCACGAGCCGGTGGCTTCGTGCTAATGATCGTGAAAATCGCGCTTCTGGCGCTTGTCGTCGAGAGCGCCATCATGCTGATCTCTTTCTGGCTGGGCGTGGAGCTTCTTAGCTGGCAATTCGCCCTGCTGGACGCTGGATTGCTCGCAATCACGGTCGCAGTCCTCTCATATTTCGCGTTCGTTCGTCCCAAGGACCGACAAATTCAGGCCGTCATGAAAGCCCTCGACGAGGCAAGGCTCGAGGCCGAGAGACTATCGCGTTTCGATGCACTGACCGGCGTTCTCGGCCGGCGTGCAATTCTCGAGGCACTTGATGAGGAGTTGGCACGTGCCAGGCGTCACGGCCATGCGCTTACCTGTCTTATGCTCGACCTCGATCGCTTCAAGAACATTAATGACACGCACGGACACCAGTTCGGTGACAAGGCACTGCGGCGCATAGCGCAAGTTGTGGCCGGGCTGTGCCGCACAAACGATCACCTGGGTCGCTATGGCGGTGAAGAGTTCTTGATGATCCTCCCGGAGACGCGTATCGACGGCGCCACCAGGTTTGCGGAACGCATACGCGTCGCGGTTGCCGAGACGTCCCTTGATCGGCAGGAGGAGCACGTGACGCTCAGCATTGGCGTGAGCGAGTGGCTTGATGATGAAAGCTCATCGAATACACTCATCGCGGCCGCGGATCGAGCGTTACTCGAGGCGAAGGCGGCAGGCCGTAACACCGTAGTAGCAAGTCCCCGAGACTAGCGGTCATGCACAGTCCGACCGGCTCCGGCCGGGAAGTCGCGGCCGCCCCGCTTGACTACACTTTCTGTTGTCGGCCCATCGCAGACGTCTGTAAGTCGCCTGGGCATGTAATAATCAGATCACAATTCAAACGATACAAGCGAGGGGCTCTCGGGATGAACTTCCTATCAAAGTACACGGACACCACATACGCCGCATTGAGAATCGTCACCGGTGCAATCTTCCTGTTTCATGGTGTCCAGAAGGTGTTCGGTGTTCTGACGGAGCACCAGCCAGCAATCGGTTCGCAGCTTTGGATCGGGGGCGTCATTGAGCTGGTATGCGGAATTCTGGTTGCGATCGGCTTGCAGACGCGCTGGGCTGCATTTATTTCCAGTGGCACCATGGCGGTTGCCTATATCCAGTTTCATTGGAAGTTCCAATTTGGTCCGGAATTTTTTCCTGCCATCAACGGTGGCGACGCCGCAATTCTCTACAGCTTCATCTTCCTGTTCATTGCTTGCCGTGGCGGAGGCAAGTGGGCCCTGGACAAAACCGAATAACCGGTATTAAAGACCAGAACGGATGTCACTTCTGCCCGCGCGCTGTCGGACAGGCGCTAGCAGCCCATAAACCTATCGGGGAACGAATTGTCGAACCTAAACTTGGAAAAAATTGAGCAGGAATTACGGCTGATGAACGTCATTCTGGCCGAAGCGAATGACATCGCTATGCTGACGGCATTCTCATCCATGCCGGCTGATCTTGACAACGAAAGCAGGAAGTCAATGCGCCAGCTTCGTGACAGGATGATGGAACGAGCGAGAACCCGCACCGACATCTAAGGTTGCGGATACACGAGCCCGCCCGGTTGCTTATGCTTGTAGCCGTGAGACGATTACTGCTACCTGGTGGATCGTAGGGCGCTTTGGTTGGGCTTGGTATTCAAGTCTCGACAAGGCGGCAAGTAAGACGAGTCCTGGGCGGCCTTTCGCCATTCTCAGCCGGTCGTCTGCAACTGCTAGAATCGTCTCCTGATGATCCGGAACAGGCGCGCCTACACAGGTGCCGAATTTGCGATGCAGCCGCCAGATTTTGAGCATGAATGGACTGCCGGAGATGGCACACCGGTCAAGATCCGTCCGATCCGGCCCGGGGACCGTGAAATTGAGCAAGCATTCGTTAGCGAGCTTTCGTCCAACTCCAGGTATTTGCGCTTTCTTTCCGCAATCAACGAGCTCTCACCGCGGTTGTTGGACCAGTTCACACAGGTGGATTTTCCTCGCGAGATGGCGCTCATCGCGACCGTGCAGACAGACACGGCGGAACAAGAGATCGGCGTGGCTCGATTTGCACAGGGTGGTTCGCAAGGCTCAGCCGAGTTCGCTGTGGTTGTCGCGGATAGCTGGCAGGGGCGCGGACTCGGACGAGAGCTGCTACGCCATTTATTTCGTATAGCGGAAGATGTTGGTTTAACTCAAATAGAGGGCATTGTTCTAAGGACAAACAAGAAAATGATCCGGTTCTGCAGGAAGCTCGGGTTTACTGTCATGCAACACCCTGACGATGCAGAACTTGTCTGTATTAAAAAAGAACTCCGCACAACAAAAAACAACTCGCAAAGATCGGCTGGATAATTGCGAACGACTACACCTGGCCGACCGCTGCCGACCCGATACCAGCCGCTCGAATGGCTGCTTTCGGGGGATCATCGAGCTCTGCTAGTGATCCTGCGCGGCCTGTCGTTCGCCTATACTGTGACTATGATACGACTAAGCGTTGCCCTTGGTATCTTAATCGTTTCCTCTTGTGGGCTCGTGCGAAATCCTGGTGCCGGCTTACAACCGTGTTCGGAGCGGTGGTTACAGTTCGTCGAAGAACAGCTGTCAACTGGAGACGCGGAGGGCCATGGTCCAGATGTAGGGTCTATGGAATGGCGCTCAGTTGTCGAGTTCAAACTAGGGGTTCGGGGTGACCCGGCGACCCCTCCGCGAGAGAC
>JBFEJR010000015.1:0-64161 GCA_041553075.1 Woeseiaceae bacterium | reverse complement strand
GTGCGCAAACAAAAAGGCCGGGAGATCGCTCTCCCGGCCCCAGTCTTTTCTGTTTGTCGGTGTGGCGGGGTGGGCCCGGAGGCCCGCCCCTTCAACCGATTGTTAATTCCCGGCGTTGATGATCGTATCGCGACCCTCCGGGAATGCCTGCGGAACCCAGCTGTTCTGGTATGCATGCCCCTTGGACGCGGCGTCCGCGTGGCAAGTGACGCAAGCGGTCGTGCCTGCGCCCTGGAGCACATCATCAAGCTGATCTTCCCACACCGTGCTACCGGCCTCGACGGTCGTCGCCATCGATTCGGCCTGGTCAGGAATGACCATGAAGTCCGCCGTATGGCAGGCCGTGCATTCGTTGATCGAACGCGGGTAGGTCGGTGCTTCGAAGTTGTGGTTCGTCGTGTAAGCCGGATCCGATCCGAAGACAACCTGCTGACCCGTTCCAGGCCAGTTCGGCAGTTCTGACGTATCGGGCGCAAAGGCGTAGATGCCGCGGTTCCGATAAACCAGGTACGGAGGCTGGCCTTCCTCGCCGGCCGAGTGAATGCGATGCAACATCGTCTTCATCTCGAACGTCTCGCCGACCTTACCGTCATAAGCTTCGGATGCATCGACACCCATGCCCACACGAACACTCTGCTCGTTGGAGGCCGAGTTGTGGCAAACGAGACACATGTCGACGTTATCGACACGGTCGCCACCATGCTGGTAGAGCGAGCCGACGTGGCAACCCAGGCAAAGCTCGGTGTCGACGACATTACGGCGCATCGGTGCTTCTGCGCCATCGCCCACGAGCCAATCGAAGGTCGGCGTCGGGACGCGGGCTTCCATGGCCGCGGCGGGATCGACTGCGCTGACCACGAGCGGCTTGCCGCCCAGGGCCAACCTGCCCTTCTCAGCAACGATACTGTCTGCTGGCAGCGTGGTCGTCGCTATGCCGTTCGCACAGGTTGTGTTGTCCACCGTCAGGTCTATGCCAACGGGCTGGCCCGGCGAGCTGGTCGACGTGCCGATGATGAAGTCATCACCCTGGGCGTAACTGCGATACATGGTGAGATCGCCATCGCCGGCGAAGAACACCGGTGCGCCTGCACCGACCGTTTCGTTACACGGATCGACGCCAGCGCCATCGTAGGTGGCCGTCCAGGAGATCGCCAAGGTTACGCCGTCATCGACGACGTCGGTGATCTGCCAGTCGAACAGCTCGCCCTCGGTGATCGAGGTGTCGGCGCCGTCAACGATGAAGCCACCGCGCGGGGTTTCCCAACCGTTATGGAAATCCGTCACATCGACCAGGGTCGAGGCAGCGCCGTTACCAATGTGGCATGCCGTCTGGCAATCGTGCGTGTCAGGATTGGCGATACCCGTCAAGTGGAATGCCAGGCCGCCGCTGAAGTCCCAGGACGCATTGTCCATCGAACCATGGCAGGAAAGGCAATTCGGTCCCGTGACCAGCATGCCGTTGGCCGCAGCCAGCTGCGCCGGTTCATCATGGCAAACGCTGCAGTTGGTCATGTAGGTCGGGTAGGTAACTTCGATGAGCTCGCCATCTTCGACCCAGATACCGCTATGAAGACCGTGGGTTACCGCCGCGAGGCTCGGCACGGTGCCGACGCCGTGGCAGACGAGGCAGGGCTCGCCGCCGTCTTCGGCCATGAAATAGCCTCCGTGGACGCCAATGCCTTCCGGACCGTGGCAGTTCGTGCAGGCCTGGGCAGACACCGCGGGCGCCGCGAACGGCGATGCCGGGAAGTCCTGATAGAAGTAGACACGCGTCTCTCTGTCATCGCCTGCCGCAACGCGGAACATGTAGCGATTGTCGCCTGCTACCAGGTTTCCGTCGGGGATCGTGAAGCTGTAGCTTCCGTCGCCGTTGTCGGTCAGCGCGGACAGGTCGCCTACGATGGTCGTGCGGGTCGTCCCATCGGTCCGATAGCCGCGTTGGATCGTGTCGTAGCCTGCGGTCAGCATGCCATCGCGCTCGAGGTCAAACGTGACCAACAGGTCGTCGCCTACTGCGACGATGCTGACGCTGCTGACAAATTCGATCGGATCCAGCGCGTGAGCTGCCGGCGCAGAGGCGAACGAGCCTTCGCTATGGCACACGCCACAGCTTTCGAGGGGCAACGTGGCCGCTCCGGCTCCGTCGGCACCGTCAGCGCCAGCCGGACCCGTAGCACCCACCGGGCCTTGCGGACCGGTCGGACCCTGAGCTCCGTCGTCACCCTCGCAGCCGCCCATCGCGAACGCGAGGGTACACACTACGAGAATCGACCAGGCCCATCGGAAGAGTTTGTGGATCTGGTTCATAAAGGTACTCCCCTAATTGAGTTTGTGTTTAATAGCCCGGTCGCGGCCGTGTGGATTGGGGACGGTCGTCCGGAGCAAGTCAAAGAGTAGAAACAGGGCCGTTCAATAACACTGACATATGTCAGTTTCGGCCGGTGGAATACACGTACGGCGCGCAACTCGTTTTGCGGGCTTCCCCTATCCCCTGCAAGCCGGTTACAGTCCGGATACCCAACTGACAAATGTCAGTTTCGGCTACGTAGTTACCGATACCCGGATGCGAAACTCACGATCCCGCCCGGCGGCGACACCTGCTAGATTCTCAAAAGCTGGACTGGGGAGAAGAAAAACAATGATTTGCGGGAACAACGCCTGTCCCTTTCACGAGTCGCGGGCCGCTGCCGGGCCCCACAACGGGGCCGACCTTGCGTGCCGGGTTACCGATACCGTCAAGCAGGTGCGCTTTGACGCGGGCGACGTGTTGTTCGCGGAGGGCGAGCATTCCACCAGCCTGTACTCGCTCTCCCGCGGTATCGTCAAGATCACGTGCCACACGACCTGTGGCCGCGAACAGATCGTGGGCCTCGCGAATCCGGGCAACCTGCTCGTGGGCCTGCAATCGCTCGAGACGGACCGCTACCAGTACACCGCCGTTGCCGAAACCGACGTCGTTGCCTGCAAGATCCGCCACCGGGGATTGCTCAAGGAAGCCGAGGAGAGCAGCGACGTTGCGCTGCGTCTCTTGAAGGCGCTCAACGCCCAGCTGGCGCACAGCCGGGATCTGCTGCGGGTCATGGGACACAAGTGTGCGGCGGCGAAGATCGCGTCGTTCATCACGCTGATCATCCCGCCAGCCGAACGCGCCCGGCAGCGCTTTACGCTCCCGTTCTCGCGCGGCGAGATCGCAAGCCTGCTCGGGCTGAGCGAGGAAACCGTCTGCCGCCAGATGGCCAAGATGAAGCGCCGTGGCATCCTGTATTCGCCGCGGGGCAGAATCGAGATACTCGACTGGGACCGCCTGCAGGCCGTTGCCGACGAAACCTGCACCGACATGACCTGAGAACGCCCAACGCACTGATTTACCTCGTATTCCCATAGTTGGGAGTCGGTCACATCGCCAGCCCGGCGAGTCTGCTAACGTCGCGGGGATGAAAGGCAAGTTCGTCCTGTTCCTGTTCGCGCTGCCGTTCGCCGGCGTGGGCGTCTGGATGCTGTGGTCGGTCGGCGGCACGCTGGCCGATGCCTGGCAGATGCAAGACTGGGTACCGGTCGAGGCGCAGGTGACATCGGGCGGCTACGAGACCCGTTCGGGTGACGATTCCGACACGTACGAGGCCTACGCCGAGTACCGCTATGACTACGGTGGGCGAGAGTACCGCGGCAATCGTGTCGGTATCGCGACCGGCGCGGACAACATCGGCCGCTACCAGCAGGACATCGGGCGCGACCTGCAACGAGCCGCACAGAACGGCGATCCCGTTGTCATCTTCGTGAATCCTGGCAATCCGGCCGAGGCGATCGTCGACCGCGACGTGCGCTGGGGCCTCGTCGGCTTCAAGATGATCTTCGTCGTCGTGTTCGGCGGCGTCGGCTTCGGTCTGCTGATCGGCGCCTGGCTGAAAGCGCCCGAAAAAGACGCCACCAACCCGGCCTACAGCGAGAAGCCCTGGCTGCTCAACGACGACTGGCAGACGAACTCGATTCGATCGGGGTCGCGCGCCTCGATGTGGGTCGCCTGGGGATTCGCGCTCTTCTGGAACGCGATCTCGTCGTTCACGCCGTTCATCGCGTACCGCGAAATCGTCGACAACGGCAACTACGTCGCGCTGGTTGCGCTGCTGTTTCCCGTGATCGGTATCGGCCTGCTGGCCTGGGCCGTCAGGCGTACCCTCGAGTGGCGACGCTTCGGCCCGGCCCCGGTCGAACTGGATCCGTTCCCGGGCTCTATCGGCGGGCACGTCGGCGGGACGATCGACCTGAACCTGCCGTTCGATCCGGGCACGACGTTCCGGCTTACGCTGACCAACATTCGCAGCTACGAGTCCGGCAGCGGCAAGCACCGCAGCCAGAAAGAGAAGGCCGTCTGGCAGGACATCATCGTCGCGCATGCCGAACCGGGCGCCAGGGGTACGCGCCTGACGTTTCGCTTCGATGTGCCCGAAGGCCTGCAGGAATCGGATACGGACAAGGACGACAGCTACCACCTGTGGCGCCTCAACCTGGCGGCCGCGCTACCAGGCACGGACATCGACCGGGACTACGAGATTCCGGTCTACGCGACGCGCCAGCAGAGCCGTTTCCTGTCCGGTTACGCCGTCGCCCGATCGCAATCGAAGAAAGCCGCACTCGACGAACAGACGGTGCTCGGCCGGCTGCACCTCGAGCACGGGGCGGCCGGCAAGCGCCTGTTCTTCCCGATGGGCCGCAACCTCGGGCCCGCCCTGGGCGGGCTCTTGATCGGCGGCATCTTCGCCGCCGCCGGGTGGTTTCTCGTTGTCGGCGAGGGGCAGCGTATCTTCGGTAGCGTGTTCGGCGGCATCGGGCTGCTCTTTGCCGCCGCGTGCTTCTACGCGCTTTTCAATTCGCTCGAAGTCATCCGGACCCCTGGCGGCATCCGCACCGTGCGTCGCCTGCTCGGCATTCCGGTCGGCGGCGCGGAGCTGCGACACGGCGAGATCGTGAGGCTGGAGAAGTCGTCGACCCTGCAGTCGCAGTCCGGCGGCAAGCACACGATCTACTACGACGTTTGCGCGGTCGATCAGCGCGGCAAGAAGCACGTCATCGCGCCGGGCTTCAAGGGCGAGAGCGAGGCCAACGCGGCCATCCGGTTGATCGCGCGGGAATTCGGCCTGCGCGTGCCCCTGCAGGAGCCGTCGTTTGCCGACGATGAAGACCCGCTCGGGCCCGCAGCCACCTACTGACGCGATGCGGCCCGTGCGGCGATGGCGCGCGCCGTGCCGCGGAACAGGAACGTGTGGATAGGCAGCGTGCAGTACCAGTAGATGAGACCCCAGACCCCGGCCGGGTGCCAGTACGCGCGCACGGTCACCTCGCGACTGTCGCCGTGATCCTCGATGTCGAATTCCAGCACCCCGGCCCCGGGGGCTCTCATTTCCATCAGCAGGGTCAGGCGTTCGTCCGGCTCGAGCGCGATGACCCGCCACGAGTCGATCACGTCGCCGGTCCGCAGCTCGGTTGGATGGCGGCGGCTCCGCCGCAGGCTCGGGCCGCCGACGAGCCAGTCGAGCGCGCGGCGCAGCCACCACAATGGCCGGCCAAAGAAAAAGTCGCCCTTGTTGCCGACCTCGCAAACGACCGCCCAGAGGTCCGCCGCCGCCGCCGGGGTCGCGGTGCTGCCGCTCGCCTGCTTGGCATAGAAGCTGTACTCGGGCCGGAAGGTCTCGCAGGCCGCCGCGCTCTCGACCCAGCGCGCGGGCACCGCGTGCTGCCGCTCGGCTTCCAGCGCGGCCGTCGCCGCCGCCTCGAAACCAAGGAGCGGCTGGGGAATCAGCTTCGCCAGTCGGTCGTCGCTGGCGATGACGTCCTGGGACAATCCGTCGATCAGGGCTCTCGCGATATTGGTCGGCACCGCGGTGACGAAGCGGAGCCAGTACGAGGACAGGCGCGGCGTCAGTACGGGGACCGGGATGATCAGGGGTTTGCGCCCCGCGAGCTTGCCGTAGTGGCGCATGATGTCCGCGTACGTCAGCAGGTCGGGGCCTGCGACGTCGTAAGTCTCGCCCGCGGTTTCCTCGAGCCGCGGCGCATCCGCGAGGTAGCGCAGCAGGTTGTCGAGAGCGATCGGCGTCGAGCGCGAAGACACCCAGCGCGGCGTCACCATGACCGGCAGGTGGTTGACGAGGTCGCGGATCACCTCCCAGGCTGCCGATCCGGGACCGATGATCATCCCGGCACGCAGCTCGGTGACGGGCACGCTCCCCTCGCGCAGGATATCGCCGGTCTCCTGCCGGGATTTGAGGTGCTCGGAGCGCGGGTCGTCGGGCGTCAGGCCGCCGAGATAGACAATTCGGCGCACCTTCTGCCGCGCCGCGGCCGCCGCGAAATTACGCGCCGCCTCGGCGTCCAGCTCTGGGAACGAGCTGCCTGCCGCCATCGAGTGCACGAGGTAATACGCCGTGTCGACCCCCGCCAGCGCCGCATCCAGCGATGCGGGCTGCAAGGCATCGGCTTCGCAGAGTTCGACGCCGTCCCAGCCGCGGCCCTCGAGCACCTCGATGTTGCGCGAGGCCGCCCTGACATGCCGGCCCTCGGCCACGAGGAACTCGACCAGATTGGTGCCGATGTAGCCGCTGGCGCCGACCACCAGGTCCACTGCGTGTCGTCCTGCCTGCGTCACGGCCGGCTAAGCAAGTGCGGCATCAACGGCAGCCGGCAGTAGTTCTGCGCAGTCCGCGTCGATCTTGAGGGTTGCCAGGTCGTCGGCGCGCGTGCGTCCCTGGTTCACGATCACGATCGGCGTGCCGGTCTCGTGCGCACGGCGCGCGAACCGAAAGCCCGAGAACACCATCAGCGAGGAACCCGTGACCAGCAGCGCATCGGCGCGATCGACGGCATCCATCGCATCCTGCACCCTCGCCCTGGGGACGGACTCGCCGAACATCACGACGTCGGGTTTCAACGTGCCGCCGCAGCTCTCGCAATCGGGGACGGAAAACGCGCGCTGCCCGTTTTCCTCGAGCTCCGCATCGCCGTCTGCGCGAAACGCACGCACTCGCGCGTCCCAGCCCGGATTGGCCGCCCTTAGCGCTTGCTGGAATGCCGCTCGTTCCAGCACCGCGTCACAGCCGAGACAGCGGACCTTGCTCAGCCGGCCGTGCAGGTCGATGACCCTGCGGCTGCCGGCGCGCGCGTGCAACTCGTCCACGTTCTGGGTGATCACGGTGTCAATCCTGCCGTCGGCCTCCAGTCGCGCCAGGGCGGCATGGGCGGCATTGGGTGCCGCCTGCGAGAAGCGCTGCCAGCCGATGTAGCTGCGCGACCAGTAGCGCTTGCGGGCGGATTCGGCGCGCACGAAGTCGCCGTACTGGATCGGCTGCGACTGCTTCCACTCGCCATTGCGATCGCGGTAGTCGGGGATGCCGGACGCCGTGCTGACGCCGGCGCCGCTGAGGACGACCAGCGCGTCGGCAGTCGCGAGAAAACCTGCAAGTGATCGGACTTCCGGAGCCATAGCAGTGAGTCGGCCGCTGGCCGCTAGCCGGCCGGTAGTTTCGGTGGATCTGGTGGGCCCCCGGGGACTCGAACCCCGAACCAATGGATTAAGAGTCCACTGCTCTACCAATTGAGCTAGAGGCCCCACGAGAAAATGGGGTGGACGATGGGACTCGAACCCACGACGACCGGGATCACAACCCGGGGCTCTACCAACTGAGCTACGCCCACCACGGTATTCAAATTGTAACGCGGCTTGCGCCGCCCGGCATTACCCGCAAGAAGTAATGGCGCGCCCGGCAGGATTCGAACCTGCGACCCTCGGCTTAGAAGGCCGATGCTCTATCCAGCTGAGCTACGGGCGCACAGTTCCAGTCTAACCGGAAATCCGGCTGGTCGGGGCAGACGGATTCGAACCGCCGACCCACTGCTCCCAAAGCAGTTGCGCTACCAGACTGCGCCATGCCCCGTTTGCCAGGCCTTCCGCCCGAAAGGCCCGGCTGCGCCGGCTCTCGCGGGGCTGCGATGATACGGGCGCATTTGTTGGCAATCAAGGGTTTGGCTCGGGTATATTGCCGGTCTCCTTCCTGCCTGAAGCCCGGTTGACGCGATGAAAACGACCCTCTTCCCCAAGCTCGCCCTGCTCTGCCTGACCGCCGCCTGCACCAGCGAACAGGCGCCGCCGCCGCAGGAGACCGAGCTGATGACCGAGGGCGCGGCACCGGCCGTTGCCTATGTCGAGGTCACGACCTCGGCGGGTGCATTTACGCTGCGGCTTGACGGCAGGGCGGCACCGCTGACCGTTGCCCACTTCCTCAGGAACGTGGATTCCGGGTTTTACAGCGGCACCGTGTTTCACCGCATCATCCCGGGTTTCATGATCCAGGGCGGCGGCTACGATGAGGCGTTCAAGCTGCGGGAGACGGGCAAGACCGTTCCCAACGAGTCCGGCAATGGCCTCGCCAACCTGCGCGGCACGATCGCGATGGCACGCACCATGGATCCCCATTCGGCCGGCACGCAATTCTTCATCAACGTGGTAGACAATGTCAGCGACAATCCGCAGACGGCCAACCTCGATCCGGACAAGTCCGGTCCGGACGCGCGCTGGGGATACACGGTATTCGGTCAGGTCATCGAAGGCATGGACGTCATCGACCTGATCGCCCAATACGAAACCGAGCCCAACGGGCCGGGTGGTGCGCCCGCGCCAATTATTCCCGTGATCATCGAAAACATGACGCGCGCGCAGCCCTAGCCGCATGGCGACGCTGTTCATTTCGGACCTGCACCTCGACGCCGCGCATCCCGAGATCGGCGAGCAGTTCCTCGCCTTCCTCGCCGGGCCCGCGCGCTCCGCCGAGGCGCTCTATATCCTCGGCGACCTGTTCGAGGCCTGGATCGGCGATGACGATCCCAGCGAGTACTATGCCGGGATGAAGGCGGCCATTCGCGCGCTGTCCGACAGCGGCGTTCCGGTGTATTTCATGCACGGCAACCGCGATTTCATGATCGGTCCGCGCTTTGCCGAAGAGACTGGCATAACGCTGCTGAGCGATCCGCATGCCCTCGACTTGCATGGCGAGAAGGTGCTGCTCAGCCACGGCGACTTCCTGTGCACGGACGACGCCGAGTACCAGCAGGTGCGTGCCATGACCCGCAACCCCGAGTGGCAGGCCATGATGCTGGCGAAATCCGTGGAAGAACGCATCGCCTTTGCGCGGCAGGCGCGCGAACAAAGCGCGGCGCATGGCGAGGCCGCAAACATGCAGATCATGGATGTGAATCCAGGTGCCGTCGTGTCCGCGATGCGCGACCACGGTTGCGACATCCTGCTGCATGGCCACACGCATCGGCCGGCCGTGCATCCTTTCCACGTGGACGGGCGCCCCGTGCACCGCATCGTGCTGGGCGACTGGTACGAACAGGGCAGCATGGTCGAGTGGGACGCCGACGGCCCGCGCCTCGAAGAACTCCCCAGATAAGGGACAGTTCACTTAATTCCAGATAAGTAAACTGTCCCTTATCTGGAATTAAGTGAACTGTCCCTTATCTGGGGGCGGGGCAGCCGGAGTGAAACCGGAATTCGTCGTCGGGATTCCTGACCAGGGCCGCCTCGAGGGTCTTGAGTTCATCGAGGCGCGCCTCGATCTCGCTGTCATCGAGATCGCACTCGCTTTTCGCGAACGCGATGTAGTGTTCGAAATGACGCGCCTCGGAGGCAAGCAGCCCCGCATAGAAGCGACCCAGCTTGTCCGGCAGGCGCGGCGCGATCCTGGCAAAACGCTCGCACGAACGTGCCTCGATCAGGGCGCCGATGAGCAGCATGTCGAGTAGCTTGTATGGCTCCTCCTGTCGGACCGAGTCGCGCAGGCCGCCGGCATAGCGTGATGCCGAAAGCCGGGCGAACGGGATGTCCATCTCGTCGAGCAGCGAACGGACCTGTTCGAAATGCCGCAGCTCCTCGCGTGCGAGACGTGACATTCTCTGCGCCAGGGCCGTGCGCTCGGGATAGCGATACAGGAAACCAAGGGCAGTGGATGCCGCCTTGAGTTCGCAGTTGGCGTGGTCGAGCAGCATCTCCGGCAGGCGAACGCAGGCCTCCTCGACCCAGGCGTCCGGCGTCGGCGTGTCGAGAAACGCAGCGATGTTCGCGGGCACCCGGGCATTTACAGCCACTCGTCGATCTCCGCGGCCGATTGCAGCCGATCAGCCGGCGCCTTGGCCAGCATCATGTTCAGCAGCGCCTGGTACTGTGCGAGCCGCGTCGGCAGCAGCGGGATCGGTGCGTTCGCATGCAGGTAGATGATGCCCATGGCCGTATCCGCCCGGAAGGGCTTCTCGCCGGTCAGCATCTCGTAGAAGATCACACCCAGGCTGTAGAGATCACTGCGTTCGTCGACGCCGGTGCCATGACCCTGTTCCGGGCTCATGTAGTACGGCGTGCCGAAGATCTCGCCCTTGTCGGTGATCTCCGATTCGAGCTTGGCCTTCTTCGCCAGGCCAAAATCGATCAGCGCGATCGAACCGTCCTTGCGCAGCATGATGTTGCCGGGTTTCAGGTCCCGGTGCAGCACGCCTTTCGAGTGCACGGCCGATAACGCGCTTGCTATCTGGCGCAGGTATTGCACGGCCTGGCGTTCCGCGATCCCGGCCTCGATGCGCTGGCGCAAGTCGCCGCCGGCAAGGTATTCCATCGCGATGTGCGCGTGATCGTCGCCGACACCGAGATCGTAGATGCGCACGATGTTGGGATGATCCATGTCAGCGATCGTCTCGTACTCCTGCAGGAAGCGATCGAATGCGCCGATGCTGTCCACCTGTCCCGGCACCTGCCGCAACACCTTGAGGACGACCTGCAGATGAGTCGATTCGCGTTCGGCCAGGTAGACGCCCGAGTGCTCGGTCGACCCGAGCCTGCGTATGAACCGGTAGCCCTTGATCAGCGGGTGTATGCCTACCCGCATGTCGCCGACAAACAGGGAGTTGGTCGAGGCGACACGCTCACGCGCTATCAGCACCTCGCTCAGTCCGACAATCAGCGAGTCGTGATTGATGTGGTCGCGGATGAAATGGGCATCGGGCTGCAGCTTTTGCGCTTCCTCCTCGTCGTCCTCGGTACCGAAATACACGACCGGCGGGAAGTTCTTGCGGCCGAGGAATCGGCGCAGCACGTCGACCCCTTTGCGATCATCGCCGTGCTGACTGCCGAGCAATACGAGGTCGTTGCCGGCCCCGGAGAACTCGTCGGGAAGATGGCCCGCAGCCGTCGGGTCATACGCAGAGATGATCGCATCGGGCCAGTGCGTGGTCACGTGATGCATGAGCAGCGTGCGGAAATCCGCCTGCTCGTCGATGATCATGACCTTGATACTCATAGAAAAGAGACAGTTACCTTATCTTCGATCATCCTGTGGCGTGCCGAGAGGTCCATTCAAGAGATAAGTGAACTGTCCCTTATCTAGAGGGAGACGACTTTGCGGTTGCGGGTGCGGCGCTTCTTCTCGCGGGCCTGCTTGGCGGCGTCGTTGCGCCGTGCCTCGAGTTGGGCCAGGTAGCCTTCCGTGACATCCCCGGTCACGTATTCGCCCGAGAAACACGAGGTGTCGAACTCGGTGATGGTCGAATTATCGTGACGAACCGAACGGATCAGCCCGTGCAGGTCCTGGTAAACCAGTTTGTCCGCACCGATCAGCGCCTCGATTTCCTGTACCTCGCGGCCGTTGGCAATCAGCTCCGAAGCCGCCGGCATGTCGATACCGTACACGTTCGGGTAACGCACCGGCGGCGCCGCCGAGGCGAAGTAGACCTTGCTTGCGCCCGCCTCCCGCGCCAGCTTGATGATCTGCTTCGAGGTCGTGCCGCGCACGATCGAATCGTCGATCAGCAACACGTTCTTGTTGCGAAACTCGAGGTCGATGGCATTCAGTTTCCTGCGCACCGACATCACGCGCTCGGCCTGCCCCGGCATGATGAAAGTACGGCCGATATAACGGTTCTTGACGAACCCTTCGCGATACTTGACACCCAGGTGATAGGCCACCTGCAGCGCGGCAGTGCGGCTCGTGTCCGGTACCGGGATGACGACGTCGATGTCGTGGTCCGGAAAGTCCCTCACGATCTTGCCCGCCAGCTGCTCGCCCATGCGCAGGCGCGCCTTGTATACCGAGATATTGTCGAGAATCGAGTCAGGTCGCGCAAAATACACGTGCTCGAAGATGCACGGTGTGTGCCGTGTCGTACCGCTGAAGTCCCGCGTATTGAGCACGCCGTCATTCTCGATGAACACGCATTCGCCGGGCCGCACGTCGCGAAGGCGCTCGAATTGCAACGCATCCAGGGCGACGCTTTCCGATGCGACCATGTAGTCCTTGCGGCCGTCCCGGTCGCGCGCGCCGAGCACGAGGGGACGGATGCCGTGCGGGTCGCGAAACGCTACCACGCCGAAACCGATGAGCAGCGCGACCACCGCATAGCCGCCGCGACACCGGGCGTGCACGGCCTCGACCGCATCGAAGACATTTTCGGGCGTCGGGCAGCCGTTGACGCGAACCTGCAGTTCGTGGGCAAACACGTTGAGCAGGACTTCGGAGTCGGAATTGGTGGACAGGTGCCGCCGGTCCTGGTTGATCAGCAACTCGGCCAGCTCTTCGTAATTGGTGAGGTTGCCGTTATGGGCGAGACAGATGCCGTACGGCGAATTGACGTAGAACGGCTGCGCCTCGGACGACTTCGACCCGCCGGCCGTCGGGTAGCGCACGTGCGCGATGCCGACGTGCCCGGTCAGGCGCTGCATGTGGCGCTGGCGAAACACGTCGCGAACGAGCCCGTTGCTCTTGCGCTGCTTGAGCCCGCCCTCCTCGCTCCAGGTTACGATGCCGGCCGCATCCTGGCCGCGGTGCTGCAGCACCGTCAGCGCGTTGTACAGTGCCTGGTTAACCGGCTCTGTACTGACAATTCCAACCACCCCACACATGTATCAGACTCTCTCTCTCAAACTTCAATCGGGACGTCGATCGGCAGTTCATCCGCCTCTTCGTCCGGAACGATCATTTCCAGCCCCTCGGGGGCAACGACCCTGATCCAGTCGGCTACGACCTCGAAATGCGGGATGAGCCGCGACTGCGACCACCACGAATCGCTGTCGAAGCCGGCGAACTGGGCGCCGATGATCGCGACTGCAACCAGCAGGATGCCACGCGCGGCACCGAACAGTGAACCGAGAAAGCGGTCCATGCCGCTCAGCGCCGACCAGCGGATGATCTTCGACAGTCCCCAGCCGAGCAGACCGCCGATCGACAGGATCACCGCGAATACGAGCACCCGGCCGAACCACTTCTGCAGTTCGGCGGAACTCAGCCAGCTTTCGGACACCCCGCCAACCGCGGGACCGAAATACAACGCGGCCCAGATCGCGACCAGCAGGGCGGCAATCGAGATGGCTTCTTTGACAAAACCGCGCAGGAGCCCGACGACGATGGAGATCAGGATCGCGACGGCGATGATAATGTCGATGATCGGCATCAGAGATGTCGTCTCAAATCGGCACGCTGGGCAGCAGAATGGAACGGGATAATATCACGGGTGCGGCACGACCTGTCCCTCGTGACCCGCCTTCAGCAGGCGCGCGGCCATCGCTTCCGCGCCGTCGCGGTCCTTTTGCGGGCCGATGCGAACGCGGTGCAGCGTTCCCGACCCGGTATCGAGCTGGCTGAGGAATGCAGCGTAGCCCTGTTTGCGCAGATCGGCGGCCAGCCGCTCGGCGTTCTCCTTGCTGGAAAAGCTGCCGAGTTGCACGGCCCACATGCCGGTGCTCGAGGTCGCCGTAGCGCTGGCCGGGTCCTTTGCGGGGGGCGCCTCGGCCGACGGTTTGGGCGGCAGGCGCGATGGCTCGGGCCGGCGAATGACAGCGGGTTCCGGCTCAGCCTCGGTCTCAGGGGCCGCCTGCTGTTGCTGTTCGTCCGGCGCCGTCGTGGCGGCGGGCACCGGGTCGGTGCGGTCGCGATCGAGGACCACGGTCTGGGTTTTCTGTTCTTCCTGGCCCGGCAGCAGCACGCGCTCGGTCACGATCTCGCCGTCGGCGGGCGGACCGTCGAGGAAAATGGGTACAACGAGGACGACGACGACGACGAGTACGACGGCGCCGATGATGCGTTCTTTCAAGGCTCGTTCCATCATGGTTCGGGTCGCGAGTATAGCCCAAGCGCCTGCAACGCGGGACCGACGATATAGAAGGACCCGGTGACCAGGATCCGGTCGCCGTCGGCGGCTGCCTGTCGGGCCTCCTGCAGCGCCTCGTCGAGTGACGTCGCGATCTGGCAGGGCCGCGCCGCGACGTTGGCAATACGGCGCGCAAGCTCGGGGGCCGGGATGCCGCGCGGACTGTCCGCCGTGGTCGCGATCCACAGGTCGACCATCGGGTTGAGTGGCCTCGCTACGCCCTCCACGTCCTTGTCGTCGAGCATGGCGATCACCGCGATCGTCCTGCCCGGGCGCTCCTCTGCCGCCAGCGTGGCCGCGAGTTCGGCCGCCGCTGCCGGGTTGTGGGCCACGTCGAGCAGCCACTCGGCGCCGTCTGCCGGGACCCGCTGGCCGCGCCCGGTCAGCTGCACGGTCGGCAGCACCGCCGCCACCCGGTCAGGGTCGGTCGCGGCCTCCAGTCCGGCCGCGTCGAGCAGGGCCAGTACCGCGGCCGCATTGGCAAGCTGGAACGAGCCGGCCAGGCCGGGCCGGGGCACGCCGTCGAGCGAAAAATCACGATCCCTGAGCAGCAGCCGGGCACCGATCTCGTCGGCACGCCGGGTGATGGCCTCCGGGACCGCGGTGCCGCCATAGACGACGGGAACACCGGGCCGCATGATCCCGGCTTTCTCGGCCGCGATCGCCTCGATGTCATTCCCGAGCCAGGCGCAATGATCGAGCGCCACGTTGGTAATCAGGGCCGCCGTCGGATCGATGACGTTGGTCGCGTCGAGGCGGCCGCCCATGCCGACCTCGAGGACCCACACGTCGAGCCCTGCATCACTGAAAACCAGGAGCGCCGCGAGCGTGCCGTACTCGAAGTACGTTAGTCGCACGTCTCCGCGGACCGCCTCGATGCGTTCGAACGCGCGCACGATATCCGCATCGGCGACCGGCTCGCCGCCGATAGCGATGCGCTCGTTGTAGGCCACGATATGCGGTGAGGTGTACGTGCCCACGTTGAACCCGGCCGCCCGCAGCAGCGCATCGGCCATTGCCACGCTCGACCCCTTGCCGTTGGTCCCGGCAACCAGCAGGACGTGCCGCGGCACGTCGAGGTCGAGACGGTCCAGCACGGCCTGCACGCGCTCGAGGCCGAGGTCGATTTCTACGGGCGAGAGTGTCTCGAGCCAGGTCAGCCAGGCGGAGAGCGGCGAACCGGCGGGCAGCATCGGCGACGTGTCAGGATGCGGGTACGGGACTGGGGCGTTGTTCGAACTTCGCCAGCAGGTCCGCGATCTCGGCACGCATCTTGCGACGGTCGACGATCATGTCGATCGCGCCGTGATCGAGCAGGAACTCGCTGCGCTGGAAACCCTCCGGCAGGCGCTCGCGCACGGTCTGTTCGATCACGCGCGGACCGGCAAAGCCGATCAGCGCACCGGGCTCGCCGATATTGACGTCGCCGAGCATCGCGAGGCTGGCCGATACGCCGCCGGTCGTCGGGTCGGTCATTACGGAGATGTAGGGAATCTTCTTCGCGCCGAGCTCGGCCAGCGCCGCGGAAGTCTTGGCCATCTGCAGCAGCGAGAACAGCGCTTCCTGCATGCGCGCCCCGCCGCTCGCGGAAAAGGCGATCAGCGGCATGTGATTGTCGGCCGCATGGCGGGCCGCCCGTGCGAAACGCTCGCCGACCACCGAACCCATCGAGCCGCCCATGAACGCAAACTCGAATGCGCAGACGACGACCGGACGGCCGAACAAGGTACCGCTGGCGGCCACGAGCGCGTCCTTTTCGCCGGTCTTCTTCTGCGCCTGGATGAGCCGGTCCCGGTAGCGCTTGGTGTCGCGGAACTTGAGCGGGTCCTGGGGCTCCAGCCCGGCCGCGATTTCCTGCTGGGAGTCGGGATCGAGGAAGAAGCCGAGCCGTCTCCGGGCGCCGATGCGCATATGGAAGTTGCACTTGGGGCAAACGTGCAGGTTGCGCGCGAGCTCGTTGCGGTACAGCTGCGCGTCGCAGGCCGGGCACTTGATCCAGACCCCTTCGGGCACCGACCTGGTGCGCTTCTCGGTGCTGATGCGCGACGGCATCAATTTTTCGAACCAGCTCATGCGGGCATGGTATCAGCAACCGGCAGCGGCCGGAATGCCGAACGCCTCGGGATAGTCGACGGCGATCAGCGTCAGGCCATGCGGCGGCGCCGTCACGCCGCCCGCCGTGCGGTCACGGCTCTCCAGCACTTCGCGCATCCAGCCGACCGGCCGTTCACCCTGCCCGATCGCGACCAGGGTCCCGGTGATGTTGCGAACCATGTGCATCAGGAACGCGTTCGCGGCGACCTCGACCTCGACCCAGCTAGCGTGGCGCGTGACGCCGATCCGCGTGACGTCGCGCACCGCGGACCGCGCCTGGCAACCCGCCGCCCGGAACGCCGAGAAATCGTGTTCGCCGAGCAGCTGCTGCGCCGCCTCCTGCATGCGCTGCTCGTCGAGCGGCTGGTGCACCCACCAGGCACGGTGCCGATGCAGCGCCGAGCGCTGCAGGCGATTGAGTATCCGATAGCGGTAGCGTCGCCCGGTTGCCGAGAAGCGCGCATGGAAGTCGTCGCCGACCGGTCGAACCCAGCAGACGTTGATGTCCGGCGGCAGGTTGGTGTTCGCGCCGAGGAGCCAGCTGCGTTCGCTGCGATCGGCCGCGGTATCGAAGTGCACGACCTGGCCGGATGCGTGCACCCCGGTATCGGTGCGGCCCGCACAGACGACCTCGACCGGTTCGTCGGCGACGAACGCCAGCGCCTCCTCGAGGCGCTGCTGCACTCCGATGCCGTTGTCCTGGCGCTGCCAGCCGTTGTACGACGTGCCGTCGTATTCGATACCGAGCGCGACGCGCATGCCGGAGAGAGATCAGCCCGGCAGCGAATCGAGCAGCTGCTGTGCCTGCTGGCGCTGGCCTTCGTCCCCTTCGTCCAGGACTTCTTCGAGGATGCTGCGCGCCCCGGCCGGATCGCCCATGTCCACGTAGGCACGTGCCAGGTCGAGCTTGGTGCCCACCTCGGTCATCGTACGCGCCTCGTGCAGGTCGTCGCTGATGTCGTCGGGACCGATCTCCATGGTCGGAACCTCGGCCGTCGCCTCGCCGACCGACGGACGCGGCTGTTCGACCGTCGCATCATCGCGCGGCTGCTCGACCGTGTCGCCGCCACTGACCTGCAGCGCCGCTGTCAGGTCATCGAGATCGAGGTCGACATCGGTCCCGGCGACGGCGGGCATCTCCCCCGTCTCGTCGGCCTGGGCGTCCGTGGTAAAGGCATCCTGCGGCAGTGCCTCGGTCTTGGCGAAATCGAAGTCATCGTCATCGTCGAGCGAGGCCAGCAGCGTTTCGGCGTCTGCCGATACCTCGGTATCTTCGTCTTCGTCGAGCGAGGCCAGCAGCGTGGCCTCGTCATCGCCGAGCGCCGAATCCATGTCGAAGCCCGTGTCGACCGCCAGGTCTTCGCTGAGGACCTGGGTCTTGCCGGTCGCATCGAGCAGGTCCGAGTCGATGGACGTATCGGTCTCTTCGAGCGCGTCCAGGGCCGGCATGCGGCCTGTCTCGTCGGGTGCCAGCCGGATCCCGGTCTCCCCCGCCTCATCGAGGTCGAACGCCGCGTTCATGCTGGTCGAATCCACGTCGAACACGTCCTGCAAGTCATCCGCATCCGGGTCCAGCGATTGCTGCACGCCGGTCGCATCCGGATCGATCTCGGGGTTCTTGCCCGTTACCGCAGCCGTATCCTCGAGCACCTCGTTGGTACCCGTCGCATCGAGGTCGTCGAACGAAGCGAGTTCCGTTTCGTCGAGATCGCCGATGTCCAGGCCCAGTTCGTCCAGGTTGATCTCGGCCGTCTCGTCCGACGCCCGGCCACTCGCCGCGATCGCAGAGTCGACCGATTCGTCGAGCGAGGGCAGTTCCGAGGTGGCCTCGAGACCGGCGAACTGCTCTTCGATCGTCGGGGACTCCACCGTTCTCTCGGACGGCGACGGCATCTCGGCCGTGGGCTCTTCCCGCGTCATCTCCTCGGTGGCAGCTTCGGTGGTCGCGTCGCCGTCGAACAGGAAGTCGAGACCGTCCCCGTCGTCGGACTCGGGGGCCCCGAGATCGACGATATCCGATGCGCCGGCCTCATCGCCGCCGAAATCCATGTCCAGCGCCGCGGCTTCGTCCATTTCCGCCTCGAACGACAGGTCGACGGCCTTGGTGGCACCGGCAACGCCGGCACCGGCGAACAGCGCGTGGTCCGCGGCGATCTGCTGGCCCATGATGACGATCTTGTCCCACTCGGCCGTGTCGCCATCGCCGACGACGTTCTTCAGGTTGCTGGCGGCATCGATGAACGCATCGCGATTGCCCCAGACGAAGTAGATCTCGCAGAGCTTCGACATCAGCGCCTTGTCGTTGGGCTCCGACTGCAGCGCCCCGTTGACCAGGTCGGCGGCCTGGTCGTACAGGCCGTAGGCCATGTGAAAATCGGCTTCTGCCAGCGGATCGGTCTGATCGAGGTTGACCGCGGTGTCACTGCTGAACGTGTCTTCCAGCGAATCGAACTGGCCGGTTTCCGCTGCCGGCGCCATGGCAGGGGCAGGCGTTTCGACCGTTGCCTCGTCGACGACCGGGTGAATTCCCGAATCCTGCTCGACGACGACGAACGACTCGTCCGGGGACGGGGCCGCCAGAGTCTCGGTCGCCGACATCGCACCGGCAGCGATTTCCGCGCTGTCGAGCGTCTCCCAGGAATCGTCGTCATCGTCACCGCGGCCGCGGCGTACGAACCACAGCAACACACCGGCGGCGAGAATGATCGCCGCGCCGACCTTGAGCCACCAGCTCCCGAGGATGCCCATGAAGCTATCCATCAGGCCCGGCTCGCTGACGCGCGTCGTCACGACGGAGGTCGGCGCCGCCTCTTCCTCGGCCGCCGCGTCTTCGGTGGCGATTTCGTCGGCAGTCTCCGCCTGGATCTCATCGCCAGCCAACGCATCGTCCGCGACGGGTTCCACGTCCATCACCGGCGGCTCGTAGACCTCGCCGCGGATCTCCGCGAGTTCCTGCCGCAGTGCGGCCAGCTCGTTGTCGCGGATTTCGATCAGCGACTGCTGGTTGGGAACGTCGGCCGCTTCGAGCTCGGCAATCCGGTCAGCGATCTGTTGTTCGCGCGTCGTCGTGTCGGCGGCGTCCAGCTCGTCCTCGAAATCGACGCCCGCAGGTTCTTCGTCCGGCGGCACCAGCGTCAGGCTGGTCTCGGTCTCGGGTTGGGCCGGTTCCGCGACACCCGTGCCGTAGCCGGTGTCGACATCCGCGGCCGGCTCGTCGAGACCCGTAGCCGCAGCCGTGGCCGCCGGCGCCGTCGTGCCGCGCCACTCGTCGTTCATACGCTTGACGGCGACCAGCGCGTCGCCGCGGCTGATCTGGAACACGTCGTCGGCGCTCGGAATGCGCAGCGTAACGTTGGCTTTGAGGCGATTGATGTTGCCCTCGAAGGCCTGCGGGTTGGCCTCGAAAATGGCAACCATCGTCTGGTTGATCGACAGTCGGCTGTCGGGGCGCAGGCGCGACGTGATGCCCCACAGCGTATCGCCGCGCTCCACGTAGTAGTCGCCGCCGGTCGTCGTCGAATACGGCGCCCGGTAGGCCGGATCGTCGGCAGTCGCAACGGGTTGCCTCGGCGCCGGCGTCTCTGCGGGCCGGGCCGGCGTTGTTTCTGCAGGCCGCGTCGGGGGCCGGTAGACGGGCTGCGGTTGCTGCGGCGGCTGGCGCTCGATGCGCGCACTGTCGGTGGGCGCGGCACGACGCGGTGCCTGCACGGCAGGCGCCTGCTGTACCGCAGGCGGTGAATAGGTCGGCGGGTCCAGCAGGACGGTGTATTCGCGCAGGAGGCGGCCGGCTGACCAGGTCGCCTCGACCAGGAAGGTCAGGAACGGCTCGGTAATCGGCGACGCCGACCGTACCTGGATAACGGCGCCGCTGGGACCCGCTTGAACGTTGAAGGCAATTCCCTGGAGGTAATAAGGCCGGTCGATGCCGTAGCGCGCGAAGGTCTCGGCCGACGCCAGCTTGACGCTCAGGTTGGCCAATTCTTCCGGTGTAGCCGACAGCAACTCGATTTCTGCCCGCAGCGGCTCGTTGAGCGCCGAATCAAGTTGGATGTCACCGAGTCCAATGGCCCAGACCTCACCAGACAGCAACAAGACGAGTGTCAGCGAGATACGCGTAAGACGTCGCGACATAATGTATTTCTCCAAACCCCACAAGGCCCCTACAACGACATCCAGTCAGGGCCGATATTTGCTTGCGAACTATAGCTTATAGATAGTTTTTTGCCAATTTTTCAGCAATTTGGACGCTATTTAGAGCCGCGCCCTTACGTATGTTGTCGGCGACTACCCAAAGGTCGATTCCACGCGGATGAGAGATGTCTTCGCGAATCCTGCCGACGAAGACCGGATCGGCGCCCGAGCTGTCGGTCACCGCGGTCGGGTATTGCCCGGTTTCGACCCCGTCGATCACCTTGACACCCGGTGCCTTGCGCAGCAGCCGGACGACTTCCGCCGCCGTTATCTTGTCCCGGGTCTCGAGGTGCACGGCCTCGGAGTGGCCATAGAAAACCGGTATGCGAACGGCCGTCGGATTCACGAGAATCGCATCGTCGCCGAGTATCTTGCGCGTCTCCCAGACCATTTTCATCTCTTCCCGCGTGTAGCGATTGTCCTGGAAGGTGTCGATATGCGGAATGGCGTTGAACGCAATCTGCTTGACGTCCCCCTCGATCTCGAGCGGCCGGCCGTTGAGCAGCGCCGTCGTCTGCGCGACCAGGTCCTCGATCAGTCCGCGGCCTGCACCCGACACGGCCTGGTAGGTGCAGACATTGATTCGTTCGATGCCGACGGCGTCGTAGATCGGCTTCAGGGCCACGACCATCTGGATGGTCGAGCAATTGGGGTTCGCGATGATACCGCGCGCCGTATAGCCTGCGATCGCGTCGGCATTGACCTCGGGCACGACGAGCGGGATGTCGTCGTCGTTGCGAAAGTGCGAGGTGTTGTCGACCACGACACACCCGGCCGCGGCCGCGCGCGGGGCGTATTCGGCGGAGATCGAACCGCCGGCCGAGAACAGGCCGATCTGTACCCTCGAGAAGTCGAAGTCCGCGAGATCTTCCACGCCGAGCTCGCGGTTGCCGAAGTTCACGGTCTTGCCGACGGAGCGCTCGCTCGCCAGCGCATAGAGCTTGCCGACCGGGAACTTGCGTTCGCTCAGCACGTCGAGCATGGCTTCGCCGACGACGCCTGTGGCGCCGACGACGGCTACATCAAAGGTCTTGGTCATGGTCGTTGGTCTTTGTTGGTGAGTACCACCCGCGACGCGGGCTCCTGCAGGTCAAATTGAGGGTGTCTCCGACTCGACGTCGGCGTTTTGCGCGCGGTGGCGCAGCAAGTGATCCATCAGGACCAGCGCCACCATCGCTTCCGCAATCGGCGTGGCGCGCAAGCCGACACAGGGGTCATGGCGCCCCGTGGTCACGATCTCGGTGTCACTGCCGGTCTTGTCGATCGTCTTGCCGGGCCGGGTGATGCTCGACGTCGGCTTGAGCGCGATGCTGACGAGCAGGTCCTGGCCCGAGGAGATGCCGCCGAGCGTGCCGCCGGCGTCGTTCTTGCTGAAGCCCGTCGTCGACATCTCGTCGCGATGCTCGCTGCCCCGTTGCGCGACGGCGGCGAACCCGGCGCCGACCTCGACACCTTTAACCGCGTTGATACTCATCAGCCCGTGGGCGAGGTCGGCCTCGAGCTTGTCGAACACGGGCTCGCCGAGTCCGACCGGCATGTTACGAACCAGCACGCTGATCTTGGCGCCGATCGAATCGCCGTCTGCCCGCAGCGCATTCATGAACGCCTCGAGTTCGTCGAGCTTGTCGGGATCTGCGCAGAAAAACGGGTTGTCGTCCACTATGGACAGGTCTTTCGCCTCGAGCACGATCGCGCCGAGCTGCGCCACGAAACCGCCAATCTCGATCGCCGCACGTTCTTTCAGGTACTTGCGCGCGATGGCACCGGCCGCAACACGCATCGCTGTTTCGCGCGCCGACGAGCGTCCCCCGCCGCGGTAGTCGCGGATGCCGTATTTTTGCTGGTAGGTGTAGTCGGCATGCCCGGGGCGAAACTTGTCCTTGATGTCGCCGTAATCCCGCGAGCGCTGGTCCGTGTTCTCGATGAGCAGGCCGATCGGCGTCCCCGTGGTCCGGCCTTCGAATACGCCGGACAGGATCCGTACCCGGTCGGGTTCGTTGCGTTGCGTCGTGTGCTTGTTGCGACCCGGGCGGCGGCGATCCAGGTCGACCTGGATATCGGCCTCGGACAACGCCATTCCGGGCGGGCAGCCGTCGACGACGCAGCCGAGCGCCGGCCCGTGGCTCTCGCCAAAGGTCGTCACGACGAACGCCTTGCCAAAACTGTTACCCGACACCGTTTACTTCCCTGCCACGTCCAGATTCTCGCGGGTCAGCAGGAACACACCGGCCCCGCCCCGCTCGAATTCGAGCCATACGAACGGCAGCTCAGGATACGCTGCCTCCAGAGCCGCCTGGCTGTTGCCAACCTCGCAGACGAGTATTCCATTGTCCGTCAGAAATCGCGAGCACTCGTGCAGGATCCGGTGCACTGCGTCCAGCCCGTCGTCGCCGGCAGCGAGGCCGAGCTCCGGTTCGTGGCGAAACTCGGCCGGCCGGCTCTCCATGTCGGCACGATCCACGTACGGCGGGTTGCAGAGGACCAGGTCGTAGCGGGCCTTTCCGAGCCCGGCGAACAGGTCGGACCGGACGAGGCGCACGCGCCCGGCCAGACCGTGCTGCTCGACGTTGATGCGGGCGACATCCAGCGCGTCCTCCGAGATATCGACGGCGTCGACCTGCGCATGCTCGAAAGCAAGCGCTGCCGCGATCGCGATGCAGCCGCTGCCGGTACCGAGGTCGACGATGCGGTGCACGTCGGCGGCGCTCACCCACGGCGCGAAGCGATTGTGGATCAGCTCTGCGATCGGCGAGCGCGGGACCAGGACCCGTTCATCGACATAAAAGCGCAGCCCGCAGAACCACGCCTCGCGGAGCAGGTAGGCCAGTGGCACGCGCTCGAGGATGCGGCGCCCGGCCAGCGCTTCGATCGCCGCCGCGTCCTCGTCGGCCACCTCCTCGGCGTACACGCGCGGCGCATCCGCGTGCGCGAGCCCGAGCCGCGCGAAGACCAGCCACGCGGCCTCGTCGATCGCATTGTCGGTGCCGTGCCCGTAGGCCAGGCCGGCCGTCTCGAAACGCTCCGCGATCGCCCGGATCAGTTGCTCAACGTTCATGCCGCGCGAATCTATCACCCTGAGCGCCGAGATGCCTGTAGAATTGCGGCCCTGGTTCTTTCAGCAATAATTGCCCGTATGTACCCGAAATCCCTGCTCGCTGCCGTTGTCCTCGGCCTGGCACTGGCCGCCGGCGTGTTCGTGGCGCTGCGCTCGCAGCAAGCGCCAACGCCCACGTCGGCCATGCTCATACCCGGACCCGCGCCATTGCCCGAATTCTCGCTGCTCGACCAGCGAGGCCGGCCCATCGACCGCTCCGTTTTCGAGGGCCAGTGGGACCTCGTGTTTTTCGGTTTCACGCACTGCCCGGACATCTGCCCGACCACGCTGCAGGTCCTGTCCGCCGCCAGGGCAGAGCTGGCCGAGCAGGGCCAGCAACCGCTGCCGCGCATCGTGCTGGTCTCGGTCGATCCCGAGCGCGACACGCCCGAGACGATAGGCCGTTACGTCGACTACTTCGGCGACGGCAACCTCGGCATCACGGGCTCGCTCGAGGAAATCACGAAGCTGGCGGCCGAACTCGGCATCTATTTCCGCAAACAGCCGTCCGGGGACGACAACTACGTCGTCGATCATTCGGCGGCGGTACTCGTCATCGATCCCGCGGGACGCTTCAGCGCGTTGTTCGGCGGCCCGCACGAGGTGGCCGGCTACGTCCACGATCTGCCGCTGATAATGGGTGGGGACTGATGCGATTCCTGGTCCTCTCGATCGCCTGCCTGCTCGCGGCCTGCGGCGTCCCGCAGCCGCCGCTGGTCGCGAGTGACGTGGAGATCACGCGCCCCATGCCCGGACGGCACATGAGCGCCGGCTATCTCGTCCTGCACAACAACACCGACGAGGCGATCCGCATTACACGCGTAACGAGCCCGCAATTCGGCAACGTCGAGATCCATGAAACCCGCGTGACGGACGGCATCGCCCGGATGCGGGAACTCGAGGCGCTGGTCGTGCCTGCACGCGGCAGCGTGACGCTCGAGCGCGGCGGCAAGCACCTGATGCTGATGCGCGCCGGTGACCTCGGGGACTCGGTATCGCTGCAGCTGCTGAGCGGCGACGCACCGGTGCTGTCGATCGACTACACCTTCCCGGCAGGCACGGGCTAATGCGCGACCGCGCGTTCGTCTGGCTGCAGTATGTCCTGCCGCGCCACCTGGCGACCTCGCTGGTGTGGCGGCTCGCCCGTGTTCGGCGTCCCGCCGTGAAGAACCGGCTCATCGACTGGTTCGTCCGGGCCTTCGACGTCGATCTCGACGAAGTGCGGCTCGCGGTGCCGGACGACTTCGAAACGTTCAACGCATTTTTCGTCCGCGAACTCAGGGAGGGCGCGCGTCCCGTCGATGACGACGAGGATGCGATCGTGTCGCCGGTCGACGGCACCGTCAGTCACGCCGGGGCCATCCGGGGCGATTCGATCTTCCAGGCCAAGGGCATCGACTACACGCTGGCCGAACTGCTGGCCACGGACCTGGACGAGGCGGCCCGCTATGTCGACGGGTGCTTCGCCACGATCTACCTGGCGCCCTACAACTATCACCGCGTGCACGCCCCGCTGGCCGGCGAGCTGGTCGCAGCCCGCTACGTGCCGGGTGACCTGTTCAGCGTCAACAAGGCGACGGTGTCGCGCGTGCCGGGCCTGTTCCGCCGCAACGAGCGTCTCGTCATGCATTTCCGCACGCAGGCAGGCCCGGCCGCCGTGATCATGGTCGGCGCGCTCAACGTCGGCAGCGTGTCGACGCCGTGGACCGGCGAGATCCGCCCGCGCAAACGCGGCCTCGTGGACGCACTCGATCTCTCCGGCCACCCGACCGCGGTGAACAAAGGCGACCTGCTCGGCTGGTTCAACATGGGCTCGACCGTCATCGTGCTGCTGCCGGCACGAACCTGTCGCTGGGACGACGACCTCGAACCCGGCGCGACGCTGCGCATGGGCGAGGAAATCGGCGAGCTAGAGGTCCCTTCCGCATGACCGACTGGCGGCCCACGGCGGGCCCGGACGTGGCCGCAAGGCGCGCGTCCCTGGTGCAGCGGGTGCGCGATTACCTGCGGCGCAGCGGCGCGCTCGAGGTCGACACGCCGGCGCTCAGTCCCTACGCCGCCAGCGACACGCGCATCGAGAGCCTCGGCATCGCCTCGAGCAGCAGCAGCGCGCAACCGCTGTACCTGCACACCTCGCCCGAGTTCTGCATGAAGCGCCTGCTGGCCGCAGGCTACCCGGACATCTACTCCATTTGCCGCGTGTTTCGCGACGGGGAGATCGGCCGGCGTCACCAGCCCGAGTTCACGCTAATCGAATGGTACCGGCTGGAGGCGGGGCTGCAGGAGATCATCGACGATACGGTCGCGCTCATCGCCGCGGCACTCGGCGACCGGGCGCCGCCGACCGACCCGCTGCTGATCGACTACCGGGAAGCCGTCGCCACGGCCTGCGGTATCGATACCAGGGCAGCGACCGTCGCCGAGCTCGCCGCAGCAACCGGGGCCGACGCCCGGCTGCGCAAGGCCGTGGGGGAAGACATCGACGACTGGCTGGACCTGCTGCTCGCCAGCAAGGTCGCACCGACCTTTCCCGCGGAGCGGCTGACGGTCCTCAAGCACTACCCCGCCAGCCAGGCCGCCCTGGCGCGGATTTGCCCTGCCGACCCGGACGTTGCGGACCGCTTCGAGGTGTTCTGCGGTGACCTGGAGCTGGCCAACGGCTACGTCGAGCTGACCGATGCCGACGAACAGGCCGCGCGCATCGAACGCGACAATGCCGGGCGGCGGCGGCGCGGGCAGCCGGTCAGGCCTGCCGATACCACGCTGGTCGCCGCGCTGGCCGCGGGCCTGCCGCCGTGCGCCGGGGTGGCAATGGGACTGGAACGCCTGCAGATGATTCACGACAATACCCGGGACATCAGCGACGTGCTGACTTTCGGATTTCCCGGTGACGCATGAACAACACCGACTACAACCTGCTCGACTCGCAGCTACATGCCCTGCTCGACAAGGAGCCCGACGCGCTGGCCGCTGCGAGCAACTTCGTGGCGCTGCTGTTCAACGGCATCGATGACGTCAACTGGCTGGGCATCTACGTGTTGCGCGGTGACGAACTCGTGCTGGGACCGTTCCAGGGGAAGCCTGCGTGCGTGCATATCGCGCTGGACGAGGGCGTCTGCGGTGCCGCGGCATCGACCCTGGAAACACAGCGCGTTGCCGATGTACACGCTTTCCCGGGACACATCGTCTGCGACCCGGACTCGAGATCGGAACTGGTCGTGCCGCTCATCGCTCACGATCAGCTCATCGGCGTCCTGGATATCGACAGCCCGCTCACACGCCGTTTCTCCCAGGCGGACCAGGACGGCATCGAAAAGCTCTGCGAGTCGTTCTGCGCGCTGCAGGAAGCGCGCAAGTACTTTATTTGACGCGCGAGACGTACTCGCGGGAGCGCGTGTCCACGCGAATCACCTCGCCCTGTTCGACGAACAGGGGCACGCGCACGACGGCACCGGTCGACAGCGTGGCCGGCTTGACGCCCCCGCTCGCCGTATCGCCCTTGACGCCGGGGTCGGTTTCCGTGATCTCGAGTTCGACGAAATTCGGTGCCGTGACGATCAGCGGCGCGTTGTTCCAGAGCGTTATCCCGCAGGCATCGCCATCGGTGATCCAGTCCTTGGCATCACCGATTGCCTTCTCGTCGGCGACAAACTGCTCGAACGTGTTGGGTTCCATGAAATGCCAGAACTCGCCGTCGGCGTACAGGAACTGCATTTCCGTATCCATGACGTCCGCCGCCTCCACCGACTCGCCGGACTTGAAGGTCTTGTCGACGGTCTTGCCCGTCTTCAGGTTCTTGATGCGCACCCGGTTAAAAGCCTGGCCCTTGCCGGGCTTGACGAACTCGTTGTCCACGATGACGCAGGGATCGTTGTCGATGATGATCCTGAGGCCGGACCGGAATTCATTGGTGCTGTAATTTGCCATGCTTTTCGCTCGTGTCAGTCGGGCCGCCTGCCGGCAGCGAGGCGCTATGATACCGGAGTATCCACGCCGTACCAGTCGAATTTCCGGGCCGCAGTCGGCCCGATTTCGCCGGAAACATGATTCAGGTCACGGTTTTGCCGTCCGGTGCGGGACTACGCCCGCTTCTGTGACTAGACTCGGCAGTTGTTAACAGAATCCGGACAGGAGGGGGAACACCCCCCGCTATTCCAGGGAACAGGATTTGAACGGGCGTCACAGCATATCCATCGCCGTCCTGTGCAGTAACCAGGACGACGTCGAGTTGATCAACGGGGCATTGCGTGACGCAGGGCATGCGGCTCATTGCCACTGGATCGCCAACCCCAATTCCCTCGCCGATACGCTGGCCACCGAGCGCGTCGAATTGCTGATCGTGAACTGTGACACCTATGCCGACTCGATCCGCCAGATCGTCAAGCAGAAGGACAAGTACGACCCCGAAGTACCGGTCATCGCCATGCAGAAACAGGCGGACGAGGCCGCCATCGAGACCGCGATGCGCGCCGGTGCCTGTGATCTCGTTTCCATGAATCTCAAGTCGCGCCTGCAGTCCGTGGTATCGCGCGAGCTGCGTGCGCTGCGGGTCGAACGCGCCCTCAACTCGACCCTGCAGTCGGCGACCGAGTACAAGAAACAGCTGAAGAACCACATGGCCGCGTCGGCGAGTTCCTATGCGCTGGTCCAGGAGGGCATCGTCACCGACGTCAACGACGCCTGGCTGCGGCAGTTCAAGATCGCCGCCCGGGACGACCTGCTGGGCCTGCCCATCATGGACAGCTTCGAGCCGGAGAGCCGCGCGGCACTCAAGGGCGCACTCGTGGCGACGATCGCGGGCAAATGGCAGCAAGGCGAGAAGCTCATCGTCAGGGCGCCTATCGACAGCGGCGAGGGCGAGGAGCTGCACCTCGAGTTCCGCAGGTTCGACATGGACGATGGTCCGAGTGTCCAGATCCGCATCGCGCCGCAGCTCAAGGTCGCGGAGGAGCCGACCAAGCTCGTGCACGACGCGCTCAAGCGCGACCCGACGACGCTGTTCTTCCACCGGGCCCAGTTTCTCGAGCGCATCACGAAGCGCCTGCAGCGCAAGCCCTCATCGGGCACCCATTGCCTCGTGTACGTGAAGCCCGACGACTTCCGGGAGGTTCGCAACAAGGTCGGCATCATCAACTCCGAAGAGATTCTCGCGCAGTTCGCGGAATTCGTGCGCAAGCGCCTGCATCCCCGCGACGTCGCGGGACGCTTCGAGGGCACCTCCATGATGCTGCTGCTCGAGCGCGGCAGCGCGCACGATGCACAGGTGTGGGGGCAACAGCTCATTAACCAGCTCGCGACCACGACCTTCGAGGTTGGCGATATATCGACGAGCCTGACCTGCACGGTCGGGTCCTGCGCCGTCAGCGAAGCCTTCGGCAATCTCGAGGAATTCGTCGCAGCCACGATCGGCGCGTACGAACGCGGCAAGGCGGCCGGCGGGAACACGTCTTACCTCGACGAACAGGGGATAGACGACACGCGGCAGCGCGAATTCGATGCGATCTGGAGCAAACACCTGAAAGCCGCGCTGATGGAAGATCGCTTCCGGCTGGCGCAGCTCCCGATCGCGGGCCTGCGCAGCGACTCGATCCAGATGTTCGACCTGCTGGTACGCATGATCGACGAACAGGGTAACTCGGTGCTCCCTTCCGAGTTTCTGCCCGCGGCTGCCCGCATCAACATGATGAAGAACATAGATCGCTGGATGCTGACCGCGGCGATGGGGTTCTGCGGGCAGAGCGAAGCGGACCGCGTTTTCGTGCGCCTGTCGAGACAGTCGATCACCGACGGTACGACCGCGGCATGGATGCAACAGAAACTGGACGAGGACGGGTTCGATTGTTCTCGCCTCGTCATACAGATTCCCGAGCGCGATGCCGCCAAGCACATCAAGCAGACCAAGAGCCTTGTAAGACGCGTTCGCAAACTGGGAATCGGCTTTGCGCTCGAGCACTATGGCGTCGATACGGAGCGTTTCCAGATTCTCGATCTGCTGAAGCCCGACTACATCAAGATCGACGGCGAACTGATGCACACGCTGACCAGCGACAACAGCATGCAGGTGGCCGTGCGCAGGATCGTCCAGGCAGCCGCCGAACGCGATATCAAGACCATCGCCGAGCGGGTCGAGAACGCCAATGCCATGGCCGTGCTGTTCCAGCTGGGCGTGGACTTCATGCAGGGCCATTATGTTCATGAACCGGAAGTCGTGTTGCAGGACAACCGCAGCAGCGTCACCCGTTCGCTC
Source organism: Woeseiaceae bacterium (assembly GCA_041553075.1). Classification (GTDB taxonomy): domain Bacteria; phylum Pseudomonadota; class Gammaproteobacteria; order Steroidobacterales; family Woeseiaceae; genus UBA1847. Next base: position 34,357 of record JBFEJR010000015.1, on the reverse strand, counting down.
GCCGAGCTGACGGCGGCCCGTGCGACCTGAGTCCTGACAAAGTGTGACCCAGGTCACACTTTTTGTCCGGAACCACCCGTTAACACCTGCCCGGCGACAGAACATAGAATGTATCGATCGCGAAGAACGCATGCATTGTTTACTGTGCGTGCTCCAGGACTGGTGGGATGAAATGGTGAAACGCAGAAAACTGATGGAAGCGCAGGAGCGCGCCGGCGCTCGCAGCCTGTTACCACTCGTTGCCATCGGCGGCGGCCTCGCCGCGGCGCCGGTCGCCGCGCTCGAACTCGGCGACCTCACGGTGCAGTCGAGCCTCGGGCAGCCGCTGCGCGCGAGCATCGCGTATGCGCTGCAGCCGAACGAGATGTTGACCAGCACCTGCGTCTCGGTCAGCGCGGGGCGCTCCACCGGCGGCCTGCCGGCCATTGGCCCGCATTCCGTCACCATTACCGAGCGCGCGATCCTCATCAACGGAAGCGCGCCCATTCGCGAGCCCATGCTGGGTACGCGCGTCACCATCAACTGCCCTTACACACCGAACCTGAGCCGCGAGTACATGCTGTTCGTGGATCCGGCCGGCCTGGCGGACACGAGCAAGCCGTTCGCGCCCGTGGCCACCGCCCCTGTCGCGCGTCCGCAGATCGAGCCCCGGCCGCAGCCGCAGCGCGTAACCGCGCAATCCCGGCCGGCGGTGAATACGCCGATCGGCCAGGCGAGCCGCTACCAGGTGCAGCCCGGCGAGACCCTGTCCGCTATCGTCAGCCGCATCGAGAATCGATCGATGTCGCTGTGGCCGGCCGTCGACGCAGTCTTCGCCGCGAACCCGGATGCGTTCATCGGCAACGACCCCAACAAGCTGAAAGCCGGCAGCTGGCTCACGATCCCGAGCTTCGACGGCACCGCACCGGTCGTCGCGGCGCCCGCGAGTGCGGCCGCCGTAAGCGAAACGGCACCCAGCGTCGCCGTGCCGGTCGTTGCGGAGGTCGCGGACAGCAGCGCGGATACCGCGTCATCCGCGGATCAGGCAAGCGATTACGACCCGGCCGCGTTCGACGAAACGGCCGACGCACAGGCTGCCGCAATCACCGACACGACAGCCGACCTGAAACCGGGCGACGTCGTGCCCGATAGCCTGCTGCAGGAACCTGTCGCGACGATTGCCATTCCCGACACCGAACTCGAGGGGCCGCAGACAGCGTCCACCTCGCCGAACGTCCCGACAGCCATTGTCAGCACACGCGCCCAGAGCGATTCGACGTCGCTACTCCTGTGGCTCGCAGGCGGCGGGCTGGCAATTATTGCCGCCCTGGTCGTGTTCGGCCGGCGCGCACGCCGGCGCTTCGGCCCCGCACCACTCGCGCCGGCCGTCGCCGGACCCGCCATGGCGGGTCATGACGCCGCGGCGGAAGATTACGATCTCGACGACGATTCGCCCACCGAAGAGAACCTGGCGCTCGACGAACAGAGCCTGGCGCTCGACGCGGACCTCGAAATCGGCACCGGGCTGGACCAGGGCGTCGAGGTCGATGTCGCGCAGGACTTCGGCTTCGCGGCGACCACGAACCTCGACATCGAGCTGCCGTTCGAGCCCGAGGCGCCGGCCGCGGACCGGGATACCGACGTCATCGCGCCGATGAAGATCGACGCCGATTCGATTCTCGAGAGCGAGATGCTCCCGGAAGACGACGACTACGACATGTCGATCATCATGGATGCGACGAAGATGCCGCAGCCCGAAGAAGTAACCGAGCGCGATCTGCAGGCGGTCGCGGTCGATGCGGACGACGAGACCGCCGCTGACGGCAGCTTCACGGTCGAGCAGGAGGTCGATTTCGACACCCTCGAGAAGGACTACGAGCAGGAGTTGTCGGCGACACAGGCGCTGAACATGGAGATCGAACGGGCCGCGGCCGAACTCGCGAAGGACCTCGACGCGAGCGTGGACGACGAGTCGACGTCAGCCCTGCCGCGGGCGTCGCGGATGGAGCCCGATGCGACAGCCGAGCTGCCTGCCGTGGATACCGAGAAGACGGTCGAGTTCGAAGCATCGTACGACCCCAACGACACCAACGCCGTGACGGTCAACATGTCGTCCGAAGACAAGACCGCGGAAATGCCGGTTGCGAACGACGACGAGACCGTCGAGATGGACATCGAGAGCGGCAAGGTCGACACCCGCAAGAGTTGACGGCAGCGCCGCGCGTTCCCGCACGGCGCACTTGCCGGCGCCCGGCTAACCGGGTGGACCCGGCCGTGGGCGTGATTACCCCGTCCCGACGAGTCGCTCGACCTTGCGCCAGCCTTTCGGGAGCAGGCTGCCGCGCAGCGCACGGTCACCGTAGTAGTCGTCGAGATCATTCCACTTCAGCGTCATCTTGCGGGATGCCGTGTACACCTCGAGGCTGCCCTCTTCCGGTACGACCGCCGCGGCGACCATGTGCTCGTCGCCGCTCTTGTATTTCGGGCCGGGGATATTGATGAGCTTGTTGCCTTTGCCCTTGGCGAGCTCGGGCAGCTCGTCCATTTCGAACAACAGCAGCCGACCGATGTTGCTGACCGCGGCAATCAGGCACTCGGTGTCCTGCGGCACGGCGGCCGGCACGACGGCCCTGCCGCCCTGCGGTACCCGCAGTATCGCCTTGCCGGCCTTGTTGCGGGAGACGAGCTCGCCCAGCGTGGCGATAAAGCCGTAGCCCGCATCGCTGGCGAGCAGGTATTTCTGCTCGCTGTCACCGATCATCGCGCCACAGAACGCCGCCCCGTCCGGCGGCCGGAACCGGCTCGACAACGGTTCGCCCTGGCCGCGGGCCGACGGCAGCGTGCCGGCCATCACGCTGTAGACCCGACCGGTACTGTCGATGAACATGGCTAGCTGATTGCTGCGGCCCTGGGCCGCGGCGAGGTAATGATCACCGCTGCGGTAGCTGAGCGTCGTCGGGTCGATTTCGTGCCCCTTGGCCGCGCGCGCATAGCCGGCCTGCGACAGCACCACGGTAACGGGCTCGCTGGCGACCAGCTGGGCTTCGTCGAAGGCCTGGGCCGCATCGCGTTCGACGATCACGGTACGGCGGTCATCGCCATAGTTCTCGGTATCCTCGAGGATCTCTTTCTTGATCAGCGTCTTGAGACGCGCGGCGCTCTTGAGCGTCTTCTCGAGAATCTCGCGCTCTTCGTTGAGCTCGTCCTGCTCGCCCCGGATTCTCATTTCCTCGAGCTTGGCGAGGTTGCGCAGCCGCAGGTTGAGGATCGCCTCGGCCTGCACGTCGGTGAGCTTGAAGCGCTTCATCAGCACGGGCTTGGGCTCGTCTTCCTCGCGGATGATCCTGATCACCTCGTCGATGTTCAGGTAGGCGACCAGCAGGCCGTCGAGAATGTGCAGGCGGTCCCTGACGAGTTCGAGCCGATGGCCGAGCCGGTTGGTCACGGTTTCCTTGCGGAATTTCAGCCACTCCTTGAGCAGCTCGACGAGATTGAACATCCGCGGGCGGCCGTCGAGCGCGATCACGTTCATGTTGACGCGCAGCGTGCGTTCGAGCGCGGTCGTCGAGAACAGGTGGGACATCAGCTGCTCGACGTCGACGCCGCGTTTCTTGCTGATGACGATCCGCGTGGCCTCTTCGTGATCCGACTCGTCCCGCAAGTCGTCCACCTGGGGCAGCTTCTTGTTGCGCATCTGGGCGGCGATCTGCTCCTGCACCTTGGCGCCCGAGACCTGGTGCGGCAGCGAGGTGATGACGATGTCGGTGCCTTCCATCTTGTAGGCCGCACGCAGGCGCAGCGTGCCGCTGCCCGTCGCGTACATGTCGCGGATGTCCGAAGGCGGAGAGACCAGCTCGCCGCCGGTGGGAAAATCCGGTCCCTTGATGTGCTTCATGAGCTGGGCGACCGTGGCCTTGGGATTGTCGATCAGGTGAACGAGCGCGCTCGCGACCTCGCGCAGGTTGTGCGGCGGCACGTCGGTGGACATGCCGACCGCGATGCCCGTGGTGCCGTTCAACAAGAGGTTCGGCAGGCGTGCCGGCAATACCACCGGTTCCTTGAGCGTACCGTCGAAGTTCGGCTCCCAGTCAACGGTTCCCTGGCCGAGTTCCTGCAGCAGGCTCTTCGTGTACGGTGCGAGCCGCGACTCGGTGTAGCGCATTGCGGCGAACGACTTCGGGTCGTCCGTCGAGCCCCAGTTGCCCTGCCCGATGATGAGCGGATAGCGATACGAGAAGTCCTGCGCCATCAACACCATCGCCTCGTAGCAGGCCGAGTCGCCGTGCGGATGGAACTTGCCGATAACGTCACCCACGGTCCGCGCCGATTTCTTCGGCTTCGACGACGCCGACAAGCCGAGTTCGCTCATCGCGTAGACGATGCGGCGCTGTACGGGCTTCAGGCCATCGCCGATCTGCGGCAGCGCACGATCCAGGATGACGTACATCGAATAGTCGAGGTAGGCCCGCTCGGTGTATTCCTTGAGCGGCTGCTGTTCGACGCCTTCGAGGTTGAGGCTGTTTTGCATGATTTAGACCTCGGCGAGATTGCCTTTGGTTTCGAGCCAGTTGCGGCGGTCCTTGGAGCGCTTCTTGGCGAGCAGCATGTCCATGAGCTGATCGGTCTTGTCGCGGCCGCTGACGGTCAGTTGCACCAGTCGCCGCGTATCGCGGTTCATGGTCGTCTCGCGGAGCTGCTCCGGGTCCATTTCTCCGAGCCCCTTGAATCGCGTGACCGTGACCTTGCCCTTCTTCTTCTCGGCCTCGATGCGATCCAGGATGCCCCTGCGTTCGCCTTCATCGAGCGCGTAGTAGACTTCCTTGCCGACATCGATGCGGTACAAGGGCGGCATCGCGACGTAGACATGCCCTGCGAGAATCAACTCGCGGAAATGCCGCAGGAACAGCGCACAGAGCAGGGTCGCGATGTGCAGACCGTCGGAGTCCGCATCCGCGAGAATGCAGATCTTGTGATACCGCAGCCCGCTGATGTTGTCGGATCCCGGGTCGACCCCGAGCGCCACCGAGATATCGTGTACTTCCTGGGACGCGAGAATTTCGTTCGTGTCCACTTCCCAGGTATTCAGGATCTTGCCCCTGAGCGGCATGATCGCCTGTGTCGTGCGATCGCGCGCCTGCTTGGCCGAGCCGCCGGCGGAATCACCCTCGACCAGGAACAACTCGCACAGCTCGGGTTGCTGCGAGGTGCAGTCGGCCAGCTTGCCCGGCAGCGCCGGCCCCGAGACGATCTTCTTGCGCACGACTTTCTTCGCTGACTTCAGTCGCTTTTGCGCCTTGCCGATCGCCAGCTGCGCAATCTGGTCACCGGTCTCGGGATGCTGGTTGAGCCACAGCGAGAAGTTGTCCTTGATGACGCCGGCGACAAACGCGGCCGATTCCCGGGACGAGAGCCGCTCCTTGGTCTGACCCGAAAACTGCGGGTCCTCGAGCTTGGTGCTCAAGACAAAGCTCAGGCCATCCCACACGTCCTCGGGCGCAATACTCACGCCGCGCGGCAGCAGGTTGCGAAAATCGCAGAACTCGCGCAACGCGTTGGTCAGCCCGGTCCGCAGGCCGTTGACGTGGGTTCCTCCCTGCGCCGTCGGGATCAGGTTGACGTAGCTCTCGGTCACGGCGGGACCGCCGTCCGTCGTCCACACGAGCGCCCAGTCGAGGGCCTCGTTGTTGCCCGTCACGCTGCCGGAGAACGGCTCGGCCGGGAGCATCTCGGTGGCGCCGATGGCTTCGAGCAGGTATTCCTCGAGACCGCCCGCATACTGCCACTCGATCTTCTCGCCGGGTTTTTCGACCTTGAGCGTAACCTTGAGGCCGGGACACAGGACGGCCTTGGCACGCAGCATGTGTTTCAGCGCCTTGATGCCGAACTTCGTGGTGTCGAAGTACTGCTCGTCCGGCCAGAACCGAATCGTCGTCCCGGTGTTGGCCTTACCGACCTTGCCGACCTCCTCGAGCTTGCCGCGCTTCTTGCCGCCGGCAAAACTCATGTTGTATTCACGCCCGCCGCGGCGAATCCATACCTCGAGGTTCTTCGACAGCGCATTCACCACCGAGACCCCGACGCCGTGCAGGCCACCGGAGAACTGGTAGTTGTCGTTCGAGAACTTGCCGCCCGCGTGCAGCCGCGTGAGAATCAGCTCGACGCCGGGGATCTTCTCCTTGGGATGCTTGTCGACGGGCATGCCGCGGCCGTCGTCGCTGACTTCCAGCGAGCCGTCCTTGTGAACGGTGACGTCGATTCTCTTGCAGTACCCCGCCAGGGCTTCGTCGACGGAGTTGTCGACGACCTCGTGCGCCAGGTGATTCGGCCGCGAGGTGTCGGTGTACATGCCCGGCCGCCGCCGGACAGGTTCGAGACCGCTGAGGACTTCGATGTCCGCAGCATCGTATCGCTTAGTCATTCAATCCTTCAGCCAGAGTTCGGATTGCCGGAAAGTTGCCCGGCCGAACTATAGCTTTAATCGAGATCGTTGACGAGCGATTCGCGGATGTTGTCGGGGACCGGCCTGACTTCTACGCGATAGTTCTCATGGTCGATTCCCGCGATCAGCGCGGCGCCGGCTTTGAGCGCGGTGATCTGCTCCGCCGGCAATTCGAATCGCAGGAAGTGAACGGCCGAGGTCTTCTCCTCGTCGGCACGCTCGAGGTCCTCATCGGCGATCGCGAAAACCCGGTCGAAGTCGGCAACGTGGACATAAACCCTGTCCTCGACGCCGATCAGCCGCGTCAGCATGGCCCTGCGTTCCGCCACGTCCGGAAACTCGACCATGAAGGTCGCTTTCCAGTTGGTCCCGTCCGGTATCAGCGGGTTGTACGCTTCGAGTTCCTCCTCGATACCCGCCGCCTCGAAGATTTTCTCGATCCGCAGCATCTCCTGGACCTGGTACTGCATGGTCAACCGGTCCTCGAAATACAGGGCAGCATTGGTGCCGAGATCGAGACGCCGGTTCTTCTTGTGTTCCAGGACCTTGTCACGAAACGCGGCACGCGCCTCGGCGTACTTTTCCAGGCTGAACAGATCGTCGCGAGTCAGTTTCCTTGTCATATGCCGTAAGCTCTCCTGAGCAGGGTCATCGGGTTGTTGGCATCGTGCCCGTCGACGTCCTGCGCGATTTGTTCCGCGGCCATCGGGCAGTCGCTCGTGAAGTGGTCGGCGTCGGCTTTCTTCAGCCGGTTGACCACGGGCCGGGCGATCTTCTTCGATACCTCGTGGAATTCCTTCTTGACGGCATAGGTGCCGTCATGACCCGAGCAACGCTCGATCACGTCGACACTCGTGTCCGGCACGAGCTGCAACGCGTCCCGCGTCTTCAGGCCGATATTCTGTACTCGCAGATGGCACGGCACCTGGTACGTGATCTTGCCGAGCGGGTTCTTGAACTCGGTGTTCAGTGCCCCGTCGCGATGACGCAGCATCAGGTACTCGAACGGGTCGAACATCGCGTCGCGAACCTTGATGACATCCGCGTCGTCGGGGAACATCAGCGGCAGCTCCTGCTTGAACATCAGCGTGCACGAAGGGATCGGCGTGACGATGTCCCATCCCTGGTCGACGAGCTGCACGAGCGCCGGGATATTCTGCTCTTTCGCCCGGGTGACGGACTCCAGGTCACCCAGCTCGAGCTTCGGCATGCCGCAGCAGACTTCCTTCGAGGCGAGCGTCACGGCGATGCCGTTGTGCTCGAATACGGCGACGAGATCCTCGTTCACCTGCGGATGATTGCGATTGCAGTAGCAGGTGGTGAACAAGGCGACCTTGCCCGTGGTTCCCCCGGCAGCCCGGGCGTCGCCCCCCGCCGCGCCCTGCAGGCGCGCCAGGCGCTTGCGCGCGGTCTTCGCATGGTATTCCGGAATCGGCGCGTTCGGATGCACGCCGAGCGTCGATGCCAGCAGCTTGCGTCCCGTCTTGCTGCGGTTCACGGCGTTCACCGCGTTGACCACCACCGGAATGCCCGCGAGCTTGCCGACCCTGTCCGTCGCGGTCAGGATCTTCTCGCGCGTCGTCGCGCCGTCCTTCCTGAAGCGCGCCGCCTTGGCGCGCAGCATCAGGTGGGGAAAGTCGACGTTCCATTCGTGCGGCGGCACGTAAGGACACTTGGTCATGTAGCACATGTCACACAGGTAACAGTGATCGACGACCTGCCAGTAATCCTGCTTCGCGACGCCATCCATCTCCATCGTGTCCGACTCGTCGATCAGGTCGAACAAGGTCGGAAACGAATTGCAGAGATTGAAACACCGGCGGCAGCCGTGACAAATGTCGAAGACGCGCTCCAGTTCTTCGAACAGCGCCTTCTCGTCGTAGAACTCCGGGGACCGCCAGTCGAGCGGATGGCGCGTGGGCGCCTCGAGACTGCCTTCTCGTTGGGTCATTGAAGCCTGGCCGGGCCTTGCGGCCCGGCGCTCCTGGTTGATTTAGTCTTCGAGCGTGTCCAGTGCTTTCTGGAAACGATTGGCGTGCGAGCGCTCTGCCTTGGCCAGCGTCTCGAACCAGTCCGCGATTTCATCGAAGCCTTCGTCGCGAGCCGTCTTCGCCATGCCCGGGTACATGTCGGTGTATTCGTGCGTCTCACCGGCGATGGCCGCGGCGAGGTTATCGGCCGTGCCGCCCATCGGCAGGCCCGTCGCGGGGTCACCCGTTTCCTCGAGGTACTCGAGGTGGCCATGCGCATGCCCGGTCTCGCCCTCGGCCGTGGAACGGAATACCGCCGCTACGTCGTTGTAGCCTTCCACGTCGGCCTTGGCGGCGAAATACAGGTAGCGCCGGTTGGCCTGGGATTCGCCTGCAAATGCTTCCTTGAGATTGCCTTCAGTCTTGCTGCCTTTTAGTGCCATTTCTGTTCCTCTCCCGTAAGCGTTGGCCGTCCATTTAGAATGATTCCAAAGAGCGTTCACTTTATTGCCCGGCAGGGTCCGTGTCAATTGTGGCTAGTACCGCCGGGCAAGGCCGCCGGCGTTGATTGTTGCGGCCCGCGGCTGTAGCTTAGCGCGGCACGCTACGAGGAAAAAGACACGTGACGGCGACGAAAAAATTCAACCTGGAAAAGGCGCTGGCCGAGCTCGAGGAACTGGTCGAGGAACTCGAATCCGGAGACCTGCCGCTCGAAAAGGCCATGAAGAAATTCGAGGACGGCATCAAGCTGACGCGCGGCTGCCAACAGGCGCTGCAGGAGGCCGAGCAGAAAGTCGAGATACTGCTGCAGAGTGCCGGCGGCGAAGACCTCGAGGATTTCGAGGTCGACGAAGACTGACCTGGCGCGGGGCCGGTCAGCTCCCTAGCAGGGCCAGCAACGCCACCACGGTCGACTCGACGCCCGCCGTGACCGACGGCTCGGGCTCGATCCTGAACAACGGCGAGTGGTGGCTCGGCACGGGCTCGCCGCCCGCCGCCTCGCGGTCGAAATCCTCCCGCGGCGTCCCGCCGATCTGCCAGTAAACCGAGCGTATGTCGGGATCCAGGGTGAAGAACGGAAAGTCCTCGGCGCCCATCCCCTTGCTCGGGTTACGAATGACGCGGTCCTCGCCGAGCGTCTCGATCCAGGCGGCGCGCAGCCGCCGGGCAAGCTCCGCGTCGTTGATCGTCGGCGGCACGCTTTCGTTGGACACGATGACCTCGGGCAGCTTGTCGTCAGGCAAGCCGGCGACGCGCCCCATGTTCTCGGCGATGCGCCGGATACCGTCCAGCAGGATCTGCCGCGTTTCTTCGCTCGTGTTGCGCACGGTGAGCTGCAGGTGGGCACGGTCGGAAATGATGTTGTGCTTGGTGCCCGCATGGAACGAGCCGACGGTGACGACACCCGGCGAGCGAGGCGGCAACTCGCGCGCAACGAGCGTCTGCAGGGCCAGGACGATCTGGCTGCCGAGCACGATCGGGTCTTTGCCGGCATAGGGATGCGCGCCGTGCGCACCGACGCCGTGAATGATGATGTCCACGGTGTCGGCACCGGCGAACGGGCTGCCCTCCTGGACGTTGATCTTGCCGGCTACGTCCAGCGAGTTGACGTGAAACGCCAGCGCGTAATCCGGCGTGCCGAAGCGGCCCCAGATATCGTCATCGCGCATCGCCCGAGCCCCGAGGACGCGTTCCTCGGCAGGCTGCACCAGCAGCATCAGCGAGCCTTGCCACTTGTCCTTGTTGGCCGCCATGTAGCGTGCGGTGCCCACGAGGCTCGTGATATGCACGTCGTGGCCGCAGGCATGCATCGTGAACACTTCGTTGCCGGTGATCGGGTCGATTTGCCGCGCGCGTGACGCGTTCGCCAGCCCCGATTTCTCCTCGACCGGCAGGCCGTCCATGTCGGCCCGCATCATCACGAGCGGACCCTCGCCGTTCTCGAGCATGGCCACGACACCGGTGCCGCCCACGCCCTCGGTCACAGCGAAGCCCGCGAGGCTCAGCTCCAGGGCCATTCGCCGCGCGGTCTCGTGCTCGATCGTCGAAAGTTCGGGGTTGCGATGAAAGTGGTCGAACAGCTGGCCGAGATGCGCGTCGTAGTCCTGCTTGACTGCGTCGCCGAGTTCGCCAGCCTGAGCGGGCATACCGATAAGAACTGCCAGCAGGCAGAGTGCGCGTCGTGACATCGAAAGAGTTCCGGGATTTGCCAGCGCCCGAGTGTAACCGGAAAGCGGCGTGCAATGCGACGCGCCGCCGCGCGCGGTCTCAGGTATTCGCGCCGCCGCTGCCCTGCAGGCGCGTGATCAGCGAGCGCAGGAAGACCTTGTTGAAACGCAACTGGCAGGCCGAAGAAACCTGCTCCATCAGCGTGGAACTGACCCGCAGAATCGTGACCTGGCCGTCGGCCCGGATCGAGGCCTGGCGCTTGGCACCGCGCACGTAGCTCGTTTCGCCGAAACAGTCGCCGTTCGTCAGCGTACCGATGGTGGCGCCGTTCGCCTGTACCTCGACCTTGCCCGCGACGATGATATAGAAGCGATCGTCGACCTCGCCTTCGCGCACGATGTCTTCACTGTCCCGGTACTCGTGCCAGTCGGACGCGCGTAACACTTCCCAGATCTCGGCATGCGAAAACTCGTGGAAGAAATGCAGCGTGCGCAGCAGGTCGAAGTGCTCCTGGTTGTCGAGACTGTCGTACTTCTGGCGCAGGTCCTTGTAGACGCGCGTCAGTTCGGCCGCCATGGCATTGCCCGTGTGCAGCCGCTTGCCAGGGTCTTTCTGCATCGTGGTCATCACGACGTGCTCGAGTTCCTCGGGCAGGTCGTCACGGTACGTGTGTATCGGCGGCGGCGTCGCGTACACGATCTGGTGCAGCAGCTTCGACAGGTTATCGGCGCGGAATGGCCGGAAGCCGGTCAGCAGCTCGTACATGACGGCGCCCAGCGAATACAGGTCGGAACGCGGCGTCAGCTCCTCGGACTGGACCTGCTCGGGAGACATGTAGCTCGGCGAGCCCGCGATCCCCTCGATACGGGACACTTCGGAATCGTTGACGATGGCAATGCCGAAATCGATGATGCGCACGTCGTTGTCGATCGTGAGCATCACGTTGGATGGCTTGATGTCGCGGTGAATTACGCCGCGCCCGTGCGCGTAATGCAACGCCTTGGCGCACTTGTAGATGATCTCGACGACATCGTCGACGCGCAGCAGGTTATCGGGGCGGCAGTAGGCCGCCAGCGTGCGTGCACCCTGGATGTGCTCGGTGACGACGTAGTAAGCGCCGTCTTCCTCGCCGGCATCGTAGATGGGCATGATGTTCGGATGCTGCAGCATCCCCACCATGTGGGCCTCGTTGAAGAACATCTTGCGCGAGACCTTCGCGCGCTCCGCGTCGACGTCTTCTTCGAGGTTGTAGACCTTGATCGCGACGTCGCGGCGATAATAGGGATCGTGAGACAGGTAGACGGTGCCGGTGCTGCCCTTGCCGATCTTGTTGATGATGACGTACTTGCCGATCTTGTCGGGCACGTCGCTCGGGCGCTGGATTTCCGAAACCTTGCTGGCCATGTTGTCTCGCTGGTCAGGTCATGAACCACCCGGACAATGCCACTAACAGCGCGGCGTAGAGGGCGGCTACGAGGTCGTCCAGCATAATTCCCAGACCCCCGTGTATTCTGTGATCCAGGTCCCGAATCGGCCAGGGTTTGACAATATCCGTGATGCGAAACAGCACGAACGCCAGGACGTACCCGGTGAGCGTCGCGGCCCCGGCCAGCAGGAGCGTCAGGTACATCCCGGCTATCTCATCCCAGACGATGCCGCCGTGGTCATGGACCCCGATACGCCGGGCGCTTTCGCCGCACAGCCAGATACCGGCCAGCACCAGGCCCGCCACGACGCCGGATTGAACATAAGGCCCGAAATCCACGGTCAGCCAGAACAGCAGCACTCCCGGCAGCGAGCCGAAGGTCCCCGGTGCGACGGGCGCGAGGCCCGTGCCGAAGCCGAAGGCGATCAAGTGCACGGGGTCGGTCAGCACGGTCCTGGCCGGGATCGGGGTGCCCTTGCTCATGTGAAGTGCCGGTACCCGCGGTCGTCCACGGCTACGACCGTGTCGCCCTGGCGGCAGACCAGGCGGTCGCCGGCCACGACCGTGCCGATCGCGGTGATACCGTCCACGTCCGCGACGGCTGCGGGCGGCGCGGTGAAGCACAGTTCGTAGTCATCGCCCCCGGTCAGTGCGAAATCGAGCGCCTGCTTGCCGTCGAAGCGGGCACGCAGCGCAGCCGAGAGCGGCACGCGCGCGACGTCGATGTCCGCGCCTGCGCCGCTCGCGTCCAGCAGTTTGCGCAGGTCGCCGACGAGCCCGTCCGAGACGTCGATCGCGGCGTGCGCACGGCCGACCAGTTCGCGTCCCTTGTCGATACGCGCGGTGGGCCTCAGGAACCGCTGCACCAGCTCGCCGTCGTCGGCGCCACTTTCGATCAGGCTCAGTCCCGCCGCTGCGTCCCCGACGGTGCCCGTGACGAATACCGCGTCGCCCACCTGTGCCCCGCTGCGCAGCAACGCCTTGCCCTCTTCGACCTCGCCCGTGACGTGAACCGAGACCACGACTTCATTGCCCTCGGTCGTATCGCCGCCCACCAGCACCACGCCGTGTTCGGCCGCCGCCGCGTAGAGACCCGCGGCAAATCGCTCCACCCAGCGCTCGTCCTTGTCCCACAGCGTCAGGGCCAGCGTCATCCAGCGCGGCACCGCACCCATCGCGGCGATATCAGAGAGATTGACGGCCACCGCGCGGTAACCAACGTCCGCGGCGTCCATGTTGGACGGAAAATGCGTGCCCTCGACCAGCGTATCGATTACCTGGACCTGGTGCAGGCCCGGTGCGGGACACAGCACGGCGCCGTCGTCGCCGACCCCGACGACCACGCCGGGCGCGTCGGCATCACGCGAAAAGTAGCGGCGGATAATGCCGAACTCATCCACCGGCGTTGGCCCGTACCTCGACTGCCCGCAGGCTCTGTGCGGCAACGTCCAGGCACGCGTTGATGTACTTGTGGCTCTCGACGGCACCGAAACGCCGGGCCAGGTTGACACCTTCGTTGATCACGACCTTGTAGGGAATATCGAGGCGGTGTTCGAGCTCGTGCACGCCGATCAGCAGGATCGACAGCTCGATCGGGTCGAGCTGCTCGAGCGGCCTGTCGATCAGGCTGCCGATCGTCTGTTCGAGCGCGTCCTGCGAGTCGCTGATTGCCGGCAGCAACTCCTCGAAGAAGTGCCGGTCCACGCGCTCGTAAGCCGTGTCGTCCCGGAACTGGGCCAGCAGTTCGGCCGTGGTATGGCCGGCGATTTGTTTCTGGTACAGCGCCTGCACGATGAGCTCGCGGGCGCGGGTGCGTGCGCCTGCTGCTTTGGATGGCGCCTTGCTCATCAGTCGATGCGGCGCAGGAGATTGACCATCTCGATGACGGCGAGCGCGGCTTCTTCGCCCTTGTTGCCGGCCTTGGTCCCGGCCCGCTCGATCGCCTGTTCGATCGTATCGACCGTGAGCACGCCATGGCCGACCGGTACGTTGTGGCGCTGGCCCGCGGCGGTGATGCCCTTGACGCATTCCCCGGCCACGTAATCGAAGTGCGGCGTGCCGCCGCGGATTACCGCGCCGAGCGCGATGATGCCGTCGAAACGGCGCGCTGCCGCGACCCGATCCACGGCGAGCGGCATCTCGAACGCACCGGGCACCCTGAAGATCTCGAGATCGCCGTCCTCTGCGCCGTGCTGGCGCAGGCAATGCACGGCCCCCTTGATCAGGGACTCGACGATGAAGTCATTGAAGCGCGACGCGACGATCGCGAAGCGCGCATCGCGCACCAGCAGCTCGCCTTGGGTTGTTTTTATCGTGTCCATCGGTAGTCGCCGTCAGATGTACTCGGTTATTTCGAGGTCGAAACCCGAGATCGCGTACATTTGTTTAGGCGCCGATAATACACGGATTTTGCTCAATCCGAGGTCACGCAGAATCTGCGCGCCAACGCCATAGGTACGCAAGACCGAGTCGCCGCTGCGGCGCCCCTCGAGCTCGTCACGCTGCTTGCCGAGGCTCTCGACCGATTCCATGAAATCCCGCGAGGTCTCCTGCTCGCGGAGCAGGACGACGACGCCGACCTCCTCCTGCGCGATGCGCTCGATGGCGCTGTGCAGGGGCCAGCCGAGTGAGCTGCTGCGCACACCGACCACGTCGCCGAGCGTGTCCTGCAGGTGGACGCGCACGAGTGGCGACTCCACCTCGTCGAGGTTGCCCTTGACCAGCGCGAGGTGAACCGTGCGGCTGATGTGGTCGTCGTAGCAGATCATCGTGAAGCGGCCGAACTCGGTGTCTACCGGTGTCTCGAGAATCCGCTCGACGTTGCGCTCTTTTTCCAGGCGGTAGCGGATCAGGTCCGCGATCGTGCCCATCCGAATGCCGTGCTTGCGCGCGAACTTCTCGAGGTCCGGGCGACGCGCCATCGTGCCGTCGTCGTTGAGGATCTCGACAATCGCAGCAGCCGGCTCGAGCCCCGCGAGCCGCGCGAGGTCGCAGCCCGCCTCGGTGTGTCCCGCGCGCGTCAGTACGCCGCCGGGCTGGGCCATGACCGGGAAGATATGCCCCGGCTGGCTCAGGTGCTCGGGTTTCGCGTCCGGCGCAACCGCGGCCTGGATCGTCTTGGCGCGGTCGTGTGCCGAGATGCCCGTCGTGATGCCTTCGGCGGCCTCGATCGAGATCGTGAAATTGGTTGCATGATGCTGATCGGTCTCGCTGACCATCAGCGGCAGCCGCAGCTGCCTGCAACGCTCGCGCGACATCGTCAGGCAGATCAGCCCGCGCCCGTGGGTCGCCATGTAGTTGATGTCTTCGGCACGCACCTTCGCGGCCGCCATGATCAGGTCGCCTTCGTTCTCGCGATTCTCGTCATCGACCATGATGACCATCTTGCCGTCGGCGATATCGGCGATGATGTCCTCGATATCGCTGATCGTGGCATCGGCCGCGTGCGGGTGTGGCGTCGTCTTCTCAGGCATATCCGTGGCTCTTCAGAAACTCGAGTGAAATACCGTCGCCGTCATGACCCAGCAGGCGTTCGAGGTAACGCGCCAGCAAATCGACTTCGATGTTGACGGTCGTGCCCTCGGCATAATCGTCGATGATCGTTACTTGCGCGGTGTGCGGGATGATATTCAATTCGAACGCGTTTCCCGATACTTCATTGACGGTAAGGCTGACACCGTCCACGCAGACCGATCCTTTTTTCGCCACGTAGCGGCTGTAGGCCGCCGGTATCTCGATGCGCAGGCGAATCGAGCGTGCGTCCGCGGTTCGCGCAACCACTTTTCCCGTGCAGTCGACGTGGCCGCTCACGAGGTGTCCGCCCAGGCGCTCGCCCAGGCTGATGGAGGGCTCGAGGTTGACGGTCGAGCCCACGGCGAGGTTGCCGAGTGCGGTCACGGCGAGCGTTTCGGTCGACACGTCCGTATCGAACCCATCCGCGCGCACGGCGACGGCGGTCAGGCAGACGCCATTGACCGCGATGCTCTCGCCGACCTCGTAGTCGCTCCAGGGCAGCGCGGAGGAGCGGACCGCGAGGCGGACGTCGCCACCGCGCTTCTCCATCGCGCTGATCGTGCCTGTGCCCTTGATGATCCCCGTGAACATCAGTTCGTCAACCTTGCCGTGATTTTCAGGTCGTTACCGATTCGCCGCACGTCGACCAGCTCGACGGCTTTGCGATCGGCCAGCGTCAGCCAGTGCGGCGTGGTGAACATGCCGCGCGTCTCGGAACCCATTATGTGGGGTGCGAGATAAATCACAAGCTCGTCGACGAGCCCTTTTTCGACGAGATAGCCGGCCAGCCGCGGCCCGGCCTCGACCAGGACGTCGTTGATCTCCCGCTCGGCGAGCGCCGCCAGCACCTCGAAGACGTTGACCGCCTCGCCATGAGCGCCGAACTCCTGTACCTCGGCGCCCGCCTTCACGAGCTCCGCCGCGTCGTGCCCGGGGATGCAACAGACCAGCGTATCCCCCGCAAGCGCCAGCATCCGCGCATCGGGCGACATGCGCAGGCGGCTGTCGAGCACGACGCGCAGCGGCTGGATACCGCGCGTATCGATGGCCTCGTCTCGCACATTGAGCGACGGATCGTCGGCCACGACCGTGCCAATGCCGGTCAGGACCGCCCCGGATGCCGCGCGCAGTTTCTGGACATCGCGGCGCGCCGCCTCTCCGGTAATCCACTGGCTCTCGCCGCTTTGCATGGCCGTTGCGCCGTCGAGACTGGCTGCCGCCTTGAGTCGAACACGCGGCCGCCCCCGGCTCACGCGGCTGATGAACCCCGCGTTGAGGGCCTCGGCGGATTCGCGCATCAGCCCGACGTCGACGGCAATGCCCGCCTCGCGCAACCGTGCGAAGCCGCGCCCCGCGACGTTCGCGGACGGATCCTCCATGGCGGCGACGACCCGGCCGACACCGGCCGCGACGAGTGCATCGGCACAGGGCGGTGTCCGGCCATGATGCGCGCAGGGTTCCAGCGTTACGTAGGCGGTGGCGCCGCCTGCCCGGTCTCCCGCGGCCTGCAGTGCGTTGATCTCTGCATGCGGCTCGCCGGTGCGGACATGCCAGCCTTCGCCGACGACTTCGCCATCGCTGACGATGACGCAGCCGACCATCGGGTTCGGATGCGCGCTGTACCGGCCCTCTGCCGCGAGTTGCAGCGCACGTCCCATGTGTGCGCTGTCGGCGGCGCTTGTCCCGTTCATGTCTTTTTCTTGCCGAGCAGTTCAGGCAGCAGCGACATCTGCTCGCGACTCGCCGCCGTCTCGGAAATGCGCTGCAGGCGCTTGATCTCGTCCTCGAATTCCGTGATGTCCTGGAAGCGCCGGTAGACCGAGGCAAAACGGACGTACGCGACCTCGTCGAGCGCCCGCAGTTCCTCCATGACGAGTTCTCCAACGAGACGCGACGGCACCTCGCGCTCGCCCATGGTGCGCAGCTTGTGAATCAGGTGCCCGATCGCCTCCTCGAGCTCGTCGGACGGCACGGGCCGCTTTTCGAGCGCACGCGTCATGCTGTTGCGCAGCTTGTTCTCGTCGAAGGGCTGTCGACTGTTGTCGTTCTTGATCAGCCGCGGCATCACCAGTTCGGCGGTCTCGAAGGTCGTGAAGCGCTCATTGCAGGCGAGGCACTGCCGGCGCCGGCGAATCTGGCGGCCTTCACCCGCCAGGCGGGAGTCTATGACCTTGGTCTCGTCGTGACCGCAAAACGGACAGTGCATGTCATCCTAACGATCAGCCGTAGACCGGGAACCGCGCGCAAAGCTCGAGAACCTGTTTCCGGACGCTGTCGATCGTCTCCTCGTTGTCCAGGTCGTCCAGTATATCCGCTATCCAGCCGGTGATCTGGCGGGTTTCCTGTTCGCCGAAACCCCGCGTCGTGATCGCCGGGGTCCCGAGTCGCAGGCCCGAGGTCACGAACGGCGACTGCGGGTCATTCGGCACGGAGTTCTTGTTGACCGTGATGTACGCGCGACCCAGGGCGGCATCCGCGGCCTTGCCCGTAATGCCTTTGTCGATCAGGCTGACGAGCATCAGGTGGTTCTCGGTGCCCCCCGAGATGATCGGGTAACCGCGCTCGGCGAGGACCTCGGCCATGACCTTGGCGTTCCTGAGCACCTGCGCCTGGTAGTCCTTGAACTCCGGCTCCAGGGCCTCCTTCAGGGCAATGGCCTTGGCTGCGATCACGTGCATCAGCGGACCGCCCTGCGTGCCCGGGAAGACGAGCGAGTTGAAGCGCTTGGTCAGTTCCGGGTTTTCCCTCGCCAGGATCAGGCCGCCGCGCGGTCCGCGGAGCGTCTTGTGGGTCGTCGTCGTGCAGACGTCGGCGTGCGGGATCGGGTTCGGGTAGAGGCCGGCGGCCACGAGACCCGCCACGTGCGCCATGTCGACGAGCAAGAAGGCGCCCACGTCTTTGGCGATCTCGGCAAAGCGCTCCCAGTCCGCCACCTGCGAGTAGGCCGAGAACCCGGCCACGATCATCTTCGGCCGGTGTTCCTTCGCCAGGCGCTCGACCTCGTCGTAGTCGATCAGGCCGGTCGCCGGGTCGAGGCCGTACTGGATGATGTTGAACAACTTGCCGGAGAAGTTGACAGGCGAGCCGTGCGTGAGGTGCCCGCCCTCGTTCAGATTCATGCCCATCACCGTGTCGCCGGGCTCGCACAACGCATGGTAGACCGCGGCGTTCGCCTGCGAGCCCGAGTGCGGCTGCACGTTGGCATACGCGGCGCCGAACAGCTCCTTGGCACGCTCGATGGCCAGCGTCTCGACGTCGTCGACGAACTCGCAGCCGCCGTAGTAGCGTTTGCCCGGGTAGCCCTCGGCGTACTTGTTGGTCAGCCGCGAACCCTGGGCTTTCATGACCATCGGGCTCGTGTAGTTTTCCGAGGCAATCAGCTCGATGTGCTCTTCCTGGCGCTGGTGCTCCAGGTCGATGGCCTTGGCCACTTCAGGATCGAACGACTCGATCGTCTTCGAGGTGTCAAACATTCAGGGGGTATCTCCGCAGGCAGGGGCGCGCAAAGACGAGGATGTTAGGGTGTCAGTCACCTTATTTCCAGTCTAAAGGTGCCTGGCACCTTTAGACTGGAAATAAGGTGACTGACACCGCATTTGCTTGTGTGGCGGCATACAGGATAATGCGCGCTTCTCAACTCGCCGAATTGCCATGGCCCAGTACATCTACACAATGAACCGCGTCGCGAAGGTGGTGCCGCCCAAGCGCTACCTCATTCGCGACATTTCCCTCTCGTTTTTCCCGGGCGCCAAGATCGGTGTGCTGGGGCTCAACGGGTCCGGCAAGTCGACCCTGCTGCGCATCATGGCGGGCCTCGACACCGAATTCGACGGCGAGGCGCGCCCCCAGCCGGGCATCAAGATCGGTTACCTGCCGCAGGAACCCGAGCTCGACCCCGCCAAGGACGTGCGCGGCAACGTCGAGGAGGGTCTCGGTGAGACCATCGAACTGCTGCATCGGTTCAACGAGATCAGCATGAAGTTCGCGGAGCCCATGGAGGACGACGAGATGAACGCCCTGCTCGAGGAGCAGGGCAAGCTGCAGGATGCCATCGACGCGGCCGGCGGCTGGGAGGTGGACCGCAAGCTCGAGGTCGCCGCGGACGCACTGCGACTGCCGCCGTGGGATGCGGAAGTAGCGAAGTTGTCCGGCGGCGAGCGTCGCCGCGTGGCGCTGTGCCGCCTGTTGCTGTCCCAGCCCGACATGCTGCTGCTCGACGAGCCGACCAACCACCTCGATGCCGAGTCGGTCGCATGGCTCGAGCGCTTCCTGGACGAATACCCGAGCACGGTCATCGCCGTGACCCATGACCGCTACTTCCTGGACAACGTGGCCGGCTGGATTCTCGAGCTGGACCGCGGCCACGGTATCCCCTGGGAGGGGAACTACTCGTCGTGGCTGGAGCAGAAAGAGGCGCGCCTGAAAACCGAGGAAGCGACCGAGAAAGCCCGCCGCAGGGCCATGCAGCATGAGCTCGAGTGGGTGCGCACCAACCCCAAGGGCCGCCAGGCCAAGTCGAAGGCGCGACTCAAGCAGTTCGAGGAGCTGTCGTCGGCGGATTACCAGAAACGCAATGAAACCAACGAGATTTATATCCCGCCGGGCCCGCGCCTCGGCGACGTCGTGCTCGAAGTCGACAAGCTCAAGAAAGGCTTCGGCGACAAGCTGCTTATCGACGGCCTGAGTTTCCAGCTCCCGCCCGGCGGCATCGTCGGTGTCATCGGCGCCAACGGCGCGGGCAAGACGACCTTTTTCCGCATGATCACGGGCGAGGAGCAACCGGACACGGGAACGCTGCGTCTCGGCGACACCGTGCAAGTCGCCGCGGTCGACCAGTCGCGCGATGCGCTCAACGACGACAACACGGTCTGGGAGGAGATCTCCGACGGTCTCGACATGATCAGGGTCGGCAGCTACGAAACGTCGTCGCGCGCCTACGTCGGCCGTTTCAACTTCCGCGGCCAGGACCAGCAGAAGAAGATCGGCCTGCTGTCCGGCGGCGAACGCAACCGCGTGCATCTCGCCAAGACGCTGAAGTCGGGTGGCAACCTGTTACTGCTCGACGAACCCACCAACGACCTCGACGTCGAAACCCTGCGCGCGCTCGAAGAGGCGCTGCTCGAGTTCCCGGGATCGGCCATCGTCATCTCGCATGACCGCTGGTTCCTCGACCGAATTGCCACGCACATCCTGGCGTTCGAGGGTAACTCCGAGGTCGTGTGGTTTGCCGGCAACTATGCCGACTACGAGCAGGACCGCAAGCGCCGCCTCGGTGCCGACGCCGACAGCCCGCACCGCATCAAGTACAAGCGGCTCGAGGCCTGATTCGGCGCGGCCGGCTGTCGGCGATCAGGGACGGAAATCATTTCTGTATTATGTTAACGAACGGCAGTGAAAACCCGATTTGCATGCATACTGAAGTCGCTGATCTATAAAAAATAATACCGAGCGAAATGGCGATTGTAATTGACAGAGATCAGGGGATTAGAAGCGAGCTCGAGGACCGCATAGGACTCGAGTGCCCCTACTGTGGCGTGTTTGCGCACATGCAGCCGCAGTCCGTTCCCGACGCGTCCTCGCTGTTGCGCGACCGCCCCAAGCACGTCGGGCTGGTCTACAAGTGCGATTCCTGCAATGCGCCGGTGTTCCTGCGCTTTGCCGTGCGCGAATACCGCGACAACACGGTCGAGCTGTACCGCAACTTCGTCGAGCTCGAGCGGCCCAAGGAACGCTTCGCTTTTTCGTACCTGCCGAAACACACCGAGGTGCTGTTCCGCGAAGCGCTGAGCTGCTACTCGAACAACAACTTCAATGCGTTTGCCTCGATGTGCCGCCGCGCTTCGGTCAGCGCGTTTCATGCCCTCGGTGAGGGCGGCAAGCTCAGGGCCTTCGAGGAAGTGATGACCGCGCAGGACATCGCCGGTATCGACGACGAATCATTTGCGCCGATCAAGGCCGTGCTGTTCGGGACCGGCAGTCACGAGGAACTGCCGCTGCTCAACCGGGCCCAGGCCGGCATCCTGCTCGAGGTACTGAAAGACATGTTCTACCAGTGCTTCGTGCGCCGCGGCAAACTGACCCGCGCCATCAAGGTACGCCGGTTCTTCATCACCGAAGCCGACAACGACAACGTCGCATCGGCCTGAGGCGCCCGCGCGGCGGGCTCCCCGAGCGACTGTCCCTACCCTACCGCGAGCCGCGCATTGCGGAACAGGCGCAGCCACGGCCCGTCGACTCCCCAGTCATCCGGATGCCAGGAGTTCTGGCGCGTCAGCGCCACGCGTTCCGGGTGCGGCATCATGATCGTCACGCGGCCGTCTTCGCTGGACAGCCCGCAGATGCCATCGGTGGAGCCGTTGGGATTCGCCGGGTAGGTGTCCGCCACCTCCCCGTAGTTGTCGACGTAGCGCATCGCGACCGTGTAGGACGCCGAGTAGCGCGCCGTATCGTCGGCGAACACCGCGCGGCCCTCGCCGTGCGACGTGGCGATCGGCAGCCGCGCACCCGCCATGCCGTCCAGGAACAGCGACGGACTCTCCAGGATCTCCACGAGACTGAGACGCGCTTCGAACTGCTCGGACCGGTTCCGCAGGAAGCGTGGCCAGTGATTCGCGCCGGGGATCAGCTCCTTGAGCTGCGCCAGCATCTGGCAGCCGTTGCACACGCCGAGCGCGAACGTATCGCCACGCTCGAAAAACGCCGCGAACATGTCGCGCGTGCGCTCATGGTACAGCACGGACTTGGCCCAGCCGCCGCCCGCGCCCAGCACGTCGCCGAACGAGAAGCCGCCGCAGGCCACCAGGCCCTGGTAGTTCGCGAGCGAATCACGGCCCTCGAGCAGGTCGCTCATGTGCACGTCCACGGTCGCGAATCCCGCCTGCATGAACGCTGCCGCCATCTCGTGCTGGCTGTTGACCCCCTGCTCGCGCAGGATCGCGACCGGCGGGGCCGGCGTGCCGCGGAAAGCTCGCGCAATGTCCTCGCCTGGATCGAACGTCAGGACGACGTTGAGGCCCGGGTCGTCGTCGTCGAGGAGGCGGTCGAACTCCTGTTTCGCGGTGGTCGGGTTGTCACGCAGCGCCTGGATCCTGTAGCTCGGCTCCGACCAGGCCCGCTGCAGCGTCGCGCGGTCCAGGTCCAGCACCGTCAGGTCGTCGCTCCTGACGACCAGGCGCGCATCGTCGGTCACGAGCCCGATCGCGTCGGCCCTGATCTCGTTGCGGTCCAGTACCATCTGCACCTGCGGCAGCTTGCTCCTCGCGACCTGCAGGACCGCGCCGGGTTCCTCGCTGAACAGTCGGCGCAACAGCTCCACGCGCGATCCCGAGAGCGTCAGCGACACGCCGAGGCGACTGGCGAAGATCATCTCGGCAACGGCCGCCAGCAACCCGCCGTCACTGCGATCGTGATAGGCCAGCAGCATGCCGCGGTCATTTAGTTCCTGCACCGCTGCGAACAATCCCTTGAGAAGGCGCGGGTCGTCGAGGTCCGGCGTGGCGCCGCCGGTCCGCGCAAACGCCTGCGCGAGACAGGAGCCGCCAAGGCGGTTCCTGCCCTCGCCGAGATCGATCAGCAACAGGTAACTCGGTTCGTCCGTCCGCCGCAGTTGCGGCGTGAGGTGTTTCGTGACGTCCTTAACCGGCGCGAAGGCGGACACGATCAGCGATACCGGCGCCACGACGTTGTGCTCGCCGTCGTCGTCCTCCCAGCGCGTACGCATCGACATCGAGTCCTTGCCCACCGGAATCGCAACGCCCAGTTCGCGGCAGAGCTCGTCGCCGACCGCCTTCACGGTCGCGAACAGGTTGGCGTCCTCGCCCGGGTGACCCGCCGCCGCCATCCAGTTGGCGGACAGCCGCACCCGGCTCAACGACTCGATCGGCGCCGCCGCGATGTTCGTTATCGCCTCGGCGACGGCTATCCGGCCCGACGCGGGCGCGTTGGTAACCGCCAGCGGAGTGCGCTCGCCCATGGCCATGGCCTCACCGGTGGTGCTCTTGAAGCCCGACGCCGTGATCGCGACGTCGCTGACGGGCACCTGCCAGGGCCCGACCAGCTGATCGCGCACGCTCAGGCCGCCGACCGTGCGATCGCCGATATGCACCAGGAACGACTTGTCGGCGACGGCCGGGAAGCGCAATACGCGCAGCACGGCTTCCTCCAGCTCGATCCCGTCGAGATTCAGCGGCTCCTCGGGAAGGGGTTGCCGCGCCACGTCCCGTTCCATCTTGGGCGGATTGCCGAGCAGCATCTGCATCGGCATGTCGACGACCCGGTTGTCGAACTCGCGGTCATTGACGGTCAGGTTGCCATCCCGGGTCAGGGTCCCGATGACCGACAGCGGGCAGCGCTCGCGATCGCACAACGCGCGGAATTGCTCGATGCGGTCCTCGTCGATGATGAGCACGTAGCGCTCCTGGGCCTCGTTGCACCAGATACCCATCGGCGACATGCCGGGCTCGGCATTGTCGACCTCGCGCAGCTCGATCTCGGCCCCGTGCCCCGAGTGATCCACGGCCTCCGGCACCGCGTTGGACAGGCCGCCTGCGCCGACGTCGTGGATCAGCAGGACGGGGTTGTCCTTCCCCATTTCCCAACAGCGGTCGATCACCTCCTGGGCGCGGCGCTCCATTTCCGGGTTGCCCCGTTGCACCGAGGCAAAATCGAGCTCGGCGCTCGAGGTACCGCTCGCCAGCGACGAGGCGGCGCCGCCGCCGAGACCGATCAGCATCGCGGGACCGCCGAGGACCACGAGCCTGGCCCCGGCCGGGACGTCTGTCTTGCACGCGTGCTCTTGCCGGACGTTGCCGACGCCGCCCGCAATCATGATCGGCTTGTGATAGCCGCGGATCTCGTTATCGGGCAGCCCCGGGAAATGGCTTTCGAAGGTGCGGAAATAGCCGGCCAGGTTCGGCCGCCCGAACTCGTTGTTGAACGCGGCGCCGCCGATCGGGCCCTCGATCATGATATCCAGCGGCGTCGCCAGGTGCTCGGGATGCGGGAAATCGGTCTCCCACGGCTGCCGGTAACCCGGGATGCGCAGGTGAGAGACCGTGAAGCCGGTCAGGCCCGCCTTCGGCCGGGCGCCGAGCCCGGTGGCGCCCTCGTCGCGGATTTCCCCGCCGGAGCCGGTCGCGGCGCCCGGGAACGGCGAGATCGCGGTCGGGTGGTTGTGCGTCTCCACCTTCATCAGGATGTGAATCGGCTCGTCAGTGAAGGCGTACTCGCGCGTCGCGGCATGCGGCATCAGGCGCGCCCCCCGCCACCCCTCGATCACGGCCGCGTTGTCGCTGTAGGCGGAAATCACGCCGTCCGGGGTCTTCTCCGTGGTGGACTTGATCATGCCGAAGAGGCGCTGCTCCTGCGGCTCCCCGTCGATGACCCAGCTGGCGTTGAATATCTTGTGGCGACAATGCTCCGAGTTCGCCTGGGCGAACATCATCAGCTCCGCATCCGTCGGGTCGCGCCCCAGCTCGCCGTAGCAGCCGACCAGGTAATCGATCTCCTGGTCGGAGAGCGCGAGACCAAGGCCGGTATTCGCCGCCGCGAGTGCCGCGCGGCCCTCGCTCGAGAGCGGCACCGTGCCCACCGGGACGGGATCGTGTGCCTCGAACAGCGCTGCCACGTCGGCGGCGTTCGCGAAAACGGCTTCGGTCATGCGGTCGCAGAGCAGGGGCGCGAGCGCCTGCGCCGCTTCGTGGTCGGCCCCGGCGGCAAAACGGACGGCGTAGCAGATGCCGCGCTCGACCCGGTCGACCGCGTCGATGTCGCAGGCCTTCACGATGTCCGTGGCTTTCGACGACCACGGCGAGATGGTTCCGGGCCGCGGCACGACGTAAAGCGTCTGCGAGCCGCGCCGCAGCGGCGCGGGCTTGTCACCGGACAGCAGCAGCGCTTCGAGCCTGCCCCGATGCTCGCGGTCCAGGCTGGAACGGGTCGATACGAAGTAGGTGAAGCGGGCCTCGACAGCCGCCACGCGCTCATCGGCACGCTGCAATGATCGGGTCAGTTTGGCCAGGCGAAAATCCGACAACGCCGCCTGTCCTGGCAGTTCCAGCATGTTGAGACGAGCACCTTGTGGTGGGATTTATCGAGTCGCGATGATACTGGAACGCCTGGTTTCGGACCAACTACTTGTTGCTGTCACCCGGCGTGTAGACCGGCATCGGGAACTGCGCGACGTTGCTGCCCTCGAGTTTCGAGATCTTGCTCACACCCTGCTTGTCGACTTCGTCGATCCGGATGATCGAGTGCATCGGCAGGTAGGTGCGACGCACGTTGGCGAACTCGGACTTGATTCTCTCCTCGGACGGATCGACGACCACGCTCGACCGTTCGCCGAAAACGAGCTCCTCGACCTCGACGAATCCGAACATCTCTCCGTGACCCACCGAGCGGGCGTAAATCTCGTACACCTGCCCCTGGCTCATGAACAGGACCTTGAATAAGGGTTCTTGGCTCATTGGCTGGCGTCCAGTCTACCCAAAACGTCCACTTGAGGCCGGAAAACCCGAAAATCAAGCCTGCCGGCCGCCGCCCAAGCCGTGATTATGTGAACTGGGTACCAGTCTAAATCTTTGATATCGCCGAGAATTAGCGAGTTATTCGGAGGAATGCTATGCCGCTTACCATCAAGATCATCTCGGAGCACCGCGATATCGTCGGCGACGACTGTGTGCGCGAGTTCCACGAAAACGGCGGCACCATCGGGCGCTCGCTGCAAAACGACTGGATCCTGCCGGACCCGGACCGCTATATCTCCGGCCGCCACGCAACGATCGACTACAAGGGCGGCATGTACTACCTCGCCGATATGAGCAGCAACGGCGTGTACATGAACGGCGAGCACGAACCCATCGGCAAGGGCAACCCGCGCCGCCTGTTCGACGGGGACCGCATGCGGATGGGCGACTTCGAATTCGAGGTGAGCATCGACAAGGGCGAGAGCCTCGCGATGCCCCTCGACCCCGACTCCGCCTCCATCTCGACGGACGACTTCGACCAGTACGTCGACGAAGAAGTCCTGGAAACGGGCATGCAGTTGCTCGACGAGGACGAAATCACGGGCGACGAAGAATTCCAGTCGATCCTGTTCGGCGAGGATCGGAAGAAAGCCGAACCGGCGCCGGAGCCCGAACCGCGGCTCGTCGATGAGCCGGCCAACGATGCGTCCGCCGGCGACAAGGCCGTCGACGTGACGGCCGAAGACCTGTTCGACTCCTTCCTCGACGGGCTCGGCATCAGCCGCGTCGAACTGCATCCGGCCATCAATCGCCCCGAGCTGATGATGACTGCCGGACTGGTCCTGCGCGAGTTCGTCGAAGGCGTGACCCTGTTGCTTTCGAGCCGCGCCAACCTGAAGAACGCATTCCGACTCGACCAGACGACTCTCTTGCCGCGCTACAATAATCCGCTCAAGTTCTCCGAGAACACGGGCGACCTGATCAAGCAGCTGCTGGTTGGCGACGAGGGTGAATACCTCGGCGCCCGGGATGCCGTGCGCGAGGTCTGCCAGGACCTGCTCAACCACCAGAACGCGTTCCTGGATGCGATGAACAGCGCCTTCATCGAGTTCGCCGATCGCTTCGATCCCGACGAGTTGCAGCAGGGCTTCGACCGCACCATTGGCAGCGCGCTGCTCAAGTTCCGCAACAAGTCGAAGTACTGGGACCTGTATTGCGATCTCTACCCGATCATGACCGAGAAAGGCGGAGGCCGCTTCCCGCAGATGTTCGGCGAGGAATTCGTGACGGCTTACGAGCGCCAGGTGGCCGAGTACCGGCGCCTCGGCCGCAACAGCGCCGGCACCGTGAAGGGCAAAGCCGCGGGCGGGTCCGTCACGGTCCCGGAGGAGCACGACCTCCTCGCCACGCAAAAACTCGACGGACCGGTCATCGCCGAATCGGTCGGCGCCGACCAGCCGTTCAACGAGGACAGCATCGTCGACGAACTGCCGCCGGAAAACGTGGCCGAACTCGACCAGAGTTTCATCGACAGCCTCGGCGACGACGAGCCCGAAATCGACCGCGGCCGCCGCAAAGGCTGAGCGCTAGTTCCGGTTCTGCCGGTTCTTCACGAGGTCATCGACGACCGAAGGATCGGCCAGCGTCGACGTATCCCCGAGATCGCCGTAGTCGTCGGCCGCAACCTTGCGGAGAATACGCCGCATGATCTTGCCCGAACGGGTCTTCGGCAGGCCCGGCGCCCACTGGATCAGGTCCGGCTTGGCGATCGGCCCGATTTCCTTGCGTACCCACTGCTGCAACTCGGCACGTAGCTCGTCGGTCGGTTCGATGCCCTCCATCAGCGTGACGTAGGCATAGATCCCCTGTCCCTTGATGTCGTGCGGGTAACCGACGACCGCCGCTTCGGCCACCTTGCTGTGCGCGACCAGCGCGCTTTCGACCTCGGCGGTTCCCATGCGGTGACCCGAGACGTTGAGCACGTCATCGGTGCGGCCGGTGATCCAGTAGTACCCGTCTTCGTCGCGCCGTGCGCCGTCGCCGGTCGTGTAGTAACCCGGGTAGGCCGAGAAATACGTCTCGACGAAGCGGTCATGGTCACCGTAGACCGTGCGCATCTGGCCCGGCCAGCTGTCACAGATGACCAGGTTGCCGGACACGGCACCCTCGAGCGTATTGCCGTCCGCGTCGAGCAGCGCGGGCTCGATGCCGAAGAACGGCCGCGTCGCCGATCCGGGCTTGAGGTCCGTGGCACCGGGCAACGGCGTGATCAGGATGCCGCCGGTCTCGGTCTGCCACCAGGTGTCGACGATCGGGCAACGCCCCTCGCCCACGACATGGTAGTACCACTCCCACGCCTCGGGGTTGATCGGTTCGCCGACCGAGCCGAGCAACCGCAGGTCCTTGCGCGAGGTCTTCTTGACGGGATCGTCACCTTCGCGCATCAGCGCCCGGATCGCCGTCGGCGCCGTGTAGCAGATGTTCACGTGGTGCTTGTCGCAGACTTCCCAGAACCGCGACGAAGTCGGGTAATTGGGCACGCCCTCGAACATCAGCGTGATCGCGCCGTTGGCGAGCGGGCCGTACACGATGTAGCTGTGTCCGGTCACCCAGCCGACGTCGGCCGTGCACCAGTACACGTCGCCGGGATGGTAGTCGAAGACGTATTCATGCGTGAGCGCCGCGTACACGAGGTAGCCGCCGGTCGTGTGCAGCACGCCCTTGGGTTTGCCCGTCGATCCGGACGTGTAGAGGATGAACAGCGGGTCCTCGGCTTTCATTTCCTCGCACGGGCAGTCCGCATCGACCTCGGCCTCGACCTCGTGCAGCCAGGCGTCGCGGCCGTCGACCCAGCCGACGTCGTTACCCGTGTTGCGTACGACCAGCACCTTTTCGAGGGTCGTCACCTCGGCATTCTCCGCCGCCGCATCGACATTGGCCTTGAGTGGTACCTTTTTTCCGCCGCGGACGCCTTCGTCGGCGGTGATCACGATGTTGGATTCGCAGTCGACGATACGGCCCGCCAGCGCATCGGGCGAGAACCCGCCGAATACGACCGAGTGCACGGCACCGATGCGCGCGCACGCGAGCATCGAGATCGCCGCTTCGGGAATCATCGGCATGTAGATCGTGACGCGGTCGCCGCGCTTGGCGCCCAGCGCCTTGAGCACATTCGCGAACTTGCAGACCTTCTCGTGGAGTTCGCGGTACGTGATCTTCAGGTCGCGCGCCGGATCGTCACCTTCCCAGATGATCGCGACGTCGTCGCCCTTGGTATCGAGATGGCGGTCCACGCAGTTGTAACAGGCGTTCAGGGTGCCGTCGTAGTACCAGCGGATGTGCAGGTCGTTCTTCGCGAACGACACGTCCTTGACCTTGGAAAACGGCTTGATCCAGTCGATGCGCTGCGCCTGCTCCGCCCAGAAGGCCTCCTTGTCGTCCAGCGAGCGGGCGTACATCGCACGGTAGCCGGCCTCGTCAATCAGTGCACGTTTCTTGACTGCAGCGGGAACCGGGTAGATTTGCGTATCCATAGTAATGCCTTCCTGTTGTTATTGATTGCGCCTGGCCTGCCGGAGCAGGCGCTGTGCCTGAACCAGGTGCGGCCGGTCGATCATCTTGCCATCGAGGCCGATCGTTCCCGCCCCGGGATGTTGTGCGAACAGCTCAACGATGCGCTGCGCTCGCTCGAGTTCCGCGGCGCTGGGCTCGAACGCGGCATTGATCACTTCGACCTGGGCCGGGTGAATCGCCAGCATGCCGCTGAACCCGTCGCGACGCGCACTTGTTGCATAGCCTAGCAAGCCGTCGAGGTCGCGAAAGTCCGTATAGACCGTATCGATCGCCGCGACCTCCGCGGCGGCGGCCGCCAGGAGGCACAGCGATCGCGCCAGTTCGTAGGGGGGCAGCCAGTGGCCTTCATCGTCGCGGTTGGCCGACGCGCCCACGGCCGCGGCAAGATCCTCGGCACCCCAGGACAGGCCGGCGAGCCGCGGTACCGTGCCGATGTAGCTGTGCAGGGTAAACAGGGCCTCCGGGTCTTCGGTGCACAGCGCAATGATCCGCGTCTGGCCATGAGCGATGTTGTGGTGGTTTTCGAGCACATCGATGCGCTCCGACAACCGGACCGCATCGCGCGCATGCCGCGGCTTCGGCAGAACGATACCGGCCGGCTGCGCAGGAATGACGGCCTCGAGGTCGGCTTCCCAGTACTCGGTGTGCAGCGGGTTAATCCTTACCCACACGTCGCTCTTGCCCTGCAGGTACGCGGCGACGAGCGCGCGCGCCGCCGCCTTGGCTGCGGGCACGACCGCGTCCTCGAGATCCAGGATCAGCGCATCGGCCCCCGCACTGCCTGCTTTTTCCAGCTTGCGCTCCGCATCCCCGGGCACGAACAGGAAACTGCGGCTCACGCGGGCTTCCTCAGCATCAGGGCAGTGCGCCGGCACTCGCCGACGAGTTCGTCGCGCTGGTTGTAAGCTCGGTGGGCAAAGACCACGATCCCGTTGTCCGGACGCGACTTGCTGGCGCGCGTTTCGAGCACTTCGGTCTCGATGCGAATCGTGTCGCCGCAAAACAGCGGTTTCGGAAAGCGCACCTCGTCCCAGCCGAGGTTGGCCACGGTCGTGCCGTGCGTCGTATCGTTGACCGAGATACCGACCATGAAGCTCAGCGTCAGGCAGCTGTTGACCAGCGGCTTGCCGAATTCGGTGTGCTTCATGTACTCCGCGTCGAGGTGCAGGGACGCCGGATTGTGCGTCATCGTCGTGATGAGCACGTTGTCGGTCTCGGTGATCGTACGGCGTATCGGGTGATCGAAAACCCGGCCGACCTCGAATTCTTCGAAATAGAGTCCTGGCATGCGTCGTCCGTCAGCGTCCGGGGAGATGACAATTGTGCCAGCCTCGTGTACATCAATACAGGGGGTGTCACCCCCACCAGCAAGTTATAGGAGCCTTCATGAAAATTACCCGAAGAGATTTCAACGCGGCCGGACTGGGCGCCCTGTCGCTCGCCGCGCTCGGCAGCGGACCTGCGCTGGCAAGCCCCGACGAGCTGATTCGCAAGGCGATTCCCTCGTCCGGGGAGCTGGTGCCGGTGATCGGCCTCGGCACGAACCGCTACGGGGTCGGGGACGACGCCGACCAGCGCGCGGTGCTGCGCGCCGCGCTGCGCCGCTTCCACGAACTCGGCGGCACCGTCATCGACACCGCACCGATGTATCGCTCATCCGAAGCCGTCCTCGGCGACCTGATAGCGGACCTCGGCATCCGCGATGACCTCTTCATCGCGACCAAGGCCGACGAGGAACCCGGCGGCGACGCAACCGCTGCGCAGATGCGCCGGTCGCAGCAACGCCTGCAGACCGAGACCTTCGACCTGATGCAGGTGCATAACCTGCGCGGCACGCGCGCGGCGCTCGGCGCGATGCGCGAATGGCAGCAGGAAGGCCGCATTCGCTATATCGGCATCACGACGTCGCGATCCGCGCAGTACGAGGAATTCGAACAGGTCATGCGGAACGAGGCGCTCGACTTCATCCAGGTCAACTACTCGCTGGAGCAGCGCGAGGCAGCGGATCGCATCCTGCCGCTGGCCGCGGATCGGGGCATCGCGGTCATCATCAACCGCGCATTCGGCGGCGGCCGCATCTTCGACAGGGTCGGCGATCAGCCCCTGCCGGACTGGGCCACCGAGTTCGGCTGCGAGAGCTGGGCGCAGTTCCTGCTGAAGTACGCGATCGGCCACCCCGCAGCGACGCTGAGCATTCCGGGCATGACCAAGGTGCACCACGTCGACGACAATTTCGGCGCCGCCCGCGGACGACTGCCGGATGCCGCCGAGCGCAGGCGCCAGGAGGCGTTCTACGATTCCCTCTGAACCTGTGCCCTTGCGATCGCTTCGGCGATCAGGACCTTGGCGTCGTCGACGCCGTGCCAGTCACCGATCTTGACCCACTTGCCGGGTTCGAGGTCCTTGTAGTGCTCGAAGAAATGCTCGATCTGGTGCAGCGTGATGTCCGGCAGGTCCGAGTGCGTGGTGATGTGATCGTAGCGCTTGGTCAGCGCGTGTGACGGCACTGCGATCACCTTCTCGTCCTGCCCGGCGTTGTCTTCCATGATCAGGACGCCGACAGGCCGGACGTTGATGACGCAGGCGGGTACGAGCTCGCGGGTATTGATGACGAGTACATCGATCGGGTCGCCGTCCTCGGACAGCGTGTGCGGGACAAAGCCGTAGTTGCCCGGGTAAGACATCGGCGTATACAGGAAGCGATCGACGACGAGCGTGCCCGCCTCCTTGTCCATTTCGTACTTGATCGGCTGGCCGCCGAGGGGTACTTCGATGATTACGTTGACGTCATCGGGCGGATGGTCGCCGATGGCGATTGCGTCAATACGCATGCTGGAATGCTCCGGGCTGTAGAGGAAAGTCCGGGCGCCATTCTAATGGGTCGGACCGCCTCGTGCCCGGGTTTTCACGTATTCAGCAGGACCGCCGCTACCAGTAGCAAGACGACGACGAGTCCCTGCAGCGCAACCCGCTCCCACATGAATTTCTCGGCATGCTCGGCATCGTACTTGCCGCCCCGCGCCATGGAGCGCAGGCCGAGCCCCAGTACCAGGAGCGTCGCGATGAGTGCCGCGATGACGAGAACGTTGACGATTGACATGAGCATTTCCTCCGTGCCGGCGGATGTCCCTCGTCTCAACCATACCAACGGCTGCGGCCCGCGGTATCCCGGCAAATACGGACCCGCGCCCTGACGGCGCGGCGCCTCCGTCGCGGCAATTACGGATTCAAGGCCGTACGAGGGGTGCGTAACGTAGGTTCCGGAGGTACACGTCTATGCCCGAACGATCGCCGAAAATGCCCGAGCACGTCGCGGCCATTGCCGCCTGTGGGTTCGCAACCTGGGCCAGCGACGACATCGATCCGCAGTTTCGCGAACGCTTCGACGCCGAGCGCATCCCGGTCGCCGGCATTCGCAACGTGCGCGTCTGGGGCCTGCAGGTCGACGACGAGCGCGAGCTGCCGGGTCGCGAACGGACCCAGATCCCGGACGAGGAGCTGTGGGAGATCAACCTCGAGGCCAGGAACGGCTCGCACTACGAGGTCGACTCGAGAAAACTGAAAGCGGCAAGCTGACGCGAACGCCGGGCCTAGTCGACGGCCGGTATCGCTTTCAGGTAGGCCGCAATGGCCTTGCGGTCCGTGGCGCTCAGCATCGCCAGGTTCTCCTGCACCGCGACCATGGTGCCCCCGACCGTATCGAACTCGGGCGTGAAACCGCTTTCGAGGTAATACTCGATGTCGCGGGCCGACCAGCCGGCGACGTTCGTGCCGGCGGGCGTGATGTTCGGAATACGCCCCTTGCCCTCGGGGCTCGGCGCACCCGCCAGCCAGCGCTCCCGCAGCAGGCCGCCGATGCGGTTGCGGGGCGTATGGCACTCGCCGCAGTGGCCGGCCCCCTCGACCAGTTGCCGGCCGCGGGTAACGAGCGCGTCGGCCGGGTCGAAGGCCACCACGGGATCGGTATCGAGGTAGAGGCGTTTCCAGGCACCCAGGCCGCGCCGCACCGACCACGGCAACCCGAGATCGTGGCCCGGCGCCCGGCCGGCCATGGCCGGCAACGTGTCCAGGTACGCCTTCAGGTCGAGCACGTCCTCGAGCGCCATGCGCGCGTACGACGTGTACGGAAACGACGGGTAGTAATGGCGGCCATCCGGGGACACGCCGCGCTGCATCGCGTTGACGAAGTCGAGATCCGACCATCCGCCGATGCCGTCCGCCGGGTGCGGGGAGATGTTGGGCGCACGAAAGACACCGTAGGGCGACTCGAGCTCCAACCCGCCGCCGAGCCGCAGCCTGGCTGCGCCGGTCGCGCGCTTGCCGTTGACCGGCGTCGCATGGCAGGACGCGCAGCCGCCCGCCCAGAACACCTGCTCGCCCGCGGCGGCGTCAGCGGAATGTTCGGGGAGATCGCCTGCGGACAGCGGGGTCGGCGCGGTGATCCACCACGCCGCCCCCAGTAGGAGCAGCAAGGCGACGACCAGGCGGCGCATCGGTCAGCGCTTACTCGTCTTCGATGCGGTAGTTGTCGTGGCAGGACTTGCAGGCCTGGAAAATCGGCCCGAGCGTCGGCTTGGCCTCGTCGAGCGTCGCCGGTGCAGCTGCGATAGCGGCATCAACGGCGTCCGCCAGGTCCTGCAAAGCCGCGTTGAATCCTTCGCGGTCTTCCCAGATCGCGGGGGCTGCCTCGGTACCCTCACCGGTCTCGCTGCCCTCGGGGAACAGGCCGCCGAACTTGCCGGCAGCGTGCTTGAACGTGCCCAGCGATTCCGCGACGGCGGCGGCATCGTACTCGGTATCACCACGCAACATCCCGCCGATGACC
>JBFEJR010000014.1:0-65322 GCA_041553075.1 Woeseiaceae bacterium | reverse complement strand
GCGTAATCGGCGATGTCGATGTTCGCGGGCAAGAGGTCGTTCCACAGGTACCAGTCGTACAGCACGTCGAGCACGAACTGCTTCTGGCCATCGTTGCTGCAGGCCGTCGGCTGCGGGTTGGTATCGCTGAAACCGCTGCCACCACCGCACGCCGTGACGAACAGCGCCGAACATAACAACACGAAGATCTTGCGCATGATTACTCCTTCAAAGTTCAACGCCGACGGTCTCCAGCGGATGACTCGACGCATCGAATTCCTGCCAGTGCTCGAGCATGGTCCTGCCCGTCACCGGGTGCCTGAGATCGGGGGCCAGCTCGGCCAGTGGGCGCAACACGAAACTGTATTCGAGCACGTCGCTGCGCGGTATCCGTACTGGCCGCTCATCCATGACGAGATCATTGTAGAGCAGCAGGTCGATATCGAGAGGACGTGATTCCCACTTTCCGGTATCGCGGTCGCGACCCACCAGATTATGTATAGCCTCGATGGCCTCGCAAATCTCACGGGGTGACGTTTCAGACTCGAATCCGGCGACGAGGTTCAGGAAATCGTCGCCCTCGAAACCAACGGCCTTGTTGCGATAGACGGCGGAAACGTCGACCTGCCCGTAGCGGCGCCGTAGCTCCCGGACCCCCCGCCTCAGGTTGACCTCGGGATCGATGTTGCTGCCGAGGCTCATGTAGACGCGTGCCATGAACCCTACTCCGGCGGCGTGCCGCGTTCGATAATGATGCCGACGTCGCGCGAGCCACGAATGGCGCCCGGTTTGTGCACGGTCACCTTGACCCAGGCAACGTCGAATTCGTCGCGCACGATACCGGCGATGCGCTCGGCCAGGGTTTCCACCAGCTGAAAACTCGACTCGCCGACGAATTGCTGCAGGCGCTTGGCGACGCTCTTGTAATTGAGCGTATCGGCCACGTCGTCGGTGGCCGCCGCGCGCGCAATATCGGCGCTCATTTCGAGGTCGATCACGACGGTCTGGCGGATCTTGCGCTCCCACTCCCAGATGCCGATGATCGTCTCGATCTTCAGTTCATGCAGAAATATTTTGTCCATGATTATCCCGTTGAGGCGGTGGGGGGTACGCCGAGCGTGTCCAGCGACCAGCGCGCACGCGCCCTGATCTCGCCTGCCTGCCCGGCCTCGGCGAGCCGCAGCGCGCCGGCCACCGCGATCATTGCGCCATTGTCGGTGCAGAATGCCAGCCGCGGATAGTAAACCTCGCCATCGAATCTTTCTGCCATTTCCTTGCGCAGCAACTTGTTGGCGCCGACCCCGCCCGCCACGACGATGCGTTCCAGGCCCTCTGACGCGGCGGCACGGATCGATTTGGCGATCAGTGTATCCACGGCGGCACGCTGAAAAGAGGCGGCGAGGTCCGCGCGGCTGGCATCGAGTCGCCCCTCGGCTTCTGCCTTGCGCACCTCGAGCATCACGGCTGTCTTCAGGCCGCTGAAACTGAAGTCGGAATTGGGCTGGTTGAGCATGGGCCGCGGAAAATCGTAGGCGCTGTCGTCGCCCGCCTCGGCCAGCGCGGCGAGGGCGGGTCCTCCGGGATACCCGAGGCCCAGCAACTTGGCCGTCTTGTCGAAGGCCTCGCCGACCGCGTCGTCGACCGTGGTGCCGAGCATGCGGTAGTCGCCGAGTTCGCGCACCGCGATCAGCATCGAGTGCCCGCCCGAGACCAGCAGCGCCAGGAACGGGAATGCCGGGGGCCGCTCCTCGAGCATCGGCGCCAGCAGGTGGCCCTCCATGTGGTGGACCGGGATCACGGGGCAATCCCACGCCAGCCCGAGGCCCGCCGCCATGCCGCCGCCGACCATCAGCGCCCCGACCAGCCCCGGGCCGGCCGTGTAGGCGATCGCATCGGGCCGGTCGATTCCGGCCTCGCGCATAACCTTTTGAATTAACGGCAAAAGCATCCGGATATGGTCGCGGGACGCGATTTCCGGCACGACGCCGCCGTAGACCGCGTGCAGGTCGACCTGGCTGTGCAGCTCATGCGCCAGCAGGCCCCGGTCGGTGGCGAATACGGCCACCCCGGTCTCGTCGCAACTCGTTTCGATTCCCAACACGTTCATCGCGCGCAGAATAGGGTGTCAGTCACCCTATTTCCAGCCGCGCGGCCCGCCGCCCTCGCCGCCCGAATTCCCCGCCGGGAAATACGGTGCCAGGCACCATGAAAAATCCCCCGGAAATACGGTGCCTGGCACCTTATTAACCTTTGCAAACGGCCAAATCCGGCGTTAGAATGCGCTGCTCACCCCGGCCATGCGCCGGGTTTATTTATGTCCAGACGGAAGAACCATGCCTAGCGTTCGCGTAAAAGAGAACGAGTATTTTGACGCTGCACTGCGCCGCTTCAAACGTGCCTGCGAGAAAGCCGGAATTCTGACCGAGCTTCGCCGCCGCGAGTACTACGAGAAGCCGACGCAGGAGCGCAAGCGCAAGAAGGCAGCCGCGGTGAAGCGCCACTTGAAGCGCCTGTCCCGCGAGCAAGCCAAGCGCAAGCGTCTCTACTGATTACAGATCCGGCGCCCGCGGCCGCGGCGCGCCCACGGGGTTTCTTGGCCATGTCGCTTAAGAACCAGATTACCGAGGACATGAAGTCCGCGATGAAAGCCGGTGACAAGGACCGGCTCAAGGTCGTGCGCCTGATCATGGCGGCGATCAAGCAGGTCGAAGTCGACACCCGCACCGAACTCGACGATGCCGCCGTACTCGGCGTGCTCAACAAGATGGTCAAACAGCGCCGCGATTCGGTCGAGCAATTCGAGAAGGGCGGCCGCGAGGACCTGGCCGCCGGTGAGCGCGCCGAAATCGTCGTCCTGCAGGGCTATCTGCCGGAACAGCTTAGCGCCGACGAACTGAGGTCCCTCGTCGACGAGGTCATCGCCGCAACCGGCGCCGCGAGCATTCGGGACATGGGCAAGGTGATGGGGCAGATCAAGGCGAAAGCCGCCGGCCGCGCCGACATGGGCGCCGTCAGCGCGACGGTCAAGGACCGCCTCAACGCACTCTAGCGCCGGGCCGGTTGGCCCGGAATTTGCGCTCTGGCACGGCCCGCGATTTCGGCTATGCTGTCAAAAAAGCAATAACAACCGCTCCCAGACCCGGTCACGGCCGGGCAACGTTTGCATCGGTATGGCCGGATTGATCCCCCAGGACTTCATCGACGACCTGATCGCCCGCGCTGACATCGTCGAGGTTGTCGGCCGGCGCGTGCAGCTCAAGAAAGCGGGCCGCGAGTTCAAGGCCTGCTGCCCGTTCCATGACGAGAAGACGCCGTCATTCACGGTCAGCCCGGCCAAGGGCTTCTATCATTGCTTCGGCTGCGGCGCGCACGGCACCGCCATCGGCTTCCTGATGGAATACGACCACATGAGCTTTGTCGAGGCGATCGAGAGCCTCGCCCACTCGATGGGCGTCGACGTGCCCCGCGACGAGAGCGACAAACCGGCGCGTCGTTACGACGAGCTTTTCTCCTTGCTCGACACAGTAGCCCGCCACTGGCAAGCCTGTCTCAAGGACGCGCCGCAAGCCGTGGACTACATCAAGCGCCGGGGTATCGACGGCTCGACGGCGAAACGCTTCGGCATCGGCTACGCGCCGGATGGCTGGAGCAACGTCCTCGACAAGTTCGGCAAGTCGCCCGAAGCCGTAGAGCGGCTGCTCGCAACCGGCCTGATCATCGCCAAGGACAACGGCCAGCACTACGACCGTTTTCGCGACCGGATCATGTTCCCGATTCGCGATGCCCGCGGCCGCACCATCGGTTTCGGCGGCCGCACGCTCGGCGATGGCGAACCGAAGTACCTCAACTCGCCCGAGACCGTGCTGTTTCACAAGGGTCGCGAACTCTATGGCCTGTACGAAGCGCGGCAAGCGTTGCGGCACATCGACCAGCTGGTCGTCGTCGAGGGCTACATGGACGCCGTCGCGCTGGCGCGGCACGGCATCGACTTCGCCGTCGCCACGCTGGGCACCGCGACCACGACCGAGCACCTGAACCGCGTGTTCCGGCTTACCGATAATGTGTGCTTTGCATTCGATGGCGACCGCGCAGGCCGCAAGGCCGCGTGGCGGGCCCTCGAGAACGCGCTGCCGCAGATCCGCGAGGGCCGGCAGGTCCGCTTCGTGTTCCTGCCCGAGGGCCACGACCCCGATACTTACGTCAACGAGTTCGGTACCGATGCCTTCCTCGAGGCGCTCGACCAGGGCGTCGCGCTGTCGGCGTTCCTGATCGAGGAACTCGCGAGCCAGGTTGACATGGGCACGGTCGACGGCCGCGCCCGGCTCGCCGAGCTGGCCCGGCCGCTTGTCAGCCGCATTCCCCCCGGCGTCTACCGCGAGCTGCTGGTGGAAAGCCTGGCCGGGGCCGTGGGCCTGACGGCCGCCAAGCTCGAAAAGATGCTCAGCGGCGACCGGCCCGGCGGCGTCGCGGGCCGCCCGCCCCCCGGACGCAGACCGCTGGCGGGCGCACGCCACGCAAAAGGCCAGCCGTCGGTCGTGCGTCACGCGATTGCGCTGGTGCTCAACTACCCGGACGCCGGCCGCAAAGCGGACGTCGAGAAGCTCGCCGGCGTCGGGCGCAAGGGCACCGATTTGCTGCTGGCCCTCATTGAAACCGTGCAGTCCGAACCCACTATTACGACGGCCGGTTTGCTCGAGCGCTATCGCCACGACGAGCAGGGCCGCCACCTCGGCAAGCTGGCCGCTATCGAGCTGCCGGCCGACGACGAATTCGACGCTGCCGCCGAGCTGGCCGAGTGCCTGGATCAACTGGCCACGGCCGGCCGCAAGCAGAGAATCGAGTTTCTCATTGAGAAACAGAGAGTTAGTGGACTATCGGAGGATGAGAAATCCGAGCTCCGGACCTTGTATTAGGTCTGGATCGAACATATCCGATTTCGTATAATTAATCGTTTGTATCAATTACCCGCAGGGGTTCGCGTCTTGACTGAGAAACCAGCACCCGTTGCCGTGAGCAAGCAAGCTCAGCAACTGAAAGATCTGATTGCCCGAGGCAAGGAACAGGGGTACCTGACCTATGTCGAGGTCAACGATCACCTGCCCAACGATATCGTCGATCCGGAACAGATCGAGGACATCGTCAACATGATCAATGACATGGGCATCACGGTGTACGAAGAAGCACCGGAGACCGAGTCGTCGACCCTGACCGATGCGCCCGCGACCGACGAAGAGGCGGTCGAGGAAGCCGAGGCCGCGCTCGCCAGCGTCGATGCCGAATTCGGCCGTACGACCGACCCGGTCCGCATGTACATGCGCGAGATGGGCACGGTCGAACTGCTGACGCGCCAGGGTGAGATCGAGATCGCCAAGCGCATCGAGGACGGACTCAACCAGGTCAAGTACCACATGATGCATTTCCCGCCGACGGTCGAGGCTCTGATCGAGGTCGCGGAGAACGTGCTCGCCGGCGAGACGCGCATGCAGGACTTCGTCGTCGGTTTCATCGACCCGAACGAGCCCGACGAGATTACGCCGCCGGCGCCGAAGAGCGACGACGACAGCGACGAGGTCGTGGACACGGGCCCGGACCCCGACGAAGTCAAGGCGCGCGTCCGCGTCATCAAGCGCCATTTCAATCGTTCGATGAAGTACCTGGCCCAGCACGGCGTCAAGGACAAGCGCACGATCAAGGCGCAGGCCGACGTGGCCGACCAGGTCATGGAACTCAAGCTGGCGCCGAAACTGTTCGATGCGCTGGTCGTCAACCTGCGCGACGTGGTGTCGATCATCCGCAGCCAGGAACGGCTGGTCATGAAGATCTGTGTCCGCAACGCCGGCATGCCGCGCAAGGACTTCCTGTCGAGCTTCCCGAAGAGCGAGACCGACCTCGAGTGGATCGAGAAGCACATCCGCGCGAAGCGCAAGCACTCCTCGGTGCTCGCCAAGCTCAAGGACGACATTCTGCGGGCACAGCGCAAGCTGATCGCAGTCGAGGAAGCCACGCGCCTGAGCATCGCCGAGATCAAGGAAATCAATCGCCAGATGTCGATCGGCGAAGCCAAGGCACGTCGCGCCAAGAAGGAAATGGTCGAAGCGAACCTGCGCCTCGTCATTTCCATCGCGAAGAAGTACACCAACCGCGGCCTGCAGTTCCTGGACCTGATCCAGGAAGGCAACATCGGGCTGATGAAGGCCGTCGACAAGTTCGAGTACCGCCGCGGCTACAAGTTCTCGACCTATGCAACCTGGTGGATTCGCCAGGCCATTACGCGCTCGATCGCGGACCAGGCGCGCACCATCCGCATCCCGGTGCACATGATCGAGACGATCAACAAGCTGAACCGCATCTCGAGGCAGATGCTCCAGGAAATGGGCCGCGAACCGCTGCCCGACGAACTGGCCGAGCGTATGGAGATGCCCGAGGACAAGGTCCGCAAGGTGCTCAAGATCGCCAAGGAGCCGATCTCGATGGAAACCCCGATCGGCGACGACGAGGATTCGCATCTCGGCGACTTCATCGAGGACACCACGGTGCACTCGCCGGTCGATTCCGCGACCACCTCGGGCCTCAAGGAGACCACGCATTCGGTCCTGGCCGGCCTGACGCCGCGCGAGGCCAAGGTGCTGCGCATGCGCTTCGGCATCGACATGAATACCGACCATACGCTCGAGGAAGTCGGCAAGCAGTTCGACGTGACGCGCGAGCGTATCCGCCAGATCGAGGCCAAGGCGCTCAGGAAACTGCGCCATCCGACGCGTTCGGATCAGCTCCGGAGCTTCCTGCTCGAGGATTGACGGCACCTCTGTACGCGGGCCTGTAGCTCAGTTGGTTAGAGCAGGGGACTCATAATCCCTTGGTCCCAGGTTCGAGTCCTGGCGGGCCCACCATTTTCGCGGGAGGCGGCTTGCACGCCCGGCACCCTGTGCGCGTTGCGCCGCAGCGCGACTAGGCCCTGGCAGGAATCCTCGACATCGCCCGTTCGGTCATGGCCACGATGGTCAGCGACGGGTTGACGCCCGGGTTTGCCGGCACGCAGGATCCGTCGCACACCAGCAGGTTCTCGTACCCGAAGACGCGCTGATCCGTGTCCACGACGCCGTGCTCGCGATCGCTTCCGACGACGGCCCCGCCGAGGATGTGCGCGGTGGACGGGATATTCGCCGTGGCCTCGAGGAGGCTGCTTTGCGGGAAGCCGTCGTAACGCTCCGCGATCCACTCGGCCGCCCGGTTGGCCGCCTCGATGTACGTCGGGTTGGGCCGCTCCGCGTGCTGCTCGGTTCGCAGCCAGACACCGTTCCCGAACCAGCGTTTCCTGGACCGCAGGCGAATCGCGTTGTCGAGGCTCTGCATCACGAGCAGCACCAGGGTCCGCCGCGACCATCCGAACGGCCACAGCGTCCGCGCGAACCGCAGCGGATGCCGCAGGATCGCTCGCAGCCAGGCGAATACGCGCGACCACCGGCTGCCGTCGCCGGTCAGCAGCGTGACGATCGAACTCATCGCATCGGCGTGGCGGCCGTAGGTTACGACCTCGATGTGCGTGTCCTGGTCGACGTGAATGCTCGAGCTGATCGCGACGCTGTTCCACAGGTCGATCGTGTCGTCGGGCAGGGTCACGGCAACGATCGATTCACTGTTGGTCCGCACCAGGTCACCGAGACGCTCGCTGACGCGCGCCAGCGACCCGCGGGCCTTGCAGTTTGCCAGCAGGCGATTGGTGCCCAGCGCACCCGCGGCCACGACCACGCCCTGCGCCGTCAGCGGCGCGAATTCGCGCCCGAACGGACCCGGCGCACGCAGGCACAGCCGGTAACCGTCGCTGCCGTCGCCGGCCCCGAGCGGTTCGATGGCCGTGACGACACGGTCGGGCAGGATCTGTGCGCCGTGCTTTTCCGCAAACCACAGGTAGTTCTTGCAGAGCGTGTTCTTGGCGCCGACACGACACCCGACCATGCAGGCACCGCAACGCGTGCAGCCCGTGCGCGGCGGGCCGGCGCCGTCGAAGTACGGGTCCGCCACGTCCCGGCCCGGTTCGCCGAAGTACACGGCGACCGGCGTGTGCCGAAACGTCGCGGCAACGCCGCAGTGCTCGGCAAACTCGCGGAGAACGACGTCCCCGGGGCTGTCGAAGGGCACGGTGGCGACCCCGAGCATGCGCTCGGCCGTTGCGTAGTGTGGTTCGAGTTCCTGCCTCCAGTCGGCGAGCTCCGCCCACTGGGGATTGTCGAAGAAGGCCGCTTTCGCGCGGTACAGCGTATTCCCGTAGACGAGGCTGCCGCCCCCGACGCCGGCGCCGCTGAGCACGAAAATGTCCTTGTACGGCATCATCCGCAGGATGCCCCGCAGCCCGACCAGCGGCGCCCAGAAATAACGGTGAAACTGCCACGCCGATGCCGCGAAATCGCGGTCCTCGAACCGCCGCCCGGCTTCGATGACGCCCACCTTGTAACCCTTTTCGGCCAGGCGCAGCGCCGCCGTGCTGCCGCCGAAACCGGAACCGATTACCAGCCAGTCGAAGTCCATGTGCCAGTCTGCTCCTGTTCCCTACGCGAGGATCTCGGCGATGTCCGGCAGCCACTCCCGCCAGTAGTCGATCTTCTCGCGTAATTCGTTGATGGCGACGTCAGGCGCTCTCTCCGCCAGGCGCACGTGGTCCCCGGGCCGCAGCTGGCCCAGCAGGTGCCGGTCGACCAGCGCCACCTGGGCAATGCGCGGGTAGCCGCCGACGGTGCCCGCATCGACCGACAGGATATACGGCCGGCCGTCCTCGGGACACTGGATCGTGCCGGGCAGCACACCGGCACTCGGCA
This sequence comes from Woeseiaceae bacterium, assembly GCA_041553075.1. Lineage (GTDB taxonomy): Bacteria > Pseudomonadota > Gammaproteobacteria > Steroidobacterales > Woeseiaceae > UBA1847. Next base: position 56,530 of record JBFEJR010000014.1, on the reverse strand, counting down.
TGCGGCCCGCGGAGCTGACCGCGAGGCTCGCGCCATCGAGCCGCAGCCCCATGCGGTCGGCGCGCCGGTCGACGATCCAGTTGGTCTCGAAGAGCGCCGCGCGGCTGCCCGCCGCGAGCCAGGCGCTCTCCGCCGACGCGCAGGCGCGCAGCACCCGGGCGGACCCGAACCGCGGTCGAAATGCCGGCGGCGTCTCGAGACGCGGCGCCACGCGGCCGCCGCCGCCGAGCACGTCGCGCTCCTGCAGCGCCCGCCCCCGGAATCCGCCGAAGGCCGCCTGCAGGTTGGTCGATGTCGATCCGAGCACGTCGTCTGCGGCGAATCCGCCCGCAACGGCGATGTAGACGCGCGCGCCGCTCACGACCGGACCGACCTCGAGTTCGTCACCGGCTGCCGCGTCGACGGTCCGGTGGCAGGGCACGGCGGCGCCGTCGAGCCGCGGCGCAGCCTCGCCGCCGGTCACCGCAAAACTCGTGGCCTTTTCGAACCGCAGCACCGGGCCCGCGAGCGTGGCCTCGATGGCCGGCGCATGCCACGGGTTGCCGACCAGCCGATTGGCCAGCGCCAGCGACAAGGCATCGGCCGCCCCGCCCGACGGTACGCCGCAGTGGCGCAGGCCCAGGCGCGGCCGCGACTGCAGCGTCGACTGCAGGCCGGGCCGCATCACCGTGATGCTCATGCGTCGAACTCGCCGGCAGCGATCGCCCGGAAACGCACGCGCATCCCGGGCCGCAGCAGGAACGGCTCGGCCGCGTGCGCATCGAACAGGCGCAGCGGCGTCCGGCCGATCAGCGTCCAGCCGCCCGGGCTGGCCATCGCGTACAGGCCCGTGCGGCTGTCGGCGATACCCACCGAGCCGGCCGCAACGCGCTGGCGCGGCTGTTCGCGGCGCGGTACCCGCAGCCGCTCGTCGAGTCCGCCGATGAAGGCAAAGCCCGGCGTAAAGCCGAGCATGTCGACGCGGTATTCGCGCCCCGCGTGCAGCGCGATGATTTCCTCCTCGGCCAGCCCGGTTGCCGCACCCAGGGCGGCGAGGTCGGGACCGTATTGCCCACCGTAGACGACGGGGATCTCGAGCAGGACGTCCTCCGACACCCCGGGCGGTCCGGGCTCTTCCGTCAGTGCCGCGGCGATCGCCGCTTCCGCGTCCGCTGCATCCGCTCGCGTCGCATCGAAGCGCACGAGGACCGACGCGATTCCGGGTACGACCTCGAGCCAGGTGCCCGCCGCGCGCAGCGAGGCGGCGAGCGCCTGCGCCGCCGCGGGCGATTCCGCCGCGACCGCAAAGCAGTCGTCACCGCAGCGGGTAAGCACGAATCCGCACCCCGTGAGACTCGAGAACATCGCGCACGGCGCGGGCCTTTTCCGCGGCGCCCGGCGTGTCGCCGTGGATACAGAGGGTGTCGGCACGCACGCGGATCGTTGCACCGTCGCGCGCGGTAACGCTGCCGTGCACGGCGAGCTGCACGGCCTGGGCGGTGGCCACGTTGAGGTTCTCGTGAACGGCACCCGGCTCCGTGCGCGACACGAGCGTGCCGTCGGGCTCGTACGCGCGGTCGATGAACGCCTCGGCGATAAACCCGAGCGCGTGGTGCCGGGCTGCGCGCTCGAGTTCCGTACCCGCCATCCCCATCAGGCCGGGCCCTCCCGGAGCCTCGGCCGTGACGCGCGCGATGACGTCGGCGAGGTCGGGATCCCGGATTGCGTCGTTGTACAGCGCACCATGGGGCTTCACGTAGACGATGCCGGTGCCGAGGTCCGCGGCGATGTCGGCGAGCGAGGTGACCTGTTCCGTGAGCGAGTCGTACAGGTCGGCGCCTTCCAGGAACCCACTCTCGCGCCCGAAGCCCTCGCGATCCGGATACCCCGGGTGGGCCCCGACGACGACGCCGTTGGCGATGGCGGACTGCACGGTACGCGCCATGATCGCGGGACTGCCCGCGTGTCCGCCGCACGCGATACTGGCGCTCGAGACGATACGTAGCAGGTCCTCGTCGTACGGGGCGCCTTCCCCGAGGTCGGCATTGAGGTCGATGTCCGCCATGTGATGCTCGCTACCTTGTTCCCGTCGCGTGCCCGCCATTATCGCCTTGCACAGTGTCTTGCAGTGCCTGTTTTGTCACGTTTCGCTCGCGCTCATGGGATACACTGGATAGCACGAACCACGCCCCTGGGGAAGAACATGAAGGTAGCCCTGGTTACCGGCGCCAGCTCGGGCATCGGCGCAGCGATTGCCATTGCGTTCGCCGAGGACGGCTGGGATGTGCTGGCCGCGGGCCGTGACGAAGCACGTCTCGAGGAAGTTGCGGACGTTTCCGAGCGGATTGTCATCTGGGCCGGCGCGCTGGGCAGCTCGGAGGATTGCGAGGAACTCGTCGCCGAGGCGATCGACGAATTCGGGCAGATCGATTGCCTGGTGAACAACGCCGGCATCCTGGTTCGCGGGGACGTTGCCGAAACCAGCGACGACGACTGGCGCGCCACCATGACGATCAACCTCGACGTACCCTTCTGGCTCAGCCGCGCCGCATTGCCGCACTTGCTGCGCTCGGCCGGCAGCATCGTCAATATCGCCTCGGACTGGGGGCTGCGTGCGGCAGACCATGCAGCGGCCTACGCCGCCAGCAAGGGTGGCCTCGTACTGCTGACCAAGTCGATGGCACGCGATCATGCGCGCGACGGTTTACGCGTCAACGCGGTGTGCCCAGGGGACGTCGACACGCCAATGCTCGCGGCGGAGGCCGAGGCATCGGGCATGAGCACGGCCGAGTACATCGAGGAGGAAGCCGCCCTCGTGCCGAGCGGTCGAATCGCCGAACCCGAAGAAGTCGCGGCGCTGGCCCTGTTCCTGGCCGGGGACGCGGCCGCGCACATCAACGGCGCCGCGATCCTGATCGACGGCGCCGCCGGCGCCTAGACGCCCGCGAAATCGACCCCGCCGAAGACCAGTGACGGCGACAGCATCGACGAATACGGGTACACGTCGTTGCCGACGAGTTCCAGGCGGCCGAACAGGTCCCTGAGGTTGCCGGTCACGTTCATTTCCCCGACCGGGCGGCCTATCTTGCCGTTCTCGATCATGTGACCGCGCAGGCCGAGCGAGAAATCGCCGGTCGTACTGTCGGCATTGCCGCCCAGCCACGAGGTCACGTATACCCCGTTGCCGACCTCCGCGAGCAGTGCCTCCAGGCCGAGTTCGCCGAGCCCGACCACGCGATTGGATGGCGTCCCGGTCGTCGGCTCCATCCCGGTCTTGCGGCCGTGGTAGGTGTCGACGTAGAGGTTGCGTACCTCGCCCGCCTCGACGATCGGCAGGTACCTTGCCGAGATGCCCTCGCTGTCGAAATGCCGCGATGCAAGACCGCGGGGAATCAGCGGGTCGTCGACGACCGTGAGGGTTTCGCTGAAAGCTTTCTTGCCGACGAGATCCGCCCAGAATGACTGCCCCTGCTGGACGCGCCGGGCCGTGGCCGCGCCGAGCAGGCGACTCAGTAGCTGACCCGCCGCACGCGCGTCGACCAGCATCGTGGTTTTCACGCTTGGCCCTTTCTCGGAGCCGAGCCGCGCCAGCGCCCGGTCGAGACCCGTCCGCGCCACGTCGCCCGCGGCCGGTAACGCGCTCACGTGCGGACTGCCCGCGTAGAAACCGTCCTCGGCGCGCCGCTCGCCCTGGTCCCGGAGCGTGATGCTGGTGCCGTACCAGCAGTAGGTGCTCGCCTGCGCACCGGCGAACCCGTTGCTGCTGATCGATGCGAGCTCGTAGGTTCCGTCGTAAATGCCGGAGGTGGCCGAGATGACTCTTTCATGATCGGTCGCCACGCCATCGAGCGCCCGGCACCATTCGAGGCGCTGCTCCCGGCTGATGGCCGCGACCGCGGCGTCGACGAGATCGAGATTATCGTCGGGCCTTCCTGCAAACAGCTCGGACGGGGTGATCTTGCGGAACGCGTCGGGTTCGAGCGCGCGCGTGATCGCGACGGCCTCGGCGACGAAGCCCTGCAGCCGATCGGCATCGAGGTCCGTGGTCTGGTGGCTCGAGTAACGGCCGTCGGCAAACACCTCGATATTGAGGCTCCGCGAGGTCGTGTCCTTGACCTTTTCCAGCGAGCCGTCGCGAAACTGGAACTCGACGTCGCGGCTCTTGCTGGCCGTCGCCCAGGCTTCGTCGGCCCCGGCGCTTTGTGCCATGGCAACGGCCTGCGCGGCCCGCTCCTGCAGTTCAGCCGACATTCTCGCCTCCCACGGTCATCTTCGATACCAGCACCGTCGGGATGCCCTGCGAGACCGGCACGCGCTGGCCGTTCTTGCCGCAGGTCCAGCCGCCGGTATCGAGGCGGGCGTCATTGGCCACCATGGTGATGCGTTTGAGGGATTCGGGGCCGTTGCCGATGATGTTGACATCCTTGATCGGCGCCGTGATCCGGCCCTTTTCGACGAGCCAGCCGTTCTTGACGTAGAAGGTATAGTCGCCCGCGCCGATCTGCACCTGCCCGTTGGTGTAGGTCTCGCAGATGATGCCGTGGTCGACGGCCGCGACGATCTCGTCGCGGGTGTGCGGCCCGTCCTCCATGAACGTGCAGGTCATGCGCGGCATGGGCGCATACCGGTACGACTCACGCCGCCCGGAGCCTGTCGGCCGCAGTCCGTACTGGCTGGCGCTGATCTGGTCGTGCAGGTACGACTTGAGAATGCCGTTCTCGACCATGACGGTGCGCCCCGCCCGGTTGCCTTCGTCGTCGTAGTTCAGTGCCCCGCGTTCGCGCGGGATATCGGCCTGGTCCACCACGGTGACGAAGGGTTCGGCGACCTTCTTGCCGATCATGTCGGAATAGATGCTCGTGCCCTTGCGGTTGAAATCGGCTTCCATGCCGTGGCCGATGGCCTCGTGCAGCAGGATGCCGCTCGCACCCGCCGCCAGGATAACGGGCATCTCGCCCGCGGGCGGGCGGCGCGCCTCGAACTGGATCAGCGTCCGGTCGACGGCCTCCTCGACCATCGTCGCGAGGCGCTCTTCGGTATACCAGCTGAACTCCTCGCGTGCCGCGATGTTCGAGTAGCCGGTCTGGGTCTCGCCGTCCTTCTGCGCCGTGACCACGACCGTGACGCGCGTCATCGGGCGATGGTCCGTGACCAGTTTGCCGTCGAGCGTCGCGATCATGACGCGCTCGTCACCGTCGGCCCAGTACACGGCGACCTTTTCGATCGCCGGGTCCATCGACTTCGCCCGTTGCTCGACGAAGCGCAGGATCGGCAGCTTCTGGTCGATACCGACGTCGCTCCACGGCACGGTCGTCGTGTACAGGTCGCCGGTACCGAGTGGATTGAACGCCTGGGGCGCCGCGACGGCGCCGCCGGCGGCTATGGCCGAGGCCGTGCGCGCCGCGGCCAGCATGGCCGGCATCGTCAGGTCCTCGGTGAAGGCGTAACCGGTCTGGTCGCCGACGACGACCCGCAGCCCGACACCCTGCTGGATTCCCGAGTTGGCCGTGGAGACGATGCCGTCCTCGAGCGTCAGGCTGTTGGTGCGCGCATGCTGGAAATACAGGTCCGCGGCATCGGCGCCGCGAGCGGTCAGCTCGGCCATGACGCGCGCCGCGCTGGCCTGGTCGACCCCGAACCAGCTCATGAACGGGTTTTCGGGCGTGGCCTGGCCGACGGCGGTCGCGTTCTGCACGCCGCAACCCTGCAGGAACGCCGGCATCGTCAGGATTGCCCCGCCGGCCGCCATGTGGCCGAGAAATTCTCTGCGTCTGATCGTCATCGTGACCCCCACTGGACTTTCGCTTTTAGATGCGCCGGAGCGCCCGATCGTTGCAACGGCCCGCTTGTCTGCCGCGCCGTCACCTGCGCCTGCGCCGCGCCCAGTATCGCAACGTCAGGAAACCGAACAGCATGCCGCCGAGATGCGCAAAATTGGCGACCCCCGGCGCACCGCCGCTCACGCCGAGGAACAGCTCGAGCAGGCCGAATACCACGACGAAGGTTATCGCACGCATCGGAATCGGCGGAAACAGCGGTACGACGATGCGATTCGGGAACGTCAGGCCGTACGCCAGCAGCAGCCCGAACAGGCCGCCCGACGCACCGACCGTCGGGTAGATCCCGCCCTGCAGGGCGGCAACGAGTAGCTGGATGAAACCGGCGCCGACGACGCACACGAGGTAGTAGGTCAGGAAGCGCTGCGAACCCCAGAGGCGCTCGAGATCCTGGCCGAACATCCACAGGCCGAACATGTTGAATGCGATGTGCGTCAGGTTGCCGTGCAGGAACCCGTAGGTGAGCAGCTGCCAGAAGGCGAACGGCGACTGGGAATGCGTCGCCGGCCACAGCGCGAAATTGACGAGCATGAACTCGAAACTGAGCTGCTGCAGCGCGAACACGAGCCCGTTGGCGATCAGCAGCGCGAAAATGACGTTGGGAATGCCGCTGCGGCCCGCCGGCCTGCGGCTAAAGACGGTGTTCATTACCAGCCACCTCCGCCGCCGCCGCCACCGCCCCCGCCGGAGGATCCGCCGCCGCCTCCGCCCGACGAGGACCCGGGCGGCGTCACCGAGGAACTGACGGCCGAGTTCAGGCCGCTGGTCAGCCCGGTGGCCGCCTTCGAGAGATTCGAGGAATTCCAGGTACCGTGGTACCAGGACGGCTGCCACGCGCTCCCGTCGGGGTTTCGTATCGCGGCGAGCACGGCGGCGAACTTCTCGGACCAGGCCTGTTCCACGCCGAGCGCCAGCGCGTAGGGCAGCAGGGCCTCGAACAGCTGGGGCGTCTTTTCCGGCGGGTTGCGCAAGTTCATCTCGTCCTTTTCGGCGATTTCCAGGTAGTCGGAGAAGCCCATCATTTCGTCCAGCAACTTGCGCCCGCGCAGCGTCGGCCGCTTCATGATGATCGCAAAATACGCCATGGTCACGAAGTTCAGCACCACGGCTGCGATCACGAGCGGCGTGGGGCCGCCGTCCGCCGTGAGCGCGAGGATCGTTGACCCTGTCACGATGGCGATTGCCGGCACATTGAGCAGACCGTTGGTCTTGAAATAGTGCTGCTTGTAGTCATTCTTGAGTGACTTGATGTGCGCGCTGCGCGCGCTGCCGAGGACCTGGTGATTTTTGTCTTCGAGTTCGACCACGTTCTGTTCGGCAAATAACTCCTCGTAGAGTTCCTTCTCGCCCGGCGCCAGCGCACCGTGAGCGCGCATCGCGTCGCGCTTTCGCAACGAGTGCGTATCGCCGTCGTTGGAAATTTCGAGATAGCCCTTGACCGCGAGGTTGACGATTGCCGCCGTCATGACCTTGTCGTCGTAGTACATCTGGCGGATATAGCGCAGGGAGGCCGGTGAAAAGCCGCCGGGCGGCTCATAGCGCGTAACGATCACGCCCTCCTCCGGATCCTTGCCGTGCCGCAACCATACCGGGATGTAGTACGCCAGCAGCAGTACGAAGCCCCCGACCGCCAGCAGCAGGTTGAGGTTGTCCTCGAGGAGCCAGCCGAGGCGCGTCACCCGGGTCGGCTCGGAGACAAAGCCTTTCGGCCAGCCGACCACGATGGTCAGCCCGTGGGACGCCGGCAACGGGTTGTTGGCCGAGAAATGGACGTTGCCCTCGTCGTCGAGGAAGCGCCCGTAGTCCTGGGCGGTCGAGCCGAAACGACCCGTGTAGCCGTCGACCATCAGTGCCTCGCGAGGCGCGTCGAACTCGAGCCTGACCGTCGCCGTCGCGCTATCGATCGGAAACACCCAGTTGTTGCCCGTCACGTTCCAGTAAAGCTCATCATGCTGTTCGAAGAATCCCAGCATGCGATTCACGCGGTAGCGAAAGACGTAGGTATGTTCGCCGTGGTCGAGGAAGCGGTTCTTGCTGCCGAAGTAGGTACGCACGTCCCGCCCGCTGCGCACCGTGTGATAGGGCTCGGGCCGGTCGTTGCGCAACACGCCGAGCGGCTCGAGCGTGATGCGATAGCTGTTGCCGAGTCGATCTTCGTAGTCGACCGGGAAATCGCGGTAGATGCCCCTGCGGATCTGGTGCCCTTCAGCCCGCACCCGGATGGTTTCCGTCACCTCGAGCGTACCGTCCGCGAATACCCGGATATCGCTGTCGAAGCCGAGGATGCGCTCGTCCGCCGCGGCCACAGCCGCCAGGAGCGTGAGCGCCAGGACCGGCCAGCGCTTCATTCCACTGCCCCGAACCTGGCAAGGGGCACGTTGGCCGCCTCGTCGGACGACTTCTGGAAGAACTCGCGCGGCGCAAAACCGAACAGGCCCGCAACGATGTTGCTGGGAACGCTTTCGGTCATCGTGTTGAAGTCCCGCACCGACCCATTGTAATAGCGGCGCGCGAACTGCAGGTAGTTCTCGGTCTCGACGAGTTCGTTCTGCAGGCCCAGGAAATTCTCATTCGCCTTCAGGTCGGGATAGCTTTCGGCCAGTGCCAGCAGGCGCTCGATGCCGGCGCTGAGTTTTTCCTCGGCCTTGCCGCGCGCCCGGATCTCCGCCTGCTGCATCGCCTCGGCCCGCAGCGCCGTGACCGCCTCGAGCGTCGCTCTCTCGTACTTGGCGTAATGGTCGACCGCCTTGACGAGGCGCGGGATCAGGTCATGACGCCGCTGCAGCTGCACGTCGATGTCGCTCCATGCGGTATTCACCCGGTTGCGGCTGCGCACGAGGCGGTTGTAGAGAACGACGCCGAGGACGCCGATCAGGACGAGAGCGATGAAAATGGCAGTGGTCATGCGCAGAATCCCGGGTCAGGACAGCGCACATCCTACCATTTAGTAGAAGAACGAGAAGTAGACCTGGAAGACGTTGGCGTCGAGCGAGTACAGCGGCTCCTCGCCGATGACGGCCTGGGCGGTCAGATCCGAGAAATCCTGGTAATCCACGCCCAGCATGTTCAGCGAAGCGGTCACCTTGGCGCGCTTGATGAAGCCCCAGGCCTCGGTGCCATCGTCACTGATGAACTCGTAGGCGGCTTGCAACAGCACGGTGTAGCTCGTCAGCGCGCTCAGTTCCTTGTCGCGGCCGCGGAAGTTGGTTTCCTGCGAGCGGCCGAACAGGTCGCGGTAGAAATGCGCACCGGTCTGGTCGTAGTAACGAAACTTGCCCGTGAACGTCCAGTCGCGCCACGGGTGGATGTAGCTGACCGCGACCGTGTGTGCTTCCACGTCCCAGGTGTCGGTGAAGAACCGGTACTCACCCTCGATCGCGGCCCGGTAGGGCAGGAAGTAGCGGGCCCGCAGGCCGACCGCGTTACTGGTGCGCGTATTCGGGTATACCTCCGGCTCGAAGCTGTAGCCGGTGGCGCTGAGCGGATCGGCGTAGCGAACCACGCGATACGGATTGTTGAGGAAACCCTCTTCGGTAACCGTTTCGATGTTGAGCGTCGAAATCAGTTTCTGGGTCAGGATCTGCGTGATCCCGACCCCGTAGATCTGGCGATCGAGCGGCCGCTCGAACGTATCGTCGTCGGCCTTGCGCACGAGGTCGTCGCCGAGCCCGTAGCTCAGCGTCAGCGTCGTCAGGTCGCCGAACATGTCCTGGCTGACCGACAGGGAGTACGACTTGGCATCGAAGTCGGACTCCTCGCTGCTCGTGTAATTGACGCGCATCGTCGTGTTGCCCCGCAGGTAGTCCATGCCGAGCGACCACTGGGTGCGCTCCTCGGTGTACGGGCTTGCGGTCGTGACCACGTCGATCGACGCGGAACTCACCATGTCCACGTAGTAGTTGCCGACGAACGACAGGCTTTTGCCGGCCCGCTTGCGCACCAGCACTGACGGACCGTCGATCTCGACGCCGCCGCCGTCGTACAGGTGATACAGCACATCGGCGCGATCGTCGGGCAACACGCCGGCATGCGACGCACCGAACGCCAGCAGCAGCAACAAGCCTGTAATTGCGCGACGCATCATCGGCAAGTCCCGTTAATTACATCCGCAGCCGCCGCCGACCGCACCCTCGCCGCCCTTGGCGGCTTCGCGCGCTTCGTAGACGTGCTGGATATAAGCGGTCGACACCGGGTCGCCGTCGAGCGCCATGATCGGATCGGCGAGCTTGTCGCGCTCATAGGGTTTCACCCACGGCTCGATTCCGCCGCAGCCGGACAGGCCGGCAACCGCAACCAGCGGCAGCAGTACCTTCAATACCCGTGTCACAGTCCTTTCCATAATGTGTACTTTATCCCGTCGGTTCGCTACGAAATGTGATCCCTGCCTCAGAAGAAGACCGTGAATCCGAGGTGACCCTCGAGGTTATGCACGGTTTTCTCTTCGCCCAGGACGTCGATGTCGAACAGGTGATCGCGAAAGTCGATATGCAGTGCGACCGAATCGTTCAGCAGGAAGCGGTAGCCGGCGCCGACATTCACCGAGAACCGGTCGTCGCCCGCGAAACGCGTCGCGCCGAGCCCGGCGATCAGGTACAGGTTGGTGTTGTAGGCGCGGCCCTCGCCGAAAAACACCTCGCCGGGCAGTATGTTGTAGCCGAGGTTCAGGTTGTAATAGTAGAGGTCGCGTTCGCTGTCGGAGATCAGGCGAGCGTCACCCGACAGGACCTCGAAGCTCGTCAGGCCGGCCCTCGAGGCGCCGGCAGTCCCCTCGACGAAGAACCCCTCGGTCAGATGGTAGGCAAGCCGCACGCCGTAAGAAACGTCGGAGCCGAAATCTTCGATGCTCAGGATGCCGACGAACGCGCCAATCTCGAAGTCCTCGCGATCGATTTTGGGTTCCTTGATCTCGCGCCGCGCCACCTCGGGCTCGATCACCTGGCCGGGCGGCTCGGACGTCGGCGGCGCCGCCTTGTCCTTGCCGAAACCGAACAGGTTTTTTGTCGCGGCGCAGCCGGACAAGCTGAGCACCGCAATGATCAGAAAAAGAACGCGAAACCGGCTTTCCATTCTTCTATTTCCTCATTCTCGTCGCGGCTCGTAAAAACCACGTAACTTTTGTATTCGGCGCGCAACAGGAACCTGCGCGTCACGTATACCCTGAACCCCGCACCGACGTGGCCGATCTGGTCGTTTCGATCTTCGGCCTGCACGATCGTCGACTTCGGCTCGGTGCGAATGAAACCCGCTCCCATAGTGAAATACGGCGAGACGCGCCAATCGGGAAAGGTCTCGTGAACGATGTTGGCGCTGGCCATCCAGCCGTTCGACACGTTGCCGAGGATTTGCGAACCCCACAGCTCCACCGAGACATTCGGGTTCAGCGAGTAGCTGCCGTACAGGGAGACGACATTCGCCCCGCCGAAATCACCGGCCAGCAGGCCGGTTTCCCAACGCGCGTTGGTGAAATCGTCGAGCGTCGCGCGTCGCACGTTGAATCGTGCCCCGTCACGCTGCAGGGTCTCTTCCATCTGCGCCCGGTCGACCCACCCCTCCTTGCCGTTGGCTGCCCGCACCAGGAACCAGTCGGTGCGTCGCTTGATGATCTCGACCGTTTCGCCGCGATCGACCACGTGAAACACGGGGTAGCCGCGGCCGGGCCCGGTATGCATCTCGATGTACGGATCCGCGATCGCAACGGCACGATACTCGGCCGCCTCGAGCGGTACGGCCGGCGAGATCAGCAGTACGACAGCACACAGGCAAGCGGTTACGACCGCCCTAGTTCGCTGGAGCGTCGAAGGGATTGTTGTAGTATTGGGCTCCGACATCCAACCATTCCGCGACGAGGCGCAGTTCCGCCCTCGACAAGATATTGAAGTGAAGATCGTTAGGATCGTTGAATCGGTCAAAGAAATCGCTCGATGCCCGTGCGCCGGCTACTGAGGCGGGTGGCGGTTGCGGGATCGGTTCAACAATATCGTTACCGTCGGCGTCCTGCCCGATAACGCGCGTCGCATCCACGAGAGCCCCGTTCTCCAGTATCTGGAATGTATCAGTAACGAGCAGTTCGCGGTAGGCGTGGAAATGATCGGGTTCGTCCGGTGACAGACCATCCTGCAATTCGAGCTGCCCGGCCGGCACGCGCACCGCGCCGTTCGCGGGATCGACCGGGGTGTGGCAGTTCAGGCAGTTGTTGTTGACCGGGTTGCCGTTGGCGTCGAGCAGCGGAACGTCCGGCGTCGCCGGATCGTCGTCGTCGTCGACCATGACGACGCGCGGCTGGCTCCACAGGGGATGGATGATGGTCTCGTAGTTGATGACGCTGCGACAGTTCCACTGCCAGTCGGTCTGGCACGCGAGCGACGTGGGCGATGTCGTCGTCAGGTCGGTATACAGGTAGTCGATGTCCGGGTTGACCGGGTCACCGTTCATGTCGAGCGGGTTGGCGCTCCAGACGTCGCGATAGATGACGTTCATCGACGGCTCGAGCGACGAGCAGCTGCCGTCGGCACAGGTCACGCGCGCCCGTATCTCGGCCATGGTCTCGCCGACTTCGCCGACGAACCATTGCGGATCGGTATTCGGAAACTCGACGCCGGCCGTCTGGCCCCCGGCATAAGCGCTTTCGAACGCGTCGTAACGGCCATGCGATAGTTCGCTGTTCGGGTCGTGACAGCCGTTGCAGCGGAGCTCCTGGCCTTCCGCCAGTGCGATCCAGCTCGCGTGCGGCGGTGAAATCCGCATCGCGTTCTCATCGACAATGCTGATCATCAATGCGGCATTCGCCGGGACTCTTACCATCACCGAGCCGTCCGGCTCGATCGGCGTGTAGCCGACGATTTCCTTCATGCCGAAGAACGTCGTGACGCCGAACGCGGTGTCGTCGATGTCCCGCAGGTCTTCGTCGGGAATCGATACGGCTTTCTCGATGCGCAGGAATCGTGCCGGTCGATCGGCTGCGGCGGTCTGGTCCGGGTCGGCCAGCACGTAAGGATCGATGCCGAGCGGAAACGCACCGTCGAAATCGTAGACGTTGCGGATATTGAGGATGGCGACGCCCGAATCAGGCAGGGATGGGTCGGCGCTGTAATAGTTGAGGCCGTCGGGAATCACCGCCGGGAACGGGCGCGGATCGCCCGATACCACCTCGGTAAACATGAAGCCCTCTTCGCCCGGCACGATGACCATCTGGGTCTCGTCCTGTGGATCGTAAATCCAGATGCCGTACAGCGGCGGCGCAGCGGCGAACTCGCCGACCGCGAGCGGGGCCGGGTCGTCCGGGTCGATGGTTACGGCGAGCGCCAGGTTCTCGTCGGTGCAGGGCACGATCCGGATATCGCTGGTAGCGGGATCGCCGTCGTCGGCGAGTTGCTCGATGAGCCGACACTGGCTCCAGCTCACCATCAGCCGGCCCGAGTTGTCCTGCAGCGGGTACACGGAGTAATAGCGGCCGCCCGGTGACGGCGCGCCCGGCGTCGTCGTTACCTCGTAAGGCGACCCATCCTCCTGTGCGGGTCCTGCGAGAATGCCGATGTTGTCTTTCAGCGGCTGCGTGATTTCAACGTATTGGGGCGTATCGATCACGACCAGGTCGCCGCCGCCCTCGGTGCTCGTGAAGGGACGCGCGACAACCATGACGCGGCCATCCTCGGTTTCCCGCGGCTGCATGAACTGGATCGTGCTGCCGTCCGTACCCGTGTCATGGCTCCACTGGCCGTACAGCAACTCGAGCGCGGAGCCATCCGGGTTCATGCGATAGAGGTTGACCTGGTCGTTGTCCTGGTTGTGATCCCAGCGGCTGAATACCACCTTGCCGTCCGCCATGACCGACGGGTCGAGATCGTGGCTCTGGTTGAAGGTCACCTGCTTGAGGCCCGAGCCGTCGTCTTCCATGACATGGAGATTGAACGCGAACTCGTTGCGATCCTCGTCCATCGCCGGGAATGCGCCCTTGTTCTCGTCGAGCAACAGGGCCTGCGACTGCGTCTGCCGCGTCGAGGCGAAGACGATACGCCCGTCCGGCAGGTACTTCGGCATGATGTCATGGCCGATCTCCGCCGTCAGGTCGTCCGCGATGACGCGCACGAGCTCGCCGGTCTCGAACGTGTACTGCCAGATATTCCACGTGGCGAGCTGGTCCTCTTCGTCAACGCCCTCCTCGAAAGGCGTACGCATCGAGAACAGCAGCCGGCTGCCGTCGTAGTCGATTTCGACGTCGCGGATTGCGCCCCGCCCCTGCGTGATGGCGCCCGTGATGTTGATGGCATCGGCACCGACGGCCGCACGTTCCCTGTAATAAAGGTCGGCGCCGAACTCGAACGTGATCTGCTCGCGGAGGTCCTGCTGCTCGAACACGCCATTATCGTCGAGCGGCAAGGGAGCCTTGATGTAGGCAATCGGGAAATCCGCGACCACCGGGTCGCTGTTCTGGCCCGTGCCCAGCTGCACGCCCTCGCCCTTGCTGCAGGCGGCAATCGAAATGCACACCAGCGACAATGCGATCAGTCTCGTCATAGCTCTCACCTTGCTCATTCGGGTAGGTTACGCTGCGAAGTGGGTGCCTTACCGTTAACGCAGTCACAAACAGCACGTCACCGCATATTTTAAGAGAGCAACGCAAGCCAATGTAATGTCTCAAAATTCCGACAAGGAATTCCGGGGTCACGTGCGTGCTCCGCACGCGGCTGCGCGTGTCCGCCCCTCTTGTGAGCGAAGTCTCGCCGCCACGCACACCGGGTTTGTCGCGATCGCGACGTGACCGGCACGCGTCACCCTGTCTCGTTTCCGCGACAGCATCACACCCCTTCCCGATCAGTGGCTTACGACATGCGGACATAATGTCTGTGCGCAGCGACCGACACTCGTTTGACATATCGCGGTAGCCAGGCCCACCCTCGTCGAATCGGTAAAATATTGAAATAATTATGTTTTTTCGGGCTTCCCCGCGCTTTCCCCGAGGCTGGCACAGCAATTGCTTTAGAGATTAGTGATCGATTGTTTCGCGGGCACGGCAAGCCAACAAGGTCACCGTACTGTGAATGTATTCACGGCGCCGGGGGAGTAAGTCAGGCAACATCTTCCGGCCACGCTTTGGACGTTCAATTAATTAAACGAGCGGAATGCTTATGAATAACAGGAAGTGGACAGGACCCATGCGCGTGGCGCTTGCAGCGTTGCTGGCGATCATGCTGGCAGCGCCCGTGAGTGCCCAGACCAGGGAACAGGCGAAGCGCATTCACGATCGGTTGGCCGGCGTGCCGCCGACCGAAACGGTTCTGCAATCGATGACCAACGCAACGCCGGCATCGCACCAGGTCTGTACCGATAACAATGTGACCGGTGCCGAATGCGCTGCCTACATCGCGATGGAGAACCCGAGCTTCTACAACGTGACCCTCAAGAATTTCGCCGCGCCGTGGACGAACCGGGAATTCAACGTGTTCGTTCCGCTGAACGACTATGTCGCCACGGTGATCGGCATGATCCGCGACGATCTCGATTTTCGCGGTGTGCTGTTCGAAGACATACAGTACGTCGGCCGTGACGGCACGGTAGCGACCGCACCGGCCGCGAACAACAACACGCACTACGAGCAGCTCGAGGCCGGCAACCACAACCTCAAGGATGTGCTGGTGCAGCGCGCTCAGTCGCAAGTCAATGGACTGCCCAGTGAGGCAACTGCCGGCGTGATGACTTCCCGCGCGGCGGCCGAAGCCTTCTTCATCGCCGGCACCAACCGCGCGATGTTCCGCTTCACGATGGTGAACCACTTCTGCAAGGACATGGAGCAGCTGCATGACCCGCGCCTGTCACCGGATCGTATCCGCCAGGACGTGAGCCGCAGCCCGGGCGGCGACAGCCGCCTGTTCCTCAATAACTGCGTCGGCTGCCATACCGGCATGGACCCGATGGCGCAGGCGTTCGCGTACTACAACTACGACGATACCGCGGGCGCGATCGAGTTCACCGACGGAAACGTACAGCCGAAGTACTTCAATAACGACCTCAATTTCCCGCAGGGCTTCCGCACACCGGACGACCACTGGACCAATTACTGGCGTACCGGCCAGAACCGCTACCTCGGGTTCTACGGCCCGGATAATGGTGACGGCTTCGGCGCCAAGTCCCTGGGCCGGGAGCTGTCGCACAGCGACCAGTTCGCCTCCTGCCAGGTCAGGAAAGTGTTCAAGAGTGTCTGCCTGCGTGAGCCGGAGACGAGCGGGGATCACCAGGCGTTCGACCAGTTCATCACGAACTTCGCGAACAGTGGCTACAGCATGAAGCAGGTATTCGCGGACACCGCCGAATACTGCATGGGCCAGTAGGGAGAATGGACATGAGAAAAGTAATCGCAGCCCTGCTGACCAGCTTGTTCATCGCCGCCTGCGGCGGCGGCGCCCAGACGACCGAGAACGTCGCCGGTACCGGTACGGGTAATGGCGGCGGCACGTCGGCCATCAAGCCCCCGTACACGGGCCCGGCGCCGCGGGATGCCGACGTACAGAACTTCAGGCTGGAGTTCTGGGAAAATGCGCGCGGCACGGACCGCTGCGGCTCCTGTCATACGCCGGACGGCGGCCAGACGCCGTACTTCGTGCGTTGGGACGACGTCAATCTCGCATACGACGAGGCCGTACTGAGAATCGACCGCGACCAGCCGTCGCTGTCCGAGTTCGTCGCGAAAGTCAGCTCACCGCCGCTCGGGCACAACTGCTGGGTCGACGACCCGGGCACCTGCGGCACGATCATGACGACCTGGATCGAGAACTGGATCGGCTTCGCCGCCGAGGGCGGTCGCCAGATCCAGCTCACCGCGCCGCCGGACGTCGCGCCGGGGGCCAGCAAGAACTTCCCGACCGACACGATCCTGTTCGAACAGCACCTGTGGCGCAACGATCGTCTGCTGCAGTACTGCTCGGGCTGCCACAGCTCCGAGTCGCCGACGCCGCAGCAGCCGTACTTTGCGGATCCCGACGTCAACGTGGCGTACGAAGCCGTCAAGCCGAGGATCGATCTCGACACGCCCGGGAATTCGCGTCTCGTGATTCGCGTGCGCGATGAGTTCCACAATTGCTGGAACAACGACTGCGTGACATCCGGCCAGCAGATGTTCGACTGGGTGAACGCCTTTGCGCTCGGCATCGAGCCGACGGAAGTCGATCCGGCCCTGCTCACGAGCCAGGCGACCCGGCTGGTCGATGGCACGGTCGCCTCGGGCGGCAATCGCTACGAGAACGACCAGATCGCGCTGTGGGAGTTCAAGACGGGGCTCGGCAACGTCGCCTATGACTCGAGTGGCGTCGACCCGGCTGTCGACCTGAACTTCTCGGGCGACGTCGAGTGGTACGGCGGCTGGGGAATCACTTTCGGTAACGGCGCCGCCGGACGCGGCAAGGCGCAGGCCTCGACCGTGGCCAGCAGAAAGCTGTATGACATTCTCAGCGAGGCCGGCGAGTTCTCGATCGAGGCCTGGGTCATTCCGGCCAACGTCACGCAGGAAATGGCACGCATCGTCAGCTACTCGATGGGCCAGGACTCGCGCAACTTCACCCTGCAGCAGACGCTCTACAACTACGACTTCCTGCTGCGCACCAATGCCGAAGACGCGAACGGCAACCCGGCCACCACGCTGAACGGTGACCCGCAGCTGTCGACGCCGGACGACCTCGAGGCGTTGCAGGCAACGCTGCAGCACGTGGTCGCCACCTACGACCCGGTAAATGGCCGCCGCATCTACGTCAACGGCGTGTTGTCGAGCGATACCGACCCGGTTCCGGGCGGCACCTTCAGCTCGTGGCAGGACAACATGGCCTTCATCCTCGGCAACGAGGCATCGAGCGACGGGCTGTGGGAAGGCACGATTCGTCTCGCCGCCATCCACCGCCGCGCCCTGTCGGACGTGCAGATCAACCAGAACTTCGATGCTGGTGTCGGCGAACGTTTCTACCTGCTGTTCGATATTTCGCATCGCATCGGGGTGACGCCGCAGACGGCCTATATCCTGTTCGAGGCCCAGCAGTTCGACACGTACGCCTACCTGTTCGACAGGCCGCACTTCACGACGCTCGACGGCTCCGCGCCGCAGCCGGCCGTGATCGAAGGCCTGCGTATCGCGATGAACGGCCGCGAAGCGCCGGTCGGGCAAAGCTACGCGAACCTGGACGAGACACTGGACCTCGGCAGCGCGACGCTGGATGAGCTGGGCCAGTCGCTGTCGCCGCTCGGCGCGGTCCTGCCGCTCGAACAGGGCCCCGATACCGACGAGTTCTTCCTGACTTTCGACAACATCAACGGCACGCTCTTCAATCGCCAGCAGGATCCGATGTTGGTCGAGGCCAACTACATCGCAACGGCCGAGGAACGTCGTTCCGACATCGGTGTGCGGACCTTCGACGAGATCGATGCCACGTACGCGCTGATCACGGGCGTCGACCGCGTGAACTACCAGCGCAGCGGAGCGTTCCCGGTCGAGGAGACCTACCAGGAACTGCGGCAATCGCTGCCGTCGGTCGAGGATATCGAGGGCGTGCTGTCCTCGCACCAGGTCGCCATCGCGCAGCTCGCGATCCAGTACTGCGACGCGGCCGTCGAGAGCAATACCATGTGGCCGGGCTTCAACTTCGACGCCCCGGCGTCCACGGCCTTCAGCTCGGGCAATCGCGACAACTTCGTCGAACCCCTGGTGCTGCGCGCAGTCGGCCATTCGCCGTCGACGGCAGCAATAGGCTCGCAGCCCAGCTACACGATCGTTCACGACGAGCTGGCGGCTTATCTCTCGGGTGGCGGTGATCGTCCCGACAACCTGATCGACCGGTTGCTGGCGGGCTCCAGCGATACTCGTGCCATCTCCAAGGGCGTCTGTGCCGCCGTGCTCGGCAGTGCGGCAACCCTGGTTCAGTAAAGACAGGATATCGGAAGGAACTTATGACCATGAAACGTAATAAGAGCAACTGGGACATGCCGCTGTTTCACGCGGACCATCCCCGTCCTGTCACGCGCCGGCAACTCCTGTCACAGGGCTTCATGACAGGTGCGGCCTTCACGGTAGGCGGCATTGCGCCGCTGCTGAATCCACGCAATGCGCGGGCCGAGCTCTCGCCCGACCTCAATGCGTTGCGCGCCAACCCGTGCCAGATCTCCGACGGGGCGGGCAAGATACCGTTCATCTGTTTCGACCTCGCAGGCGGCGCCAACATCGCCAACTCGAACGTGCTGGTCGGCAACCAGGGCGGTCAGACCGACTTCCTGAGCACCCAGGGCTACGAAAAGATGGGCCTGCCGGCCGATCAGATCCCGGGCCTCACGGACGCAAACGGCAACGAGTTCGCCAACTTCGACCTCGGCCTCGGATTCCATTTCGACAGTGCGTTCCGGCGCGGCATCCTCGACAAGGTGAGTGCGACGACGGCCGCGAACATCAACGGGGCCGTCATTCCGGCACGCTCGGATAACGATACCGGCAACAACCCGCACAACCCGATGATGGGGATAGCGCGGGCGGGCGCCATGGGATCGATCCTGGGTAACGCCGGTTCCGAGACCTCTGACTCGGGCGGCAACTCGACGCAGCCGCTGATGCTGTTCGATCCCGAACTGCGCCCCACCAAGGTCGACCGTCCGAGCGACGTCGTCAACCTCGTCGACACCGGCGACCTCGTGGGCATCCTCTCGAAGGACGACGCGACCAGGGTCATGGAATCGATCTATCGCCTGTCGGACCAGAAAATGACGAACGTCGAAAACCTGGTCAACCGCGATGCCGATATCGACCGCGCGGTACGCTGCGGCTACCTCAAGGCGGCCCACATCGCGGATCGCTTCGGCGGCACACCGATCGATCCCAGCCTCGATCCCGACATCGTCGCCGCGGATGGCACCGGGATCTTCGACACGGCGGAATTCACCGCCGGCGATCGCAGCGCCCGGGAGTTCCAGAAAACGGCGTCGATCATGAAGCTCGTCATGAACGGCTTCGCCGGCGCCGGCACCGTCGAGATGGGTGGCTACGACTACCACGGCGGCGCGCGTGCCGAGGGCGAAGTGAAGGACTTCCGCGCCGGCCAGTGCATGGGTGCGTGCCTCGAATACGCGGCACGTCTCGACATGCCGCTGATGCTGTACGTCTTCAGCGATGGCTCGCTGTCGTCGAACGGCGTTATCGACAACTCGGCCGACGGCCGCGGCAAGGGCGAGTGGACCAGCGACAACTCCTCGACCGCCGGCTCGTTCTTCCTCGTGTACAACCCTCCGCGGCTCGGTGGCCGGCCCACGCTCATGGGCGGATCGCTGGACGAGCAGCTGCAACACCAGCAGCTCGGCTACATGGATGCCGGCGGCTCCGTCGCGCGCGCCGCGACGCCGATGGCGAACAACGTCAACCTGCTCGTCAACTCCGTGATTCTCAACTACATGGCGCTGCACGACCAGGTAAACAACGGCGAGTTCGCCGCGATCTACCAGCAACTCGGCATTGGCCACGGACTCGGCAACGATCTCGAGCGTTTCATCGCCTTCAATCCGATCGTGAACGGAACCGTGCCGGTCGCCTGACAACGATTGCCAACCCCGTATAGCTTCGGCTATACCTGACGGCCAGCCGCTTCCCTTCGGCTGGCCGTCTTTTGTTGCATAATCCTTATCCATGACCGCCCTCTCCTCGCTACTCGCCTGCCCGCGCTGCGACAAGTCGCCGCTCGCGCAGGTCGACGACCACTGGCATTGCAAGGCCTGCAAGATCGATTTCCCGTCCATCGACGGCATACCCTGGATGTTCGCGGAGCCCCAGGCAGCTCTCGGCGAATGGCGCGGGCGCCTGCAGTTCGCGCTGCAGAAACTGGGCCACGAGGTCGCGGGTCTCGAGCAGGAACTCGCGGACCAGGGCATCCCGTCGCTCGCGCGGCGCCGGGTGGAGCGCTACAAGAAGTGCGTCGAGTCTCACCGTCGCAAATTGCAGCGATTGCTGCGCCCGATCGACGTGCAATCGCTGGAGGGCAACTTCGAGACCTATCTCGCGCTGCGTACCCGCCTGCCGTCGGACCAGGGCCTCAATACATATTACGCGAACATCCACCGCGACTGGGGCTGGGGCGACGAGGAAAACCAGGCCTCGCTCCGGCAGATCCAGGCCGTACTTCACGATCACGCCGAACTCGGCAACGTGCTGGTCCTCGGCGCCGGCGCCGGGCGGCTCGCCTACGATATCCACACGTCCTTCGACTGCACGGCAACGGTCGCGGTGGACTTCAATCCGCTGCTGCTGCTCGTGGCGCAGGCCGTCATGCGCGGCGACCAGGTCAACCTGTACGAGTTTCCGCTTGCCCCGCTGGCGCTCGAGGACGACGCCGTGCTGCGCAAACTCACCGCGCCGGAAGTCGTCGACGAGAACTTCCATCTCGTGTTGGCCGACGCCCTGAGACCGCCGTTCCCCGAGCAGGCCTTCGACACCGTGGTAACGCCGTGGCTGATCGACATCGTCAGCGAGGACCTGCCGGTATTTGCGGCGCGCATCAACCGGCTGCTCGGCAAAGCGGGCCGCTGGCTGAACTTCGGCTCGCTGGCTTTCTCGGGGCCGGCAAGAGCGCGTTGTTACAGCCCCGAGGAGGTCAAGGCGATCGTCGCCGAGCAGGGATTCTCGGACCCGTACGTCTCGCAGGCGACCATCCCCTACATGTGCTCGCCCGCCAGCCGGCATGGCAGGCAGGAACGCGTGTTCACGTTCTCGGCCTACAAGGAACGCGCGGCGGACAAGCCCGAACGCCACAAGGCACTGCCCGACTGGCTGGTAACCGGTGAAGACCCGGTGCCGCTGTCCGCAGCGTTTCGCCAGCAGGCCATGTCGACCCAGATCTACTCCTTCATCATGTCGCTGATTGACGGCAAGCGCTCGATCCGCGATATGGCCGCCGTGCTCGAGAAGCAACGGCTGATGACCAGGGACGAGGCCATCCCGGCGATCCGCATGTTCCTGACAAAGATGTACGATGACGCAAGAAGACAATCCGGGCTCTAGGAGGCACTCGATGTTCAGGCTGCTGGCGGGCTTGCTCGCAACACTTTCAATATCCGCGTTACACGCGGGCGAATTCGACCTACAGGGATGGATCGACGAGCAGGTCGCAAGCGGCGCGGTGCTGGCCGTTGCCGCCGTGCACGTGCGGGATGACGAGGTGTCTCATTTCGCCGGCGGCAGCCGGGTGCCCGGCGATGACACGGCGCCCGATGCGGCGGCGCAGTTCGAGATCGGCTCGCTCACCAAGGCTTTTACCAACCTGCTGCTCGCCGAGATGGTCGCGAGTGACCGGGTTTCCTACGCCACGACCATCGCCGAACTGCTCGGTGACGAGGTCGAGTTTGCCAACGGGGCGGTCGCCGACATCACGCTGTTGCAGCTCGCGACGCACTCGAGCGGCCTGCCGCGCCTGCCCGCCAACCTCGCGCCAACCGACCAGCTCGACCCTTACAAGGGCTACGACGAGGACGCACTGCTCGAAGGCCTGGCAATGGCGCGTGCCAAACAGCCGCTGGGCAATCACTATGCCTACTCGAATTTCGGCGTCGGCGTCCTCGGCTACCTGCTCGGCCGGGTGCACGGCGACGGCTACGCCGCCGCGCTCGAAGAGCTGGTGATCGGACCGCTGGGGCTCGAGCGCACGGGATTCGAACGCGACCCGCACTCGGTCACGCCCTGGCGCGGCGGCCGGGCCGTCAAGGACTGGACGCTGGACGCGCTATCGGGTGCCGGCGCCCTGCGCTCCACCACCGCGGACCTCGCAAGATTCGCCAGGATCCAGCTCGCCCGTCTCGACAACCCGCTGAAACACGACCTGGCGGCTGACCGCGAGATCGTCGGCCAGGCCGGCGGCTTCGATATCACGCGCGTATGGCACGTCGGCCAGTCGGCCGATGGCAGGATCTTCTGGCACAACGGCGGCACGGGCGGTTTCTGGAGTTTCTTCGGTTTCCAACCCGCGACGCGTGAAGCCGTAGCGATCCTCGTGAGTGGCGACCCGGACCCGACCGGGATCGGCCTGCGCTGGCTCGGTTTCGAGTCGGCACGGCCCCCGCAGGCCGAAATCGACGAGTCCCTGTTCGGCCAGTACGACCTGAACCCCAACTTCGGCATCGGCGTTTACGCAGTGAACGGCACGCTCGTGGGGCAGGCATCGGGGCAGATGCCGAACGGCCTGCATGCCGTCGGCAACGACTGGTACGCGATCGATGTCGTCGATGCGAGCCTGCACTTCATCCGCGAAGACGGCGCGGTCGTGGCCCTGGAGCTCGTCCAGAACGGCGTGGTGCAGCGGGCGGCGAAAACCGCGGACATGGCGGCCGCGCTGGCAAGGCAGGAGATCGAGCTGTCGCGCGACGCGCTTGCCGCTTACGTCGGCGACTACGCGCTCAATCCGTCGGTGCAATTCACGATTCGCCTCGGTGACAACGGTCTCGAGGCAATGCTGACCGGGCAGCCGTTTTTCCCGATCTTCGCCCGCGGCGATGACCGCTTCTTCTACAAGGTCGTCGACGCCGAACTGCAGTTCGAACGAGATGACGAGGGCAAGGTCGACGCGCTGGTCCTGCACCAGGGCGGCATCGTGCAGCGCGCGGAGAGAACCCGCTGAGCCCGAACGCGCTGCGCATCGACCGCTTTCTGTTCTTCTGCCGCTTCTTCAAGACGCGCAGCAGAGCCACTGCTGCGGTCACGGGCGGGCATGTGAAGCTCAACGGCGAACGCGCCGCCCCGGGCGCCCGCGTGCAGGCGGGCGACCGCATCGAACTCGTGCGCGACCGGTTGCCGTGGTCGTTCGACGTCATCACGCTGCCGGCACGTCGCGGGCCCGCCAGCGAGGCGCAGGCCTGCTACAGGGAAGACGAGGATGTCGTGCGCGCTCGCGAACTCAAGGTCGCCGCGCTCCGGCAGGATCGTCTCCTGATGCCGCGCACGGCCGGCAGGCCCGACAAGCACACGCGCAGGAAGCTCAGGGACCGGAACCGGGGTCAGTAAGCGATCACGCGGCTTGTTGCTGCGGCACCGCGCGTGCGAAATATCGACGGGTATCCCCGTCGCGCTCATGCAGCAGGAAGACGTACCAGGCGATGATACTCATCGCCACCATCTCGCCCCCATCCTCGACGGCCCCCAGCACGAACGTGACTTTCCATCCCATCTGGATCGCCACGTGCAGCATGTCGACGAAGATGCCAAAGAACGCGAGCACCAGCAGCAGAACCAGGAGGTGTCTCGACGCACTCCGGGCCGCGCCGCTGCCGCGCAGGTAAAAGAAGGCGAGCGGCAGCAGAAACAACGTCGCGACCACGGCCGAGACCGTCAATTCACCGAAGTCCTTGGCACGCAGGCCCAGCGCAGGTGCATAACCGAGGGCTGCCGCGATATGCCCGCCGAATACCTCGTGGATCGAAAATGAATCGTCGACCAGGAGATAAGAGAACAACAGGGACCAGACGGCGTACTCGGGCATCCTGGTCTTCCTGAACACCATCAACAGCAGGACGACAGTCAGGAAAATCTTCATGTACTGGTAGGACTCGGGATAGCCGCGATCGCTTTCCAGGGAGAACGACCGGCTGTCAAAGAAGTCCGTCAGGAGCATGAAATGCAGACAGCCGAACACGAGGTCGACCGCCAGCAGCGACAGCAGGAACAAGGTGGCCCTCGTGGACCTGAACGGGGTCTTCCATGACTGGATCAATGCGGTCTGTCCCTGACGATGAGCGGTCCGGCCTCTACGGAGGTCTGCGTTCAGATTACTTGATTACGGACCGGGGGACAAAAGCCCCGGCGATCACGGTGCCCGCCGTGCGCCGTCGTCAGGCGAACGCGGCCTTGACGTAGGCGCCGATCTTGTCCACGGCCGCGCCGCTCTCGGGCATCTTGCCGACGAACAGCTGGAACACGTGCCACATCCCGGGAAATACCTCGAGTTCCACGGGGATGCCGGCCGCCTCGAGCTTGTCCGCAAACCGGGTCGCGTCGCTCAGAAGGATCTCGTCGTCACCGACGTGTATCAGCATCTGCGGCAAGCCGGCGACGTTGGCGAACACGGGCGACAGCAGCGGGTTGGCCAGGTCCTCGCCGGGACAATAGTGCCCGACGACGATTTCAAGGTGTGCGGGATCGAACCAGGGATCCTGTTTCGCGCGCGTTGTCATGGACTCGCCGCTGGCGGTCATGTCGAGAAACGGCGAGAGCAGCACGGCGGCTCGCGGCAACGCGATGCCCTGGTGGCGCAGCTGCAGCATCGCGGCAACCGTGAGACCACCGCCGGCCGAATCGCCGCCGATCACGATATCCTCCGCCGCGTAACCTCGCGCAATAAGCGCACGGTATGCGGCGACCGCGTCATCGAGGCCCGCCGGAAACGGATGCTCCGGAGCAAGACGGTATTCCGGCAACACGGTATCCACGCACGCCGCCTCGGCGATTCGGGTTACGAGGCCGCGATGCGAGTCGCAACTGCCCAGTGCGTAGGCGCCACCGTGCAGGAAGAGGAAGACCTTGCCGGTCGCGGCGTTTACTGGCCGGTACCACTCGGAATGAAGACCGCCGAGTTCGGCGACTTCGATGCCGACCGTCCTGGCCGGACGACCCAGCCGTCCGATCAAGTCGAGACGCGCGCGCATCTTCGGCACGGGGGCCGCGTGGATATCCAGCTTCTTGAGGTACCGGCTTGTCAGCCAGCGAATGAACCTCGCGCGGCGGCTGATGCTCATGCCGCGGTCATCAGCGTTCGAGATACTGGAGCTTGTCTTCGACCTCGCGCCATTCGTCGGCGTCTTCGGGCGGGTCCTTCATCTCGGTGATGACGGGCCACTCCTGGGAGAGCTCCGCGTTGAGCGCGAGGAACTGCTCCTGGCCCGGCGGCAGCTCATCCTCCGAGTAAATGGCCTCGACCGGGCATTCAGGCTCGCACAGCGTGCAGTCGATGCATTCGTCGGGATCGATGACCAGGAAGTTGGGGCCCTCGTGGAAGCAGTCCACCGGGCAAACTTCCACGCAATCCGTCAGTTTGCACTTGATACAGGCTTCGGTGACAACGAACGTCATGGGGTGAACCTACTGTTTTCGGACCGCGTACGCTATGCCATGTCAGGCCGCTAATCAAGCCGTGACACTTCTATATATTAGCTTTTATGCAAATCAGGTTACACTCACCCACTGTCTTCGCACCCGGCACCGGCCCCATTTCCAGACTGGTCTTTTTTCGTGAGTAAAAACAAAGACGTACACTCCATCGTCGTCCGGCTTGCCGGCGACTCCGGCGACGGCATCCAGCTCATGGGATCCCAGTTCGCCGTCTCGACCGCGCTGGCCGGCGCCGATTTTGCGACCTTTCCCGACTACCCGGCGGAAATCCGGGCGCCGGTCGGCACGACCTTCGGCGTGTCGGCTTACCAGATCAACCTCGGTGGGGGCCCGATCACGACCGCGGGTGATGCGCCGCAGGTCCTGGTCGCTTTCAATCCGGCCGCCCTGAAAGTCAGCCTGCCACTCCTCGACAGGGGCGCACTGGTCATCGTCAACAACGACGCCTTCACGGCGCGCAACCTGACCAAGGCCGGCTACGACTCCGATCCGCGCGAAGACGGAACGCTCAACGACTTCCAGCTGGTTACTGTCGATATCGGCCATCTCAATCTCGAAGCGGTCAAGGAGTTCGGCCTGAGCAAGTCCGAGGGCGGGCGCTGCAAGAACTTCTACGCACTCGGCATGCTGCTGTGGATGTTCGACCGCGAGCTGGCCCCGATCGAGGCCTGGATCAACCGCCGGCTCGACGACGAACCGACGATGCGGGATGCCAACATCAGGGCGCTGCATGCGGGACACGCGTTCGGCGAAACCGCCGAACTGTCGGCGAATCTCTCGCAAATCTCCCTGCCCCGCGCCGAGATGGAGCCCGGCGAATACCGCGGCATCACGGGCGCCGAGGCGCTGGCGCTCGGCATCGCGGCCGCCGGCGAACTGGCCGACCGCCCGGTACTGTTCTGCTCCTACCCGATCACGCCGGCATCGCCGCTGCTGCACCGGCTCACGCACCTGGCCGAACTCGGCATCGGCACGTTCCAGGCCGAGGACGAAATCGCGGCGATTTGCGCGGCCATCGGCGCGTCCTACGGCGGCCTGATCGGCGTCACCTCGAGCTCCGGGCCGGGTATCGCGCTCAAGACCGAGGCGATGGGGCTTGCAGTCAGCGCGGAACTCCCGCTCCTGATCGTGAACTGGCAGCGCGGCGGCCCCTCGACCGGCCTGCCGACGAAGACCGAGCAATCCGACCTGTACCAGGCCGTTTACGGGCGCAATGCCGATACGCCGCTGCCGGTTCTCGCGGCATCGAGTGCGGCCGAGTGTTTCGAGATGGCCATCGAGGCGGTGCGGATCGCGCTCCGCCACATGACGCCCGTGATCCTGCTCGTGGACGGCTACCTGTCGAACGCGGCCGAGCCGTGGAAGATCCCGTCGCTGACCGATTTCGAGCCGATTGCGGCCAACCCGGTTCCGGCGTCGGACGACCCCCCCCAGCGCAAGGCCTTCGCTCGCGACGCGGCGAGCTACGGCCGCCCCTGGATCACGCCCGGGATGCCCGGACTCATGCATCGTGTCGGCGGCCTGGAGAAGGATCTCGATTCGGGACACATCTCCTACGATCCCGCGAACCACCAGCGCATGACCACGCTGCGTGCCGCCAA
Source organism: Woeseiaceae bacterium (assembly GCA_041553075.1). Taxonomy (GTDB): domain Bacteria; phylum Pseudomonadota; class Gammaproteobacteria; order Steroidobacterales; family Woeseiaceae; genus UBA1847. The sequence continues at coordinate 29,012 of JBFEJR010000014.1, read as the reverse complement.
GGTCGAGTCCGTCGGGGCGTTCATCGCAGACCAGGACTTCGAGCATGGACCGGAGAGCGGCGACATCGTCGTCGTCGGATGGGGCTCGACCTACGGCCCCATCTTCCAGGCCACGCAGAGAACCGGCGCGGGCTACATTCACCTGCGCCATCTGCATCCGCTGCCGCGGAACCTCGGCGAACTGCTCGGGCGCTTCGAGAAAGTACTGGTTCCGGAAATGAACAACGGGCAACTCGCGACCTTGCTGCGTGACAAGCTCTCCGTCGAGCCGATTTCATTTACCAAGGTTACGGGGCAACCGTTCCTGATCCGGGAGCTGGTCGACAAGATCGAGGAAATTCGCGGAGGTGTCGCGTGAGCGAAAAACTGACAGCCAAGGACTTTGCCAGCTCCCAGGAGGTTCGCTGGTGCCCGGGTTGCGGCGATTACGCGATCCTCAAGGCCGTACAGAAGACGCTGGCGGACGTCGGTGCCGACCCGGCCAACACGGCGTTCGTATCGGGCATCGGCTGCGCCGCGCGTCTGCCCTATTACGTCGAGACCTACGGTTTCCACACGATCCACGGGCGCGCCCCGGCGATTGCCACGGGGCTCAAGCTGGCCAACCCGGAACTCGACGTCTGGGTCGTCAGCGGCGACGGCGATGCCCTCTCGATTGGCGGCAATCACCTGATGCATACGCTGCGGCGCAACGTGGGCCTCAAGATCCTGTTATTCAACAACGAGATTTACGGCCTCACCAAGGGACAATATTCGCCGACCTCGCGGGTCGGCACGACATCGCCATCGAGTCCGCGCGGCTCGGTCGACACACCCGTGTCGCCGGGACAGTTTGCAATGGGCTGCGGCGCGCACTTCTATGCGCGCGGCATCGACACCGACAAGAACGGCATGGCCGATGTGTTGCAGCAGGCACACGCATTCGTCGGCACCGCGTTGATCGAGATCTTCCAGAACTGCATCGTGTACAACGAAGACGTGTTCGCGGACTTCACGGAGCGCAAGACCGCGCCGAATACGCAGCTCCACCTGCACCACGGTCAGCCGATGCTGTTCGGTGAAAACAACGGTAAGGGAATCCGTTTCAACCAGGACACCTGGGCGCTCGAGGTCATCGACGCGACGACGGCGCCGGACGAGGTGCTCGTTCACGACGAAGCCAATCCCGTCATCGCGCGCCTGCTGATCGACCTGCATCAGCCGGTGGCGCTGGGCGTGATCTACCGCCAGCCGGCACAGAGCTTCGAAGACGCGTTCTACGCGCATCACCCGTCGCGCATGCGGCGCACGCGAAGCGTTGCCGACCTGATCCGGGGCCCGAACAGCTGGACCGTGGACTAACCGGCCGTAGCGGTCCAGCGATCGTCCCGGCGTCCGGCGGTCCCCTCTTCTTCGAGCTTCAGCAGGTGCGCGAGCAGGGAGCGCTCCGCCAGCCGGTAGAGCTTTTCGGCAACATCCGTGTACACGTGCGGCACCAGTTCGCGGATCGTCAGGCCGGGATGCGCGCGCAACGCGGCGACGATCTTGGCCTCGCGGGCAAGCCGGTGGTCGATGATCCAGTCGATCGCGCGCACCGGGTCGTCGATGATCTCACCATGCCCGGGGGCGAGGGCGCCGACACCGAGATGCCGCACGCGCCGCAGCGCCTCGATGTACTGCTTCATGTTGCCGTCGGGCGGATTGATGACGACGGTGGAACCGTCGATGACGTGATCGCCCGTAAACAGCCAGTTGCTTTCCGCGTGCAGGTAGCACAGGTGATTGGACGCGTGCCCCGGCGTGTGCACCGCCTCGAGCACGAACTCGTCGGTTTCGAGACGATCGCCGTCCTCGAGTACCCGGGTGGGGACAAACGTCGCATCCTGCTGCGGTCCGCCGGCAGGCGGCCGCCCGAGCAGCTCGGCTCCCGTGGCCGCAGCCAGCAGGCGCGCAGCCGGGGAGTGGTCGGGATGCGTATGCGTGACCAGCACCCAGCGGATCGGCGCGCCTGCCCGCCGGATGATGTCGTCGATGTGCCGATCGATTGCGGGCCCCGGGTCCAGCACGGCAACCTCGCGGGTGCCGAACAGGTAGGTATTGGTTCCCGGCCCCGTCATCATCGACGGATTCGGCGCAACGAGCCGCCGAATGTCCCCCGGCAGGCGGGAAAACGCCTGCATTTGCGGGCCGAAGGCGGTCATGACGTAACGCCCGGGTAGTCCTTGTCCCCCGGTAACACGATTTCCTGTTTGCCGTGCCGCTCGATGATCACCGGCACCATCGTCGTCACGCCCCACTCGATGCAGCCTGCGGCCCAGCCCATCAGCGCCTCGAACGTCTTGTGGCGCGCGATACTCTCGAGCGTCTTGATCGTCGGGAAGTGCAGCCGCAGGTCGCCGGCCCGTGCCGCGCTCAGGACCCCGCGCGCCGTCGACCAGCACGAGTCGACGAGTTCGCCGCCGCAATGGACCGCGACCTGTTCGTCGGGCAGTTGCGCCACGAAGAAACGCGTCGCATACCGTCGCGGTTGCGACGGCGGCGTAATCCAGTGACTGAAATAATGCAGCGCATCGCACTGCAATTCGAGCCGGTTGCGGGTGACGAACGCTGCCCAGTTGTCGTTGCCGTCATTGAGCGCGGCGCGTGCACCTTCCAGGCTATCGACCAGGCGGCGGGTGTCTGCCAGCAGGACGCCGGTCTCCTCGAACAACTCGCGTATCGCGGCGCTGTAATAGTCGAGACCCGCTTCCTTGACGCCCAGGTGCGCATCGGCCCGGCGCGCGCTGAGGCCGCGGCACCAGTCGTGCACGGCGTGATCGTCCGCCTCGACGACGCCCCCGGGGAATGCATACGCGTCGCCGAAAGACGATTCCTCGTGGCGGCGTACCATGAAGACCTCGGGATCACCGTCGCCCGGCCGTACCAGGACCACGGTCGACGACGGTCTCGCGTACGCGATCTCACTCAACGGCGGCACGCTCCGGGCTGCCGGTCTCGATATACGCCCCGAGGCGCGCGAGCGCTGCACCCAGGACGCGATCGACCGGGCCGGCCATCTGGTCGAGGCCGCCGTCCATGTAGCCGCCGACGGCGTAGGTGAAGCGAATCGCCGTGCCGCCCTCCACGGCCGCGAAATCCCAGGTCATGTTGCCGCTGACGCCCATCAGGCCGAGCGGACCGAGCCCGCCCGACAGTCGCAGGGACGTCGCCGGCATCACCGATGTGACCTCGAGGTGCACGACCCCGGCCTCGTCGCCCAGCGATTCGCAGAAACAGCCCTGGGTCACCGGCTCGATACTCATGCGGCGCGCGTCGCCGCTGATCGTGTGATCGGAACTCCACCAGTTGCCGACCTCGATCGCGGCGGCCCAGGCAGCGGCGGGTTCCGCATCGACCACGATCTCGTTGACCGTGGTAAAGCCGTTGGCCGCGGCGGCCATAATCTCGGCGACGGCAACCGGTGCCAGTAACATCGACACCGTCGCGAACATTGCTTTTCTCATACAAACTCCCGGTTCCCGGTCAAGCTTACCGCAAACTTGTTACCCTGAAACGATGGAAGACCTGCGCGTTGTCTATGAGAGTCGCGACCGGAGGCGCTGTTCCGATCGCGCCCTGGTCCTCGCCTCCGTCCAGATTCCATACGAAGTCGTGGACGACGGGCTGACCTGCGCCCTCGTGGTGCCGGCGGAATTCTCGCCGCGCGCGGTCGACGAACTCCGGCTGTACGACGAAGAAAACCCGCCGGCCCGGCCCCAGGCGCCGCGGCGCATCGTCTACCAGGACGCTTTGCCCGGCATCATCGCCTACGTGCTGATCGTGTGCGGGGTCGCCTGGATGGCTGGCTACTCGTTCTTCGACAGCAACTGGTTCACGGCGGGCCGGGTGGACGGGACCCTGATCCGCGAGGGCGAGTGGTGGCGCACGGTAACCGCGCTGACGCTGCATTCGGGCGTCCGTCACCTGCTCGGCAACCTCGTGTTCGGCGTGTTCTTCGGCATCTTCGCGGGGCGCCTGCTGGGGTCCGGAGTGGCATGGCTCGCCGTCGTCGTGGCCGCGGCGCTCGGCAACACGGCCAACACGTTGTTGCTCGAATCGACGCATCGCTCGATCGGCGCCTCGACCGCTGTTTTTGCGACGCTCGGCCTGCTGGCCGGCTACGTCTGGCGGGGGCAATTGATGGCACAGGATCGCTGGTCCACGCGCTTCGGTCCCGTCGTCGGGGGGCTGGCCCTGTTGATGTTTACGGGTACCGGTGACGACAATACCGACATCGGGGCCCACCTGATGGGCTTCGTCTGCGGCTTCGCCGTCGGCATGGTGCTGACGCTGGTCGGCAGGATGCCGGCACCGGCCCGGGTCCAGCGAATGGCCGGCAGCGCGGCGCTCGGGATCGTCGCGCTGGCGTGGATTGTGGCGCTGCAGGGCTGATTCGTTCTCACTTTGCTGTAGAATTCAGCGCTTGGGGTTCAAACTGCTTTCAGCAGCAAATAATGAAGAACATCCTGCTGTCCATACTGGTTCTCGCGTTGGTGGGGGCGACCGTCCTGTGGGTGCGCTACGGCGGCGGCATGCCCTACCCCGACCTGTCGACGGCGCCGGTTCTGAGTGCATCGTCGCTCGAGGAGGTCGTCAGCTACGCCGAGCCGGTCGGCAACGTCGCGGTCAGCGAGGAAGGGCGGGTCTTCTTTACCGTGCATCCCGAGGCCCGGCCCCGGGGCAACAAGCTGCTCGAGTACGTACGTGGCGCGGCGGTCCCGTTTCCGTCAGCGGCAGCGCAGGCGGAGCTGTTCGACACGGTGCTCGGCCTGGCGGTCGATCGTTACAACCGCCTGTGGACCATCGATCACGGCAATCATGGCATGCGCACCGCGCGCATCGTGGCCATCGACCTCGACACCAACAAGGTACTTCGCAACCAGGCGCTGAGCCCGCGAATCGCGCCGCGGGGTTCGTTTCTGCAGGACCTGCAGGTCTCGGCGGACGGCAACACGATCGTCATCGCCGACGCCAGTTTCTGGCGCAAGTCTCCTGCCGTCATTGTCTACGACGTCGAAACGGGCGAAGCGAGACGGGTACTCGAAAAGCATGAATCCGTGCTCGCCGAGGACTACCTGATTCGCAGCAACGGTCGTGACATGAAGTTCCTGGGTGGCATTGTCGCCCTGCGCGGCGGCATCGACGGTATCGCGCTGGGCCCGCAGTGGCTGTACTTCGGCGCCATCAGCGGCTCGGGGCTGTACCGCATCAGGCTGCGCGACCTGCGCGATGCATCCCTCCCGGCCGGCCAGCTCGGGAACCGGGTCGAGCGCGTCAGCGACAAGCCACTGAGCGACGGCATGAGTATCGATCGCGAGGGCAACGTCTATATTACCGATATCGAACACAACTCGATCTTCGTGGCGCGGCCGGGCAAGGTCCCGCGGACGCTGATTCGCTCGCCCGAGTTGCGCTGGCCTGATGCCCTGTCCTTCGGCCCGCAGGGCTACCTGTACGTTGCCGACAGCGCGCTGGCCGAACTCATACTGCAGTCCCGCGAACACATCGAGGCCGAAGGCCCCTACAAGATTTATCGATTCAAACCCGGGACCGACGGATTCCCGGGACAGTAACAGGAACCCACCAAGGCGGAACCATGGAAGAAATACAAAACCAGGCCCTCGAGTTTGACTGGAACCAGCTGTATGACCTGATACGGACCCAGGGGGTCGAGCTGGCCATCAACGTCGCCATCGCCCTCGCCATCTTCTACATCGGCAAGTTGGTAGTCGCGACGCTGGTTCGCGGCGTGCGCAAGGTCATGCGTCGCCAGGAAGTGGACAAGACGCTCGAGACGTTCGTCTGCAACTTCCTGCGTATCGCCTTGATGGTCGTCGTCATCGTGGCCGCCATCAGCCAGCTCGGCATCGAAACGACGTCTTTCATTGCCATCTTCGGCGCCGCGGGCCTCGCGGTCGGCCTCGCGCTGCAGGGCTCGCTGTCCAATTTTGCCGCGGGCGTCCTGATCGTATTGTTTCGCCATTACAAGGTCGGCGACTTCGTCGAAGCGGCCGGTATCGCGGGCACGATCGAGCAGGTCCAGATCCTGACGACGATTCTGAAAACGCCCGACAACAAGCAGATCATCGTGCCGAACAGCCAGATCATGAACAGCATCATCACCAACTACTCGGCCAAGGACACGCGCCGCATCGACCTGGTGATCGGCGTCAGCTACGACGACGACCTGGACAAGGTTCGCACGGTGTTGCAGGAACTCGTCGCGGCCGAGGACCGGATTCTCGAGGATCCCGCCTGCGTGATCGCGGTCTCCGAACTCGCCGACAGCAGCGTCAATTTCGTGCTCCGGCCCTGGGTCAGGTCGGAGGATTACTGGGGCGTGCGTTTCGGCCTGACCGAGGCGATCAAGAAGCGCTTCGACCAGGAGGACATCACGTTCCCGTTCCCGCAGCAGGATGTCCACCTCCACAAGGTGGATTGAGGCTGTTTTTTTCGGCGCCGGTGCATCCAGGGGCGACCGGTTTGCATCCCTACCAGTGTAAGACGCCGAATTTCACAGGGAGATCAAGGTATGGACGGCAGCATTTTCGGACTCGCAGCATTTGGCTTCTGGATGTTCGTCGCCGCCGCGGCTGTCGGTGGCATCTGGGACGGTGTCCGCAAGCGCGATGCGGAGCATGAGACTTTGCGGCGCATGATCGAGAGCGGCAAGAACCCCGATCCGCAGCTCGTCAGCAAGCTGATCGGCAGCGCCAAGCAACCGGCGCGAGATCTCCGCGTCGCGGGCCTGATCGTCATCTTCGTCGCGCCCGGCCTGGCGCTCATGGGCTGGGTGATATCGCTCCAGGACGAAGGTGTGCTGTTGCCGCTGCTGGGCGTGGCCGGGCTGGTGGGATTCGTCGGGATCGGCTTGCTGACGGCAGCCGCTTTCCTGAAGCGCGCCGGCCGCGACGACACGACGGACAACCAGAAGCTGTTCAGGTAAGCGGGTTGCGCCACTCGACGGACTTGCTGGCCAAAAGTCCGGAGGCAGTGCTCGTCGGGCTGGCCCGCGGCGGGGATCGCGATGCATTCGCCGAGCTGGTCAGGCGCCGCGAAGCCTGGATCCGCAACCTGATGCGCCGCTGCTGCCAAGATGCGACGCTGGCCGATGACCTCGCGCAGCAGGCGTTCATGCAGGCGTGGCGGTCGCTGCGGCAACTGCAGGACGTTGCTCGCTTCGCGCCGTGGCTCAAGCGCATCGCCATTACCGCGTGGCTGCAGCACAAGCGGCGCAGCGACCCGCTGGATGGCGCGTCTGCCGATGTCGGGGCGGCGCCCGCCGAGGCTTCGCCGGCACTGGCGATGGACCTCGACCGCGCGTTGGCGACGCTGGCCGAGGATGCGCGTCTGTGCATCGTGCTCGCCTATCATGAACGCATGACCCACGGTGAAATCGCCGAGTTCACCGGCCTGCCGCCGGGAACCGTCAAATCACACATTCGCCGCGGCACCGGCAAGTTACAGCAGGCGCTCGCGGCCTATCTCGACACGACTGAAGAAACGACATGAGTATCGACCCCAAACTCCAGGCACTGTTCGCGCAGGCACGGCGCGTATTCGACCGCGACGCGTTCGTCCGGGACGTCATGGCCCTTGTCGATCGTGAGCGGCGGCGCACGCTGTGGATGTGGGCCGGGCTGAGCGTTGCGGCCATCGCGGCGCTGGCCTTGCTCGCGACGCCCGTGTTCGCGGCGCTCAGCATGGCAACGCAGTTGTTGCCGGTCTCACTGGTAGAAATCGAGACCGACTGGCTGCGCCAGTTGCTCGCCCCGATGAACAGCGTGGCTGCAGCGATCGCGATCGGCGTGCTGCTGCTTCGCAAGTTCCTGCGCCGTATACTCTGACGAGGCCGTTACGGGCCGTGCCGTTGTCAACCATTCCTGCCCGGGTGCGTTATGCAGAAGATGACTTGCTACAAACCGACCCCATGGACGCTGGCGATCCTGGTGCTGGCAGGCATTGCTGCCGGCTGCGCCGCCCATCCGGACCCGATCGTCGACACCAAGGGTGTCGATCCTGAGCAATTGGCCCGGGACTGGGAGGAATGCCGGGCTTACACCGAGCAGATCCATGTCAGCGAAGGCGTCGCCAGGGGCAGCGCCGTGGGCGCGGCTGTCGGCGCGGCCGCCGGAGCCATTCACGGGGATGCCGGGGAAGGCGCCGCCACGGGCGCTTTGTACGGTGGCACACGCTCGGGCCTGATGGCAGACCGGGAGCAGCAGAAGGTCTTCAAGCGCTGCCTGCGCGGCCGCGGCTATCGCGTCCTGAACTGATTCTGTGATACTGTCTTTTTATACAGTATCCAGGGTATCCCCATGGTGTTGCGCGCCCACAAGGGCCGCGGGGCGGTAACGAGGCCCCCGGGCCGTTTCGAACAGACCGTTGTCGAACTCGATGCCGAAGCCGCGCACGAGCGTGCAGAACAGGCGCCCCGGACCGTGCTGCGCGCAACCTCCGCGGGGCGCATCGTCAGCACCAACAACTCGCCGGACGTCCCGTTCGACCAGTCGATCAACCCGTACCAGGGTTGCGAGCATGGCTGTGTCTACTGCTACGCGCGGCCCAGCCACAGCTATCTCGGCCTGTCGCCCGGGCTGGACTTCGAAACCCGGATCTTCTTCAAGCCGAACGCCGCGGCGCGACTGCTCGCGACCTGGGAGAAGAAGCGCTACGAGTGCAAACCGATAACCATCGGCGCCAACACCGATCCCTACCAGCCGGCGGAACGCCACCACGAGATCACGCGGCAACTGCTCGAGGTGTTCCTGGAGCACCGGCACCCGGTCAGCCTGATCACGAAAAGCCACCTGATCCTGCGGGACCTCGACCTGCTGACCGAGCTGGCGCAACGCCGTCTCTGCTCGGTCGCGGTCAGCGTGCCGACGCTGAATGACGACCTCAAGCGCATCATGGAGCCGCGGGTGCCGTCCGCCGCGGTGCGTCTCAGGGCGATCGAGGAACTCGCCCGGCACGGTGTCCCGACCAGTGCGCTGGTCGCGCCGCTGATTCCTGCAATCAACGATCATGAAATCGAGGCGATTCTCGAGGCCGTCGCCGACGCCGGCGCCGTGCAGGCCCACTACATCCTGCTGCGGCTGCCTCACGAGGTCCTTGACCTCGTGTCGGCCTGGCTCGAGTCGCATTTTCCGGAGCGCAAGGAGCGCGTGCTGAGCCTGGTACGCCAGGCCAGCGGCGGCCGCAGCTATGACAGCCGCTTCGGCCTGCGCCAGACCGGTCGCGGCGCCTACGCCGATATGCTTGCAAGCCGCTTCCGCACCGCCAGCCGCAAACTCGGCCTGCAGCCCGGCGAGTACTCACAATCCCTTGACTGCACACAGTTTTCCAGGCCCGGACAACGCCAGCTCGGGCTCGATTTCTGAAGCCGGCGGGGCGTCTACCGGTGACTGCGCTTCGACGGTATAGTGGGAGCAGCAGGACCCGCCCGGACCCAGAACTATTCAGCCGAATCCGGGTCTGAATTACACTCATCAGGCACACTCGGGAACACCTAATCAGCAGCCCATGAGTACTGTTCGACGACTTATCCTTGCCGCCACTGCACTGTCCCTGGCGGCCGCCGCGAGCGGGCAGGAGCAAACCGACCCGTACGCGGAACTCGGCCTCATCGACGACACCGTCCCGGTAGCCGAAGAGGAGGTCGCCGGCGACGACGCGGCGCATGAGCTCCAGCGCCCGCTCACGGAAGAGGACGTGCTGCGCGAGCATGGCCGGTTCCTGCGTTTGCTGGAAGATCAGAATTACGATGAGGCCGACATCTCCGCCAAGCGCGTCATCGAGATGTCGATCAAGGTTTTCGGGCCGCAGTCGCAGGAGACAGCCAAAGCACTGATCAACCTGGCCATCATCCAGAGCGCCGCCAGGCAATACGATGCTGCGATACAGAACTTCACGTCCTCGATCGAGATCATCGAGGCGCTCGAGGATCGGCTGCATGCCGATCTCGTCAACCCGCTCAGGGGTCTCGGTACGGCACAGCTCGAGAGCGGCCGGCCGGACCTTGCCCGCAACTCCTACGAGCGCGCAACGCACATCACCCACGTCAACGAAGGCCCGCACAACATCGAGCAGGTGGAGATTCTCGAGTCGCTGGCCGAGGCCAACGTGCGCTTCGGGGACGTGGAAGCCGCACGCGATGTGCTCGATCGCATTCACATACTCAACGTGAGGCACTTTTCGGACAACGCGATAGGGTTGCTGCCCTCGCTGATGCGCCGCGCGAGCTGGCAACACCGCGCCGGCTACTACAACGACGAACGGTCGACCTACCGCCGCGCGATCCGGATCATCGAAGACTCGGCCGGCAAGGACGATCCGCGCCTCGTCGATCCGCTGATCAAGCTCGGCGAGTCGTTCTACTACTTCGAGCCGCTATCTGCCGGTTCGCCGCAGTACGTCACGGCGGGCACCGGCGAAAGTTACCTGAAACGGGCCAAGCGGATTGCCGAGCGCACCGATGGCTTTCCGTGGCTGGAACTGGCCACGACCAAGCTGGCGCTGGCCGACTTCTACGTCTACACGGAGTCGTATTCCCGCGCCAAGAATGTCTACGAGGAAGTCTGGAACGAGCTGTCCGTCGATGAGGAACGCCGCGAAATTCGCAGCGAACTGCTTGGCCGGCCGCGCCCGATCTGGACCGAAGCCCTGCCACCCCACACCAACGGCGCCGCCGGTGCCACGCGCCGCGACGGCGAGATCCAGACTGGCGTGGTCACGGTAACCTACGACGTAACCCAGCGCGGGCGTGCGCGGATCAAGGAAGCCAGCGTCGAGCCCGCCGAGTTCACGGATTTCCAGCGCATGGTCGAGCGCGAGGTCAAGCGGCGCGTCTACCGGCCCGTGGTTGTCGATGGCGTGACACAGGGGTCGAACCTGCAGACGTTCACGCACGAGTTCCGATACAGCCGGTCCGAACTCGAAGGCCTGCGCGCGAACAACAGCGCTGCGCAGACGGCGGCAAACTGATGAAACGGACGACCATGCCGGACCGCGGCGCGGCGCTGCCGGGCCGGGATACGGCCATGCCAGTACCGGAGCGGCACTTCGTCAACGGCAACCCGCTAAAGGGCCCGTTTCCCGACAACATGCTGCGTGCAGTCTTCGGGCTGGGCTGCTTCTGGGGCGCCGAACGGCGCTTCTGGGAGACGCCAGGCGTTTTCACGACGGCGGTTGGTTACGCCGGCGGGATCACGCCGAACCCGACGTACGAGGAGGTTTGCACGGGCGGCACCGGGCATACCGAGGTCGTACTGGTCGTTTTCGATCCGGCGCTGGTCAGTTTCGGTGAGCTGCTCAGGGTTTTCTGGGAAAGCCATGACCCGACCCAGGGCATGCGCCAGGGCAACGACATCGGTACCCAGTATCGCTCGGCCATCTACACGCTGGATGACAATCAGCAGAGCCAGGCGCGGCGCTCGCAGGAGCGCTACGAGGCAGAGCTCGCGGCTGCAGGACACGGCCGCATCACGACGGAGATTTTGCCGCTCGACACCTTCTACTACGCCGAGGATTACCACCAGCAATATCTCGCCAGGAACCCGGGCGGCTACTGTGGCCTCGGCGGTACGGGCGTCAGCTGCCCGGTCGGCCTCGACCTCGATCAGAAGTCTGCGTAGCATACGTTTCCCTCCAGAACAAAGGACGCATACCGTGGCGGCCAGCAGCAAAAAGACACCCAAACCCCGCAGACCCAGTCGCAAGCAGGCCGAGGAAGCGGTTCGCACGTTGTTGCTCTGGGCCGGCGAGGATACGCGCCGCGAAGGCCTGATCGACACGCCCAAACGCGTCGCCGCGGCCTACGAAGACTGGTTCAGCGGGTACAAGGTCAATCCCTACGAATTCCTCGAACGGACTTTCGAGGAGGTCGAGGGATACGACGAGATGATCGTGCTGCGTGACATCGAGTTCGAATCGCATTGTGAGCATCACATGGCTCCGATCATCGGCCGTGCCCATGTGGGCTACCTGCCCCGCAACAAGGTCGTCGGCATCAGCAAGCTGGCGCGCGTGGTAGAAGCGTATGCGCGGCGCTTCCAGGTGCAGGAGAAGATGACCGCGCAGATCGCGAATTGCATCGACGAGGTGCTGCAGCCGAAAGGCGTGGCCGTGGTCGTGGAGGCGGCACACCAGTGCATGACGACGCGCGGGATTCACAAATCGGACGTCACGATGGTAACCAGCCAGATGGTCGGCGGCTTTCGCAAGGACGCCCGTACGCGCGCGGAGTTCATGCGCATCATCGATAGCCAGCGCCAGCGCGCCTAGCCCGGATCGGTCGCCTCGGGCACCCGGCTCGAGGCGCGGCGTAACCTAGGAGGCGTCCAGTCCAAGCTCCGCGGTGCCCTGCCGAAACGTGATGTCGACCGGGATACTGGCGTTGGTGAGTCGCTCGAGATCCCGCTGCAAGACGGGTTTGATTACACCCCTGGACTCGGTCAGCTGTTTGGCCCCTTCGTAGTCACCGTCACCCTGCAGCGTCAACAGCAGGCGGGACAGGCTGGCCATTGCATCTTCCATGCGCTCGAAGTCGACGCGGTAGCGTCCGCTCGCACTGTCGCGCACGAAGGCCCCCTCGTCGAGAAAGAAATTGAAGCGCACCATGTTGGCCTTGCCATGCGCGCTCGCTGCGCTGAACCGGATCGAACGAAACACGCTGGTCATGAAAGTGACGTAGTAGTCGCGCAGGTCGACGTCGCCCAGCTCGCCGGCCTTGTGCAGCTCGGTGATCATGTACAGGCCGAGGATGTCCGCTTTGCCCTCCTCCATGCTCGAGGCGAATTCCTGCAGCGCATGCTGCACCGTGCCGCTGCCGTCGAGCGTGTTCTTGATACCGAGCCCGTGCGCGACTTCATGGAACATCGTGTTCGCGAAGAACGCGTCGAACGTGATGTGCTGCCGCTGCGATTCGTCGATCAGGACGTCCGCGATCGGCTCGAGAATCTTCTCGTACTTGGCCTGCATCGCATTCTTGAGCTGCAGCCGACGCGAGCCTTTCTGTAGCTGCACCTCCTCGTCGTTGGGCAGATTGATAGCAATGGTCTTCGACCCGGCATTGCTGTGGCCCGCGTAGTAGACGACGTCGTACGCGTTGAGATCGGCGTTGGTTCCCGGGGATTCCCGCTTGTAGGCATCCGGTACCGGCAGGCCTTCCTGGAGCTGCGGCAGGAAATCGGCGAATCGGCTGAGCCGCCCGCTCCACTCGAGATCCTTGATGAGCACGTAGGCCTCGTAGGCCGCCCGGTAGCCGAACAGCCTATCGAGGTACGTCTCGATCGGCCCGATGACGACATCGACCGCGTTGTCCTTGACGTCCATCCAGTAGCTGTCGCTGAGCTGGAAGTCGTCGCTGATCAACGCCGCCGCGCGCAGCTTCAGGTAATTTGCAAAGTCGGGGCTCTCGGCGAGCGCCGCCGCCTCGCGCAGGAGCCGTGCGGTGGCCGCCAGCTCATCCTCGTACTCGACATGATAGGGAACCAGCGTCAGTCGCCCCTCGGCATCGCGCCGCACGAACGAGTACAAGCCCGCCTTGCCCGGCAGGAACGCGTTCTCGAATTCGTCCCGGCTCATGTCCTCGGGATAAAAGCGCGCGCCCAGCGGCCTGGGGCCGAAGCCGTCGATAAACGGAAGGTCGTTGTCCAGTGCGTCCCAGGGCCCGTAGTTCAGTTCGGCGAAGCGCCGGGTCCGGTCGTCGGCGATCGAATCCAGCCAGGTGCGGTAGTCATCGCCGAACGACTGTCGCCAGAACAGGTCGTCCATGATCTCCGCTGCCTCGATCAGTATCGCTACCATCTGTCGTTGCTCGTCGCTGAGATGCGAAAGATCCGCCGTCAGCGTGAACTCGGCATAGATTTCCGGGCGGACCGTGGCGCGCTCGAGTGGCTCGATCGTGACCTCGGGTACGGGCTCCCTGGCGCAGGAGACGGCCAATGCGGCGAGCGCAAGCATGCCGGCCAGGCGGAAGAGTTTCTGAATTGCCACGAGATACCCCTGCAGAGAAATCAAAGCGCGATTATCGCACACCCGGCGGACGGCTCAGAGGTCCACGAGCTCCACGTCCCGGGCGCTCAGGGCGTGCCCCAGGAAGCGTCCGCCGACCCGGGCGAAGCGGGTCGCGCCGTCCGTCGCCAGGAGCCGCAGGTTGCCCGGCCCCGCGCCGCTGCGCCGCGCGTCATGCTCGTCGAGCAACCGGCACACGACCGCCGCGGTCGTGCTTGCCGAATCGACGAGCTGGACGCCCGGCGATGCAACCGCCGCGATCGTATCCCGGAGCAGCGGGAAATGGGTGCACCCGAGGATGATGGTGTCCGGGCTCGCACGATCCGCCTCGTCGAGATAGCGACGCACGATGGAGCGGGCAATATCCCCGTCGCTCCAGCCCTCTTCGGCCAGCGCCACGAGCAGCTCACAGGCCTGCTCCGTCACCACCGCGTTGCGGTCGAGCGCGCCGATCGCTTTGCCGTAGGCGCCGAGGCGCACGGTTGCCTCGGTGGCCAGGACGAGATGCCGACCGCCCGGACGCGCCGCCACCGCAGCGGCTGCACCCGGCTCGACGACACCGACGACCGGCAGCGGCGCCACCCGGGCTCGCAGGGATTCGAGGGCCACCGCGGACGCCGTGTTGCACGCGACGACGAGCAGCTTGATGCCCTGCTCGAGGAGCCGGGCCGCAGCCTGCGTCGCGTAGCGTTCGATCGACACCGGGCTCTTGGTGCCGTACGGCAGGCGCGCCGTGTCGCCGAGATACACGAGGTTCTCGGCGGGCAGCGACTCCCTGATCGCCTGGAGTACTGTCAGCCCGCCGACGCCGGAATCGAATATGCCGATCGGCAACTCGTTGTGAGACCTCGTGCCCATGCGCCCATTGTGCCGAAGGGACGCCATCTGTGGAATAATCCAGCCCGATTCATCGAACGAGAGAGTAATCCGCGTGCAAAAAGTCCTTTACGGCATCCTCGCATTCCTCGTGGCGCTGGTGCTGATCGGCTTCGCGCTCCCCCGCAAGCACAGCGTCGAGGTCGCCACCGAGATCGACGCGCACCCGGCAACCGTGTTCGCACTGGTCAACGATTTCCGGCGCTTTACGCTGTGGGCGCCGTGGGCGGATACGGACCCGAACGCGCGCTTCATCTACTCCGGCAACACGCGCGGCGAGGGTTCGACCGTCACCTGGGATGGCGCAGTCGTCGGCAGCGGGACGCAGACCATTACCGAGAGCCGGCCGTTCGACTATGTCGGTATCGTCATGAATCCGGGCGCGACAGGCGAGGCCCGCTCGTGGTTCCGGCTGGAGCCCGGCATCGGGACGACGATCGTGCACTGGGGTTTCGAGGCCGATCACGGGATGAACGTGGTGGGCCGGTACTTCGCATCGATGCTGGGCGGCGTCGTCGCCCGCGACTACGAGGCCGGGCTGGCCAATCTCAAGGAACTCGCCGAGAGCCTGCCGAGCGCGGATTTCAGCGACATCGACATCGAGCACCTGGTCGTCGAGCCCGTGGAGATCGCGTTCCTGCCGGCACGCTCGCGGCCCGAGCCCGATGCAACGGCGGCGGCGCTCGGCAAGGCCTATTTCCGGATCCTGAGCTTCATCGACGAGCATGGCCTGCAGGAAGCGGGCGCCCCCATGTCGATCACGCGAACGTTCGCCGGGGCCGAAATATTGTTCGATGCGGCGATCCCCGTGCGCGGGGTGCACGCGGATACACCGCGCGACGGACCAGCCGTTAGGCTCGGCACGACCTATGGCGGGCCCGTGATCCGGGTGCGGCACATCGGTTCGTATCGTGACCTCGGCGCGACGCACCGCAAGATTGCCGCGTATCTCGCGGCGCTGGGAATCGAGAAAAACGGTTCAGCCTGGGAATCGTACGTGAGCGATCCCGCCAAGGTCGCCGAACGGGAACTGCTGACCTACGTCTACTACCCGGTGCGTGCCGACTAGACCGACTTCACGAGAAACGGAGGAACGCGGGTCTCGTCCTGGCCGCCGAGCGGCAGTCCCCGCTGCATGTCGTCCGTATGGCGGGCGATCTCGCCGAACAGTTCGACGACGCGGCCCGCGCACTCGCTGGCTTCCTGGAGCGACATCTTGCGAACCGACGCGCAGATCGGTCCTTCGCCGTTGAGCGGCGCAACCCGCTGCATGTCTTGCCTGAGGTCGGCGAAAGCCTGTTGCAGTGACGCCGGCAAATCGTCCTCGTGGATGTCGACAAGGTGTTCTTCGAATGCCTTGATCAGGCGCTGTTTGACGTGCCCATGCCCCGCGAGCACGAGCAGTGCCGCGTGAAAGCGTTCGACGTGGTCGGTCATTGCCACTCCAGCGTTTCGTGTACTTATTGTGTACGCTTTTCTTGTTGTTCGGAGCTGAAACGTCCTGTCTTGCGGCCCCCTGCAGAGCCTCGCGAGTCCCTTGGCACTCCTTCCATTTCAGAATCTTGCGCATCGTTCTTATAGCAGGTTTCCCAAACAAGGCGCAAGTGGGGCAATTCCCGACTAGAATGGAGTTTTTCGCAGGTCCCCGACGCATGCGCCGCCTTGTCATTTCGGCCGTAACCAGTAGCCTGGCGCTCACCTGCGCGCTCGCCGATGACGTCCCGGAAACGGCCCGCCTCCAGGCGGACGGCTATGTCATCGGCACGGTGACCCTGGACAAGGCCGACGTATTCGACCTGAGCAATCCGGCAGAGAACAACTGGCTGTACCGGGCGGCAAACCGCCTGCACGTCATGACGCGCGACAAGACCATCGCCAAGCAGCTGTTATTCGAGCCCGGCGACCGGTTCGACCAGCGGGTAATCGAGGAGTCCGAGCGGATCCTGCGCCGCAACAAGTACCTGTTCGACGCCCATATCACGCCGGTACGTGTCGCCGACGGCAAGGTCGACCTCGAAGTCGCCACGCGGGACGTGTGGTCGCTGTCGCCGGAGCTGTCGCTGTCGCGCAGCGGTGGCGAGACCCGCTCCCGCTTCGGCCTCGAGGAGAACAACCTCTTCGGGCGCGGCCAGCAACTGCGGGTCCTGCGTGACGAGGACGTGGACCGCGACGAGAACATCATCGAGTTCAGTGACCGGCACCTGGGGCGGAGCTGGGTATCGTTGTTCGCCCAGTACGCCGATAACTCCGATGGCAGCACCAGCGCTTTTTCCGCCGTGCGACCGTTCTATGCCCTGGATGCGCGCTGGGCCGCCGGCGGCAGCCTGCTCGCGGACGATCGACGCGACCGCATTTACCAGTTCGGCGACGCCACGGCCGAGTACCGGCACGAGCGGGATTTCGCCTGGGTCTTCGGCGGCTGGTCCCGGGGGCTTGTCAACGGCAAGGCAAGACGCTGGACCGCCGGGGTTGTCTACGACGACAACCGGTTCGCCACGGCCCCGGCGTCGACCCTGCTGCCATTGGTGCCCGAACGCCGCAAGCTCGTCTACCCGTATGTCGGCTTCGAACTGGTCGAGGACGGCTATGTCACGACCAGCAACCAGGAGCAGATGGAACGGACCGAGGACTTCCAGATGGGGCTGCAACTGCGCGCGTCGCTGGGCTGGGCCGACACCGCCTTCGGCTCGGACCGCGACGCCGGCATCTTCGCGGCGAGTGTCAGCCGCGGTTTCGGCTCGCTCGAGCAAACGGCGCTGCTGGTGTCCGCAAGTTCGAACGGCCGCATCGAATCGGGCAGCATCGCCGACACGTTGCTCGCCTTCGAGGCGCGCTATTACCACCGGCAATCGGAAAAGCGCACGTTCTATGCCGCCGTCAGCGGCACCTGGGGTGAAAACCTCGATCTCGATAATCTCGTCGTGCTGGGCGGCAACACGGGAATGCGCGGCTATCCGCTACGCTACCAGGTGGGCGAGTCGAGGACCGTGGCTACGATCGAGCAGCGCTACTACACGGACTGGTATCCCTGGCGGCTGGCGCGCATCGGCGGCGCCATCTTCGCCGACGCCGGCCGTGCCTGGGGCCCGAACCCGCTCGGCGCCGACCACCGGGGCTGGATCACCGACGTCGGCTTCGGGCTGCGGCTGGCCATGACGCGCGTCGCCGCGGGACGCGTCGTGCACATCGACGTGGCGTTCCCGCTGAACGGCGATCCGGACATCGACGACGTGCAGTTCCTGATCGAGTCGAAACGCAGCTTCTAGAGGCTGATCTCGATCGTCCAGTGCTCCTCGCCCATCGACTTCTCGTCCGTGTAGCGCGCAGCGGCCTGCCCTACCTGCCACCGGGTCGCCAGGGTCTCGTTCATCAGGTAGTCGCGATGGATCCTCAAGGCTTCCTCGACGGCCGCGGAACCCGAGACCCCCAGCGTAATGCGGTCCGAAACCTCGAGGCCCGCCTGTTTGCGTGCGTCCTGCACCGAACGCACGACTTCGCGCGCGAGGCCCTCGGCGATCAGTTCGTCGTTCAGCGTCGTGTCGAGCGCCGCGAGGTAGCCCGAGTCCGCCTCGCAGGAATAGCCTTCGGCCGAATGCGACTCGATCAGTACATCGTCACCCTCGAGCGGGATTGCCTGGCCTTCCACCTCGATCTCGAAAGCCTCGCCGCGGGCTGCCGCGCCGGCGATCTCGGCGCCGTCCGCAGCGGCCAGCGCCTGGCGGATCTTCGGTAATAGCTTGCCGTACTGCTTGCCGAGCTTCGGCAGGTTCGGCTTGATCGTGTAGCTGACGAGCCCGGCGTCGCGGGCAATGAACTCGATGTCCTTGACGTTGAGTTCCTCGAGAATCTGGTCCTTGTGACTCTCGAGCGCCTTCGCTGCCGCGTCGCTCGGCGCGCGCACGAGGACGCGCGAGATCGGCTGGCGCGTGCGCACGCCGGACTTGCTGCGGGCCGCGCGACCCAGGCCGACGACCTTCTGCACGACGCCGATGTCGCGCAGCAGCTCCGCGTTCTGCCAATCGGGCCTGGCTTCGGGCCAGTTGCCCATGTGCACCGACGGCAATGCGTCGGGATCGACCGAGCGCACCAGGTTCTGGTAGACGTTTTCCGCCAGGAACGGCACGAACGGCGCCATCAGTTCGTGCGCGCCCTTGAGGCACTCGTAGAGGGTCAGGTAGGCCGCCTGCTTGTCCGTCGGGTCGGTCGACTTCCAGAAGCGGCGGCGGTTGCGGCGCACATACCAGTTGCTGAGCTGATCGACGAAGGACTCGATCGCCTCGCCGGCGCCCTTGGCATCGTAGTTGTCGAGCGCCTTTGTGACCGTGACGATCGTCTCGTGCAGCAGCGCCAGCGCCCAGCGATCGATTTCCGGGCGCTCCGCCACGGGAACATCCTGCGTCAGGTCGATCTCGTCGAGGCGCGCGTACAACACGAAGAACCCGTAGGTATTCCAGAACGTGTTGATGAAGGAACTGGCGACGTCCGCGACGATGTCGACCGAGATGCGTTTCTGCACATCGGGTGACAGGCGCGCGAGGAAGTACCAGCGCAATGCATCGGCACCGACACCGTTGAACACGTCGTACGGGTCGATGATGTTGCCGAGCGACTTGGACATCTTCTTGCCGTCCTTGTCGACGATGTGGCTCAGGCAGATGCAGTTCCTGTAGGCCACGCTGTCGGAGACCAGCGTTGCGATGGCGTGCAGCGTGTAGAACCAGCCGCGCGTCTGGTCGATCGCCTCGCAGATGAAGTCGGCCGGGAAATGCTTCTCGAACTTGTCCTGGTTCTCGAACGGGTAGTGCCACTGGGCGTACGACATGGCGCCCGAGTCGAACCAGCAGTCGATGACTTCCGGCACGCGCCGCCAGGTCTTGCCGTCTTTCTCGAAGGTGACGTCGTCGACGGCCGGTCGGTGCAGGTCCAGTTCGCCGAGCTCCCTGCCCGTCAGCTGCTCGAGTTCGGCGACCGACCCGATACACAGGAAGTCCTCACCGTCGGTCCAGACGGGCAGCGGCGTCCCCCAGAAGCGCTCGCGCGACAGGGCCCAGTCGATGTTGTTCTCGAGCCAGTTGCCGAAACGTCCGTCCTTGATGTGCTCGGGCACCCAGTTGATCGTCTGGTTCAGCTCGGCCATGCGCTCCGCGAACTGCGACGTGCGGATGTACCAGGCGTTCTTGGCATAGTAGAGAATCGGGTCGCCGGTGCGCCAGCCGAACGGGTAGTTATGGCGATAGCGTTCGGCGCGGAACATCAGGCCGCGGTCCTTCAGCAAGCGGATCAGGATCTTGTCGGCGTCCTTGAAGAACATTCCCTTGACCGGTTCGACCTCGTCCAGGAAGTGCCCGTCGAGTCCGACGCCGTGCACGACCGGCAGGCCGTTGGCCTGGCCGAACGCGAGGTCGTCCACGCCATAGGCCGGTGCGGTGTGCACGATGCCGGTGCCGTCTTCGGTGCTGACGAAATCGGCCGCCATCACCGTGAACGCATTGTCCGCATCCACCTCGAGATAATCGAACAGGCGTTCGTAGCGCGTACCGACGAGTTCGGCCCCTTTGACCGTCTTCACGACTTCGTGCTCGATATCGCGGAACACGGCCTCGCGCAGCGCCTCGGCGACGATCAGCGTCTGGCCGTCCGAGCGGCAGTAGCTGTAATCGATGTCGGCGCCGACAGCGAGTGCGAGATTCGACGGTAGCGTCCAGGGCGTCGTCGTCCATACGAGGATATAGGTGTCGTCGTCGCCCTCGACCTTGAAACGCACCGTGATCGAGGGATCCTCGGTTTCCTTGTAACCCTGCGCGAGTTCGTGCGACGACAGCGTCGCGCCGATACGCGGGTCGTACGGCACGACCTTGTAACCCTTGTAGATGAGATCCTTGTCCCAGATTTCCTTCAGCAGGTACCAGACCGTCTCGATGTACGAGTTGTTCAGCGTGTAGTACGCCTCGTCGAGATTGACCCAGAACCCCATGCGCTCGGTCATCTTCTCCCAGTCGCCGATGTAGGTCATGACCGACTCGCGGCACAGGCGCGTGAACTCGGCGATGCCGACCTTTTCCTCGATTTCGGCCTTGTCGTAACTCTCGATGCGCCCTTCTTTCTTGAGAAGCTTCTCGACTTCATGCTCGACGGGCAGGCCGTGGGTATCCCAGCCCGCCTTGCGCGGCACGTAGTAGCCGCGCATCGTCTTGTAGCGCGGGAAGATATCCTTGAACGAGCGGGCGAGGACGTGATGAATACCGGGCTTGCCGTTGGCGGTGGGAGGCCCCTCGTTGAAACTGAACTGCGGACCGTCCTTCGTCGCCTCGACGGTCTTCGCAAACACGTCGTGCTCGCGCCAGAATTCCAGCACCTCTTCTTCGAGGGCCGGACCGTCGTAGCGACCAGTTACTTCTTTAAATGCCAATGCTCATTCCTCACAAACAAGAACGCCCCGGGTGCCCATGCACCCGGGGCGAAGAATCTCGCGGTACCACCCGGTTTCACGGCATCGCTGCCGCCTCGTGGGCCCCTCGGCCCGGCATCCGTCTCGTGGATCAGCCGGCCACGTCTACTCGAGCGCGCTCTTTCGGGTGGCGACTCCGGGGTGATGTTCGGCAGGTCCGGGCCCGGGGCTCTCACCATTTCCCGGTCGCTTCGGCCTGGCTGGGCTGCCTACTCGTCCCCATCAGCGTCTTGCGGGGCAAGTTATCGTCTGGATGCCTAAAAAACAAGCGGAATGTGCGATAGTCGGGGGCGATGAACAGGACCGCCCTGATTACCGGTGCTTCCGCCGGTCTCGGTAGAGAATTCGCGCGGCAACTCGCCGCGTCGGGTTACAACCTCGTGCTCGTGGCCCGGCGGCGCGAGCCCATGCAGAAGCTGGCTGCGGAGCTCCGGCGAGCTCACGGCGTCGACGTCACGGTCATGACAGCCGACATGACGGACCCGGCGGCCCCGGCCAGGCTGTTCACCGACACCCGGGAACGGGGACTGACCATCGACTACCTGGTCAACAATGCCGGCTCCGAGGGGCCCGACCTGATCTGGTCGCGCGGTTGGGACCGGCACGAGGCGTACCTGCGGCTGATGATGACGTCCGTAGCCGCCATGTGCCACGAGTTCATCCCGGGGATGGTCGAACGCGGCTTCGGGCGCGTGCTCAACGTCGCGTCGGTCGCCGGCCGCATGACCGTCGGCGGCGACTACAGCTACGGCCCGACCAAGGCCTACCTGATCGCGTTGTCCAGGGCCCTGGCGTCGGCGTTCAAACCGCAAGGCGTCTACGTAATGGCGCTGTGTCCGGGCTTCACGCACACCGACTTTCACGGTTCGGACAAATTGACGGCGATGAAAAGGGCAACCCCGAAGTTCATCTGGTATGACGCCGACGTCGTCATTCGCGAAGGGCTCGCCGCGCTCGAAAAAGGCAGGGACGAGTATACGTCCGGGCGGCTCTACCGCTTCATGGTGCCTATCCTGAGGCAGCGCTGGACCCGCGGCCTGCTCCGGATGCTGGGCGTAAAGCTCTAGAGATCGGAGATGCGCACAAAGCTTACGCCGTTCAGCGTTTGACAATAGTGCGCAGAAGCTCCCAGATTCCGAGCGCGGTAATTCCACCTATCAGGCCGCTCAGATAACTCGGAATCCTTGCATCGAACATGCCGCGCCACGCGAGCCCCGCAATGAAGCTGGCAAGAACCATGATTATCAAGGTGATCAGCAATCGTTGCCAAATATTCAAATGACCATTCCTTCGAACAAATACGATTTCGCGCTACGCGGATTTCTAGTTCCTGTCTGGAACACTCAATGGCTGAATGTAATACCGCTGGCCGTCAAAGGAGAAGGGTATCCAGTCTTCGGGAGGCTCGCCTGAACAGTAATCCTGATTGTCAAAGCGAGTCATGTATCCATCACAGACCCGAGTACCGTTTTGATATTGCCACCTGCCAGGAGGCAAATCCGATGCGACGGCACAATCCGCGGCTGCAGACTCCACCTCCAACCGGAAGAGAAAAACCTCCGGATGTCTCTCGGTGTATGTCTCAAGCATCTCCTCCAGCTCCGCCTCCAAGGTCTTTGCTCTTGCGCAGAGACTTCTTCTCCACATGTCTTCAATTGCTTTTTGTTGAGCCTTGGGGCTCACACGGTTGAGCGCCGGATTTGGAAAAACCCCCTTTCCCGGCTCGCTACAACCTGAAAGCGCGATCGCGAGCAACACGATCCAGCTGGCTCCGTAGATCGCCATCCGCGGCGGAATCCTGTTGGCGCCGCCGCGCGCGAGCACGACAGCGGTCGGCAGCACCAAGGCCGCCATCGGGTAGACAAGCGCGGTGTCCATGCAGTGACTTTGCGGTGCAAGGACAATTGCTGTCAAATGGGGCGATGTTTCCCGAGCCGCGCT
Organism: Woeseiaceae bacterium; assembly: GCA_041553075.1. GTDB lineage: Bacteria > Pseudomonadota > Gammaproteobacteria > Steroidobacterales > Woeseiaceae > UBA1847. The sequence continues at coordinate 5,713 of JBFEJR010000014.1, read as the reverse complement.
ATGTAGAAACCAACGGCCTGCGCATGGCCGTGCACGAGCAGGGAAAGGGACCCGCCGTCATCTTCCTGCACGGCTTTCCGGAACTCGCCTTCTCCTGGCGGCACCAGCTCCCGGCACTGGCCGACGCGGGCTTCCGGGCCATTGCGCCGGACTTGCGTGGCTACGGCCGCACGACGGTGCCGCCGAAGGTGAGCGACTACCGCATGACGGACCTGATCGCCGACGTGCACGGTTTGCTCGATGCCCTGCACCTCGATAACGCGACCTTCGTCGGACACGACTGGGGTGCACTGCTGCTCTGGCACATGGCGATGCTGGCGCCCGAGCGCATCGAGCGGCAGGTCATCCTGAACATCCCGCACTTCCCGCGTGCCCCGGTGGACCCGATCACGGTTTTCCGCGAGCGTTTCGGCGACGATTTCTACATCGTCAACTTCCAGGACTCGCAGGAAGCCGACCGGCTGTTCTCGGCCGACCCGCGCCATTTCATCAATCGCATGATGCGCAGGAACCAGATGTCCCGTGCGGCGTTCGAGGCGCTCCCTCGCGAGCACCGGGTCATCAGCCTGATTCGGGCCACGACCCAGCCGCAGGCCAGCGGCGCACCGCTGCTGTCGGCCGAGGAACTCGACTTCTACGCCGATGCCTTCGCCATTTCGGGATTCACCGGCCCGATCAACTGGTATCGCAACTGGTCACACAACTGGGCGCAACTCGCAGGCGTCGACCAGCGCATTCGTATTCCCACGCTCTTTATCGGCGCTGAAAACGACATCGTCATCGGGCTCGAGCATATCGAGGGCATGCGACCGCTGGTCGATGACCTGAGCATTCACATGCTGGACTGCGGCCACTGGACCCAGCAGGAGAGGCCCGAGGACGTGAACCGCCTGATCATCGACTGGCTCGGCTGATCAGTGCAGCGCCGGCGAGACGAGCGCGTCGGTGCCCTCGCCGAACATCGCCCGGTCGAAAGCATTGACGAGGTTCTCGGTCGGCTGCGCGCCGACGACGAGCAGGCGTCGGTTCATCAGGAAGCCCGGGGCGGCGTTGAGCCCTGAGCGCCTCACCTGTGCTTCGCGCGTCAGCACCACCTGGCGCGCCGCGTCGCTGCCGATTGCCGAGGCCGTTTCCCGAGCCGCGATGCCATGCAGCTCGCCGAGTTCGAGCAGCACCTCGCGCTCACCGATGTTGCGGCCGTGCTCGAAAAACGCGGACATCAGGCTCTCGGCCAGCGCCGTCTGGTTGCTGCCGAGTGACCCCGCATGCTGGACCAGCTGATGAGCGGCCAGCGTGTTCGGCACGTGGCGAATCCTGTCGAAATCGAACCGCACGCCCTGGCGCCGGCCTTCGGCCGCCAGCTCGTCGAGCACCGGTGCAATGACTTCGCGACTACCGAAGCGCCGGGCCAGGTAGTCGTCGAACGGCAGCCCTTCGTGGGGAATCTCGGGATTGAGCTGAAACGGGTACCAGCTCACCTCGACGGGGCCCTGCACCGCGGTGAGCGCTTCGTCGAGGCGCCGCTTGCCGAGAAAGCTGAACGGGCACACGAAATCGGCGATCACCTCGACCTGCAGCGTGGCAATCGGCGTGACCCGGTCCGGCGTCCGGCCGATGCTGAATCCTGTCTCGCTCATGCGCGTTCCTCCTCGAAGAAGCAGACGTTGGGGCCGCTTGCGCGATATCAAGCGGCCCTCGCGCGCCTCGAATCCGGGCTACCCGTGCTTAATTGGAGGCGTGTCAGGCCAAGAAATTCAAAAAAACCACTATCGTCGGCAAACTTGCCGCCAATATCCGTGAAAATTCTCAATAACTCATAACTGGTGAGGGTACCGGCGGACGGTTGCGTCGACGTAGGGACAGACAAGATATCGTTACTTTGACGACGTTAGGCTATTTTAGCGAGCTTTAATCAGTACTTATCGCCTTTTAGCTGCTTCATGCCCTCCATCCAGGCAACATACGCGGCGAATCCTGCAATAACGAAGTTGACGATTTCCTGGCTGGTCACAAAAGGTACATTTTCCTCGAAGATCGCATCATTTGGCACCATAACCCGGACGCCCATGCCCAAGATGAGGGCAACCAGCGTGCCGAGCGACTCCACGGTCCCGAGAGCGGCCGACCACCCGGGGCGCCACAACATCGCGACCAGGAGCGCCAGGCAGAACCCGTAGTAGCCCGCGCGCAGGCCGGGCCACGGCTCGAGAAACGCAAGGCGCACGTTCACGCCCAGGCCGAAATCTAGCAGCAGGAACAGCGCCGTTGCCGCGTAATACACTATCAGGACGTGCTGGGCTCGCATGCAGGCAGATCCCGTAACAATTTGTAGCCAGCATCCCTGCACCGCGGCAAATGTGCAATATTTCGGGCAGAGTCCCGGTCCTCTTCAGGGACCCATCATCGGAGAAGATCGTTGCTGATCAGGAAACCGGCGGACATTCGTCCGTCAGAAATAACCAGTCATTCGAATTACCTGAACCGCCGCCAGTTCATCCGGGCCGGCGCGATCGCCGGCGGTGCACTGCTCGGCCCCGCCGCGCTGGGCGCGGTCGTCCCGGCGGAACGCAGGGCCAGGCTGCCCGATGTCGGCAAGAGCGCGTTCAGCACGGACGAGGCGCCTAACAGCTACGATGACATCACCACGTACAACAATTTCTACGAGTTCGGTACCGGCAAGGACGACCCCGTGATGTATGCGCGCGATTTCGAGCCGCGGCCCTGGACGATCGCAGTCGACGGCCACGCCGAGAAGACGGGCACCTTCGATTTCGAGGATTTCGTCAAGCCGTTCGACCTCGAGGAGCGGATCTATCGCATGCGCTGTGTCGAGGCCTGGTCGATGGTGATCCCCTGGGTCGGGATTTCCCTGGCCGAGGTCGTCAAGTGGCTGCAGCCGACATCGAAGGCGAAGTATGTCGCCTTCGAGACCCTGAACGATCCGGAGCAGATGCCGGGCGTCCGTCGCCGGGTGCTCGACTGGCCCTACCGCGAGGGCCTGACGATCGAAGAAGCGACCAACCCCCTGCCGATTCTCGCGGTCGGCCTGTACGGTGAATTGCTGCCCAATCAGAACGGCGCACCGATTCGCCTCGTCGTGCCCTGGAAGTACGGTTTCAAGGGCATCAAGAGCATCGTCGGGATTCGCTTCACCGAGCGCCAGCCACGCACGAGCTGGAACATGTCCCAGCCGCGCGAGTACGGGTTTTATGCCAACGTCAACCCGACCGTCGATCATCCGCGCTGGAGCCAGGCGCGCGAGCGCCGCATCGGTGCCGGCGTCTTTGCGCAGAAGCAACCGACGCTGATGTTCAACGGCTACGGCGAACACGTCGCTCATCTCTACAAGGGCCTGGATCTCCGGCGCAACTTCTAGCCACCCGTGAACACGCTTCGGCAAATTCGGCTGGTCTGGAAGCCGTTGGTGTTTCTTGCCTGCCTGGCGCCGCTGGCACTGGTCGTCGGCGACACGCTCGGCGTTACGGGTAAGCTCGGCGCCAACCCGATCGAGGAGATTCTCGATCGCTTCGGCAACTGGGGCCTGCGCTTCGTCATGATCACGCTGGCCGTGACGCCGCTGCGCCGGCTGACGGGCTGGAACTGGCTCACCCGCTTCCGGCGCATGCTGGGCCTGTTCACGTTCTTCTACGTGTTCCTGCACTTCCTGACCTGGCTGGTGCTCGACCAGGGCCTGCTCCTGGCGGCCGTCGTCGAGGATATCGTCAAGCGGCCCTTCATCACGATCGGCATGATCGCGCTGCTGCTGCTGCTGGCGCTCGCGATCACCTCCACCAATGGCATGCGCCGGCGCCTCGGCAGGCGCTGGCAGACGCTGCACAACAGCGTCTACGTGATCGCCATCCTCGGCGTCTGGCATTTCTGGTGGCAGGTAAAGCTCGACTCGGCAGAGCCGCTGGTGTACGCAGCGATCCTGGCGCTACTGCTCGGGTACAGGGTGGCAGTCACCCTGGCTCGCAGGAATTGAGGTAACTGCGGCCCAATAAAAACCGGGGCGGCCATGGCTAGTCGCCCCGGCAATCACAACACAGTTACTTCGTCAGGCAACTTTCACTGTGTGTTTTTCCGCCACCCGGATTTTCGGAAGATTAATGTGCAGGATGCCTTCTCTAAGCTCGGCGTGGACGTTATTCGCGTCCACCTCTTCCGGCAGGGCAACTGTTCTTACCAGTTTCCCATAGCCGAGTTCGTGCCGATAGAAGTCTTCCTTCTCTTCCTCTTCCTCGAACTTCCTTTCGGCTTCGATCATCAGGCGATCGCCCGCGATCTCGACCTTGACGTCTTCTTTTTCGACGCCGGGTAGTTCAGCACGGACCACGAGCTCCTTGTCGCGGTCGATGACATCCAGGCGGAATGCCCGCTCATAGTCGATGCCTATCGGCCACTTCCATCCAAGGGGCTCGAACGTCTCCATCCAGCGGCGTGGTGGGAAGTCCTCAAAGAACTCCTCCATGCTGTGGGTGAGAGGCATAGTCCGTCTTACATCAATCGCCCTATTGCGGGGCTCGATCTTGCGCAGGATTGACACTTGACTCACCTCCTTCCCGTACAACACTGGCGAACCTCCGCCAGCAAACCAGTTATACGCCCGATGCGGCAGCATACAATGCGCACTTCCGCGCATTGACAGGAATTCCCGTCCGGGCCCAAACGGGCCGGTCCCCCGGGACGCTTGAAAAAGCTGCAACCCGGCCCTAGGTCCGAGGTCCAATTTCGGCCAATACACAACCTTTGGAGTAACAGCATGCTGAAGCGAGTCGCTTTGTTCCTGGCCACCAACCTGGCCGTGATAATGGTACTCAGCGTGGTCCTGCGCCTGCTCGGCGTCGACCGGATCCTCGACGAGTCCGGGACCGGCCTCAATTACGAGGCGCTGCTGGTACTGTCGCTCGTGATCGGCTTCGGCGGCTCGTTCATCTCGCTCGCCATGTCGAAATGGCTGGCGAAACGGTCGACGGGCGCCCAGGTCATTTCCCAGCCTCGTAACGAGGTCGAGGCCTGGCTGCTCAACGTCGTCGAACGCCAGGCGCGCCAGGCCGGCATCCGGACGCCCGAGGTCGCGATCTACCCCTCACCCGACATGAATGCGTTTGCGACCGGCGCGCGGCGCAACGCGGCGCTCGTGGCGGTCAGTACCGGCCTGCTGCAAAGCATGCCGCGTGACGAAGTCGAAGCCGTGCTGGCCCACGAGGTTTCTCACGTGGCGAATGGCGACATGGTGACGCTCGCTCTCGTGCAGGGGGTGGTGAACACGTTCGTCATCTTCCTGTCGCGCGTGATCGGTCACGTGATCGACCGTGCGGTGCTGCGCAACGAACGAGGCTACGGCATAGGCTATTTCCTGTCGGTACTCGTCGCCCAGCTCGTACTCGGCGTACTTGCCAGCATTATCGTGATGTGGGTCTCGCGACGGCGCGAGTTCCGGGCCGACGCCGGCTCGGCCAAGCTGAACGGCACGCAGCCGATGATCCGGGCCCTGGCTCGCCTGGACCGCGGCGCGCCGGCGCACCTGCCCGAGTCGCTCGAAGCGTTCGGCATTTCGGGCAGTGAGCGCCACGGTATCCAGCGCCTGTTCCTGAGCCATCCGCCTATTGCCGAGCGCATCGCGGCGCTGCAACGAGCCTAATCCACGCGGACCACGGACAACATGACCGCACCGCGGCTACCGGCTGACAGCACGGTCAGCCGGTAGCCG
>JBFEJR010000013.1:0-70138 GCA_041553075.1 Woeseiaceae bacterium | reverse complement strand
GCGAGTATCCTATCATCGAAGAACCGGCGTAGATATTCACAGATTACGGAGACCAGATCGGGGACCAGATAAGGGACAGAAGATAAGGGACAGTTTACTCATCTCCAGGTTGAGATAAGTAAACTGTCCCTTATCTTCTGTCCCTTATCTTGTAACTGTCCCCGATCTTGTGAGCTGCAGCTGGCGGATGACGATCAGGAGTAGCGCGGTGATGTTCATCAGGAACGCGTAGATCACGCTGGGGACGGCCAGTCCGGACACGCTCAGCAGGCTGACCGCGACCGTGATGCCGAGAGCGCTGTTCTGGATCCCGCATTCCACGGCGAGCGCAATTCTGCCGCTGGTGGGCAGGCGGCCGACGACCCCCAAAAGGGCGCCCGTGGCCATCGTGGTGACGTTGAGCAGCAGGATGGCCGGGCCGACCGTAGCGAAGTGCGCCGTGATGCTGGGCCACTCGACCAGGAAGGTCACGCACACGATCAGGAGGAAGACGATCGTGGCGATCCTGCCAACCACTCTGGCGACCGCGGGCGTCAGCCATCCGGCCTGGTTCAGGAGCAGGCCGGCGGCTACCGGCACCAGTGTAATCAGGAAGAGACCGACGATCGCCTGGCCCATCGGGTAGGCGACGGGAGCGGCCTGGCCCAGGAAATAATCGAGCGAAAAGCCGACAATGATCGGCACGGTGATAAACGACAACAGGCTCGTGCACGCGGTAAGCGTGATCGACAGGCACGTATCACCACGCGACAGGTCCGTGATCATCGCCGCTGTGACCCCGCCCGGACAGGCTGCGAGGATCATCAGCCCGACTGCGATCTCCGGCGCGAGGTCGAACAGTACGGCGATGCCGAAGGCCGTGAGCGGCAGCAGCAGGACCTGTGCGATCAGCCCAAGGGCCACGGCTACCGGATAGGTCAACACGCGGCGGAAGTCCGCGACGCTCAGCTTGAGGCCGAGGGCGAACATGATGAAGGCGAGGCCAGGTGGCAGCAGCGTGGAAACGATCGGGCTCACGACAGTTGCTCCACGATGAGCAAGGTGCCCATCAGCACCTGCACGAGGGCGGTCCTGCCGAGCTGCGCATTCATGCCGGGGCCCACGGGCAGGCGCGCAAATACGACCGCCAGCCACAGGCAGGCGGGCAGACCGAGCCATGCGAGGCCCAGTGTCGGCACGCCCCACGCAATGGCCAGCACCGGGAACGGCGCGAGGACGAGGAAGCCATACAGCCACCGGGATCCGCGCATGCCCAGCCTGATCGCGAGCGTTTGCCGGCCAGCCCTGGAATCCGCCGCCTGGTCCCGGAGATTGTTCACGAGCAATACGGCCGCTGCATAGCAGCCGACGGCGATGCCCGTCAGGATAACGCGAGCGTCCGGCAGTTTCGCACTCTGCAGGTAGTAGCTTCCCGCCACCGCGATCAGCCCGAAGAACACGATCACGAAAACTTCGCTGAATGGCCCGTGGGACAGCGGCCGGGGACCGGAGGAATAGGCATAGCCGGAAACCAGCGAGACGAGCCCGATAACGAGTATCGGCACGCCGCCAACGACGACCAGGTAGGCGCCGGCGACGAGCGCGAGGATAAAACAGGCCTGCGCGGCGCGGCGCACTTGCCGCGGCTGCGCCAATCCTGCCCCGGTTATGCGCACGGGCCCAAGGCGATCGGGGCCGTCTGCGCCACGTTCCCCGTCGTTGGCGTCGTTGAACAGGTTCGTGCCGATCTGGATCAGCACGGCACAGCACAGCGTCACGATCAAGGTGAGCCAGTCGGGGCTCGCGCCGCCCGCCCATGCGCACACGGCGCCGACAGCGACCGGGACTGCCGCCATCGTCAGCGTCCGGGGGCGTATGCCGAGCAGCCAGACGTTGGCGGGCTCCGTGGCCGCGTCCGGGGGGGCGCTGTCAGGCGAATTCGTCATCAGGGGCCGGGCCGCGACTAGAAGTCGTAACGCAGCGACAGGAGGAATTCCCTGGGTCGGCCGTAGACCTGTTCGACGTAGGCCGCCGCGGTTTCGAACGCGGAGTTACCGGTAACCAGGTAGGTCTCGTCGAGCAGGTTGCGGGTCGCCAGGGTGAGCTGCCAGTCCCCGGCCCGCGGCACGAATGCGAGCGACGCGTTGACGAGATGAAACGACGACTGCCGGATCTGCGGGCTGTTGACGGCGTCGTGGTACTCGGCGTCTTGCCACGACCAGTCCAGGCGAGCCGTGACCTGCCCGAGCTGCCCGATGTCCAGCTGGTACGCCGTGCCGGCAGCCACGCTCCATGCAGGCGCGTTCGCGAGCTGGTTGTCGAGGCGGACACCGGAGTCCTGCGCGGGCTGATTCAGGCGCCGGTACTGCGTCTCGATGCGACCTGCCGAGAAGCCGATGTCCCAGTCGGCCGTGGCCCGCCAATCGAGTTCGAGTTCGCCGCCCCGGACACGCGCGTCGCCGGCGTTCACGGTGAGCGGATTGAACGACTCGCGGACAATGATCTGCAGGTCCTCGTAGTCGGCATCGAACACCGCGACGTTCAGTCGCAGCCGCCCGTCGAGGATCGATGCCTTGACGCCGAGTTCGAGGCTGTCGACGAACTCCGGCCGGTACGAACTCGGGAGGCGGTCGGGCGTCGGCCCGACAAAACGCTGGTCGAAACCGCCGCTCTTGTATCCCGTCGCGAACGTCACGTAGCCGAAGGTGTCCGCCGTGAAGCGGTAACTCAGATCGACGGTCGTATCCGTTGCATCGAAGTCCAATTCGCTGCGGCGCAGGTCGAGGATGCGTTCGCCGGCTGCCATCGGGCCGATCGGCGCGAGGTAGAAGCCCTCGAGTTCCGGCCAGGTCGGCGGAAAGAACCCGGGCGCCGACCCCGCCGAGGCGTCGCCGAGCGCGAACTGGTCCGGCAGGTAGGCCTTGCGGTCCTCGGTGTGCCGCGCACCGATCGACAACACGAGCCGGTCGGTGAGGTCGAGGGCGCCATGGGCAAACACCGCGTAGGACTGGTTGTCGTAAAAGCCGCCGCTCCGCAGCGCGCCGGTCGGTACCGTGACATCCACGAGGTTGAAACCGGATTCGTCGTAGTAGAAAAGCCCCAGCACGGCGGACAGCCTGCGTTCGCTGCTCGTGAACTGCAGCTGCAATTCCTGGCTGAACTGCTCGTGTTCGTAGTCGTCCCGCGTCGCGAAGATATTGGCCGGCGTGTTGTCGCCGTCACGGGACGACAGCATGGTCATCTCGCGATAGCCGGTGGTCGACTTGACGCCCCAGAGCGCGCCGACCGACCAGTCCACGACCAGCGCGGCGCCGCCGATGTCGAGTTCGGATCCGATCGGGAACGTCCCTTCGGAGACGAACGCTCCCGGCCGTGAATCCGCACCGTAGCAACCGGGGGCACTGCCTGTCGCCGCGCCCGGCGGCGGAAACGTGGGCGGCCCGCTTTGCGGGGTGCCATCGAAGGCCGGATTGATGGCGACGGCGTCACAGCTCTCGAGCACGGCATTGCCGAACGTCGCGAAAGGCTGCGTGTCGTTAACGCCGCCGGAAACCACCGGCGCGCCGTTTTCGTCGATGCTCGTGTAGTCGACGACGAGTGACGCCGCGATGGCATCGGTCGGCTCCCAGCGCACGGCAGCGCGCGCGGACCAGCGGTCGCGGTCGCCCGTCTTCCTGCCATCGGACAGGCGCCGGACATAGCCGTCGCGCTGCAAGCGGTCAATCGTGACATTGGCCGCGAGCGCGTCGTTGAGGGGCAGGCTCCAGCGCAGGTTGAGGGCTTGCAGGGCGTCATTACCGAGCCTGAGCTCGACGCGGCTCGTGCTGTCGGTAAAGCTGGGCAGGCGACTGTGGACCTTGATGGCGCCGCCGATGGAGTTGCGGCCGAACAGCGTTCCCTGGGGGCCGCGCAGGACCTCGACCCGTTCCACGTCGATCAGGTCGAGCACGTTGCCGGGCGAGCGGCCGATATAGATGCCGTCCACGTACATCGCGACGCCGGGATCCGTGACCGGCGTGTAGTCGGACTGCCCGATGCCGCGGATGAAGACCTGGCCGACCGAACTGGACCCGGACGAGGGCGCCGCCTGGTCGAACTGCAGGTTCGGCACGATGGCGCCCAGCTGGTCCATCGCATAGAGCTGCCGCGCCTCGAGGTTCGCGCCATCGAGCGCCGTGACGGAGATCGGGACCTGTTGCAGTTTTTCTTCCCGGCGCCGTGCCGTGACGACGATATCCTCGATCGGCCGGGCGGCCGTGTCGGTATCGTCGACGGTGTCCGCATTGGCCGGGCCAAACACGAGCGGCCCGACTGCAATCGCAATCGCCGCACGACGGAGCGCTGACGTCATGTGCCTATTCCCGGGTGAAAAGCGGCAATAATAACCCCGTAGCGCAAGCCTGTCAGTGGAATCGCAGCGTCCCCGCCAGCCCGCGCCCTGCGGGGGTATGCCTGGCGAGACTGCGATACACTCCCGGGTTCCGGCGCGCTCACTTAGATCAGCATGAACCACACCGAATTCGAAGACGTCGTCCACGAGGCCATGCAGGGCCTGCCCGACTGGGTTCACGACAGCCTCGACAACATCGAGGTGCTGGTCCTTGATGAGGCCGACGAGGAGCTCGATCCGCAGGGCGAGGGGCTTCTCGGCCTCTACGTGGGCTTGCCGCTGCCCGAGCGCGGCGCCGACTATGCCGGGGAGCTGCCCGACGTTATCTACATTTTCCGGCGACCGCACCTCGCGCTCGGCCTCGCACCGGCGGCGCTCCGCGAGGAGATCGCCCGGACGCTGGGGCACGAAATCGCGCATTATTTCGGCATCGACGACGAGCGCCTCGACGAGCTCGGCTGGGGCTGACCTCGAGTTGGCCCGCGGCGTGCCGCGCGCTACCCGGCTGCCACGTCGGCGCTGTGGCGCGACGCGGCACGGACGAGGCATCGACTCTGCCGCGGAATGCGGTAGAATCCGGCCTCCGGAATTTCCCACATCAACCGAACAGAGGCTATCGTGAGCAACGCAGAACAACTCGCCAAGATCAAAACCGCACCCGGATTCATCGCCGCACTCGACCAGAGCGGCGGCAGCACGCCCAAGGCGCTGGGGCTTTACGGCATTACCGAAGACGCCTGGTCGAATGACGAGGAGATGTTCACGATCGTCCACGAGATGCGCTCGCGCATCATGACGAGCCCCGTGTTCAACGGCGATCGTATCCTCGGCGCCATCCTGTTCGAGAATACGATGGACCGCGAGGTCGAAGGCCAGTCGACGGCTTCGTACCTGTGGAAGGTCAAGAACGTCGTGCCGTTCCTGAAGGTCGACAAGGGCCTGGCCGACCTCGTGGACGGTGCCCAGGTGATGAAGCCGATGCCGGATCTCGACAAGCTGCTCAAGAAAGCCAGGGCCGCCGGTATCTTCGGCACCAAGATGCGCTCCGTTATCAAGGAGGCAAACCCGGCCGGGATCAAGGCGGTTGTCGACCAGCAGTTCGAGATCGGCCGGCAGATCGTTGCGGCCGGGCTGGTCCCGATCATCGAGCCTGAAGTGGATATCCACTGCCCGGACAAGGAAGGCGCGGAGGAGATTCTGCACGCTGCCATCATGGACCAGCTCAACGGCCTGAAAGACGACGAGATCGTGATGCTCAAGCTGACGCTGCCCGAGAAAGACAACCTGTATGCCGATTGCATCGCGCATCCAAACGTCGCGCGCGTCGTGGCCCTGTCGGGCGGCTATTCGCGCGAGGAAGCCAACGAGCGGCTGTCGCGGCAGAAGGGCATGGTGGCGAGCTTCTCGCGTGCGCTGGCCGAGGGGCTGAGCGCCCAGCAGTCGGACGAGGAGTTCAATGCGACGCTCGACGCATCGATTGCGAGCATCTTCAAGGCCTCGAAAACCTGACCGGGGCGCAACATCGACGATGAGAAAGGGGCCGTTGGCCCCTTTTTCGTGGCCAGCGCCAAATCGCGCCAATCGTGACTTTCGCGTATTCTCATTCGTTCGAGAGAAGCGGAAAATACCGAAATAATTTTGGCCCAGGTGAAAGTAACGATGACCGACGCAAAAGCCAGTCAGAAGGAGACCGTCGTCGAGATCGGCGAGAAGCCGGCGGACAGTGAGCCCCAGGAGCGCGTCAATCCTGCGCAGCTTTACGGTGAATTGCGCCACAGCCCGGAGAAGATCAAGCAGCTCTTTCGAGAGGGGCGGTATCCGTACAAGAACAAGATCCGGCGTGCCGTTTACCAGCGGCACAAGGAAGAACTGCAGGTCGAATTACTCAAGGTCCAGAACTGGGTCAAGATGACCGGCCAGAAGATCGTGGTCCTGTTCGAGGGACGGGATGCGGCCGGCAAGGGCGGGACCATCAAGCGCTTCATGGAGCACCTGAATCCGCGTGCGGCCCGCGTCGTGGCGCTCGAGAAACCGACCGACCACGAGCGCGGGCAGTGGTATTTCCAGCGCTACATCAAGCACCTGCCCAGCAAGGGGGAAATGGTGCTGTTCGATCGCTCCTGGTACAACCGCGCGGGCGTCGAGCGCGTCATGGGTTTTTGCGACTCGCTCGAATACCTCGAGTTCATGCGCGAAGTGCCGGAACTCGAGCGGATGCTGGTCCGGTCCGGGATCCAGCTGTACAAGTACTGGTTCTCGGTGACCCACGAGGAGCAGCTCCGCCGCTTCGAGGCGCGCACTCACGACCCGTTGAAGCAATGGAAACTCAGCCCGATCGATCAGTTGTCGCGCGACAAGTGGGACGAATACACCGAGGCCAAGGAGGCGATGTTTTTCTACACCGACACCGCGGATGCGCCCTGGACGATTGTCAAGTCGGACGACAAGAAACGGGCACGCCTCAACTGCATGCAGCATTTCCTGTCGGGGCTCGATTACCCAGACAAGGACACCCACGTCGTGCACGGGCCCGATCCGCTGATCGTCGGTTCGTCCGCCCAGGTCATCTCCAAGGACCGCCATCTCTGGGGCTGAGCCCCGCCGGTTGTGTCGCCGGCCCGATGCGGAGATAATCGCCGCCGGTCCGCGTCGGCTTTCCCGCGGCGGTCAGCCGTGAATCCCGCCAGGCCCGGAAGGGAGCAACGGTAGCGGTGAAACCGGGTGCCGGGAAGCGGCTGGCGCGGGCCACTTTACGTTACACTTAGCCGTTCGGCAGCACCCGAAGGCAACGATCACCTATGAGCTATCTCGTCCTGGCCCGCAAGTGGCGGCCCAAAGACTTTGCAGATACCGTCGGCCAGGAGCACGTCCTCCAGGCCCTGATCAATGCCCTCGATTCCGGCCGCCTTCACCATGCCTACCTGTTTACCGGGACACGCGGCGTCGGCAAGACCACCATCGCCCGCATCCTGGCGAAGGCGCTGAACTGCGAAAAGGGTGTCACGTCCGAGCCCTGCGGTGAGTGCAGTGCCTGCGTGGAAATCGACGAGGGCCGGTTTGTCGACCTGATCGAGGTCGATGCGGCCTCGAAGACCAAGGTCGACGATACGCGCGACCTGCTCGACAACGTCCAGTATGCGCCTGCCCGCGGGCGCTACAAGGTGTACCTGATCGACGAGGTCCACATGTTGTCCAAGAGTTCGTTCAACGCGCTCCTGAAGACGCTGGAAGAGCCGCCGCCTCACGTCAAGTTTCTGCTGGCGACCACGGACCCGCAGAAGTTGCCGGTGACCGTGCTGTCGCGCTGCCTCCAGTTCAACCTGAAGCGCATGACGCCGCGCCTGATCTCGGATCGCCTCGCGTATATTTGTGAAGCCGAATCCATAGAGACCGAAACTGCCGCGCTGGCCACGATTGCCCGGGCGGCGGACGGCAGCATGCGCGATGCGCTGAGCCTGCTCGACCAGGCGATTGCGTACTGCGGCGGCGCCATCACGGAACCGCAGGTCGCCAAGATGCTCGGCACGATCGATCGCGATCACGTCGTGCGCCTCTTGCGGTTGCTGGCTGCCGACGATGCCCGTGGCATGGTCGAGGCGATCCGCGAGATCGACGAGCAGTTTCCGAATTACGGGCGCCTGCTCGAAGACCTGGCGCGGGACCTGCAGCGGATCGCGGTCTTCCAGGTGGTCGGAACCTGCGACGCCGAGGATGAGCTGAAAGAGAAGGAGTATGCGGAACTGGCGGAGTTGCTTCCTGCCGCGGACGTGCAGCTCTTCTACCAGGTTGCGATCATTGGACGCCGCGACCTGCACCTTGCGCCCGATCCGCGCAGCGGTGCCGAAATGACCCTGCTGCGCATGCTGGCTTTTCGGCCGGCGCCGCCTGCGGCCTCAGGCAGCACCCCGGGCGGCAGGGAGACCGCACCGGGGAAAGCCGCAACCGCCGATCGCGGGGCAGCGACGGCGGGCGCCAAAGCCAGGCCGGCGGCCAGGGCAAGCTGGTCGGATCCGGACTGGAGTGATCTCGTCGCACAGCTCGGGCTCGGCGGCGCCGTGCGCCTGCTCGCCAGCAACTGCGTGTTTCTGAGGCGCGAAGGCGACACCGTGTGCCTGGGACTTGACCCGCGATCCGAGTCGTTGCTTACCAACAGTCGCAAGGATGCACTGGCCCGCAAATTGTCGGAGCATTTCGGTGAGAAACTAAGCGTCGGCATCGAACTGGGCGCTGCTTCCGGAGAGACCCCTGTGCAGGCCGAAACGCGCCTGGCGGATGAGCAGCTGGAAGCAGCGCGTCGGTCGCTGGAAGCCGATCCGAACGTCCAGGCACTGAAGAACATGTTCGGCGCCGAGATCAAGGCAGACTCGATCGAGTTGCTGGAGCCGCCGCACGCAGACCAGGGGAACAGTTGATGAAGGGTGGTATTGGCCAGCTGATGAAGCAGGCACAGGAAATGCAGGCCAACATGAAGAAGGCGCAGGAAGAAATGGCGGCGCTGTTGGTGACGGGCGAATCCGGCGCGGGCATGGTGCGCGTGACCATGAACTGCCAGCACCAGGTACAGCGGGTCGAGATCGACGACTCGATGATCGGCGATGACAAGGACATGCTCGAAGACCTGGTCGTCGCCGCGATGAACGATGCGGTCAGCAAGGTGGAGAAGACCGTCCAGGAAAAGTTCTCGGGCATGGCCGCCGGGCTGAATCTCCCGCCGGGCATAAAACTGCCGTTCTAGATGGCGTATTCGCCTTTACTCGTGCGGCTCATCGACGGGCTGCGATGCATGCCGGGTGTCGGGCAGAAATCGGCCCAGCGCATCGCGTTTCACCTGTTGGAAAGGGACCGCGACGGCGCCACGCAGCTGTCTGCGGCGTTGGCGGAGGCCGTCGCCGGGATCGGTCATTGCCAGCGCTGTCGGATGTTCACCGAGCATGAGCTGTGTGCCATCTGCGCGGCGTCGGGCCGGGATTCCACGCAGCTTTGCGTGGTCGAATCGCCGGCCGACGTCATGGCCCTCGAGGATGCAACCGGGTATCGCGGCCTGTATTTCGTACTGATGGGCCACCTGTCGCCGCTCGATGGCATCGGTCCCGAGGAACTCGGGCTCGGCCAGCTCGAGGACTGGCTCGCGGCCGGCGAGGTCCAGGAACTGATCATTGCCACCAATCCCACCGTCGAGGGTGACGCCACGGCCCACTATCTCGCCGACCTTGCGGGCCGGCGGAACGTGAAGGCCAGCCGCATTGCGCACGGCGTGCCGCTCGGCGGCGAACTGGAGTACGTCGATGGTGGGACGCTGTCGCATGCGTTCTACGGGAGGCGTGCCGTTGACTGAAGGAGCTGACATGGACTGCCTGTTCTGCAAGATCGTCGCCGGCGAAATCCCGGCGGAGCTCGTTTACGAATCCGATACGGCCATTGCGTTTCGCGACATCAACCCGCAGGCGCCGACGCACGTTCTCGTCATACCGCGTAAGCACATCGCGTCGATGAACGATATCGACCCGGACGACCATTCGATTGTCGGCAGCCTGTATACGGCCGCGCGAGAGATCGCCGCGAGCGAGGGCATTGCCGACGAAGGGTATCGCGCGGTCATGAACTGCAACGAAGCGGCGGGGCAGACCGTTTTTCACATCCACCTGCACGTGCTGGGCGGCAGGCGGATGGGGTGGCCGCCCTTCTAGTAGCGGCCCGCGGTCAGCTGCTGTGTCAGGTTGACGATGCGCTTGTAGCTTTCGTAACGGCGCGCGCTGATCGCAGCCGATTCGACCTGCGCCTTGACGGCGCAGCCCGGTTCCCGCAGGTGGCGGCAATTGGCGAACCGGCACTCCGCCGCAGCGGCTCGAATCTCGCGAAAACCCTGGGATGCGATCGTCGACGATTCAAGGGCGGGCGCGTAATCGCGCACCCCCGGCGAATCGATGATCGACCCGCCGCCGGGTAACGAGATCATCGACGAATTGACCGTCGTGTGCCGTCCTTCACGGGTCTTCCCGGAGATCTCCGAGGTCTTCTGCAGGTCGGTCCCGACGAGTCGATTGATGATCGTCGATTTGCCGACGCCGGACTGGCCCACGATGATGCTGCAGTGGCCTGCGAGCAGCGCCCCCACCGAGTCGATGCCGCGGCCGGTCGCCGCGCTGCAGGTCACGACGTCATAGCCGATGGCGCGATAAACGTCGAGCTCCGCACCGGGTGCCTCGGCGTCGAGGTCGATCTTGTTATAGACGACACCGGCTTCGATACCCATGAGCTCGGCCGCACACAGGTAACGATCGACAATGAACCAGTCGGCTTTGGGCTCCGCGGCGGCCACGACGCACAGGTAGTCGACGTTGGCGGCCAGCACCTCCGTCCGGCCGCGCGCATCCGGGCGCGTCAGTTCGTTGTCACGCCGGGCGACGGCCGTTATCAGCCACTCCTGCTCATCGGGAATAGGCTCCACGGTTACACGGTCGCCGCACACGGGCTTCAGGCGCTTGCCCTTGATACGGGCATCGGTTTCGGTGCCGTTTTCGAGGCGTACTTGCATGCGTCGACTGTAAGTCGCTGTGACCGTGGCGCGAACCATAGCGGGAGTATAGACTGCGAGCATCATGACAGCAGCCGACGATCGCACAACCAACCTGGTCTGGATCGACCTCGAAATGACCGGTCTTTGCACGCAAACGGACTCGATCATCGAGATCGCGACCGTCGTGACGGACAAGTACCTCAACGAACTTGCGACCGGCCCGGTCCTGGCGATCGGCCAGTCGCCGGAGACGATGGGGGCGATGGATGAGTGGAATACGCGCCAGCACGCCGAGTCCGGGCTGACCGCGCGCGTGCTGGACAGCCAGATCGATGCGCCCGAGGCAGAGCGTGCGACCCTGGCGTTTTTGCGCGAGTGGGTGGACCAGGGCGCCTCGCCGATGTGCGGCAACAGCATCTGCCAGGATCGGCGTTTTCTCGCCCGCGAGATGCCCGAACTCGAGGCCTATTTCCATTACCGCAATCTCGACGTCAGCACGTTGAAGATCCTCGCCAGCCAGTGGGCGCCGGCCGTGGCCCGCGGCTTCAACAAGGAGTCGGCCCACCTCGCGCTGTCGGACATTCGCGACTCCATCGCGGAACTGGCCTGGTATCGCGACAACCTGTTCGATGCGAGCGTGCTGCAGGCGGCCACCGCGGATGGCTGAACGGCCGTTTGCCGAGTACGCGGCGCGCAATGCCGGACCGATCCTGGAGATACTGAAACGCGAGTTTCGCGATTGCTCGAACGTGCTGGAGATCGGCTCCGGCACGGGCCAGCATGCCGTGACGTTCGCCGCGGCGCTGCCTCACCTGCACTGGCAGACCAGCGATCTCGAGGCGCAACACGCGGGCATCCGTGCGTGGCTGCGCGAGGCCGGCGGCGACAATGTCGGCGCACCCATATCGCTCGATGTACGCACCGCGACGCTGACTCCGGCATCGTTCGATGCCGTTTTCTCGGCCAATACCGCGCACATCATGGACATCGAGGCCGTTCGCGCCATGTTCTCGCTGGCCGGCAAGGCGTTGCGTACCGGCGGTGTGTTCTGCCTGTACGGACCTTTCCGCTCCGGCGGGACCTTCAATACACCGAGCAACGAGGCGTTTCACGCCAGCCTGCGCCGGCGCGACCCGTCAATGGGGATTCGCGATCTCGAGACGCTTACCGATTTCGGCCGTCACAGTGGTCTGACCCGGTGTCGATGGTATGCCGTGCCCTCCAACAACTACGTCGCCGTGTGGAAAAAGGAAAGCGAATGACACGAAGCTGTCGCCGATAAGCGACTGATTTCGCACGGTATTAGGTGGCGCGCTTGGCGAGCTTGCCTTATAGTTGCGCATCATGACTACAAGCAAAAGTATTTTCGGGCTCGGGCTCCTGTTGCTGGCGGGCATTGCCGCTGCCGAATCGGCGTGGGTCAGCGACCAGTTCGAGATAACGCTGCGCTCGGGACCGAGCACGAGCAACGCAATCCAGCTGATGATCGACAGCGGGACCGAACTCGAGGTCCTGGAGCGCGACGCAGAAACCGGCTACACGCGTGTCCGCACCCAGCGCGGCACCGAGGGCTGGGTCCTGACGCGTTACCTGATGAACGAGCCGAGCGCGCGCGAACAGTTGCAGCGGCTCACCAGCCAGCTGACCAATGCCAATTCGCGTGGCACCTCGCTGAATTCCCAGCTGGCGGCGATTCGCAGCGAGTACGATGCGGCCACGCAGCAGATTGCCACGCTGGAGCGTGAGAAAGCGGCGGTAGAGAACGAACTGGCCGAGATCAAGCGCACGGCCGCCAATGCCCTGTCGCTGAACGAGCAGAACAAGTCGTTGATGGAGCAGCTGACCGCGGCGCAGATCCGGGCCGATACGCTGGAGCAGGAGAACCGCTCGCTGTCGAGCCAGACCACGCGCTACTGGTTCATGGCCGGCGCGCTCGTGCTGTTCATCGGCATCCTGCTCGGCGTGTGGCTGCCGCGAATCCGCTGGCAGCGCCGCTCTCGATACGACCGATTCTAGGCGGCGTCGCTCAGACCTTTTCGCCGGCGAGGAACATCCACGTTTCGATCACGGTATCGGGATTCAGCGACATGCTCTCGATGCCCTGGTCGAGCAGCCAGCGCGCGAAATCGGCATGATCCGACGGGCCCTGGCCGCAGATCCCGATGTACTTGCCCTTGGCCTTGCAGGCCGAGATCGTCATGGCTAGCAAGGCCTTCACGGCATCGTCGCGCTCGTCGAAATATTCGGCAACGAGCGCGGAGTCCCGGTCGAGACCCAGTGCGAGCTGGGTCATGTCGTTGGAGCCGATGGACATGCCATCGAAGTACTCGAGATACTGATCGGCAAGCAGTGCATTGGTCGGCAGTTCCGACATCATGATGATGCGGAGCCCGTCGACGCCGCGCTCCAAACCGTTTGCGGCCATCAGCTCGATGACGTCCCTGGCCTGTTGCACGGTGCGCACGAACGGGATCATGATTTCGACGTTGGCCAGGCCCATGTCGTTACGCACCCGGCGCAGCGCCCGGCATTCGAGTTCGAAGCACGGGCGGAAGCTGTCCGCGACATACCGGCCCGCACCACGGAAGCCGAGCATCGGGTTCTCTTCTTTCGGTTCGTAACGATCGCCGCCGATCAGGTTGGCATACTCGTTTGACTTGAAGTCCGACATGCGCACGATCACGGGCTCGGGCGCAAACGCCGCGGCGATTGTCGCAACTCCCTCGGCGAGCTTGTCGACGAAGAACTCCACCGGATCCGGGTAGCCCGCCATCTGGTCATCGACCGCGGCTTTCGTGTCCGCGTCCAGGCTGCCGTATTCGAGCAACGCCTGCGGATGGACGCCGATCATGCGATTGATGATGAACTCGAGTCGCGCGAGGCCGACGCCGCAGTTCGGGATGTTAGCGAAATCGAATGCGCGGTCGGGATTACCGACGTTCATCATGATCTTGACCGGTATCTCCGGCAGCGAGTCGAGCTCGATACTGGTTTCCTCGAAATCGAGAAGACCCTCGTAGACAAAGCCTTCGTCACCCTCCGCACAACTAACCGTTACCTCGCTGCCGTCCGCAATCGTCTCGGTGGCATTGCCGCAACCGACCACGGCCGGGATACCCAGTTCGCGCGCGATAATGGCGGCATGGCAGGTACGCCCACCACGATTGGTGACGATGGCCGAGGCGCGTTTCATGACCGGCTCCCAGTCCGGGTCCGTCATGTCCGAGACCAGCACGTCGCCAGCCTGCACCCGGTTCATCTCGGCCACCGAGCGAATGACCCGGGCGGTGCCGGTGCCGATTTTCTGGCCGATGCTGCGGCCGGTGATAACGACCTTGCTCTTGCCCGTGAGCGTGAAGCGCTGGATCGAGGTACCCGAGCGGCTCTGAACCGTCTCTGGGCGGGCCTGGAGGATGTACAGCTTGCCGTCGGTGCCGTCTTTGCCCCACTCGATGTCCATCGGGCGCCCGTAGTGCCGTTCGATCGTAACGGCCATCCGGGCCAGTTCGACGATGTCGTCGTCGGATATCGAGAACTTCAGGCTCTCGGACTCGTCCACCTCGACCGTTTCGACCGTCTTGCCGGGCTGCGGATTGTCGCTGTAGATCATCTTGACGGCTTTGCTGCCGAGGTTCTTGCGCAGGATCGGGTGTTTGCCGGCGGCCAGCGCTGGCTTGTAGACGTAGAACTCGTCCGGGTTGACCGCGCCCTGGACCACGGTCTCGCCGAGGCCCCAACTGGAGGTGATGAGCACCGCATCGCGGAAACCGGTTTCGGTATCCAGCGTGAACATCACGCCCGACGCACCGACGTCGCTGCGCACCATCGATTGCACGCCCGCGGACAGCGCCACCTCGCCGTGGTCGAACCCATGATGCACGCGATACGCGATCGCGCGGTCATTGAACAGCGAGGCAAAGACCTTGTGCATCGCGTCCACCATGTTGTCGAATCCGCGGACATTGAGGAAGGTCTCCTGCTGGCCGGCAAACGACGCGTCGGGCAGGTCCTCCGCCGTCGCCGACGAGCGCACCGCGACCGAAATGTCGCGGCCGGCCGACATCTCGTCCCAGGCCTCGCGGACATCCCGCATGAGGTCGCCGGGAAGTGGCGCCTCCATGATCCAGGCGCGGATCGTCGCGCCGGCGCTCGTCAATGCGTCGATGTCATCGATATCGAGATCGCCGAGCAGCGCGTGGATGCGCTTGTCGAGCCCGTCGGCCGCCAGGAATTCCCGATAGGCGGTCGCGGTCGTCGCGAAACCTCCGGGCACGGACACGCCGAGGCCCGAGAGATTGCTGATCATTTCGCCGAGTGACGCGTTCTTGCCGCCGACCGTTTCGATGTCGTCCATGCCAAGCTCTGCGAGCTTGATTACGTATGGATCCAAGTCAGACTCCCTTGTGTTCCGAGGCAGGACGTGGACAATCCTACCGATGGTTGAGCGCGTCGTATTCTTTGTTTCGGACCAGACCGGCGTTACCGCGGAAACGCTCGGTCACAGTCTTCTCACCCAGTTTGCCGGCCAGGAATTTCGGCAAGTGACTTTGCCATTTATAGATTCGGATGACAAGGCGCGGGAAGCCGTCAGGACCATCGACGCCAGGGCCGAGGATGATGCCCTGCAACCCATCGTTTTCTCCACGATGGTACAGCCCGACCTGCGGGAGATCGTGAAGCAGTCCAAGGGCCTTCACCTCGACATCTTCGATGCGTTTCTCGACTCGCTCTCGGCCGAATTCGGCGTGCCGCCGGAGTTCGTATCAGGCAAGGCGCACGGGGTCAGCGACGTCGAGGCGTACATGAAACGCATCGAGGCGACCAATTTCGCCCTCGCCAACGACGACGGCGGAGTCAGCCGCAACTACGATGCGGCGGACGTCATCCTGGTGGGCGTGTCGCGATCCGGGAAGACCCCGACCTGCCTGTACCTTGCACTGCAATACGGGGTGTACGCCGCCAACTACCCGTTGACCGACGACGAGCTGGAAAACGGCACTTTGCCGGATTTCCTGCTGGCGCAGAAAGACAAGCTGTTCGGCCTGACGATCTCGCCGGACCGCTTGCGTGAGATCCGCAAGGAACGGCGCTCGCTGGGGCGCTATGCGTCGGCGCAGCAGGTGCGCTTCGAACTGCGCGAGGCGGAGAAAATATTTCGTCGTTACGGGATCCCGTTCGTGGATACGACGCTGTTCTCGATCGAGGAGATTTCGAGCAGAATCCTTGATACTACAGGGGTGGAGCGCAGAGTTCGACCCTGATATTGGCCGCCACGTGCTGCTATATTGACGGCATGTTGCTCGATTCACACCTGGTACCGGAAACGATCGCGAAGCCGCGCAGCTTCGTCGGCCTGATGGCGCTGTACGAGAGCAACTACCTGCGGCTCAAGCGCCTGGTTCCGGAGCTGGATCGACTGGACGGCTGTTTCCGCTCACGGGTGGCAGGCGACTGCGACCTGCACCTCGAGATTCTCGAACGTTCACGCTACACGGTGACGCTCTCGGCCACCTACCGTTTCGAGACCGAGGAGGGCACGCTCGTGGACCCCGACATGACGGTCCGGGCCTACCTGGACGGGCAGCTGGCGGAAGTCCTGGCGATCGGCAGCCGGCAGCGCCATCCCGCGTGGCTGCGGCTGGTGCGCGAGCACCGCCGGGAACTGGACCGTCGCTGGCGGCGCAACATGGTGCTCAACAAGTGGCTGGACTACCTCAGCGAGCAGGGCCACCTGATCCTCGAACACCAGGCCTGAGCGCGGCTCTCAGCCTCATTCTGTCGATTCCGTCAGCGTTTTCTGCTTGACCCGATGTCAGTATTGGCACTACCGACACACCCGGACTGTGCCCGGGACAAGTGAGTTATGTAAAGAGGCGAGGCGTGGCAGGCCTGACAGAAATCTTCCGCAGCAGCGATGAGCCGGTACAGGACACGGACAAGCTCGTCGACCTGTTTCGCAACCGCGCCGAACTCAAGAAAGAATTCGCCGAGCTGCGCAACGAGGCCTACCGGCTCAAGGACCGTATCAAGGAGGAAAACGCGGCGACCGAGCGGGTCCAGCAGAAGCTGAACCACCTCGAAGCCCTGTTGCTCGACCCCGAGTGGGTCCACAACGTCGTCGCGTTCTACCAGCTGCGGCGCCTCGGCACGCATTTCGAGGCGCGCGTCGCCCGGTTTGCCGAACAGCTCAAGCAGCAGCGCGAGAAGCGCATTCGGGACAAGGCGCTGGCCGCCTGGCGCAAGGAACTGGAGCAGGAACGCCGACAGGTCGACCGGCAGCTCGGCGAGCACCGTGCGCGGCTGCAGATGCTCGAGGACCAGCTGCAGAGCGAGCGACACAAGCTGCAGACGATGGGCGGACTGTCGAAGCTGATGCGCGGCAGGTCACAGGCGGCAGACGTCGAGGCACTGGAAGCCTCGTTGCGCGACGCCCGGGAGCAGGAAGCGGCGCTGCTGCAGGAACTCGCCCGCATCGAAAGCGTCGAGCCTCCGCCCCATGAGGGGCTGGATATCGCGGCGAAACGGTCGATCAACTTCATGATCCTGTCGTTCGTGCAGCAGCTTTACCTGCAGTACTACGAGGACAGCCTCGCCGGCATGGCCAAGGAGGCGACCGAGAAGAGCGTGGGTGCGGTGAACTATGGCAGCAAGCGCGATTGCGACGAGATCCTCGTCACCCTGGCCCGCCGCCGGGACGAGGTCGACAGGTTGGCGGACTCGACCAAGGTGCTCCAGGAACGCGCCAAGCACATTGCGCGGCATGCCGTATTCCGCCGCGACGACGATGCGGTGCCGGAGTCCGGGTCGGTGGCCACGGTATTCGACTTCATGCCGACCGGGGCGATCAGCCAGTTCGATGCGAACCTGCTCGGTGAGAACTACTTCGGGGTGGCCAACGTGCTGAGCCGCTAGTGGCTCAGATGTCGCGGCGGTACATCTGCCGTTTGTACGGTGAGGGCTTGCGGTCGGAGGCGCTGTGCAGACCGGGCTCCGGGGCTGCAGCCTCGCTTGCTTCGGCATCCTGATCGACGCCTTTCTCGGCAGCCGCCTCGCTGGCGAATGCGCCGCGGGCCGCCGACTGCGCGCGCGGCTTGAGGAGATGGTTGTCGAGGAGTTCGTCGCTGTTGTTGACGGGGGTTACCGTAAGGGCGTCGGCCGCGACGTCGAGGCCGGGCTCGTCTTCGTGCAGCAGGTCGCGCTCGGGTGCCGCGATGACCGGGCCGGCGAGCAGGCCGGCCAGCAGCAGCCCCGCCGTGGCGGCGGTGCTGATATCGTACCGGGGCTCTTTGTGCCGTACCGCCATGCCAATCCCCTCTGCCGGGATCGCGTCACGCGATCATCGTGGTGTTATAGTCGAGTATAACACCCGGTCTTGGCCGGTCAACCCTGGGGGCGCACCTGCGCCGTGTGCTCGGGTCCGCCCAGTTCGCGCAGGATGGCCAGGTCCGTGGCGATGCCGGCGGCCTGGTCGAGCAGGATGTCGGGAACATCCTCCTCATCGAGGTCGTCGAGGCTTGCTACCGGTGCGAGCCCGAGCGCGGCGCGGCGTTCGTTTTCCCGCCCGAGTTGCTTTTCGAGATCCTGTTCGCGCTCATTGCGCCGGGCCTCGATGTTGAGCGACAGCGACTTGCGCGAGGTCATCTCCTCGGCTGCGCGAATCACGTCCATCTGGTAACGGAAATTGGGGTCATCCTTGGCGCGCTGCTGGTAGGTCACGGCCAGGGATTCGATGGTCCCGTCCAGCGGCTTGCCGGCGCGAAAGCGCGTGGTCGGTATCGTGTCCCAGGGCAGGGCACTGTCGCGCACGCTCTCACCGATCAGCTTCGCGTTGATGTGCGACGGCAGTTCGATGTCGGGATCGACGCCGCGATGCTGGGTGCTTTCGCCCGTGACGCGGTAATACTTGCCGATGGTCAGCGTCAGCTGCCCGAATCCGGTGTCGTCCTCGCTACGCAGATACTGGTCCAGCGAATACAGGTTCTGGACGGTTCCCTTGCCGAAAGTCTGCTGGCCGACGATGACGCCCCGCTCGTAGTCCTGGATGGCGGCGGCGAAGATCTCGGAGGCGGAGGCGCTGTAACGGTCCACGAGCACCGCAAGCGGGCCGGCATACGCGACGCGCGCTACCGGATCCGGGTCATCCAGGCGGCTGATCCGGCCGGTGCCATTCCGCAGCTGCACGACGGGGCCGTTGTCGATGAACAGGCCCGACAAGGCGGTTGCCTCGGTCAGGTGCCCGCCGCCATTGCCTCGCAGGTCGATGACGAGGCCGTCGATGCCTTCTTCCTCGAGCTCCTCGATGAGGCGTTTTACGTCTTTGGTCGTGCTGGTGAAGTCCTTGTCGCCGCGGCTCAGGGCAGGGTAGTCGCGATAGAAGCTCGGCACGTCGATCACGCCGATCCGCCATTGGCGGCCCTCGCGCGGTACCGTGACGATCTCGCTCTTCGCAGCCTGCTCCTCGAGCTTGACCTGGTCGCGCGTCAGGTTGATGAATTTCTTGGGGCTGCCGGGCAGGGCGTTGGCCGGGATGATCTCCAGCCGAACGACCGAGTTCGCAGGTCCGCGGATCAGTTCCACGACATCGTCGAGACGCCAGCCGATGACGTCGACCACTTCGCCCTCGGCACCCTGAGCCACGCCCGTGATGCGGTCTTCGGGCTTCAGCCGGCCGTCAATGGCCGCCGGGCCACCAGGAATGATGCCGGCGATCTTGACGAAGTCGTCTTCGGTCTGCAGCGAGGCACCGATGCCGAAGTACGACAGGCTCATCTGGATCCGGTATTCCTCGGAATTCCGCGGCGACAGGTAGCTGGAGTGAGGATCCAGCGTATGCGCGAAGGCATTCATGAAACGCTCGAAGACGTCGTCGCTGTTGACCTGGTCCAGGCGCCGCAGGTAGCCCTTGTAGCGCTTGATCAGGACGTCCTGGGCCTTCTCCCAGGTCTCGCCCTCGAGAACCAGGTTGAGCGCGTCGTTCTTGACCCGCTTGCGCCAGATTTCGTCGAGCTCCGCGGACGACACGGCCCACGGCTCTTCGGAGCGATCGAACTGGTAGGCCTCGTCGACGAGGAAATCCGGCTCGGTCTCGAGTTGCCGGAGCGCGAATTCGAGACGGTCCCGAACCCGCGTCTGGTACACCTCGTACATCTCGAAGACCGGATCGAGCGGCCGGCTGCGGATCATGTCGTCGAGGCGATAGCGGTAGGTCTCGAAGTACTTCACGTCGCCTTCGAGCAGGTACATCCGGTTCCTGTCGAGCGACTCGATAAACAGGTCGAGCACGCGCGACGACAGCTCATCGTCGACGGCGATGCTGTTGTAATGCTGCTTTTCGATAAACTGCGTCACGAGTTCGCCGATGTTCTCGTGACGCTGTTCCGGGTGGAGAAAGCTCTTCTGATCGAGCGCCGCATTGGTTCCGAGGGCAGGCCAGGCTGCAACGGCAATGACCAGGCCGGCTATCCAGTGCAACTGGCGGGTGCGGGTTTTCGTCAAGGTTTTCTCCAGTACAATCTCAAAGATTACAGTACGATGCGCGTTGCGCTAGGCTAGTGGTCCGGCGGTCTGCGATCAAGGGTGCATTCGTCATAATCGTCAATCTTTTGCGGGAAAAATCGACCGCTTCGGAAACAAATCCATGCGTCCACTGTCCGTCGTCACGCTGATCATCCTCGGCTCGTCGTTCGCCATCACGTTCAGCCTGTCCGCGGTGATACTCGTGGTCCTGCTCCTCGGCGACGAGTATCCGCGCCTGCAGCGCGAGTTCGAGCCACTGCTCGCCAGTCTCGTGCTCTTTCTCGGTATGACCATGATTGCCGCAGCAAGTTTCTACACGCTGATCAGGGATCATGCGGCCCGCTACTGGATCAACGCCGCCATGTGGCTGGCGCTGTTCGGGGTCGGCTATTACTACTGGCCCTGAGCGGCCGTTCAGCGCAGGAGGCGCGGGCCGCGCCCGCGGCGGCGATGCATGCGAGCCTGGAGTTCCTTGCGGCGCGCATCCAGCCAGCCCTCGCGGCTCGCGGCACTGCCGTCGCCCTTGGCTTTCAGGCGGTTGCGGTAGTCGCAGAAGTCCTGGTAGGCCTCGACTTCGTGCTTGAGTTCGCGCGCGACCAGCTCGATCATGATCGCATCGTCGAGAAAGCCCAGGCCGGGAATATGGTCGGGAATCAGGTCCTCGGGCTCGGCGAAATAGGCCAGCGCATTCAGCACCCGCGTCGCGTCCTGGTGGGGCAGTCGCCATTCGATATCCGACAGCATCCGGATCATCAGGTCCAGGCGCTCGAGCCGCTCGACGATGAAGCCCGGCGCTTCTGACCGCGGAACATTCCCCAGCAGCTCCTCGGCGGCCGCCACGATGTCCTCGGGCTCTATCCGGCGCGCGGCCTTGCGCGCCTCATCCATGATGAGCTGAAAATGCTTCAGGTCGTTGTCGTCGAGTTCGAAGGAGATTCGCATAGCCACATGCGAATGTTACTAGAAAACGCGCCGGGTTCTACTTTCCGAAGCGCTTGTCCCAGTTTTTCGAGCGGTCGAAGGCGCCCGTGTTGTAGGGATCGATGCCGGTTTCCTCGCCCGAATCGACGATGGAGTCATCGAGAATCTGCAGGGTCTCATGAGTGCCGGTGTCCTCGCGCCGGAACTTGTTGCGGATCAGGACGTTCTTGCCGGGCCCGATGGTCTCGATTTCGCCGGACAGGTCGGCGTCCGTATCGACGAACTCCGGGTCAGGCCGGGGTACCTTGCTGGCAGCCGGCCGCGGCGCTGCTTTGGCGCGTGGAGGATCCTTCCGCACGGCAGCCGGTCCGGGCGATGTCTCGTCCGAGAATCGCCGCATGAACCATGTTTTCAACCTGCCTAGCATCGATAGCACCGCCTGATCGGGGGAGTGCGAGACAAAACACGTCCCGCTACCTCAGGATGCCGGATTCCAGGTCGTTTTTCTATAGAAACCAGTTAGATACGGGGGACAGATGGCAAAAAGTGTGAGGGAATTCACAGTTTGCCCGCGCGACGCCAGCCGAATGCGGCCAGGCGCAGGACCTGCACGGCGATCCAGGGTGACAGCACCAGGAACCAGGCGACCGGTTCCGCCGCGCGCAGTTTGCCGCTCAGCCGGCTGAAGAAATCGCCGTAGCCGGCGCCGCCGTAAGTGTCGAATACCACGTTGCCGACAAACCAGATCGCGATCGGCAACAGCACGATGCCGCACAACAGCATCACGCTAAACAACGCGAGTTCCTTCTTCAGAAAAGAGGACGTCGGGGTCGGATTATCGCTCAATGGGTCGGCCCGGCTGGGAGAGGGCCGATATCATTGCCCAGCTTCTGCGGGACGTCAAACGTCGTCGGCCATGGCCCTGCGGCGGCGCCGATACACGAACAAGCCGAGATGGACGCAGGCGACCGAAAACAGCAGGTAGTGCGGCAGGATCCAGAACCACTCGCTGATGTACATCGTTGCGAGGAACGCGGCAATTCCCGAGCCGACGTAGAACCACGGCAGGGCGCTGTACAGGAGCTTGGGCAACCACAGCTTGCGCGTGATTAGCCGGTCATTGCGCTGTTCGCGCCGGCGGGTTTCCCTGGGGGGTACCGTGTTCCCTGCGGCCGTGCCGAGCATCGTGCGATCCCTCGCGGTGGTCCACGATTGAACTCTAGAGCAATCGGCAAGAAAAGTGCGTGATTGCCCTCACAGATCAGCTGTCGCGCTTGGGGCGTTCGTCGTAGCGGAAGTGGGCGTTGCCGATTGTCACTATGTCGCCGTTCCCGAGGAAGTACTCGGTCACGCGCTTCGAGTTGACATAAACACCGTTCTTGCTGCCCCAGTCGATCAGGCGAGTGGTGTCACCGTCCGTGGTTATCACGGCGTGCTTGCGGCTGATATAGGGCGCATTGAGCTGGATGTCGTTATCGGCCGTGCGGCCAATGGTCAGCTTGTCCTTGAACAGCGGGAAACGCAGCACCTTGTCGCCGATCTTGCCCAGCAGCATGCGCGTCACGCGGTCGGCCGATCGCGCCTTCCGCGGGGCCTCGTCTTCCTCGTCGAACTGCTCGGCAATGCGGACGTCGAGATCGGAGATCGCGTCCCCGAGATCGTCGATCGACTCCATCTGTTGCGACTTGCGCGCCAGTTCCGAGAGCAGCACGTTGATCGCGTCGCTGCGCGCATCGAGTTTCTGCTGGAGATCCTCCGCAAGTCGCGTGGCGTGCTTGAGGTCCGATTCGAGTTCGGCGATGCGCGCGCGTGACTGCTCGTCGCTGTCACAGAGCATTCGTTCGAGTTCCTGTTTGAAGCCGCGCGTATCGACGAGGTCGGAGGCGAGCTGGGTATTCAGCTCCTCGGTCTGCACGACCGTTTCCTGGGCTTCACCGAGTTCGAAGCGCAGGATGCGCATTTCTTCTTCATGTGCGGCGCCTGCCTCGGCCAACGCGGCTTCCAGTTCGTCGCGTTCCGTCACTGCGTTGGCCAACTCGTTCTGGAGGCTGCGTTCGCGATCCTCGGCGCGGGCGAGGGCACCGGCGAGTCGCCGGCGGTCCTTCTCCACGTCGTCGTGCTGCGCCAGCACGTCCTGCAGCTTGCGGCGCAGCAGGTCGGCATATTCCTCGATACGCGCGTAGCGGGTCTCGCCGCCAATATCGTCACCAACCGCGGGCACGCGGGCAGGCTGGCCCCGCGGCGGTTCGGGGACGGGATCGATGGTGCGATGCGCATTGTCGAGCTGCAGTTGCAGTTCGCTGACCGTAACGCGGTGATGTTCGTCGCGATCGCGGATCTCGGCCTTGAGTGCCTTGATCTTGCCGTCGCGAGTCTTGATCAGCTTGTCTTTGCGTGCGAGCTTCTCGCGCCACTCTGCGAGTTCCGCTTGCAGTCGGTCGGTGATTTCCTCGCGCGCCTTGAGTTCGGCTTCGACACCCAGCCAGCGGGCCCGCAGCTGTTCGAGATCGAATCGCAGCTTGCCGATAGTGCTGGAGTCGCGTTCGGATTTCGCCGTGAAGTCGAACGTGTTTTCGTCGGACTCGGGCGGCGCCGAGGCCACCGACTGGGCCTGGCGAAAAGTCGCGACTTCGAGTTCTGCCGTTGCATCCTCGTCGGAGACTAATTCGTTGATGTTTTTATTCTCATTAGCCATGCACGCAGTCTATCACGTGCGCGCACGGTGGTACTCGGTCGGGAAGCGCCTGCGCGCTTAAGTTAAATCGAATCAGTCACAGGGAACCGTGCGTCCGGCGGCCCAGTCGCGCATCGCCGCGATCCGCTCCGCCATCACCACGGACAGTGGGCGAGTGCGTGCGATCTCATCGAGCACGTGGCCAGTAGACAACGGTTCCCGCTTGGCGTGAGCCGCATAGAGCGAGGCCACGATCGCCTGCTCGATCTCCGCGCCCGAGAAGCCCCTGCTCGCGGTAGTCAGTTTCTCGATATCGAAATCCCGCACCTCCTGACCACGGCGATCGAGGTGGATCGTGAAGATGGCCGCCCGGATCCTCGCGCTCGGCAGGTCCACGAAGAAGATCTCGTCGAAGCGGCCCTTGCGCACGAGTTCCGGTGGCAGCGTCGCAATATCGTTGGCCGTGGCGACGATGAATACCTGCGACTTGCGCTCGGCCATCCAGGTCAGGAAAGAGCCGAGTACGCGCTGTGTCGTACCGGTCTCTCCGCCGCGCCCGGCGATGCCCTTTTCGATTTCGTCGATCCACAAGACGCACGGCGACATGACGTCAGCCGTCTTGAGCGATTCCCTGAGCTTGCGCTCGGTTTCGCCATGGTACTTGTCGTAGATGGCGCCGAAGTCGAGACGCAAAAGCGGTACGCCGAAGATGCCCGCCGTTGCCTTGGCGGCGAGGCTCTTGCCGCAGCCCTGGATGCCGAGTAACAGGATCCCCTTCGGCACGTCGAGATGAGCGGCACCGGTATCGCCGCGAAACGCCGGGCGCCGCTGGCTCAACCAGGTCTTGAGTCGCTCGAGGCCGCCCACATCGCTGAAGCGCGCGGTGTCGTATTCGAACTGCAGCGCGCCGCCCCGGTTGAGCAGCTCGTACTTGGCCTTCATGACATCGGGGAGGTCGCTGTGATCGATCGCGCCATCGACGAATATGGCATTGCGCGCCAGCCGCTCGGTGTCCGCCCACGTCAGCCCGGCGAGATTCTTGATCAGCAGTTCGTGCGCCTTGCGATCGACCTTGACGCGGCTCCCGGGGTTTTCCCTGGCGTATTCGTTCGCGGCCTGCTTGACGATTCGTGCGCGTTCCTCCACCGACGGCAGCGCCATGTCGAAGCGCGCGCAGAAGCCCTCGAGCTCGCTGGGCACCTTGATCTCGTGACTGATCAATACGATCTGCCGCGCGACCTCGGGGGCGCGGATGCAGATGTCCTTCAACAGGCGCACGTGCACCGGATCCTCGAGGAACGGGTGGAAGTCCAGCAACACGTAGATCCCGGGCTTGGACACGGCGCGAATGTGTTTCAGTACGTCGGTGGGTTCGGAATTGATGGCCTGCGGTTCCAGCGCAATGTCCAGGCGTTGCAGGCCGTCCGTGATGGTCCAGCGGAATAACGGCGTGTAGGCCTCCCGGGCTCTCTCGAGCGTTATCGACTGCAGCAACTCGAGCATGCGCTGCTCGTCCTGCGATTCGATCACGATGATCGGCGTCCGCGAGCGCAGAATCAGTTCGAGGTCGTGACGTCCGTCCATCAGCGCATCTTACGGCAGCCAGGCAGCTTATCGATGTGAAGTGCGTCAGGTGTTGCTCCGGCCAGCCTGGCCGCCTCGCGAGTGAGCATGTCGAGGTCCACTGCCGACCCGGCGATCGACGGCAGCAGGTCGTCGAGACGAACGTCCCCGCCGGAGATCCTGGCGAGTTCGCGGTCCAGCGCCGCGAACTTCGTTACGGCGAGCGCGGTCCTCGCCCCCGTGGAGACATCCCCGCACAGGCTCTTGGCCTTCCTGGCCCATGCGGCTTGCTCGGTGAAGGCGGTTGCCGCGCGTTCGTCCGTGATAGCCCGCCCGCGGCGCAGTAGTTCGATGCTGTAGTACTCGGCGAGCCCTTCCGCGATCCAGTCGAAGCCCGGGGCGGGCCGGACACTCAGCGCGGTGTGCATCACCTCGTGCAGCAGGGCACTGGTCGCGTTCTCGCTGATCAGGGGCCTTTCCGCGTGGATATAGAACGATGCGGGCGCCGACAGTCCGCCGCGCCACATCGGCTCCCCGGCGCTGACCACGGTCAGTCGCGTCAGCGCGTGGGGCAGCACGGCCGTCAATTCCGGCAGTGTCCAGTTGAGAAGTGCCAGCATGTCCATGCGGCGCACACCGTGGTCCTGCGGTCCGACGACGGCCACCTTGATCCCGGCAATCGTTTCGCGGCGCACGCCGAGACGGCCGAGTGCCACCCATCCGGTCGGTTCGTCGAATCTCCGGTCCGGCCTGTCGACGACGATGGGCTGCTCGAGCGACGAGTACTCGGACACGGCGGTCCATCGCGGGGGCAGGTCGAAGCGGATCGTGGTGCGCGAGGCGGCCCCCTTGATGGTCCGGGTCCGGGCGCGCGGGATGACGTCTTCCATGCGGAAAACGCCCCAGTCCGTCGTCAGCAGCGCGTCGAACATGCCGTTGCCGCGCTCGCTGTGGACCAGGGCGCGCCAGCGCAGCGAACCGCCGCGTGCCGGCGGCTGCCAGTGGACACGGCCATCAAAGGTGACCAGTTCGCCGTCGCCCCGCACGTCGCTGATGTCGGGGCTTACGGGGAACGACAACTCGCGCAGCAGCCCCTGTGGCTGTGCCAGCCTCAGCTCGACGTTGACCACCGCGGCCGTCGGATCGGGTTGCAGCGTGTAGTGCACACGGTACTCACGGGGATCGCCGTGGTCGGCCGATTCCGAGTCCGAGACGCCGCACGCGACGACCGAAAAGAGCGTCAATACCGGTCCCGCGCTGCGTACCAGGATGTTCCAGGCTGAGAGCCAGTTCATATCGAATTCAGGTCCACGTTAGTATAGTGACCGGCATGATAGCGCAGCCGGCACTCAGGAATATGGCCCTCGTCGCGATCGCGCTGGCGCTGGCCGCCTGCGGCTCGGAGCCCGTGCGGCCGCCGGCAGGCGCCGCGGCCACGGCCGGCGACCTTGCCGTGGCCGTCGCACTCGAGCAGGTCGGCGTGCCGTATCATTATGGCGGGCGGTCACCCCGTGGCTTCGACTGCAGCGGGCTGATCCAGTACGCCTACCAGCAGGCGGGCCTGAGCGTACCGCGCACGACCGGCCAGCTATGGTCCGCCGCGGAACCGGTCGGTGCCGGCCACCTGCGTCCGGGCGATCTGCTGTTTTTCAGGATCGAAGGCAAGATGTCGCATGTCGGGATGTACATCGGCAATCGGCGCTTCGTGCATGCCCCGCAGTCGGGGCGCAACGTCTCCGTCGCCTCGCTGGACCAGCCGTTCTACCGCTCCGCGCTGTTACGGGCCGGACGTCTTTACTGAACGATGAAGGAGTGCAGTTGGCTGGCCAGGCCTTTGCAGGCCTTGGTCTGCGTCCGCGCGATGAGCGGGATCGGCACCACGAGCGCCGGCAGGAAAGACGTCCCGCTGACGTCCGCCGTGACGCTGCCTGCCGATTCGAAGTCGTCGAGGTCCCAGACCGTCGCCTCGTAGTCGGCATCGTTCTGCCACCAGGCAAACCCGAAACAACCGCCGCCGCCCGGGCCGGCCGCGCAGGACAGGCTGCCGCCCTCGGCGACGCGCTCGGTATCCCCGTCGAGCCAGACAATGTAGCGCACGCCCAGTTCTTCGACCGCTTGCCGGACGCCGGGCCGCTTCATCAGGGCCGGCAGTCCCTTGGTATCCGCCGGTACCGTGCGCGGTTCGAACCACGGGAACAGCCTGTCGACGAATCGCTGGCGAGGGATAACGTCGATGCCGTCCGAGCCGCCGCGCAGTGCTTTCTCGACGCAGGTGATGTAGTCCGACTCGGTCTCGTTACCGCCGTGGTAGCTCTTTGCCATGATAACCACGGACTCGCCGGCGTTGAGCCCCGTGACGGTCTCGCGTGCGTCCTCGACGTGCGACGTAACGCAGCCGCCGAGGCCAAGCGTCGTACAGGTGACCAGCAGACTACTCCGCAACATCGTCAATACCTCCAATCGCAAAAACCCCGATGACACTGGCAGGTTCCTCGTCCTCGGGTTCGGCCATCGTGCCGGCCAACCGGGTTTCGGGCTCGACCGACGCGGGGTCCAGCGGACCGTCGGCGAGATCCCGGATCTTGGAAACCTTTTCGAACTGGATGATGATCAGCGCGGCGGCGTCGCGCATTGCGAGAACGGCTGCCCGGCGTAACGAATCGGTGCCCGTAAGGCCCATTTTCTGGCTCTTGCCGTAAGCGCTCACCGTCCAGCTCGAGGCGCGGTTTCCCACGCGGTCGAAAACGTTCATGCGATAGCGAATCCAGACCGAATAGGCGTTCGATTGCGTCTGTCCGGGGGTCGAGAATTCGAAGCCCTCGATCGACGGTTCGATCAGGGCGTCGAACTGGTAGTCGCGGGCATCGTCATCCGGGCCGAGGATGATCGTCGATTCGAACATGTGGCCGAAGAGCTGGCGGAAGAAGTTGGCGTTCGACGCACCGAGTTCGATCGTCTGCTTGGACTTGCCGAGCACGTCCTCGGTGTGCACGAAATTGTAGAACTCGGCCGGGATACGCACGGCCACGTCGACCGGGATCTTCTCGACGCGGGGCTCCGGTATGGTCGGCATGTCGATCGCAACGGTCGACGAGCATCCCGCCAGAATCGAGGCGGCTATGCCGGGCAGCAAGGCGAGGCGTAATCTGTTGGTCAAGTCCCTGGAATCCCGCGGGTATTACAACGCTCCTTAGTCAGAGCCTCTCAGGCGCACAGAGTTCCCGCAAATACACTGTTTCAAGCCGGGTTTACTTTAGAGATACTCACCGCCTGGCGCAAATACAGATTGTCGGACCTAACGCATGGCAAAACCGAAGGTGCTCGTGTTTCAGCACGTGCCGTACGAACCCCTGGGGACGCTGGACCCGTTGCTCAAGGAAGCGGGTTTCCGGTTGCGCTACGTCAACTTCGGCCGCGAACCGGAGCAGCGCCCCGATCTCGGTCGCTACGAAGCACTGATCGTGCTGGGCGGGCCGATGAATTCGGACCAGATCGACACGTATCCCAACCTGATCACGGAAGTCGAGATCATTCGCGAAGCGGTCGCCCGTGACATGTCGGTGCTCGGCATATGCCTCGGTGCCCAGCTGCTTGCCAAAGCGCTCGGCGGCGCGGTGAGCCGCAACGAGGAGCGCGAGATCGGCTGGTACGAGGTCGAGATGACGCCTGCCGGCCTGGCCGACCCGGTGTTGTCCACGTTCGCGCCGCGGCAGGAAGTGTTCCAGTGGCACGAGGACGGCATTACGTTGCCGCCCGGACCGGACGTGCTGGCCAGTTCACCCGCCAGCGCGGTGCAGGCGTTTCGCCAGGGCGAACACGCCTACGGTTTTCAGTTTCATCTCGAGGCCAACCTGCCGCTGATCGAGCGCTGGCTGCGCGTGCCGGCTCACCAGGCGTCGCTGCGGCAGGAATCGGGCAGCATCGATCCCGCGCAGATTCGTCGGCAGGCCGCGACGTCGGTCGGGCCGCTCGAGGCGCTTAGCCGCGCGACCTTCTCGCGCTGGATCGAGCGTTTCGAGATCGGGCCGCGCCGGCAGCGGCTACCGTCGCGCTAGCGGGTCAGGCGTCCCGCCACTCGAGCGGCGGTTCCTGCATCAGCGCCACCTGCTCGCGCAGCGCGAGGACGTGCTCGTCCCAGTAGCGGCGGCTGTCGAACCAGGGGAAGGCGGCCTTGAAGGCGGGGTCCTCCCAGCGGCGGGCCAGCCACGCGGCGTAATGCATGATGCGCAGGCTGCGCAGCGCCTCGATGAGATGCAGCTCGCGTGGGTCGAAGGACCGAAAGGCCGTGTAACCTTCGAGCAGCGCGGCGAGCTGCGGCGTCTGTTCCTCGCGGTCGCCCGACAGGAACATCCACAAATCCTGTACCGCGGGACCGTGGCGGCAGTCGTCGAGATCGACGATATGCAGCTGTTCACCGCGTACCAGGACGTTGCCCGGATGGAAATCACCGTGCAGGCGAATCTCCCGGCTATCGCCGCAGCGTGCGTAGCAGGCTTCGACGCCATCGAGGACGAGTTCCGCGATCCCCTCATACGCTTCGCAGTTCTCCGGCGGAATGAAATCGTGGTCAAGCAGGTAATCGATCGATTCGGTCCCGTAACTGTCGATGTCGATGCCCGGGCGGTGCTCGAAACGGGTGACTTCGCCCTCGAGGTGGATAAGGGCCACCAGGCGGCCGAGCTGCTTTTGCAGTTCCATGTCGTCCAGTTCGGGCGCCCGGCCGCCATAGCACGGATAAACCGCGACGCGGTGGTGGCCGGCATGGTGCAGCGTCGTGCCCTGGTGTGCGAGTGGCGGCACCACCGGAATCTCGCGGTCGGCGAGGTCGCTCGCAAAGGCGTGTTCCTCGAGAATCGCGGCGTCGCTCCACCGTTTGGGGCGGTAGAACTTGGTGACCACGGGCGGCCCGTCTTCGATGCCGATCTGGTAAACGCGGTTTTCGTAACTGTTAAGCGCCAGGAAACGCCCGTCACATCGAAACCCGAGCTCGTCCAGCGTCGCGAGTATGTCTTCAGGCTGCAGGTCGGCGAATGCCAGCGCCGCGGCTTCGCTCAAGACGCCTGCCTCGATTCGCGCTTGCGCTCGATTTCCTTGAGCAGTTTCTTGCGCAGGCGCAGCGAATGCGGCGTCACTTCGAGCAGCTCGTCGTCGTCGAGAAACTCGAGCGATTGCTCGAGCGAATAACGAATCGGCGGTGTCAGCACCAGATTCTCGTCGGTACCGGCCGCCCGGATGTTCGTCAGCTGCTTGGCCTTGGTCGGATTGACGATGAGATCGTTGGCACGCTTGTGGATGCCGACGATCATGCCCTCGTAGACCGGCGCTCCATGACCGATGAACAGGCGGCCCCGGTCCTGCAGGTTGAACAGCGCATAGGCAAGTGCCTTGCCCTGCACGTTGGAGACCAGGGCGCCGTTGTTGCGCTGCGCAATGGTGCCGGCGACGCGCGGCGCATACTTGTCGAGCACGTGGTAGATGAGGCCGGTCCCCGAGGTGGCCGTCAGGTACTCGGTGCGAAAGCCGATCAGCCCGCGGGTGGGGATGCGGTAGTCGAGACGGATCCGGCCCCTGCCGTCGGGCAGCATGTCGACGAGTTCGCCCTTGCGCTCGGCCAGCCGCGTCATGACTGCACCCTGGTATTCCTCGTCGAAGTCGACGGTCAACTGTTCCCAGGGCTCGTGCTCGGCGCCGTCCACGTCATGCATGATGACCTCGGGACGCGACACTGCCAGCTCGAAGCCTTCGCGACGCATGGTCTCGACCAGCACGGAAAGATGCAGCTCGCCGCGACCCGATACCCGGAACTTGTCCGGGTCGTCCGTGTTCTCGACCCGCAAGGCGACGTTGTGCTTGAGTTCCTGGTCCAGCCGCTCGCGGATCTGGCGACTCGTCAGGTATTTTCCGTCCTGGCCAGCGAACGGCGACTTGTTGACCTGGAAGGTCATGCTGACGGTCGGCTCGTCGACGGTCAGGGCGGGCAGGGGCTCTTCGTGACCGGGCGCGCATAGCGTGTCGGAGATGCCGAGCTGCTCGATGCCGCTGAACACGACGATGTCACCGGCGCCGGCCGACGCGACCTTGCGGCGCTGCAGGCCATGAAAGCCATAGAGTTCGAGAACCCGCGCGCGGCGGGCGCTGCCATCGGGAGCGACGATGCTGACCGGTGCGTTGGCGACCAGGGTGCCGCGGCGGATGCGCCCGATTCCGAGGACGCCGACGTAGGTATCGTAGTCCAGGCTCGACACCTGCAGCTGCAGCGGACCGTCGGGGTCCACGTCGGGCGGCGGCACGTGGTCGATGATCGTCTGGAACAGCGGCGTCATGTCGCCGCTGCGGACGTCGGGGTTTTCACCGGCGTAGCCTTCGAGCGCCGAGGCATAAATGATGGGGAAGTCGAGCTGCTCCTCGGTCGCGCCGAGACGATCGAACAGGTCGAAGGTCTGGTTGACGACCCAGTCGGGCCGCGCGCCGTCCCGGTCGATCTTGTTGACCACCACGACAGGAACCAGTCCCTGGGCGAACGCCTTCTGGGTGACGAAACGCGTTTGCGGCATCGGCCCCTCCACGGCGTCCACCAGCAACAGCACGCTGTCCACCATCGACAGGACGCGTTCGACCTCGCCGCCGAAATCGGCGTGACCGGGCGTGTCGACGATGTTGATGCGATAACTCTCCCAGTTGACGGCCGTATTCTTGGCAAGGATAGTGATGCCGCGCTCGCGTTCGAGGTCGCTCGAATCCATGACCCGATCGGGCACGGCGGCCCGCGGACCCAGGGTTCCGGACTGCTGCAGCATCTGGTCGACCAGGGTCGTCTTGCCATGGTCGACGTGCGCGATGATCGCGATGTTGCGGAGATGGGAGATTTTGGACATCAGGGGCTGCCGGGAGAGCTGGCGGCGGATTATAGTGACCCGGCTGGCGAATTGATACGGGGTACCCATGAAGAAATTAATGCAATGCTCAGGCGCCCTGGCGCTGCTGTTGCTGGCGTCGGGCTGCGGGCCGGCGGATGCGGAGTTCGACGAGGCCGCATACCGGTCCGGCTTACTCGAATGGCGGGCCGAGCGCCTCGCGAGACTGCGCGCGCCGACCGGTTACCTGACACAGGTCGGGCTGTACTGGATCGAGGACGGTCGTTACCGGATGGGGTCGGCGCCTGACGCCGATATCGTCCTGCCGGCCAGCGCGGCGGAATACGTGGGGGATCTCGTGGTCAGCGACGGCGAGGTGCACATGCGGGTCGCGGACGGCGTCGAGGTCCTGTGGGACGGCCAGGCGGTCGGCGAACTCGCGCTGCCGGCGGACGTGACGGGAAACCAGGTCATGGTCGAACACGGCTCGGTGGCCTGGAGCATCATCGAGCGGGGCGGCAAACTGGCCGTGCGCATCCGCGATTTCGAGCACCCGTGGATTCGCTCGTTCGGTCCGATCCCGTACTTCGACATCGACCCGCGATGGCGCGTCCACGCGACCCTGCGTCGTTACGAGGCGCCGCGCCAGATCACCGTCGACACGGTCATCGAGGGCTTTCAGCAGTTCCCGGTGGCGCCCGGCCTTGCCACGTTCGAAATCGACGGCGTTGCGTACGAGCTCGAACCGCAGCTGAGCGGCGACCAGCTGTTCTTCGTGTTCGGTGACGACACCAATCGCGACGACACGTACGGCGCGGGCCGCTACCTGTATGCCGACCTGCCGGGTGACGACGGCAGCTTCATTCTGGATTTCAACAAGGCGACGAGTCCTCCCTGCGCCTTCAACGACTTCTCGACCTGCCCGGTCGCATCGCCGCGCAATCGTCTTCCGGTCCGCGTCGAGGCGGGCGAGAAATACGATGAGGCCCTGCACTACAAGGGGCTGGCGAGCCGCTAGTCGGGGACCTCGAACGTCAGGCCGGCACGCTCGCGCAAGCGTTGCAGCAGGGCGTCGCCCATGGCCGCCGCCGGCGTCAATACGCCGCCGCCTGCGGCCAGCTCGTC
The DNA here is from genome assembly GCA_041553075.1 of Woeseiaceae bacterium. GTDB lineage: Bacteria > Pseudomonadota > Gammaproteobacteria > Steroidobacterales > Woeseiaceae > UBA1847. The sequence continues at coordinate 36,599 of JBFEJR010000013.1, read as the reverse complement.
CCGCGCCAGGCAGACCGCGCTCTCGGCGAGCATCTTGCTGGTCGAGCCGTAGCCCGGATCGCGATCGCCCGTGATCCGGCCTCGCACGACCGTGCCACCCGGGAGCGTCCCGACCTGCACGAGGTTGAAGAACCCGGCTTCGCGGGCCGCGCGGTCCGGGCCTTCGCCCGGCTTGGGCAAAACGAAGCGCTGCAGCAGACGCCGGGTCGGTCTCCACGAGATGCCGAGCAGGAGACCGCCGAGGCCCAGCGCCAGCAGCGTGCCCCTGATCCAGCCGCCGGCACCCGCGCCCGTCATGACGGCCTCGCGGTAGCGGAAATCACGACCGTAGGGATACCCGGCCAGGGCATGGCTGCGGCGCACCACGCGCGTGTTGACGCCGGCCATGACGAACGGCGCGGTCCAGCACCCGGCGTCGGGATCGCGGATCACGCCCTGCTGGTCACGGCCGTCCGGGCCCTCCCGCTCACCGGCCGGGTTGAGCGCGTACGGATCGGTGAGGACGCGGGCGACGCCCCGTTCCCGTTGCGCCTCCTCGACCACGTTGATCATGCTGGCAAGCGTGCCGCCGCTCGCGGCTCCCTTCGTCGCCTTGACGAACATCGCGATCTCGGAACAGTAGTGGCCGTGGCGGCGCCTCGCTTCCTGCTGCAGGAAGTGCACCCCGATATCCATCGGAATCGAATCGAAGCCGCAGCAATGCACGATACGTGCGCCGGTCTGCTGCGCTCGCTCGTGGTGCGTGTCGATCATTCGCCGGATCCACTGAACCTCGCCCGCCAGGTCGCAATAACCGGTGCCGGCCTCGACGCACGCGGCGACCAGCGCCGAGCCGTACAATGCATAAGGACCGACGGTCGTAAGGACTACGCGGGTGCGTGCCGCCAGCGAGGCGAGGGCAGCGGCGTCCGCGCTGTCGGCAACGATTACCTGCAGCGCGTCGGCGCGACTGCCCAGCCGCGCCTTGAGGGCATCGAGTTTGGCGGCATTGCGCCCGGCGATAGCCCACTGCAGCTCCGGACCGCAGCCGTAGCGATCCAGCAGGTATTCCGCCACCAGCGCACCCGTGAAACCGGTTGCCCCGAAGACGATGACGTCGAATTCTCGCGAGACTTGCATTGCCCCAGTTTACATTGATATTGTGATCACAAGGCGGCGCGCGGCAATCGCGATCCAACCAGACCGCCATCCAGTGCGACTTTACTCGTCTTCGAGATGGATTTCGGCCCACGGCGCCAGCGTCGTGGGGTTCGTTGTATGTCAACGCTAAGGAACGAAGAGTCATGAATTATCTTGCCCGAACTGGCGTCGCGATCGGCGCGCTCCTGGTGCTCGCCGTCCCCGTGACGGCCGACGCTGCGCGCAAGCCGAAAGAACTCCTGCAGTACATTCCCGCCGACACGCCGTACGTCCTGGCGTTTACCAGGCCGTTGCCGGACGGGCTGCTCGACAAGATCGAGCCGGCGCTCGACGAGACGCTGGGCCACTACCGCACGCTGATGGAAATGATGGTCGAGGACTTCTCGACCCGCATGGCGGAAGGGGAAGGCAGCCAGGAAGAGGCAGAGCATTTCGAAGCCTTCATGCACGAAGTCATGTCGCTCATGAGTGCCGAGGGACTCAAGAGCGCGGGCCTCGATCGCGATTCGCTGTTCGTGCTTTACGGGGACGGGCTGCTTCCCGTAATCCGGCTGGCACTGAGTGACGGCGACAAGTTCGCGGCCACGGTCGCGCGCCTCGAAGCCTCGTCCGGTGAGCAGTTCCTCACGGCCAGGCTTGCGGGTATGACCTACCGCTACCGTGACTTCGAGGGCAAGGCCCGGTTGATCGTGGCGACACCCGGCGACGATGCCATCATCACGCTGGTCCCCGCGTCCTTCGACGATGCCCGGCTCGCGCAGACGCTCGGGATCAAGAAGCCGCGCCAGAGCCTGCAACGCAGCAAGGAGCTGCGCAAGGTCGCCAGGGAATACGGCCTGACCGATCACTGGGTGAGTTTTTTCGATGTCCAGCGTATCGCGGCATCGTTCCTCGGCGATCCGACGGGGTTGAACACCGAGCTCCTGGCCCTGATGGAGTTCGACTCATCGCGCCTCGATGCGACCTGCCGCGCCGAACTGGCCGAGCTCGCGGCGATCACGCCGCGCGTGGTCATGGGCTACAGCGCCGTTAACAAGGACCACCTGGACACCCGGATGGTCGTCGAAGTGCGTGACGATATCGCCGCGGGCCTTGCGACCCTGCCCGGCGCCGTCCCCGGCCTCGGTACCGATCCGGGCGGATTGTTCTCCTTCGGTTTCAGTCTCGACCCGATGGCGCTGCGCACGTTTTACGAGGGCCGGCTCGATGCAATGGAAGCGGACCCGTTCGAATGTGAGCACCTGGCCGAGCTGCAGGCGAGCACGGCCAAGGGACGCGAGGCGCTGGCACAGCCGTTGCCGCCGGTCGTCTACAACTTCCGCGGCATTCTCGCCAGTGTCGTCGACATCAAGGGCTTCGACATGGAAGGAAAGAAGCCGCCCGAGTCGCTCGATGCGTCGCTCCTGTTCGCGATGCAGAACGCGCAGGACGTAGTGAACATGGCCGCCCTGATGAACCCGCAGATTGCGGCGATGAACCTGCTGCCGGATGGGAAAGCCAGGAAGCTGGAGCTGCCTGAGCTCGGTGAACTGGCGAGCGAGGCATTCGCGGCCCTGACGAGCAGCGGCCTGTCGGTTGCGCTCGGCAAGGGTGCCGAACGGCAGGCAGAGGCGATGTTGCAGGCCGATACGTCGTCCTCGAAACCGGTCATGAGCCTCAGCATGGATGCCAAGCGCTACTACGACTTCATCGGCGAGTCGGTGATGCAGGCCGAGGAGACCGACGAAGGCGAGCCGCTGCCGGAAGAGTTTCGTGAGACCATGCGGGATATCGTGAAATCGTCGGCGAGCGTCTACGAGCGCATGCTGATGAACGTACACCTTACCAAGCGAGGCATCGAAATCGACTCGCGCGTGACGCTGGTCGACTAGGGTACTCGCGGGAGAGCATGAAAATGCAAAAGCTGATCGCGTTGCTGCTGCTGGCCGGCGGGCTGGCGTTGGCCGGTTGCGAATCGACCGGGCCCGCCAAGGCCGATCTCGGGCAGGTTGTTGAACAGGGGCGGGTCAGCCCCGTTGACGGGCTGACCGCAGCCGGGCAGCCCGATGCCGCGGCCCTGGGAGTATTTGCCTCGAGCGGCTACGCCGCGGTTATCGACATGCGGACGGCCGGAGAAGATCGCGGACTCGATGAACCCGCGACCGTCACGTCGCTGGGCATGGAGTACGTCGCGTTCCCGATCGGCGGCGACGACATCACCTTCGACAAGGCGGCGGAGCTCGACACGCTCCTGCAGCAATACGACGAGCCCGTGTTGCTGCACTGTGGCAGCGGCAACCGCGTGGGTGCGCTCCTCGCCCTGCGCGAGTTCGCCAAGTCCGGCGATGCCGAACAGGCTATCCAGACGGGCAGGGACCGTGGCCTGACGAGCCTCGAGGACAAAGTCCGCAGCGCCATCGACGAAGCGGGCGGGCAGTAGCGCCCGAGCCGCTGCCGCGGTACCTGCTAGGCCGAGGCGGCGAGTGCCTGGTCGAGGTCGGCGATGATGTCGTCGATATGCTCGATGCCGATGCACAGCCTGATCATATCGGGGCTGACGCCCGCCGCGTCGAGCTCCTGCTCCGATAGCTGCCGATGGGTCGTTGACGCCGGGTGCGCCGCCAGCGACTTGGTATCGCCGATGTTGACGAGCCGCAGGAACAAGCGCAACGCGTCGTAGAACTTGACGCCGGCCTCGAACCCGCCCTTGATGCCGAACGTCATCAACGCGGACGGCCTGCCGTTCGTGTACTTCTGCGCCAGGTCGTAATAAGGCGAGTCCGGCAGGCCCGCGAAGCTGACCCACGCGACCCGCGGATGCTCCTGCAGGTAGCGGGCGACCGCGAGGGCGTTGTCGCAATGGCGCTCCATGCGCAGCGGCAAGGTCTGTATACCCTGCAAAATCAGGAACGCATTCATCGGGCTCAGTGCCGACCCGGTATTTCGCAGCGCGACCGTGCGGACGCGGCCGATGTAGGCAGCGGCACCGAGTGCCTCGGTGTAGACGACGCCGTGGTACGAGGCTTCCGGCTCGGTGAGCATGTGGAACTTCCTCGCGTGGTCGGCCCACGGGAATTCGCCGCCGTCGACGATGACGCCCCCCAGCGAGTTGCCGTGCCCGGCGATGTATTTCGTCAGTGAATTGACGACCACGTCCGCGCCCCACGCGATTGGTTTGATCAGGACAGGCGTCGCAACCGTGTTGTCGACAATCAGCGGCACACCGTTCTCGTGCGCGAGATTCGCCAGTGCTTCGATATCGACAATGTTGCCGGCCGGGTTACCGATGGATTCGCAGAAGATCGCCTGGGTCTTGTCATCGATCAGGCTGGCCAGCGCGGGGATACTGTCGTCCGCCCCGAAGCGCACCTCGATGCCCTGTCGTGGCAGCATGTGCTTGAACAGGGTGTAGGTGCCGCCGTAGAGCAGCGGTACCGTCACGATGTTGTCGCCTTGCTCCGCAATATTGAGAATCGAGTAATTGACCGCGGCGCTGCCGGCGCTCAGGGCCAGCGCGGCGACTCCCTCCTCGAGCTGGGCGCACCGTTGTTCCAGCACGTCGGTCGTCGGGTTCATGATGCGCGTGTAGATATTGCCCTGCACGGCCAGGTTGAACAGGTCGGCGCCGTGCTGCGCGTCGTCGAACTCGTAGGCCACGGTCTGGTAGATCGGGACGGCTACCGCCTTGGTCGCCGGGTCGGCTTTGAACCCGGCATGAATCGCCAGCGTTTCGTCTTTCATCGCTCTTCCTCAAAAAAAAGGCCCGCCCGTTGGGCGAGCCTTCGCGTGTTGGTGGAGGTGGCGAGAATCGAACTCGCGTCCGCAAGTCCTCCGCTACGAGGTCTACATGCTTATACCGTCTTTAATCTCGCTGCGAGCTACCCGACGGGCAGGGAAGACTCACAGCCAGTCCAGCAAGGATTTAACGGGTCGGGCCCTGGACATGCCTTCACCGCGGTCCTGTGTCGGTGACTCCCGGGATCCGGACGCACAGGCACGGTCCGGGCGGAAGGCGCTAGGCTGGGTTTTAAGCAGCTAGTGCGTAGTTGTCGTCGTTGGCAACTATAAGTTTTACAGCTGGATTAACGAGGTCACCTGTCCCTCGGCATGCACTCGGAGTTTCGCGACCCACGTCGAAGCCAGGTCACCCCCGTGTGCGTCCTAGTGTAGGGGTTGGCGGCGCAAATACAATGCACAATCGACAGAATTCAGCGGTTCTTGTTAGAACAATTTACTTTAAGTAAATAACCTAAGTTTATGAATAATAACTAATGTTTCAGGATTCGCTCCTTCTGGCGCTGCCAGTCGCGATCCTTGCGATCGGCGCGCTTGTCGTGCTGTTTCTTGCCTTTGCCGAGGCCGACCGTCAACTTGGCGCGCCCCTTGTGCCAGTGCAGGTCGAGGGGCACCAGGGCGTAGCCCTTGCGCTCGACCGCGCCCGTCAGCCGGTCGAGCTCGTGCCGGTGCAGCAGCAGCTTGCGGTCGCGCGCGGGGTCCGCCGTGACGTGCGTCGAGGTGCTGCGTAGCGGCGCCAGGTGCGCACCGACGAGCCAGGCCTCGCCTTTCTTCAGGATGACGTAGGCTTCGGTCAGCTGGGCATTGCCTGCACGCAGGCTCTTCACCTCCCAGCCCTCCAGTGCCAGCCCGGCCTCCAGGCGGTCCTCGATGAAGTAGTCGTGGCGTGCCCGCCGATTGACGGCGATGGTGTTACCGGCTGTTTTTTTCGCTTTCTTTTTGCCCATGAGGAGATGGCGTCGGCCCTTGCGTTGCGAGCGGATTATACGGGCAAAGCGTTGTATGGCACGGTCTTTTGTATAAGAATCGCCGGATTGTGTGCGCTGCAGAGACCTTTCATGCTGAGTAACCCGGCCGACGACGGCAAACGCAGTTCCCTGCACGGCAACTGGTCGTCACGGATGGCTTTTATCCTGGCCGTGACGGGCTCCGCGGTGGGCCTCGGCAATATCTGGAAGTTCCCCTACATAGCCGGGCAGAACGGCGGCGGGGCGTTTGTGCTCGTGTACCTGGTCTGCGTAGTTGCCATCGGCATGCCCGTCATGATGTCCGAGATCCTGATCGGCCGTCGCGGGCGCCGCAACCCGGTTGCGACAATGGGCCTGCTCGGCCAGGAAGAGGGCAGTACCTCCCGCTGGAAATGGGTTGGCGGTATGGGGGTCGTCGCGGGCATCCTGATCCTGTCCTATTACAGCGTCATCGCGGGCTGGACGCTGGCCTACATGCTGAAAAGCGTCACTGGCGTGTTCGCCGGCGCCGGACCGCAAGAGGTCGGCGCCGAGTTTTCGCGCTTTACCGGCGACTGGCGCCTGGTGGCGCTGACGCACACGATCTTCATGGGCCTGTCGGTCTTTGTCGTCGCTCGCGGCGTGGAGCGCGGGCTCGAGCAAGCCGTGCGCTTCATGGTGCCGGCCCTGTTGGTGCTGATGCTGGTGCTGCTCGGCTACTCGATCAACTCTGGCTATTTCGGGCAGGGCGTCGCCTTCATGTTCACGCCCGACTTCGACAAGCTGACCTGGACGAGCGTGCTCGCAGCGCTCGGGCAGGCGTTTTTCACGCTGAGCATCGGCATGGGGGCCGTCATGGCCTACGGTGCCTACCTGCCCGAAGAGACGTCGATTACCGGCGCGTCGGGCGCGGTGGTTACTGCGGATACGGCGATCGCGATGCTGGCCGGCCTCGCCATTTTCCCGCTCGTGTTCGCGAACGGCCTGACGCCGGCGGATGGTCCGGGGCTCGTGTTCAATACCTTGCCGCTCGCTTTCGGGCAAATGGCAGGGGGCGTCTTCTTCTCGACGATCTTCTTCCTGTTGCTGTCCTTTGCCGCGTGGACCTCGGCGATCGGGCTCATGGAGCCCGCGGTCGCATGGATAGTGGAGCACTTCAGCAAGACCCGCGCGCAGGCGACGGTCGGCGTGGGCCTGCTGATCTGGCTGCTCGGCTTCGGCTCGGTCCTCTCGTTCAACGTGCTGGCCGATGTCAGGTTCCTCGCCGGCACGATCTTCGACAATGTCGATTTCCTCACCAGTAACATCCTGCTGCCGCTCGGCGGGCTGCTGATCACGATCTTCGCGGGCTGGATCATGTGCCGTAACTCGACGGCCGACGAGCTCGGTGGATCGGGCGCCGTCTACAAGGTCTGGCGCTTCGCGGCCCGGTTCATCGCCCCGGTCGGTATCCTGTTCGTCCTGATCAAGGCCGTGGGCATCCTCGACTGGATCGTCGCGAAGCTCGGGTAGGGGCTGTTCGGGGCGCATGCGCAAGGTCAATCGCAGCGCACTCGTGCCGTATTCGGCGGCCCAGATGTATGCGCTGGTCAAGGACGTCGAGTCTTACCCGTCGTTCCTGCCCTGGTGCAACGAAGCCGAAGTCCACATCCGCGAGGCCGATGTCATCGAGGCCTCCCTGGGGTTGCGCCGCGGCCGCGTCAGCAAGCGCTTTCGCACCCGTAACGTATTGCGGGAAAACGAGTTTCTTGGAATCGAGCTGGTCGGGGGGCCCTTCAGGCGCCTGTCGGGCGGCTGGACGTTCGCCCAGCTCGGCGAGGCCGGCAGCCGGGTCGAACTCGACCTCGAGTTCGAGTTCGAGAACCGGGCGACGGACATCGTCCTCGGGCGTTTTTTCGAACACACCTGCAATACGCTCGTCGACTCGTTTACGCGGCGCGCCGCGCAGATCTATGCGGGTTGAAGTCGCGTTTGCGCTGCCGCGCGTGCAGTTTCTCGAGTCGGTCGAGCTGCCCGCTGGCGCCACGGTTGCGGAGGCGATCGCACGCAGCGGGCTGGCCCTGCGCTTTCCCGGGGTGAGGTTCGACAGCCTGCAGGCCGGCATCTGGGGTAGGCCCGTCAGCCGCGACCGGGTACTCGAGGAGGGCGAGCGGGTAGAGCTCTACCGGCCGCTCGAGATGGACCCACGCGAGGCGCGGCGACTAAAGGCCGGGAGCTAGTTCCTGGTCCTTGCGGATCTCGCTGACGACGTCGTCGGTAAAGAAGACCGAGACCCAGCGCTTGGCCACGGCTTCCCGGCGGCCGAGCTTGAGGTAATAGACGTAGTCCCAGCGGTTGTGGTGGAACGGGTCGGCTACCATCGGCGTACCGAGCAGGAACCGCACCTGGTTGCGCGTCATGCCGACCTCGAGCTGCGCGAGGTCCTCTTCCTTGACGAGATTGCCCTGCGCGATATTGGAGCGATAGACGCAGCCGCTGCCGAGCGCCAGGGCGAATGTCAGCACCAGGAAAACGGTCCAGTTTTTCTTAGTCATAGAGTCCGGCTGCCACCTGCGTCATAATAGGCGCGCATCATACCCTGAATGAGTTTGTTCATGCAGCAACGAAAAGAACTGCGCAACGCCGGTCTGAAGATCACCCTGCCGCGCCTGAAAATCCTCGAAATCCTCGAGGCGGCACGGGATCGGCACATGAGCGCGGAGGACATTTACAAGGAGCTGCTGAACTCGGGCGAGGACATCGGCCTGGCCACCGTCTACCGGGTCCTGACCCAGTTCGAGTCCGCCGGGCTCGTGACCAGGCACAATTTCGAGGGCGGCCATTCCGTGTTCGAACTCGACGACGGTGAGCATCACGATCACATGGTATGCGTCGACTCCGGCCAGGTAATCGAGTTCGTTAACGAGGAGATCGAGCGCCTGCAGCACGAAATTGCCGCGGAATACGGCTACGAGCTGATCGACCACAGCCTGGTCCTGTACGTCAAGAGCAAGGGCGACGAGGCCGACTAGGCGCGCTTGCGGCGGGCACCGGCGAGCATCTCGGCCGCGTGCTCCAGTGTCTTGCGCGTGATTTCCACGCCCCCGAGCATGCGCGCGAGTTCTTCGACGCGCTCCTCCCCCGAGAGGCAATGAACCTGCGTCCGGGTTGTCTTGCCGTCGGATACCTTGCTGATGCGAAAGTGCTGGTCAGCGAGGCTCGCGACCTGGGGTAGATGGGTCACACACAGGACCTGCCGATTGTCCCCGAGTTCCTGCAGGCGCCGCCCGACCATCTCCGCTACGCCGCCGCCGACGCCGCTGTCGACTTCGTCGAAAACCATCGTCGGGATGGCGCTGCCGTCGCTCGCGATGACCTGGATCGCAAGACTCATGCGCGAGAGTTCGCCACCCGAGGCCACCCGGGCCAGCGCCTGCGGTGCCTGCCCGGGATTCGCACTGATGCGGAACTCGATATCGTCGAGGCCCCACGGCCGCGCCGCGGCTTCGTCGAGGCGCGCCAGCGACACCTCGAACACGCCGCCCGGCATGCCCAGGCCGTGCATCGCCTCGGTGACCGCCGCGCCGAACCGGGACGCGGCAGCCCCGCGGGCATCGGACAGCGCCCGGGCGTGCTCCAGGTACTCGGCCTTGGCTGCCGCGGCCTGCTGCTCCAGTTCCTTGCCGCGCTCCTCCGCGTGGCTCAGCTCGTCGTGTTCCGCCCGCAGCCGCTCGGCGAATTCCGCCAGTTCAGCGGGCTCGACGCGGTGCTTGCGCGTGAGGTTCCGGATGGCGTCGAGGCGTTCCTCGACCCAGTCCCGCCTGCCCGGGTCCATGTCGATGTCATCGCCGTAGCGGCGCAGTGAATCGACCGCCTCGGCAACCTGGATGTTTGCTGTCTCGAGCAGTTCGACCACGGGCTCGAGTTCCGCATCGTAAGCGGCCAGTTGGCGCAATGAGCGGACGGCGTCGGCGACGTGGCTGTTCGCGTTGCCCGCCTCGCTGTCGAACAGTTGTTCGAGTGCGAGCGTGACGCCTTCGGCAAGCCGGCCGCTGTGCTGCAGCTTCTGACGTTCGGCGGCAAGCGCCGCGAACTCCTCGGCAGAGACCGCCAGGGTGTCCAGTTCCTGGAGCTGGAAGGTGAGCAGGTCGAGGCGCGACGCGCGGTCCGCCTCGGCCGACAGGAGTTGGTCGAGCCGCTCGGTCAGCGTCCGCCACTCGATGAAATGCGTCGCCACGACGGCGCGGTCGTCGAGCAGGCCGCCGAAATGGTCGAGCAAATCGCGCTGGATCTCCCGCCGCCCGAGCGACTGGTGGAAGTGCTGGCCGTGGATGTCCAGCAGCATCTCGCCCAGCGACTTGAGCTGGGATAACGGGACGGCATTACCATTGATGAAGGCCCGCGAGCGGCCGTCGGCGCCGACGACCCGGCGCAGCAGGCAGTCGCCCTCGAGATCCAGTGCCTGCTCCTCGAGCCATGCCGTGGCGGCGGGCAGGGCGCTGACGTCGAACTCGGCCGCGAATTCCGCCCGCCGGGCGCCGTCACGCACGAGCTGGGCGCTGCCGCGGTCGCCGAGTACGTAGCCGAGGGCGTCCACGAGGATCGATTTGCCGGCGCCGGTTTCCCCGGTCAGGACCGTCATGCCGGGAGCGAACTCGATATCGATGCGATCGATGATCGCAAAGTCGCGGACCTGCAGGTTCATCAGCATGTCAGGTTCCCGGCTCGTTGTTCCCGCGCTTGCGGCTGTCGCGGCCCCAGAACAGCTTGGACCGCAGGATGCTGTAGAAATCATGACCTGGCGGGTGCAGCATCGTGACGAACTGGCCCGACGCGGCGACGCGCAACGCGTCGCCCGGCAGCAGGGTCCCGAGATGGGTACCGTCGACCGTCACCTCGGCGCGTGTGTCGTCGCGTTCCAGCAACTTGATGTCGATCACCTGGCTCGCCGGGATGACAATCGGCCGGTCGGTCAGCGTGTGCGGGCAGATCGGCACCAGCGCGATGGCCTCGATATGCGGTTCCAGGATCGGGCCGCCGCAGCTCAGCGCGTAGGCGGTCGAGCCCGTCGGCGTCGCCACGATCAGGCCGTCGCCGGAATGCGTGTTCACGTACTGGTGCGCAACGTGTGTCGAGAAATCGACCATCCCGCCCTTGCCGCCGCGCTGCACCACGACGTCGTTGAGGCCATGCGCGGTGAAGCGCTCGCCGCCGGCCAGTGTCAGGTTGGCCTCGAGCAGCATCCGCCGGTCTTCCAGGTACTCGCCGGCCAGTACCTGGTCGACGCTCGTGATCATCTGCTCCGGCGTGATGTCGGCGAGAAACCCGAGCCGCCCACGGTTAACCCCGAGGATCGGCGTGCCCGTGTGTCGCACGAGCCGGCTGGCGTACAGCATCGTGCCGTCGCCCCCGATGGCGATGGCCAGGTCCGCCGCCTCGCACAGCACTTCTTCCGGGACTCGCCGCGCTTCGAGGTCCAGCCCGAGGGTATCGGCGGCGGCTACGTCGTAGCCGGCCGCGGTCAGGTGTCGCGCGAGCGCCTGCATCGGCGCGGCCACGCGGGAATCCGTGTGCCTGCCCAGCAACGCAATGCGCCTGAATTCGCGATCCATGCCCTGATTGTTGCAGACCCTTGACCGACCGCCAAGCCGTTGCTAGCGTTTCTTGCGAATGTCGGCAGATGCGCACAGTAACGTACCTAACGATCGGGGCCAGCACCTGCTAAAGGTCCTGATCCAGCGCTATATCCGCGACGGGCAGCCCGTGGGGTCGCGGACCCTGTCGCGGGATTCGGGGCTCGACCTCAGCCCGGCAACGATTCGCAACGTCATGTCCGATCTCGAGGACATGGGCCTGGTCGCGGCGCCGCACACGTCGGCCGGCCGCATTCCGACGCCGCGCGGCTACCGCATGTTTGTCGATACCTTGGTGCGCTACCGCCAGCCCGGCAGCCAGGACATCGAACGTATCCGGCGCAAGCTGGGCAGCGCCTTCGACAACCCCTCGTCCCTGGTGGCGACGGTCTCGAGCATGCTCTCGGACTTCACGAGCATGGCCGGCGTCGTGACCGTGCCGCGAGCGCCCAGGGTCACGCTGCGGCAGATCGAGTTCCTGCCGTTGTCGGAAAAGCGCGTCCTCGTGATCCTCGTGGTCAATGACACCGAGGTGCAGAACCGCATCCTGAACACCGACCGGGACTACAGCGCGTCCGAGCTGCAGCAGGCGCAGAACTACATCAACCAGCACTACGCCGGGACCGACCTGCACGCGGTCCGCGAGCGTCTCGTGCGCGACCTCGACAAGGCCCGGAATTCGGTGGACCAGGCGATGCGCGACATCATCGCCGTCGCGGAAGCGGCGATGGACAATGCCGGGAACGCCGAGGAGGGCTACGCGCTGGCTGGCGAGACGAACCTGATGGATTTTGCCGAACTCTCGGACGTTGAGAAGCTGCGCAAGCTGTTCGATGCGTTTTCGCACAAGCAGCTGATACTCGATCTGCTAGATCGCAGCATCAATGCGAACGGCGTGCGGATCTTCATCGGCGAAGAATCCGGGTACCGCATCCTCGATGACTGCAGCGTCGTAACCGCGCCGTACCACGTCGACGACGACACGATCGGCGTCCTGGGCGTCATCGGGCCCACCAGGATGGCGTACGACCGCGTCGTTCCGATCGTCGACGTCACCGCCCGGCTGCTCGAGTCCGCGCTGAGCCACGGCAACCAGTCCTGAGCGAAAAAAAACCCGCCGGCGCTTGATATTTTGCGGCGGGCCCCCACACTCCGCACATCCAATGCGACGCGGCCGCCGGAGCCGAAGTCAATGACAGACCTGGAGCACGACATGAACGCGGAACGCCCCGAAGAGATCGTCGACGAGGCCACCGAGGAGGCACAGGCCGATACGCCTGCAGCCGAGGACACAGATCAGGATGCTGCCGGGCAGGCGCAGAATCCCGCGGACGAGCTGGCCGCCGCCCAGACCAGGGCCGAGGAAAACTGGGAGCGCTACCTGCGCACCGCCGCCGAACTCGAGAACGTGCGCAAACGCGCGGCTCGCGACGTCGAGAACGCCCATAAGTTTGCACTCGAACGCTTCGGCAAGGAACTGCTCGCCGTGCGCGATACGCTGGAGATGGGCCTCGCCGCCGCCGACAACGCGAGTGTCGAGAGCCTGATCGAGGGCAAGGATGCGACGCACAAGCTGTTGACCACGATTCTTAACCAGTTCGGCATCGAGGAAGTCGACCCGGCCGGCGAGCCGTTCGACCCGGAACTGCACGAGGCGATCAGCATGCAGCCCTCGGACGATGTCGAGCCCGGGTCGGTCGCCAAGGTCGTGCAAAAGGGCTACACCCTCAACGGCCGGCTGCTGCGGCCCGCGATGGTTATCGTCGCCGCCGACTGAACAATGGTGCCAGTCACCTTAGACTCGGTTTAAGGTGACTGGCACCAAATTGTCTGCGGCTGAGCTTGAAAGGCTGGAAAGCGGCCCCAAATATCAGCCAGTTTTGCAGAATTCCAATGATTTCGGAGCGTTAGAACATGGGTAAAGTAATTGGTATCGACCTTGGTACCACCAACTCCTGCGTTGCAGTGATGGAAGGCGATACGCCCAAGGTCATCGAAAATTCGGAAGGCGATCGCACGACGCCTTCGGTCGTTGCGTTCACCAAGGACAACGAGGTTCTCGTCGGCCAGTCGGCCAAGCGCCAGGCGGTGACGAACCCGCACAACACCTTGTTCGCGATCAAGCGCCTGATCGGCCGTCGTTTCGAGGACGACGTGGTGCAGCGCGACATCAAGATGGTGCCCTACAAGATTGCCAAGGCCGACAATGGCGACGCGTGGGTCGAGGCCAATGGCAAGAAGATGGCGCCGCCCGAGATTTCGGCGCGCGTGCTCATGAAGATGAAAAAGACGGCCGAGGACTACCTCGGCGAAGAGGTCAAGGAAGCCGTGGTGACGGTGCCTGCCTACTTCAACGACTCGCAGCGCCAGGCCACCAAGGACGCCGGTAAGATCGCGGGCCTCGAGGTCAAGCGCATCATCAACGAGCCGACCGCGGCGGCGCTCGCCTACGGCATGGACAAGAAGCGCGGTGACGCCAAGATCGCGGTATTCGATCTCGGCGGCGGTACGTTCGACGTATCGATCATCGAGATCGCCGAGGTCGACGGTGAGCACCAGTTCGAAGTGCTGGCGACCAACGGCGACACGTTCCTCGGCGGCGAGGATTTCGACATGCGCGTCATCGAGTACCTGACCAAGGAGTTCGAGCGCGAGAGCGGTGTCGACATCACGTCGGACCCGCTCGCGATGCAGCGCCTGAAGGAAGCGGCGGAAAAGGCCAAGATCGAGCTGTCGTCGCAGCAGCAGACCGAGGTCAACCTGCCCTACATCACGGCAGACGCAACGGGCCCGAAGCATCTCAACATCAAGCTGACGCGTGCCAAGCTCGAGTCGCTGGTAGAGAAGCTCATCAGCCGGACGATCGAGCCGTGCCGCGTCGCGCTCAAGGATGCGGGCCTCAAGGTCAACGAGATCAACGACGTGATCCTCGTCGGCGGCCAGACACGCATGCCCAAGGTGCAGGAGGAGGTACAGAACTTCTTCGGCAAGGAGCCGCGCAAGGACGTCAACCCTGACGAAGCCGTGGCACTCGGCGCGGCCATCCAGGGCGGTGTCCTCGCAGGCGACGTCAAGGACGTCCTGTTGCTCGACGTCACGCCGCTGTCGCTCGGTATCGAGACGCTCGGCGGTGTCATGACCAAGCTGATCGACAAGAACACGACGATTCCGGCCAACGCCGAGCAGGTTTTCTCGACCGCGGACGACAACCAGACAGCCGTGACGATTCACGTGCTGCAGGGCGAGCGCGAGCGCGCGCTGGACAACAAGTCGCTGGGTCGGTTCGACCTGACGGACATCCCGCCGGCGCCGCGCGGCCTGCCGCAGATCGAGGTGACGTTCGACATCGACGCCAACGGTATCCTGAATGTCTCGGCCAAGGACAAGGCGACGGGCAAAAGCCAGAATATCGTCATCAAGGCGTCATCCGGCCTGTCCGACGACGAGATCGACAAGATGGTCTCCGACGCCGAGAGCCATGCCGAGGAAGACCGCAAGTTCCGCGAGCTCGTCGACGCGCGCAACCAGGCCGACAGCCTGATTCATGCGGCCGAAAAGACGCTCAGCGAACTCGGCGACAAGGCTTCGGCCGAAGAGCGGATGGCGATCGAGAATGCGGTTTCGGACCTGAAGAAGGCACTCGAAGGCAACGACAAGGAAGCCATCGAGAAGAAGACGGCCGCGCTCGGCGAGGCGTCGGGCGGCCTGGCGCAGAAGCTGTATGCCGAGCAGGCGGCGCAGGGCGCCGCGGGTGACGGCGACGGTGCAGCCGACGACGACGTCGTCGACGCCGAATTCGAGGAAGTCGATAAGGACGATAAGTAAGTCCCGACCCGGCGGGGCCGGGCGGGCCAAGGGAGACGAGGCGGGCGCCCTGGCGGGCGCCCGCCGTGCAGACAGAAATGGCAAAGCGCGATTACTACGAAGTACTGGGGGTCTCCAAGACGGCGACAGCCGATGAGATCAAGAAGGCGTATCGCCGTCTTGCCATGAAATATCACCCGGACCGCAACAAGGATGAAAGTGAAGCGACCGGGGAGAAGTTCAAGGAAGCCAAGGAAGCCTACGAGGTCCTCAAGGACGACGACAAGCGTGCCGCCTACGACCGTTTCGGCCACGACGGGCTGAAAGGCAGTGCCGGCGGACCGGGCGGCGGCTTCGGCGCCGAGGGTTTCGGCGACATTTTTGGCGACGTATTCGGCGATATCTTCGGCGGCGGCCGCCGCGGCGGCGGCCCGCAGGTGTTTCGCGGCGCCGACCTCGGTTACGAGCTGAAGCTCGATCTCGAGACCGCGGTCGCCGGGGACACGGTAACGATCGATGTGCCCACCCAGGTGGCCTGCGACAGCTGCGGCGGCAGCGGCGCGAAGAAAGGCAGCGAGCCGGTCACCTGTTCGACCTGCGGCGGCGCGGGCCAGGTCCGCATGCAGCAGGGCTTCTTTTCCATCCAGCAGACCTGCCCGGCCTGTAAAGGGGCGGGTACGACCATTGCCGATCCGTGCATGGACTGTCACGGGCGCGGACGGGTCCGCAAGACCCGCACGCTGTCGGTCAAGGTGCCGGCCGGCGTGGATGACGGCGACCGGATCCGGCTGTCCGGCGAAGGTGAGGCCGGACGCAACGGCGGCCCGGCGGGCGACCTGTACGTCGAAATCCGCGTCAAGCCGCACCGGATTTTCGAGCGCGAGGGCGCCAACCTGTCCTGCGAGGTCCCGGTCAGCGTGGCAACCGCGACCCTCGGCGGCGAAGTCGAACTGCCGACCCTGGATGGGCACGTATCGCTCAAGATCCCGGCCGGCACGCAGTCGGGCAAGACCTTCCGCCTGCGCGGCAAGGGCGTGACGACCGTGCGCGATCCCCGGCGCGGTGACTTGTTCGCCCAGGTTGCGGTGGAAACGCCGGTCAACCTGACGGCCGAGCAGAAGGAACTGCTGGAGAAATTCGACGAGTCGCTGCGCGCCGGCGGCGAGCGGCACAGCCCGCGCGCCGGCGGCTGGCTCGACACGGTCAAGCGCTTCTTCGAACGCATCAGCTCATGATCCGCGTAGCCGTCGCGGGTGCGGGTCGTATGGGTCAGGCCGTTGCCCGCATGATCGCGGCGAGCGAGGACATGGAACTGCTCGGCACGTGGCGCCGTGGCGAGGATCTCGACGTCCTGGTGCGGGACGCCGACGTCGTCATCGATTTCAGCCTCCCCGACGGCACCCTGCGCGTGCTCCAGGCGGTCGGTGACCACGCGATACCGCTGGTTTGCGGGGTCAGCGGCCTCGACCCGCAGCAGGTGGCGCGGCTGGCCGCCACAGCGGCGACGGTTCCGGTCGTCTACGATCGCAACATGAGCCTCGGCGTCGCCGTTCTGAACCGCGCCGTGCGCGACGCGGCCGCATCGCTCGGGACGGACTTCGAGATCGCGATCTCCGAGGTCCACCACGTGCACAAGGTCGATGCGCCCTCCGGCACGGCGCTCAAGCTCGGCGAGACGATCGCCGCGGCACGCGGCGAGCAGGGGACCGGCTCGATCAGCTTCTCGAGCGAGCGGCGCGGCGAGGTCCCCGGGGACCACGAGGTGGTCATGCGTTCGCCGACCGAACGGCTGACCTTTGCGCACTCGGTCACGACCCGCGACGTGTTCGCGGCCGGCGCGGTCCGCGCCGCGCGGTGGGTCATCGGGCAGCCGCCGGGCACCTACGGGATGAGCGAGGTGCTGTTCGGCGCGTGAAACCGTGCCGGCCGGCAAATTTTTCGCCAAGAGTCTGGCGCCCGCAATCCGGCTCCAGTAAACTACGCCGGATCGCTGGGCGGTCAGTGAAATTTTTGGAGCGGAAGGCTGGGTCCTTCCGCTTTGTTGCATCTACACGCGACGTTTTGCTGCCTCGGGTGATCGCAGTACGGATCAGACTTGAGGGTTGCGCTTGAGCACTCCTGCGATACTTGCACTACAGGACGGCACCGTTTTTCACGGTACCTCGATCGGTGCCGACGGGCAGACCATCGGCGAGGTCGTTTTCAATACGGCCATGACCGGTTACCAGGAGATCCTGACGGATCCTTCCTATTGCCGCCAGATCGTCACCCTGACGTATCCCCATATCGGCAACACCGGGACCAATAGCGGCGACATGGAATCGTCGAAGGTCCACGCATCGGGGCTGATCATCCGCGACAGCACGATGGTCAACAGCAGCTGGCGCTCGGAACGCAGTTTTGCCGACTTCCTGCGCCTCGCCGGAACCGTGGCGATAGCCGATATCGATACGCGCAAACTGACCCGGATTATCCGGGAGAAAGGCGCCCAGTCGGGCTGCATCATGACCGGCGACAAACCCGCCGAGAAAGCGATCGAGCATGCGCGCAAGTTCCCGGGCATTGCCGGGATGGACCTCGCGAAGTTTGTCACCACCCGCGAATCCTACCAGTGGTGCGAGGGCACGACCTTCGGCAAACGCCCGCGCATCATGAGTCGCCGCATCGCGCCATATCACGTCGTGGCATACGATTTCGGCGTCAAGCGCAATATCCTGCGCCTGCTGTCGGACCTCGACTGCCGCCTCACCGTGGTGCCCGCGACCACCGGCGCAGAGGAGGCGCTGGCGTATGCGCCCGACGGCGTGTTCCTGTCGAACGGGCCCGGCGACCCGGAGCCCTGCGACTACGCGATCGAGGCGATCAAGACCTTTCTCGCCAAGGGCATTCCGGTCTTCGGCATCTGTCTTGGGCACCAGCTGCTGGGCCTGGCCGCCGGCGCCACGACCGAAAAGATGAAATTCGGCCACCACGGCGCCAACCACCCGGTGCAGGACCTGGCGACCGGCAAGGTCATGATCACGAGCCAGAATCACGGGTTTGCCGTTGCCGAGGAATCGCTGCCGGACAACGTCGAGGCGACCCATCGCTCGCTGTTCGATGGCTCGCTGCAGGGCATCGCATTCAGGGACCGGCCGGCGTTCAGTTTCCAGGGGCACCCCGAAGCGAGCCCGGGCCCGCACGACCTGCAGCCGCTGTTCGAGCGTTTCATCCAGCACATGGACGCGCAGAAGAAGAGTGGGCTCAGGGCGATGTTGTCAACATGATAAATACTTTTAAAACAATCAATTATAGAACTAACTTAATATAGAGTATAAGTTCTCCCGATGCCCAAACGCACTGACATTGACAGCATCCTGATCATCGGCGCAGGCCCGATCATCATCGGCCAGGCCTGTGAGTTCGACTATTCCGGTGCCCAGGCCTGCAAGGCGCTCCGCGAGGAGGGCTACCGGGTCGTGCTGGTCAACTCGAACCCGGCGACGATCATGACGGACCCCGAGATGGCGGATGCCATCTACATCGAGCCGATTCACTGGACCGCGGTCGCGGCCGTGATCGAAAAGGAGCGCCCGGACGCGCTGCTGCCGACGATGGGCGGGCAGACGGCGCTCAATTGCGCGCTGGACCTGGCGCGCGAGGGCATTCTCGAGAAGTTCAATGTCGAGATGATCGCCGCCTCGCGCGAGGCCATCGACATGGCCGAGGACCGGGACCTCTTTCGGCAGGCGATGGCGGAGATCGGCCTCGAAAGCCCGCGCGCGGAAATCGCGCACTCGCTGGAGCAGGCGCTCGAAAAACAGGCGTCGATCGGTTTCCCGACGATCATTAGGCCCTCGTTCACGCTCGGCGGGACCGGTGGTGGTATCGCGTACAATCGCGAGGAGTTCGAACGCATCGTCGCGCACGGCCTCGAAATGTCGCCCACGACCGAGGTGCTGCTCGAAGAGTCGGTGATCGGCTGGAAAGAGTTCGAGATGGAGGTCGTTCGCGACAAGAACGACAACTGCATCATCGTCTGCGCTATCGAGAACTTCGATCCGATGGGCGTGCACACGGGCGATTCGATTACCGTGGCGCCCGCCCAGACACTGACCGACAAGGAATACCAGCGGCTGCGCGACGCGTCGATCGACGTCCTGCGCAAGATCGGCGTGGAGACCGGGGGATCGAACGTGCAGTTCGCGGTGTGCCCGAACACGGGCCGCGTCCTGATCATCGAAATGAACCCGCGCGTGTCGCGCTCCTCGGCGCTCGCCTCCAAGGCGACGGGCTTCCCGATCGCCAAGGTCGCGGCGAAGCTGGCAGTCGGCTACACGCTCGACGAACTCAATAACGACATTACGGGCGGCCTGACCCCGGCCTCGTTCGAGCCGGCGATCGACTACGTCGTGACGAAGATTCCGCGGTTCACGTTCGAGAAATTCCCGGGCGCCAATGACCGCCTGACGACCCAGATGAAGTCGGTCGGCGAGGTGATGTCGATCGGCCGCAACTTCCAGGAGTCGCTGCAGAAGGCGCTGCGCGGGCTGGAGACCGGCATTACCGGGCTCAATGAACTGTGCGGGCCGATCGTGACGGACGTCGACCGGGACCGTCTGCGCCAGGAGCTGCGGGCCCCGGGCGCCAATCGCATCCTGTACGTGGCCGACGCCATGCGGCACGGCTACTCCTACGAAGACGTGGCCCGCACGACCGGGATCGATCCGTGGTTCCTCGTGCAGATCGCCGACCTCGTGAACGTCGAGGACGAGATTCGCGAGCTCGGGCTCGCGGGCCTCAACGCCGCTATCATGCGAGCCGCCAAGCGCAAGGGCTTTTCCGACGCGCGTCTCGCCGAACTGCTGGGCGTGAAGGAGAACGCGGTCAGGCGGCGGCGACTCGAGATGGGCGTGCGCCCCGTCTACAAGCGGGTCGACACCTGCGCGGCGGAGTTCGCAACCACGACGGCCTACATGTACTCGACCTACGACGAGGAATGCGAGGCCGAGCCGACCGATCGCCCGAAGATCATGATTCTCGGCGGCGGCCCCAACCGCATCGGGCAGGGCATCGAGTTCGATTACTGCTGTGTCCACGCGGCGCTGGCGCTCAAGGAGTCGGGCTACGAGACCATCATGGTGAACTGCAATCCCGAGACCGTGTCGACGGATTACGACACCTCGGACCGCCTGTATTTCGAGTCGCTGACCTTCGAAGACGTCATGGAGATCATCGACAAGGAGCAGCCGAAGGGCGTGATCGTGCAGTACGGCGGGCAGACGCCGCTCAAGCTCGCCCGCGAACTCGAAGCGGCCGGGGCGCCGATCATCGGGACCTCGCCCGACTCGATCGATCTCGCCGAGGACCGGGAGCGCTTCCAGCGCATCGTCGAACAGCTCGGTCTCAAGCAGCCGCCGAATCGCACGGCCACGAGCAAGGAGCAGGCACTGCGTCTTGCCGCGGACGTCGGTTACCCGCTGGTGGTGCGGCCGTCGTACGTGCTCGGCGGGCGGGCGATGGAGATCGTGCACAGCGACGAAGACCTCGCCGCCTACATGGACGCGGCGATCAACGTGTCCAACGACAGCCCGGTGTTGCTGGACCGCTTTCTCGACCTCGCCATCGAGGTGGATGTCGACTGCATCTGCGACGGGGAGCGCGTGCTCATCGGCGGCGTCATGGAGCACATCGAGCAGGCCGGCGTACATTCCGGCGACTCGGGTTGCTCGCTGCCGCCTTTCAGCCTCGACGCCAAGATCCAGGCCGAGCTCGAGAAACAGGTCATCAAGCTCGCGAAGGGCCTCCACGTCGTCGGCCTGATGAACACGCAGTTCGCGATCCAGGGCAATGTCATCTACCTGCTGGAGGTCAATCCGCGCGCGTCCCGGACGGCACCGTTCGTTTCCAAGGCCATCGGCATTCCGCTCGCGAAGATCGCGGCCAAGGTCATGGTCGGCGAGACCCTCGCGAAACAGGGCTACGTGAGCCAGCGCGTGCCCAGCTACTTCTCGGTCAAGGAAGCCGTGTTCCCGTTCATCAAGTTCCCGGGGGCAGACCCGATTCTAGGGCCCGAGATGAAGTCGACGGGCGAAGTGATGGGCGTCGGGCGCACCTTTGGCGAGGCCTACGCGAAGGCACAGCTCGCGTCGGGCGTGACGCTGCCGCGCCAGGGCACCGCCTTGCTGAGCGTGCGCGATCGCGACAAGGACGGCGCCGTCGAGCTCGGGCGGATTCTCGAGGGAATGGGCTTCGAACTCGTCGCGACCCACGGCACGG
The DNA here is from genome assembly GCA_041553075.1 of Woeseiaceae bacterium. Taxonomy (GTDB): domain Bacteria; phylum Pseudomonadota; class Gammaproteobacteria; order Steroidobacterales; family Woeseiaceae; genus UBA1847. The sequence continues at coordinate 15,064 of JBFEJR010000013.1, read as the reverse complement.
CCCGGGCCCTGGCCGATGCTGGTGTATCATGCCGCCGGGTAAACAAGGTCCGCGAGGGCCGTCCGCACATCGTGGACATGATCAAGAACGGTGAGATTGACCTGATCGTCAATACCACCGAGGGCAAGCAGGCGATCACCGAGTCGGAGTCGATCCGGGCCGAGGCCGTCCGCAGCGGCGTCACGTATTACACGACGCTGGGCGCGGCGATCGCGACGTGCCGGGCTATCGAGGACATGGACAATCACGAGGTAAATCGCCTGCAGGATTTGCACAACGAGGTAGTGGCATGAGCAAGGTGCCGATGACCGTGCGCGGCCACGAGCTGTTGCAGGAAGAACTCAAGCGGCTGAAGTCGGTGGACCGGCCGAATGTCGTCAAGGCGATCGCCGAGGCGCGGGCGCATGGCGACCTGAAGGAAAACGCCGAATACCACGCAGCCAAGGAACAGCAGGGCTTCATCGAGGCGCGCATCAAGGACCTCGAGGGCAAGCTGTCCCACAAGCAGATCATCGATGCCGCCGCCGTGGATGCACGCGGCAAGGTGATCTTCGGCTCGACGGTCGTGATTCTCGATGAGAGCACCGAGAAGGAAATCACCTACAAGATCGTCGGCGAGGACGAGGCCGACATCAAGCGCGGCATGATTTCCTATACGTCGCCGATCGCGCGCGCGCTGATCGGCAAGAACGAGGGCGATGCCATCGAGTTCCAGGCGCCTGACGGCCTGAAGACCTACGACATTCTCGACGTGCGTTACGAGTAGCGCTAGGCGGCCGGGAGGCGGATGCGCTTGTCGGGTTTCTTGGTCAGGTTCGGGCGGTACAGCAGGGCGACATTGCCGATACGCTGGATCAGTTCGGCCGCGCCGTCCGCGCACAGCTTTGCGATGATCCGGTCGCGGGCATCGCGGTCGCCGACGCGAACCCGGACCTTGATCAGCTCATGGTGATCGAGGGTCGACTCGAACTCGGCGAGCAGCGACTCGCTGAGCCCGTTGTCGCCGACCATCACCAGCGGCTTGAGCTGGTGACCGAGGCCCCGGAGGTGCTTTTTCTGATGTTCGGTGAGATTCATGGACGCGAAGTCTAGTTCGGGAGGCCGGCCGTGAGCAAACCGCGCCGCTCATCGGGCAGCTGGCGGGAGCGCCAGGAACGGGATCCCTGGGTGCGCCGGGCGCGCCGCGAAGGTTGGCGTTCGCGGGCGGTCTTCAAGCTCGAGCAGATCGACCGGAAGGAGCGGCTGATTCGTCCCGGGATGGTCTGCGTCGATCTTGGCGCCGCACCCGGCGGCTGGAGCCAGTACGTCACGCGCAAGCTGGACGGCAAGGGGCGCGTTGTCGCGGCGGACATCCTGCCGATGGATGCGCTGCCCGACGTGCAGTTCGTCGAGGGCGATTTCCGCGAGGACGAGGTGTTCGAGCAGCTGCTCGAGGCCGTCGGCGAGCGCGGCGCGGACCTTGTAATGAGCGATATGGCCCCCAATATCACCGGAACGAGGGCAGTCGACCAGCCACGCTCCATGTATCTCGCCGAGCTCGCGCTCGACCTGGCGAAGCGGGTGCTCAAGCCGGGCGGCAGTTTCGTCTGCAAGCTGTTCCAGGGCGAGGGCTTCGACGACTTCGTGCGCGATGTGAGGAACTCTTTCGAGCGTGCACGGGTCTTCAAACCAGAGGCTTCGCGTTCGGGGAGCCGCGAGGTGTATTTGGTAGCGAGAAACTTTTCTTTGTAGTAGCGTCTGACAAGTGAATGATCTAACCAAAAACGTACTGGTCTTTATCGTCATCATCGTCGTGCTGTTGTCGGTGGTGCAGGGCCTTTCCGGGGTCAGCCCCAGCAATCCCGCAGAGCAGGACTATTCGGAATTCCTGTCGGCTCTCGACTCCGGCCAGATCCAGGTCGCCGAGATCGACAAGGAAAACGACATAATCCGCTACGGTACGACCAGCGAGCAGCCGCAGTACTTCGCGCGCATTCCCGAAACCGACTACTCGGCGCTGATCGGCGACCTGCAGCGTAACGGCGTGCAGTTCTCGGCTTCCGAGAAGCAAAAGCAGAGCTTTTTCACCCAGCTGCTGATCAGTTCGTTCCCGATTCTTCTTCTCATCGGCGTCTGGATCTATTTCATGCGCCAGATGCAGGGCGGCGGCGGTGGCCGTGGCGCGATGTCATTCGGCAAGAGCAAGGCGCGCCTGCTTGGCGAGGACCAGGTCGGCGTAACCTTCGCGGACGTTGCTGGCGTCGACGAGGCCAAGGCCGAGGTCGCCGAGATAGTCGAGTTCCTCAAGGATCCGAGCAAGTTCCAGCGCCTGGGTGGCAAGATTCCCAAGGGCGTGCTGATGGTCGGCCCGCCGGGCACCGGCAAGACCCTCCTGGCGAGGGCCATCGCGGGCGAAGCCAAGGTGCCGTTCTTCACGATTTCAGGTTCCGATTTCGTCGAGATGTTCGTCGGCGTCGGCGCGTCGCGCGTCCGCGACATGTTCGACCAGGCCAAGAAACAGGCCCCCTGCATCATCTTCATCGACGAACTCGATGCGGTCGGCCGGCACCGCGGTGCGGGTCTCGGGGGCGGACACGACGAGCGCGAGCAGACGTTGAACCAGATGCTCGTGGAAATGGACGGCTTCGAGGGTTCGGAAGGCATCATCGTGATCGCCGCCACCAACCGGCCGGACGTCCTCGACCCGGCGCTGCTGCGCCCGGGCCGGTTCGATCGCCAGGTCGTGGTGCCGCTGCCCGACGTACGCGGGCGCGAGCTCATCCTCAAGGTGCACATGCGTAAAGTCCCGCTCAGCGACGACGTGCAGCCCAACGTGATTGCGCGGGGCACGCCCGGTTTCTCGGGCGCCGATCTCGCCAACCTGGTCAACGAGGCGGCGTTGTTCGCGGCACGGGCCAACAAGCGTGTCGTGAGCATGGATGAGTTCGAGAAGGCCAAGGACAAGATCATGATGGGCGCCGAACGGCGGTCCATGGTGATGAGCGAGGAAGAGAAGCTCAACACGGCGTACCACGAGGCCGGCCATGCCATCGTCGGTTACCTGGTGCCCGAGCACGACCCCGTTTACAAGGTCACCATCATTCCGCGCGGCCGGGCGCTCGGCGTCACCATGTACCTGCCCGAGGAAGATCGCTACAGCATGTCGAGGCAGCGCCTCGAGAGCAGCATCTCCAGCCTGTTCGGTGGCCGCATCGCCGAGGAGATGATCAACGGCAGCGGCGGCGTCACGACGGGCGCGTCGAACGATATCGAGCGTGCGACCGAAATCGCGCGCAACATGGTCACCAAGTGGGGCCTGTCGGAGCGTCTCGGCCCGCTGACCTACAGCGAGGATGACGGCGAGGTGTTCCTCGGCCGCAGCGTCACCCAGCACAAGATGGTGTCCGACGATACGGCCCATGCCATCGACGAGGAAGTGCGCCGCATCATCGACTCGAATTACGAGCGGGCCAGAAAGCTGCTCGAAGAGAATCGCGACAAGCTGCACGCGATGGCCAAGGCGCTCATCAAGTACGAGACGATCGGCGAGGCGCAGATCAAGGACATCATGGAAGGCCGCGAATGCCGGCCGCCCGAAGACTGGGACGATACCGTCGAGCCGAAAAGCCCGGACGACGGTTCGGCGCCCGCTGAATCGGACTTGCCGGGCCAGATCGGCGGGCCGGCCAGCGAGCACTAGTCGCCCCACCTGACGATGCTCGAGCTGGGCTCGCTTCGCCTGCCGGTGCCCACCGTCATGGGCATTCTCAACGTGACCCCGGATTCGTTTTCCGATGGCGGACGTTTCGCCAGCCGCGACGACGCGCTGCGCCAGGCCGACACCATGCGCGACGACGGCGCCGCGATCATCGACGTGGGCGGCGAGTCGACGCGGCCCGGCGCGGCGGACGTGTCCGAGCAGGAGGAACTCGATCGGGTCATCCCCGTCATCGAGGCGCTCCGGGACGAGAGTGACGTCGCGATTTCGATCGACACGAGCAAGCCGGGCGTGATGCGCGCGGCCGTGGCGGCGGGTGCGGTCATGATCAACGATGTCCGGGCCCTGCGCCTGCCGGGCGCGCTGCAGGCGGCCGCGGAATTGCAGGTGCCGGTGTGCCTGATGCACATGGCCGGTGAGCCGGGGACCATGCAGCAGGAACCCCGTTACGACGATGTCGTGGCCGAGGTGGCCGCGTTCCTCGAGGAACGCATCGAGGCCTGCGTCGGCGCCGGTATCGAACAGGATCTCCTGGTCGTCGATCCGGGATTCGGTTTTGGCAAACGACGGGATCACAATGTCGAGTTGCTGGCAAATCTGCGACAATTGGCGGTACGCGGCAGGCCGGTGCTGGTCGGCATCTCGAGAAAGACGACGCTCGGCGAGCTCACGGACCGCGCCGTCGATGACCGCAAGGCGGCGAGCGTTGCGGCCGCGGCGATCGCCGTCCTCCACGGGGCCGCCATCGTGCGAGCTCACGATGTCCGCGAGACCGTTGATGCGCTCAAGGTCGTGCAGGCGGTAGCAAGGGCAAAGGCCCGGCCGGGTGACTAGGCGGGCCGGGTGTACAGACCGGGTATAGTTGACTATGAGCAGAGAATATTTCGGTACCGATGGCGTCCGGGGCAGGGTTGGCAACGATCCCATGACCGCCGACTTCGCGATGCGCCTTGCCAGTGCGGCGGCCCAGGTGCTGGTCCCGAGGGGCGGGACCGTGGTCATCGGGAAGGACACGCGCCTGTCCGGGTACATGTTCGAATCCGCGCTCGAGGCGGGCTTCGTCGCGGGCGGGGCCGATGTGCTGCTGCTCGGGCCGCTGCCGACGCCGGGTATCGCCCGGCTGACCCAGGAATTCGATGCCGACCTCGGCGTCGTGATCAGCGCATCGCACAACCCCTACGTCGACAATGGCATCAAGTTCTTCGACCGCCACGGCTCGAAGCTCTCCGACGAGATCGAACGGCAAATCGAGGCGCGGCTGCGCGAGCCTGCCATCACGCTCGAGTCCCAACTGCTCGGCAAGGCCAAGCGCATCGACACGGCGCGGGTGCGGTACCAGGAATTCTGTGCCGGCAGCCTCTCCGACGGCGTCGATCTCAGCGGGCTCAAGATCGTTTTCGATGGCGCCAACGGGGCCGGCTACAAGGTCGGCCCGCGCACGTTGTCGAGTCTCGGAGCCGAGGTGATTCCGATCGGCTGTTCGCCGAACGGCATGAACATCAATGACGGCTGCGGTTCGACCCACCCGGACCTGCTGCAGCTGACGGTACCGGCCGTCAAGGCCGACGTGGGTATTGCCCTCGACGGCGACGGCGATCGCGTGGTCATGGTCGACGAAGCCGGCAACCTCGTGGACGGCGACCAGCTGCTGTACGTGCTTGCAACCGCCCGCAAGAACCGGGGCGTGCTGGCCGGCCCGGTCGTCGGCACGGTAATGAGCAATCTCGGCCTGGAGCACGCGCTACAAGGGCTGGGCATCGACTTTCGCCGCGCCGCCGTCGGCGATCGCTACGTGCTGGAGCTGTTGCGCGACACCGGCGGCGTGCTGGGCGGGGAGACGTCCGGACACATGCTGGTGCTGGACAAGACCACGACCGGTGACGGGCTGATCAGCGCGCTGCAGGTGCTGGCGGTGATCAAGGAGACGGGCAAGACGCTGTCCGAGCTCGTCCGGGGCATGCCGAAGTACCCGCAGACCATGCTCAACGTGCGCATGGACGTGCAACTCGACCCGCAGGCGTCCCCGGCCATCCGCGAAGCGGTGGCCCGGGCCGAAGACGAACTGGCCGATGCCGGACGCGTGGTGCTGCGGGCATCGGGCACCGAACCCGTGATTCGCGTTATGGTCGAGGGCAAGGACGAGGCACAGGTGCTCGCGCTGGCCGAGCGGCTGGCCTCGGTCGTGGCCGACGCGGCCGCCTGAACGGCCCACGAATGCGTTGATTTGCCGGGCTTCGCCCGGTATCCTGCGCGCCTTTTGAACCGGCAGGAACACCGACATGCGGGACATCCTGGTTGCAGGAAACTGGAAAATGAACGGCAGCAGCGCCGCGAACGCGGAGCTCGTTGCTGGTATCATTGCGGGCTACCCGGCAGGCAGCGGTTTCAGCCTGCTCGTCTGTCCGCCCTTTCCGTATGTCGCGGCCGTGGCGGCCCAGGTCGAGGGCTCGCCGGTCAAGGTCGGGGCGCAGAATGTCTCGGAGCACGACAAGGGGGCCTACACGGGCGAAGTGGCGCCCGGCATGCTCAGGGACATCGGCGCCGAGTACGTGATCGTCGGTCATTCGGAGCGGCGGGCACTCTACGGCGAGAGCAGCGAGCAGGTGGCTGCCAAGTTCGTCGCGGCGCAGGCAGCCGGCATCACGCCGATCCTGTGCGTCGGCGAGACGCTCGAGGAGCGTGAAGCGGGCGCAACCGAAGCCGTCGTCGACGAGCAGCTCGATGCCGCCCTCGACGCAGCGGGCATCGCCGCGTTCGCCCGGGCCGTCATCGCCTATGAGCCCGTGTGGGCGATCGGTACGGGCATGACGGCAACGCCCGAGCAGGCGCAGGATGTGCACCGCCACATTCGCAGCCGCCTGGCTGCGCACGACGAGGCGATCGCTGCGGGCGTGCAGATTCTGTACGGCGGCAGCATGAAGGGTGACAATGCGGCCGGCCTGTTGGCGCAGCCGGACATCGACGGCGGGCTCATTGGTGGAGCCTCGCTGAAAGCACAGGATTTCCTGGCAATTGCCGCGGCAGCTGCCGGCGTTAAATAAAGAGTCGAACCATGGATACGATACAAAAAGTCGCGCTGATTGCGCACACGCTGATCGCGCTGTTGATCATCGTGCTGGTGCTGCTGCAGCGCGGTAAGGGCGCAGATGCCGGCGCGGCCTTCGGCGCCGGCGCATCGGGCACGGTCTTCGGTGCGCGCGGCTCGGCCAGCTTCTTCTCGCGTGCCACGGCCGTCTGCGCAACGCTGTTTTTCGTCAGCAGCCTGGCGCTTGCCTACCTGAGCAGCCAGGCATCGACGGCGCCGACGAGCCTGCTCGAGGATGCCCCGGTAATCGAAACGCCGGCCGGCGAGGTGCCCGAGCTCAGCGATGAGCTGCCGGTTTCCGACACGCCGGAGCTCGAAGCGACCGAGGATGAAGTCCTGGACATCCCGGAGCTGGTCGAGGAAGAACCTGACGGCGATCAGGAGTAAACTATCGCCCCAGCGCTCTGGTGGTGGAATTGGTAGACACGCTGTCTTGAGGGGGCAGTGGCGCGAGCCGTGCGAGTTCGAGTCTCGCCCAGAGCACCAAATGCCTAACCGGTCTGTTCAGCTTGGCGCTGCAGACCGGTTTTCATATACAATCGCGCGCTGGTTCCGGCGAACGGTTGGTCGCCAGGCAAACGGGCAAAAATGCTACAAGAATACGTTCCTATTCTCGTGTTTCTGGGGGTCGCGACCGGCCTCGGCGTGCTGTTGCTCAGCGTCGGCTTCCTGATCGGCCAAGGCCGCAAGGACGAAGAAAAACTGTCGCCTTACGAGTGCGGCTTCGAGGCCTTCGACGATTCCCGCATGAAGTTCGACGTGCGTTACTACCTCGTCGCGATCCTGTTCATCATTTTCGATCTCGAGATTGCCTTCCTGTTCCCATGGGCGGTCTCCCTCGATGCCGTTGGCAAGTTCGGACTGCTTTCGATGGCATTGTTCATCGCCATTCTGGTCGTAGGGTTTATCTACGAGTGGAAAAAAGGTGCGCTCGAGTGGGATTAGCAGAACAGCAAGGCGCAGAGGTGTCACCGGACGCCGCCGGAGCAGGCGACAGTCTGCAGAAGAAGGGCTTCGTCGTCACCAGCGTCGATTCGGTCATGAACTGGGCGCGCACGGGCTCACTCTGGCCGATGACGTTCGGTCTTGCATGCTGCGCCGTCGAGATGATGCAGGCCGGAGCGGCGCGCTACGATCTCGATCGCTTCGGCATCATCTTTCGTCCGAGCCCCCGGCAATCCGACTGCATGATCGTCGCCGGCACGCTCACCAACAAGATGGCGGCACCGCTCAGGAAGGTCTATGACCAGATGCCCGAACCGCGCTGGGTCGTGTCCATGGGCTCCTGCGCCAATGGCGGCGGTTATTACCACTACTCCTATTCCGTAGTCCGGGGCTGCGACCGTATCGTCCCGGTCGATGTTTACGTTCCCGGCTGCCCGCCGACCGCCGAGGCGCTGATCTACGGTCTGATTCAGCTGCAAAACAAGATTCGGCGCACGAGCACGATAGCCAGGTAAAAACCGGACAATGAGCGAACGGCACGAGACATTGGCAGCTCGGATTGACGAGCGTTTCGGCGAGCAGGTGCGGCGCGTCCCGTCATCGTGTGGCGAACTCACCTATGAGACCGGCAAGGACGACCTGTTAGAAGTTGCCACGGCGCTGCGCAACGAGGGCGAGTTCGGCTTCGAGATGCTCATGGACGTCTGCGGCGTGGACTACCTGACCTTCGGCGCCGACGAATGGACCACCAACGAGGCCACGGATACCGGCTTCAGCCGCGGTGTGGTGCGCGAGCCGGTCATCCTGGACGAGGCGGATGCATTCGACGAGCGCCGTTTCGCGGTCGTCTATCACTTGCTGTCGCTGCAGCACAACGTGCGCCTGCGCCTGCGGGTCTTCACGGGCAGCGACAATCCACCCGTGATCAAGTCTGTCGTGGATATCTGGAACAGCGCGAACTGGTTCGAGCGCGAGGCATTCGACCTGTTCGGAATCCTGTTCGAGGGTCATCCGGACCTGCGCAGGATCCTCACGGACTACGGCTTTATCGGGCACCCGTTTCGCAAGGACTTCCCGCTCACGGGCAACGTCGAGGTGCACTACGACGAGAGCGAGGGACGCGTCGTCTACCGGCCGGTCAGTATCGAGCCGCGCACCCTGGTGCCGCGGGTAATTCGCGACGACAACCGGTATGCGCCCGATCTCAGGGATAGCAGCGATGGCTGAGATCCAGAGCTACACCATGAACTTCGGTCCGCAACATCCTGCGGCACACGGCGTATTGCGGCTCGTGCTCGAGATCGAGGGCGAGGTAATCCAGAAAGCGGATCCGCACATCGGCCTGCTGCACCGCGCGACCGAGAAACTGGCCGAGTCCAAGCCGTACAACCAGAGCATCGGCTACATGGATCGGCTCGACTACGTGTCGATGATGTGCAACGAGCACGCCTACGTCATGGCCATCGAGAAGCTGCTGGGTGTGCAGGTGCCGGAGCGCGCGCAATACATCCGCGTGCTGTTCGACGAGATCACGCGCATCCTGAATCACCTGATGTGGCTGGGGGCGCACGGCCTCGACATCGGCGCAATGACGATGTTCCTGTACTGCTTCCGCGAACGCGAAGACCTGATGGACTGCTACGAGGCGGTGTCGGGAACGCGCATGCATGCGACCTATTACCGTCCCGGCGGCGTGTACCGGGACCTGCCGGAGTCGATGCCGAAGTACCAGGAGTCGAAATTCCGCAGCACGAAGGAGCTGCAGCGCATGAATGCGAGCCGCGAGGGATCGCTGCTCGATTTCATCGAGGCCTTCACCGAGCGCTTCCCGGGCTGTGTGGACGAATACGAGACGCTGCTGACGGACAATCGCATCTGGAAGCAGCGCACGGTCAACATCGGTGTCGTGTCGCCGGAACGTGCGATGCAGCTCGGCTTCTCCGGTCCGATGCTGCGCGGATCGGGCGTCGAGTGGGATCTTAGGAAGAAGCAGCCCTACGAGGTCTATGATCGGCTCGATTTCGATATCCCGGTCGGTCGCGCCGGCGACTGCTATGACCGCTACCTGGTGCGCGTCGAGGAAATGCGCCAGTCCAACCGCATCATCAGGCAGTGCATCGACTGGCTGCGCGAGAATCCCGGTCCCGTGATCGCCGACGATCACAAGATCACGGCACCGCAGCGCGTCGAGATGAAGGACGACATGGAGTCGCTGATCCATCACTTCAAGCTGTTCACCGAGGGCTACTGCGTTCCGGCAGGCGAGGCCTATGCGGCCGTCGAGCACCCGAAGGGCGAGTTCGGTGTGTATATCTTGTCCGATGGCGCCAACAAGCCGTATCGCGTGAAGATCCGGGCGCCCGGTTTCGTGCACCTGTCGGCGATGTCCGAGATGGTGGAGGGCCACATGCTGGCCGACGTCGTCGCCGTCATCGGCACCCAGGACATCGTGTTTGGCGAGGTCGACCGATGAGTTACGAACTCTCGACTCACGTCAAAGGCGAGATCGATGCCTGGAAGACGCGTTTCCCCGAGGATCGCCAGCGCTCCGCGGTGATCCGGGCACTGCACCTGGTGCAGCACGAGAACCACGGTTTCCTCTCCGCGGACCAGATGAACGCAGTCGCCGAGTATCTCGACCTGCCGCCGATCCACGTCTACGAGGTGGCGACCTTCTATTCGATGTTCCAGACGAAGCCCTGTGGCCGCAACGAGGTATCGATCTGCACCAACGTGTCATGCATGCTGCGCGGCGCCGACGACCTCGTGGATCATGTCGAAAGCAGGCTCGGCATCAAGCTCGGGGAGAGCACCGACGACGGCCGGATTTTCCTGAAGCGCGAAGAGGAGTGCATCGCGGCCTGCTGCGGGGCGCCCGCGATGCAGGTCAATCACCGCTACTATGAGAACCTGACTGCCGACATGGTTGACGAGATCCTGGACGGGCTGGACTGATGGCTTACGAACAGAACCTGGTCTGCTACAACACGCTCGGCGCCGACAAGCCCTGGACGCTGGCAACCTACGAGAAACACGACGGTTACCAGGCCTGGCGCAGGATTCTCGCCGGCAAGATGACGCGGGCAGAGGTAATCGAGGAAGTGAAGGCGTCCGGGCTGCGCGGCCGCGGCGGCGCAGGCTTCCCGACGGGACTCAAGTGGAGCTTCATGCCGAAGAACTACGAGGGGCAGAAATACCTCGTGGTCAATTCGGATGAGTCCGAGCCCGGCACCTGCCATGATCGCGATATCCTGCGTTACAACCCGCACTGCCTGATCGAGGGCATGGCCATCGCGGCTTACGCCATGGGTGCCACCGTGGCGTACAACTACATGCGCGGCGAGTTCATGGACGAACCATTCCCGCGATTCGAAGCCGCGGTCCGGGAAGCATACGATGCGGGCCTGCTCGGCAGGAACGTGCAGGGCAGCGGTATCGACATCGATATCCACGGATTCATCGGCGCCGGTGCCTATATCTGCGGCGAGGAGACGGCGCTGCTCGAGTCGCTCGAGGGCAAGCAGGGCCGGCCGCGTTTCAAGCCGCCGTTCCCGGCGAATTTTGGCCTTTACGGCAAGCCGACGACGATCAACAACACCCAGAGCGTCGCCAGCGTACCCGCCATCATCCGCAACGGTGCCGCCTGGTTCGCGGGGCTCGGGCCGGAAGGGTCGGGCGGTACGGCGCAGTTCTCGGTGTCCGGGCACGTGGAAAAGCCGGGCAACTACGAGTTGCCGATGGGCATACCGTTCAGGACCCTGCTCGAGGAATTCGCGGGCGGCGTCTGGAAGGGGCGCCAGCTCAAGGCGGTAATCCCGGGCGGATCGTCCTGCAAAGTGCTGCCGGCCGACGTCATCATGGAATGCACCATGGACTACAACTCGCTGCAGCAGGCGGGCTCATCGTTCGGCACGGGCGCGGTCATGGTCATGGACGAGACCACCTGCATGGTGCGCGTACTGCGCCGCATTTCGCGCTTCTACATGGCCGAATCCTGCGGGCAGTGCACGCCGTGCCGCGAGGGGACCGGCTGGCTGTACCGCATGCTGACGCGCATCGTCGAAGGCAAGGGCGAAGAAGCCGACCTGCACAAGCTCACCGACGTGGCCAACAAGATCGAGGGACATACGATTTGCGCGCTCGGCGACGCGGCGGCCTGGCCGGTCCAGAGCTTCCTCGAGCACTACTTCCACGAATTCGAGTACATGGTGCAAAACAACGGGCGCAGCATCGTCGACGATGCACCCGGGGCGGCGGCGTAGCGGTATGAGTGACGACATCGTCAACATCGAGGTCGACGGCAAGGCGGTCGAAGCGCGCCCGGGCCAGATGGTGATCGAGGTCACCGATGCCATCGGTGCCTACGTGCCGCGTTTCTGTTACCACGAGAAGCTCAGCGTGGCGGCCAATTGCCGCATGTGCCTCATCGACATCGAGGGCGCGCCGAAGCCGATCCCGGCCTGTGCGCAGCCGGTGTCGGAGGGCATGAAGGTCTTCACCCGGTCACCGCGTGCGATTGCCGCGCAAAAAGCGACCATGGAGTTCCTGCTGATCAACCACCCGCTCGATTGCCCGATCTGCGACCAGGGCGGCGAGTGCGAGTTGCAGGATCTCGCGATGGGCTATGGCCGCGACATCTCGCGGTATAACGACGGCAAGCGTGTCGTCAAGGACAAGAACATCGGGCCGCTCGTGTCCACCGACATGACCCGCTGTATTCACTGCACGCGTTGCGTCCGATTCGGTGAAGAGATCCAGGGCAAGCCGCAACTCGGCACGACGCTGCGCGGCGAGAACGTCGAGATTTCGACTTACGTCGAGCAGAACATCGACCACGAGCTGTCCGCCAACATCATCGACCTCTGCCCGGTGGGCGCACTCAACAACAAGCCGTATCGCTACAGCGCGCGCTCGTGGGAAATGATCAGTCGCGCCACGGTCGCGCCCCACGATTGCGTCGGTTCCAATATTTACGCCCACACACTGCGCGGGACCGTCAAGCGCGTGGTTCCGCGCAACAACGAGGCGATCAACGAGACCTGGATTTCGGATCGCGATCGTTTCTCCTACGAGGCGATCTACTCGGCCGACCGGCTGGCCAGGCCGCGAATCAAGGAAAGCGGCGCCTGGCGCGAACTCGGTTGGGACGAGGCGCTCGAAGCCTGCGCCGGCAAGCTGCGCGAGGCACAGGCGACGGGATGGCTGGCCTCGCCGAGCGCCACCGTGGAGGAGGGGTACCTGCTGCGGCGGCTCGCCGATCACCTGGGTTCGTCCAACATCGATCATCGCATCGAGCGCCGGGATTTTTCGAGCCAGGAAGACGATTCGCCGTTCCCGTGGCTCGGCTGCAGCATTGCCGATCTCGAGAACCAGGATGCGATCTTCGTGATCGGCTCGAATCTCCGCGAGGAGGCGCCGATTCTCGCGCACCGTGTCCGCAAGGCGGCGCTCGGGGGCGCCCGGGTCAGCTTCGCGAGCAGCACGGCGCACGAGTACTTTTTCGATGTCGAGCACTACCTGTCCGGTGCCGGTCTCGTCGACCTGTTGTCCGGTGACGGCGTGGACGCGGTTGTCGACAGCCTGAAACGGGCTGACAATGCCCTGGTCCTGCTCGGCAATATCGCGGGCCGCAGCAAGGCGTTCGGCGCCGTGCGCGCCCTGGCCGCCGAGATCGCGCGCAAAGCCGGTGCGCAGCTCGGGACGCTGTCCCCCGGCGCCAACAGTGCGGGATTGAGCCAGGTCGGTGTGCTGCCCCGGGGCGGCAAGCACGCCGGAAACATGTTCGATGACTCGCTCGATGCCGTGGTGCTGCTGAACGTCGAACCGGATGCGGACCTGCTGGCATGCGACAACGCGGTGGCGAAGCTCAGCGAGCAGCGATTCGTCGTCGCGCTGACGCCGTTCGTCTCCGACGCGCTCCTCGAGGCGGCGGACCTGCTCCTGCCGATCGGCACGTTTGCCGAAACATCGGGCACCTATGTCAATGTCGAGGGAACCTGGCAGAGCTTCGCCGGCGTGGCCAGCCCGGTGGGCGAGGCGCGGCCGGCCTGGAAGGTACTGCGGGTCCTCGGCAACCTGGTCGATGCGGCGGGCTTCGATCACGTGACGAGCGAAGACGTTCTCGAAGAATGCCGGAAGGCGGCGGGTAATGTCGCAGCGGCTCCCTTCAGAGGCGGCAAAGCCGCGGGCAAGGACGACCCGTCCGATGACGTCGACACGCCGCTGTATGCCGTCGACGGGCTGGTGCGGCGCGCGCCGGCCCTGCAGCTGACGCCGGCAGCACGCCGTGCCGCCGGCAAGGGAGCGGCCTGATGCCCGAGATTCTCGCAGGCCTGGTACCGCAGGTAGTCACGGACTGGTGGGCCGCATGGCCGCCGCTCGCCCAGTACCTGGCGACGACGCTGTTCAAGATCCTGGTCGTGACGATCGCGGTCATTCTCTGCGTGGCTTTCTCGACCTACTTCGAGCGCAAGGTCATCGGCAGCATGCAGTCGCGAATCGGCCCCAACCGGGTAGGCTGGAAAGGGCTGCTGCAGCCGTTTGCCGACGTGTTCAAGCTGCTGTTCAAGGAAGTCATCGTTCCGTCGCAGTCGAACCGCTTTCTGTACGTGATCGCTCCGTTGCTGTCACTGACGCCGGCTCTCGCAACCTGGGCCGTGATCCCGATGAACGACTGGTTCGTGATCGCAGACATCAACGCGGGCCTGCTGTACGTGCTGGCCCTGACGTCGGTGGGTGTCTACGGCGTCATTCTCGCGGGCTGGGCGACCAACTCCAAGTACGCATTGCTCGGCGCCATGCGCTCGGCCGCACAGATCGTCGCGTACGAGATCGCCATGGGGTTCGCGCTGGTCGGGGTGCTCATGGCCGGCGGCAGCCTCAACATCGGCGACATCGTGGAGGCGCAGGCCGGCGGAGTCAGCAACTGGTTCCTGGTCTGGCTGTTCCCGTTGTTCGTCGTCTACTGGATTGCGGGCGTCGCCGAGACCAACCGCGCGCCGTTCGATGTCGCCGAGGGCGAGTCGGAAATCGTTGCCGGGTTCCACGTGGAGTATTCCGGCGTTGCTTTTGCGCTGTTCTTCCTGGCCGAGTACGCCAACATGATCCTGATCTCGACGCTGACGGCCGTGTTCTTCCTGGGGGGCTGGGCCTCGCCGTTCGAGGGCTGGACGTTCCTGCAGGACATTCCGTGGCTCGCCTGGCTTGCGGCCGGCGGCCTGCACTGGCTGTTCATCAAGATGTGTTTCTTCATGTACACCTTCTTCTGGCTGCGTGCGACGTTCCCGCGCTACCGCTACGACCAGATCATGCGGCTCGGATGGAAAGTGTTTATCCCG
>JBFEJR010000012.1:0-76137 GCA_041553075.1 Woeseiaceae bacterium | reverse complement strand
TGCGCCCGGCGGCCGTGATTCCGGAATCGAAGCGCCTGAACGCGCTGCTCAAGGAATTCCGCGCGAGTCACAATCACATGGCCATCGTCGTCGACGAATACGGTGGGGTGGCCGGCCTGCTCACGATCGAGGATGTGCTCGAGGAGATCGTCGGGGACATCGAGGACGAGCATGACGATGAGGAAGCCGCGTTCATTCGTCCCGACGGGGACCGCAACGGCAAGCCCAGTTATGCCGTGCGCGCGCTGACGCGCATCGAGGATTTCAACGAGTACTTCGGTTGCGAGCTGGACGACGAGGAATACGACACGGTCGGCGGTCTCGTCATGCACCGACTCGGCCGCCTGCCACGCCGTGGCGAGAAGGTACACTTCGGCGGATTCGAGTTCTCCGTCATCAAGGCGGACAAGCGGCGCATCGATGCGCTGCAGGTGCAGCGATGGGATGACGACTGAGTGGTAAAATACGGACACCCGATCTTCCTCCTGCCTGCCGACTGGCCCAAGCTGAGCCGGTTGCTGGCCTTCGTGCTGGGCGCGGCGACGACCCTCGCTTTCGCTCCGTTCGGCTTGTCCCTGCTGGCGCCCCTGCTGCTGCTGCCCCTGCTCTACGTCGCGCTGACCGTCGCGCCCCGCGACGCGGCCGGGCATGCGTTCTGGTACGGCTTCGGCCTGTTCCTGACGGGCACTTACTGGATCTATATCTCGGTGCACGTGTTCGGCAATGCGGCGCTGTGGATCGCCATTCTGCTGATGGTCGGCCTCGCGCTGATCATGGCCCTGTTCCTGGCGCTGGCGGGCTGGCTCATGAGCCGGCTGTCCGAGGGTGAGCCGTGGTTGCTGTTGCTCGTCGCACCGGCCGCCTGGGTGCTCGTCGAATGGCTGCGCGGCTGGGCGCTGACGGGATTCCCGTGGATGGCGCTGGGCTATGCCCAGATCGACTCCCCGCTGGCGGGCTGGGCACCCGTGGTCGGTGTCTACGGGGTGTCCTTCATGCTGGTCCTCAGCGCCGCCGCGATCGTGGCCGCGTCGATGGCCGCGACCTCGCGGGAGCGGATCATGGCGATCGTCGTCGTGTTGCTGCCGTGGCTCGTGGGCGGCATCCTGGGGATGGTCGACTGGACGACGCCGGCGGGCAAGGCCGTGCGCACGAGCATCGTGCAGGCGGGCGTGTCGCAGGACCAGAAATGGAATCGCGCCAACCTGCGGCCGATCATGGAGCATTACCACAGCGCGACACTCAGCGTCGCCGACAGCCAGATCGTGCTGTGGCCGGAAGTCGCCATCCCGGCGCTCGACGACCAGGTCCAGGACTTCATCGCGCGGGTCGAGAGCGACGCCTGGAACAGCGGCCAGACCGTGCTGTTCGGCATCCTCGAACGCAGTTTCGAACGGAGTGTCGACGGACGCATTTTCAACAGCGTCCTGCTCGTCGGCACCGAGCAGCGACAGGTCTACCGCAAGCGCCACCTCGTGCCTTTCGGCGAGTATTTCCCGGTACCGCCAAGCGTGCGCGAATGGATGAGGATGCAGAACCTGCCCCATTCCGATCTCGCTGCAGGCGAAGATGTGCAGCCGCTGCTGACGGCGGCCAACGGCATCCAGTTCGGCGTGGCGATCTGTTACGAGGACGCCTACGGTGCCGAACAGCGCTACGCCTTGCCGGCTGCGGGCGTCCTGATCAACGTAAGTAACGATGCCTGGTTCGGCGACTCGATCGCACCGCACCAGCATCTCGAGATCGCGCGCATGCGCTCGCTCGAGTTCGGCCGGCCGGCCGTACGCTCGACCAATACCGGCATCAGCGCCTTTATCGGTGCGGGGGGCGAGCTGCTGCAAACCGGCGCGCAATTCGAGCCGGTCCTGATGACCATGGACATCCAGCCACGGCGCGGTGCCACGCCGTACGTTGTTGCCGGCAACTGGCCGATTATCGGCCTGTGCGTGGCCATACTCGCCATCTTCCGGATTCGCAATCGGGCCAGCCTCTGATACGCTTGCGAGTTTTCACACCCGACCGAAAAGCAGCATCCATGAGCACGCCATACAAGCCCGAAATCGTCGAGGCGAAGGCCCAGAGCTACTGGCAGAAAGCCCGCAGCTTCGAGGTCACTGAAGATCCTGCAAGGGAGAAATTCTACTGCCTCACGATGTTCCCGTACCCGAGCGGCAAGTTGCACATGGGTCATGTCCGGGTGTTCACGATTTCGGACGTGATCGCTCGCTACCAGCGGATGCAGGGCAAACACGTGCTGCAGCCGATGGGGTGGGACGCGTTCGGCATGCCCGCCGAGAACGCGGCCATCAAGCACGGCGTCCCGCCCGCGCAATGGACCTATCGCAACATCGAGGAAATGCGCGGCCAGCTCGACCGGCTCGGGTACGCCTATGACTGGAGTCGCGAGGTCACCACGTGCCGCCCCGAGTATTACCGCTGGGAGCAATGGCTGTTCACGAAGATGTTCGAGAAGGGTCTCGTGTATCGCAAGAACTCGGTCGTGAACTGGGACCCGGTCGACCAGACGGTCCTCGCCAACGAGCAGGTCATCGACGGCCGCGGCTGGCGCTCGGACGCGCTCGTGGAGCGGCGGGAAATCCCGCAGTGGTTCATGAAGACGACGGCCTACGCCGACGAATTGCTGGATGAACTGGACCGCATGCCGGGCTGGCCCGAGCCGGTCAAGACGATGCAGCGGAACTGGATCGGACGCTCCGAGGGCGTCGAGCTGGCATTCGACGTCGAGGGCGAGGACGAGCCGCTGACGGTCTACACGACACGTCCCGACACGCTCTTCGGCGTAACCTACATGGCGGTGGCCGCCGAGCATCCGCTCGCAGCGAAGGCCGCGCAGGACAACCCCGGGATCGCGGCCTTCATCGAAGAGTGCCTCCAGACCGGCGCGGCCGAGGCCACGCTCGAGACGATGGAAAAAAAGGGAATGCCGCTGGGGATCTCGGCGGTGCACCCGCTGACCGGCGAGGCGGTGCCGCTGTGGGTAGCGAACTTTGTGCTGATGAGTTACGGCACCGGTGCAGTCATGGCTGTGCCGGGGCACGATGAGCGCGACTGGGAGTTTGCGAAGAAGCACGGCATCGAGATCAGGCAGGTCATCGCACCGGCCGACGGTACCGAGATCGACATCCAGGAGCAGGTCTACGTCGACAAGGGTGTCCTCGTGAACTCGGGCGACTACGACGGCATGGACTACGACGCTGCGTTCAATGCCATTGCCGATCATTTCGAACAGTCCGGCCGCGGGCGGCGCACCGTGAACTATCGCCTGCGTGACTGGGGCGTGTCGCGGCAGCGCTACTGGGGCGCGCCGATACCGATCATCTATTGCGACGACTGCGACGCGGTGCCGGTGCCGGAGGAGGACCTCCCGGTGGTGTTGCCCGAGGACGTGCAGGTTACGGGCACCGGGTCACCGCTGAAGGACATGCCGGAGTTCGTCGATGTCGATTGCCCGCGCTGCGGCAAGGCCGCCCGCCGGGAGACCGATACGTTCGACACCTTCGTCGAGTCGTCATGGTACTTCGCGCGCTACGCATGCCCCGACAGCGACGATGCGATGCTCGACGAGCGTGCGGCTTACTGGACGCCGGTCGACCAGTACACGGGCGGCATCGAGCATGCCATCCTGCACCTGCTGTATTCGCGGTTTTTCCAACGGGTCATGCGCGACGTGGGACTCACCGACGTGTCGGAGCCTTTCACCAACCTACTGACACAGGGGATGGTACTGAAGGATGGCGCCAAGATGTCCAAGAACAAGGGCAACGTCGTCGATCCCCAGGAGCTGATCGACAAGTACGGTGCCGACACGGTGCGCCTGTTCATGATGTTTGCGGCGCCGCCCGAGCAATCGCTCGAGTGGTCCGACGACGGCGTACAGGGCTGCTACCGGTTCCTGAAGCGCTTCTGGCATGCCGTTACGGAGCATGTCGATGCCGGCCGGGCCGCGGCGCTGGACGTCGAGGCGCTGACCGACGAGCAAAAGGCGCTGCGGCGCAAGACGCACCAGACCATCGGCAAGATCGGGGACGATATCGGGCGGCGCAGCAGCTTCAATACCGCCATCGCCGCGGCGATGGAGCTGCTGAATGCCGTGAACCGGGCCGACGATGCATCGGAGCAGGGCCGCGCCGTCGAGCGCGAGGCGCTCGAGGCCGTCGTGCTGATGCTGTCGCCGATGACGCCGCACATCTGCCACACCCTGTGGTCTGCACTGGGCCACGAGACGTCCCTGGTCGACGAGCGCTGGCCCACGGTCGACGATGCCGCGCTCGAGCTCGATACGGTCGAGCTGGTCGTGCAAGTCAACGGCAAGCTGCGTGGCCGCGTGGCGGTCCCTGCCGGGGCCGGCAAGGACGTCGTGGAGCAATACGCACTGGCCGATGAAAATGTGCAGCGCTTCGTGGCCGGCAAGGCGCTGCGCAAGGTCATTGTCGTGCCCGGGCGGCTGGTGAATATCGTTGTCTAGGCACGCTCTTGCTGCGCTGCTTCTGCTGCTCGCGGGCTGCGGCTTCCAGTTGCAGGGAGGGTTGACGATCCCGCCGCAATTGGAGCGGACCTACATCGCCACGGCGGATCGTCATTCCGGTTTCTACCGTGAACTGCGCGCGGCACTGCTGGCGTCCGGCGTCGACGTCGTCGATGAACCGGCGGATGCGACCGCAACGTTTACGATCTCCTTCGACGAGACGGATCAGCGCGTACTGTCCGTGTCCGCGCGTAACGTACCGACCGAGTACGAGGTCTACTACACGGTCGAATACTCGCTGTACAGCGGCGCGGATGCCCTGCTCGAGACGCGCACGCGAACACTGACGCGCAACTACACCTACGATTCGACGCTCGTGCTCGGCAAAGCGCGGGAAGAGGAGCTGCTGAGGCGGGCGATCGTCGACGACCTCGTGCGCATCGTGCTCAGGCAAATCTCCGCGCTTTGAGCGAGGTTGTCACGGTAGCGGACGTCGGTGCCGGGCCGCTGCGGGCGTTGCTCCAGCGTTACGGGCTCGAACTCGTCGTGCAGCCACCCGGCGAGTCCGTCACCGGCAGCTTCTGGGGCGATCCCGAGGCGGGCATCGTCGGCAAGACGGTGTTCGTCAGGCCAGATACGCCGGTGCATTCCTGCCTGCACGAAACCAGCCACGTCATTTGCATGGACGCCGGGCGGCGCCGCGGCCTCGAGCGTGACGCGGGGGGCGACGACCTCGAAGAGTCGGCGGTCTGCTTTCTGCAGATTCTGCTGGCCGATGCGATTGCCGGTGTCGGTCGCGATCGACTGATGACCGACATGGATGCCTGGGGCTACAGTTTTCGCCTCGGTACCACGCGGGCGTGGTTCGAAAACGACGCCGGGGATGCGCGGGAATTCCTCGTCAAACATGGGCTTATCGATACGGTGGGCGCCCCGACCGGGCGCCTGCGAACCTGAGGCGGGGCGCGGTGTATAGTGCCGTATGGCCTGGATCCGCTACCCCGTTTATTTCCTGGCAATCGCCTTCGTCACCTGGGCAATCACCCAGCTCGAGCTGTCGTCACCAGGCAGTCTGAAGTTGCATGTCGTGCTCAGCGATACCGACGTGTACGGCACGAGCGAGTTCTCGCCCGTCGAGATCGTGCAGGCGATCATCCTGCTGGTGTGCGGCTGCATCATGGGCTGGGTTGCGCGCTACTGTCCGTCACAACGGCCGTTGGCCATCCTGCTGGGCGGCCTGGCGCTCGTGTTCCTGGTCCGGGAACTCGATTACTTCTTCGATCGCTTCGTCATCGACAACTTCTGGCAGGCGCTGATCGCCACTGTGGGCGCGCTGGTGATCGCCTACTCGTATCGCCACCGGCGGCGACTGCGGATCGCGCTGGCACGCAGCTGGCCGTCACCGGGCCTGACGCTGCTGTTCGCCGGCGCCGTCATCCTGTTTGCCTTCGCGCCGCTGGTCGGCCACGAGCCCTTGTGGCAGTCGATTCTCGGTGAGCACTACCTGCGCGTAACGAAGCTCGCGATCGAGGAATTCATCGAGCTGATCGGGTATTTCCTGTGGATGGTCGGCACCGTCGACTACGCGTTCCAGGCGCGCGCCATCGCGTACCGCACGCCGGAGCCCGCGGCCCGCCGCCGCCGCGACCGGCGCCGGCAAGACGCCGAGCGCCCCTTCTGACGGCAAATACGGTGCCAGTCACCTTATTCTCAGTCTAAGGTGACTGGCACCTTTAGACTCGAAATAAGGTGACTGGCACCGTATTAGAGGATCGTTGGGTTGGGGGCGTCGCCGTAGACTTCTTCGGGGTCGAATACTTTCTCGGTGTCCGTCCACTCGAGGTCGATCTTGCCGTCCGCCTGCTTGGCCGCATAGTCGGGACCGACCGGGACCTTGCGGTAGAAACACGAGCGGTAGCCGACATGACAGCTGGCGCCGCCAGCGACGTCGACGCGCAGCCAGATACAGTCCTGGTCATCGTCGACCAGCAATTCCCGGACGGTCTGTACGAGCCCGCTCGTTGCGCCCTTGTGCCACAGCACCTGGCGGCTGCGGCTCCAATAATGCGCTTCGCCCGTCGCGATCGTCCGCTGCAGCGCCTCGGCGTTCATGTAGCCCTGCATGAGCAGCTCGCCGCTGTCGGCGTCGGTCGTAACGACCGTAATCAGGCCATGCTCGTCGAACCGCGGAGCAAGATCGTTGCCTTCCTCGACCTGCTCTACGGAACTGCGGGCTTGAAATCTGACGGTGGCAACAGACATCTCGGTTTTCTCGAATAAATTGCGGGCGGGAAGAATACCTAGCGTAGCCGGGCCCGGCAATATTGCTATGATTGCGTTTTTGCGCGCCGGACCGATTGCTGATGACGATACTGCTCCACGACACGCTACAGGGAAAGAAAGTCCCCTTCGAGCCCCTGGAAGAGGGCAAGGTGACGATGTACCTGTGCGGGCCTACCGTCTATAACTATGCGCACATCGGCAATGCCCGTCCGGCCGTCGTGTTCGACCTGCTGGCGCGGGTGTTGCGGCGGCGGTACCGGCTCACGTTCGCGCGCAACATCACGGACGTCGACGACAAGATCAACGCGGCGGCGGTGGAGACCGGCAAGCCGATAGACGAGATCACGGCTCGCTTCATCAAGGCTTACAACGACGACATGGCCGCACTGGGCGTCCAGGCGCCGGACGTCGAGCCGCGCGCCACCCAGCACATCGACGTCATGATCGCGATGATCCGGAAGCTCGTCGAGGCCGGCCACGCCTACGAGGCGGATGGCCACGTATTGTTCGACGTCGGCTCGCACGACGCTTACGGCGAACTCTCGAAGCGAGACCTGCGCGAGATGATCGCGGGCTCGCGCGTCGAAGTCGCCCCGTACAAGAAAGCGCCGCAGGACTTCGTGCTGTGGAAGCCATCGACGCCGGAACTGCCCGGCTGGGACTCGCCCTGGGGGCGCGGCCGGCCGGGCTGGCACATCGAGTGCTCCGCGATGGCCGAGAAACACCTGGGAACCACGATCGACATTCACTGCGGTGGCCAGGACCTGATTTTCCCGCACCACGAGAACGAGTGTGCGCAGTCCCGTTGCGCACACAATGGTGCGCCGTTCGCGCGCTACTGGCTCCACAACGGTTTCCTGAGCATCGATGAAACCAAGATGTCGAAGTCCCTGGGCAACGTGCTGCTCGTGCACGACCTGGTCCGGACGATCCCGGGCGAGGTGATTCGCCTTGCACTTCTCAGCGCGCATTACCGGCAACCGCTCGACTGGTCCGGCGAGACGATCGCGACGGCGAGGCGCATGCTCGACCGCCTGTACGGCGCCGTGCGCGGCATCGACGTATCGGCAGAGGCACGGGCCGCCGCCGAGATCCCAGAGGCCCTGGTTGCCGCCCTCGAGGACGACCTGAACACGCCAAAGGCGATGGCCGAGTTCTTCGCGCTGGCGCGGGCGCTCAACAAGTCCAACGACCCGGCCGAGATGGAAGCCCTCGCCGCGCAGATGTATGCAGCAGGCGACCTGCTGGGACTGCTTGGCAGCGACCCCGAGGCATGGTTTGCCGGGGACGTCGAAGGGGACATGCCCGCCGCCGAGGTCGAGGCGCTGATCGAAAAACGCAACGCGGCGCGCGCCGCGAAGGACTTCGCGACGGCCGATGCGATTCGCGACCAGCTCGCGGCGGCGAAGATCGCCATCGAGGACGGTCCGAGCGGCACCACGTGGCGGCGCAGCGGGTGAGATGGTGAGCAGCGAAGTCGCAGCCGCGCAGCAGGAGATCATCGAGGAATTCAGTCTCTTCGAGGACTGGATGGACCGCTACCAGTACCTGATCGACCTCGGCCGGCGGCTGCCCGATTTCCCCGACGAGCTGCGCACCGAAGAAAACCGGATTCGCGGATGCCAGTCACAGGTCTGGTTCGTGCCCGAGAAACGAGACGGCCGGCTCTATTTCCGCGCGATCAGCGACGCGGCGATCGTGTCAGGCCTGATTGCCGTCCTGCTGCGTCTCTACAGCGGCAGGTATCCGCGGGACATCCTCGATACGCCGCCGGATTTCGTCGAGGCCCTGCAGCTGCAGAGCCACCTGAGCCCGACGCGCAGCAACGGCCTCGGCTCGATGCTCGAGGCGATTCGCCGTTTCGCGGCGGAGGCGGCCGACTGATGCCCAACGCGGTCAGCCGCGCCCTGGCTCGGCCGCTGATCGCGCTGGTGCGTTTCTATCGCGTTGCATTGTCGCCCTGGCTGGGCATGAACTGCCGCTTTCAGCCGACCTGCTCGAGCTACGCGATCGAGGCCCTGCAGATGCACGGCGTCTTCAAGGGAAGCTGGCTCGCGCTGAGGCGCATCGGGCGCTGCCATCCCTGGGGCGGTTCGGGCTACGATCCCGTTCCCGGGGCGGACCGGCACGATGACAGCGAATAATTTCCTGCAAGCGGTATTTTTTCCGCTGACCCGGCTGAATGTGCTGGTCGCACTGCTCGTTTTCTGCCTGCTGCTGCTGCTCGTGAGCGCCGCCGGCTTGTTCGGACTCTGGCTGGCGGTCGTGGTCGTCCCGGCCGTGCTTCGCTACCAGGTATTCCTGCTCGAGGCGCAGGCCCACGGCCGCGAGCCGGAGCCGCCCGGCATCGAGTTCTTCAACCTGGTCGAGAACGGCTGGACGCTGTTTCCGGTGGTCATCGTGGCGGTCGTCGGCTGGGCCGCGTACGCCGGTCTCAACGCGGCGGGCACGAACGTCATGATCGCCGTGCTGACTGCCGGTGCACTGGTGTACCCCGCGCAGCTCGGTGTGCTGGCGATCACGCACTCGCCCCTCCAGAGCCTGAACCCGGCTGCGCTTGTCAACTTTATCCGCGGATGCGGCCCCTCGTATGCGGTTGCACCGATCTACCTGTTGCTGGTTGCCTTCATGCTGCGAGCGACCGGGGACCTGAACGCCTTTGCCAGGGTGTTCCTCGGGATGTTCCTCGTGTTCTCCCTGCACTCGGTCATCGGCGCCATCATCCGGCCGGCCGGTCTCGTCGACGACGTGGCCATCCCGGATGCGAAGCGACCCGACGAGAAGCTCATCCAGGCCGATATCGACAAGAAACGGGTCGCGGCGCTCGGTCATGCCTACGGCTTTATCAGCCGTGACAATCGCCAGGGAGGCTTCGCGCACCTTCTCGATGAAATCGAACGCGACCCCGATCCCGCGGCCGCCTGGGCCTGGTATTTCGAGCGCATGCTGGGATGGGAAAACCGGGTTCCCGCACTGTTTTTCGCGCAGCACTATGTCCATGACGCGCTGCGTCACGGTGAGGACCTCCGGGCCCTCAAAGTCATCATGCGCTGCCGCCTCATCGACGACCGGTTCAAGCCGCGGCCCGAGGATATTCCGGCCGCAGTGCAGGCGGCGGAACGTCTGCAGAACGACGAACTCGCGGAAGTGCTCAGGCGGGGCTGAAGCGCTACAATAGACGCATGGACAAACGCCTGCTCACGATCCTGCGCTGCCCGGTCACGCATAAGGGCTTGTCTTTATTAAAGAAAGACAAACTCGAGAAGATCAACGCAGCCATTGCGGAAGGCAAGGTCGCCTCCCTCGACGGCGAACGGCTCGACCAACCGCTGGCCGACGCCCTGATCACCGACGACGGCAAGCGCGTGTACCCGGTCAGTGACGGTATCCCGGTCCTGCTCGAGGGCGAATCGATTTACGCGGAGCCGTTTGTTTGAAGATTCGCGCCAACCAGCTCTCGTCGCATCTCCAGAACTCGCTAGCCCCCTGTTACCTCGTCACCGGCGACGAGCATCTGCTGGTGGCTGAAGCGCTCGACGAGATTCGTGACGCGGCGCGCAAGCGTGGATTCGGCAACCGGGAGCTGCACGTGGCCACCGCGGGTTTCGACTGGTCGCGACTCACGGCATCGAGCGGCACGCTCTCGCTGTTCGCGGAGCAACGCATCGTCGAGTTGCGGCTGCCGACCGGCAAGCCGGGGCGGGCCGGCGGCCAGGCGATCGCGGATCTCGTCGAACTCGCAGGCGAGGATCTGCTGTTCATCGTGACGGGACCGAAGCTCGACAGCGGCGCGGCGCGGTCCAAGTGGGCCAAGGCAATCGACAAGAAGGGCGTCAGCCTGCCGATCTGGCCGGTCGGCGTGCGCGAATTGCCGGGCTGGATCGCGAACCGCATGCGCCAGGCCGGCCTGCAGCCCGATCGCGAGGCCGTGGCGCTGGTCGCGGATCGCGTGGAGGGCAACCTGCTCGCCGCCGGGCAGGAAATCGAAAAACTCAGGCTGATCCTCGGCGAAGGCAAGGTGACGGTCGCAGACGTCATGGCCGCGGTCGCAAACAGCAGCCGCTACGACGTCTACAAGCTCGCGGATGCCGCGCTGGCCGGTGACGCGCGGCGGGCTGTCAGGATCCTCGGCGGGCTCAAGGCGGAGGGCGTCGAGCCCGTGATCGTGATGTGGTCGCTGACACGCGAGCTGCGAACGCTGGCGGCCCTCGATGACGCCGTGCGCCAGGGCAACGACCTCGGCAGCGCGATGCAGGCGGCGCGTGTCTGGGGCAGCCGCCAGGGCCTCGTGCGCAGCTGTGTGAGCCGCCATCCGCGGGGCACGTTCCAGCGACTGCTCAAGGCCAGCGGCCGCGCCGACGCCGCCGCAAAAGGCCAGCGCTACGGCGACCCCTGGCAGATGGCGACCGACATCGTCATCGGGATGGCCCGGCCTTGAGGACGATCGGCGTCTTCGGCGGTACCTTCGACCCGATTCATTACGGGCACCTGCGTTCGGCCTTCGAGCTCTTGCAGGCGCTGGCGCTGCACGAGGTCCGGTTCGTTCCCTGCGGGGACCCGCCGCACCGGGGTGTGACGTTCGCGAGCGCCGGGCAGCGCCTGCGGCTGGTCGAGCTGGCCATCGCCGGCCAGGACGGCTTTGTCGCCGACGACCGGGAGCTGCGCCGCAGCGGACCCTCTTACACGATCGACACGCTGGCCGCGATGCAGGGGGAATTTCCCGGCCATGCACTGTGTCTGATTATCGGTATGGACGCTTTCCTGGGCCTGACCAGCTGGCATCGCTGGGATGAAATCCTCGATTTCGCCCATATAGTCGTGGCTCACCGGCCCGGCTGGAAGGCGCCGGACATCGGTCCGCTCGGCGACCTGATCGCGGACCACGGTACCCACCGCCCAGACGACCTCGCCTCGGCCAGGTGCGGCCGGGTTCACATTCACGCCGTCACGCAGCTCGAGATCGCATCGACCGAGATCCGGGAACTCGTTGCGGTGGGCCGGGACCCGCGCTTCCTGATGCCGGACGCGGTCCGTAACGAGATTCGGGAAACAGGGTTGTACAAGGAGAACTGAGTTTGCACTACGAAGAGAACCACGCATGAACAGCGAAGCACTGACCGACCTGGTCGTCGCGGCGCTCGACGACGTCAAGGCCAAGGACATCGTGCGCCTGGATGTACGCGATGTCACGACGGTGACCGACTACATGGTCGTTGCCAGCGGTACCTCGAACCGTCACGTCAAGGCACTCGTCGACCACGTGGCGGAGAAAGCCAGGGAAGCCGGCCACCGCCCGATCGGGATCGAGGGCGAAGAGGGCGGCGAATGGGTCCTGCTCGACCTGCAGGACACGCTGGTGCACGTCATGCTGCCGAAAGTGCGTGAGTTCTATAACCTGGAGAAGCTCTGGTCGATCAGCCCGGCGGGGGGCGCTGCGGCCACCGACGGGTAAAGCCGTGCACCTGCGACTGCTCGCTGTCGGCGATCGCCAGCCGTCCTGGGTGGATGAGGCGTTCGCCGCCTACTCGGCGCGTTTTCCGCGCGAGTGGAAATTCCGTTGCGACGTCATCCCGACGGTACGCCGGCACAAGGGCGACAAGTCGTTCAAGGCGAGAGAGGCGGAGGGCGAGCGTATCCTGGGCGGGCTGGACCAGGCCGAGTTTGCCGTCCTGCTCGATGAACGGGGACGGCAATTCGACAGCAAGGGGCTCTCGACCATGCTGTCCCGGTGGCAGGCGGACGGCCGTGACCTGTGCTTCGTCATCGGCGGACCCGACGGCGTTTCCGCGGCCTGCCGCGCGCGAGCCGATCTCACCTGGTCCCTGTCGCGGCTGACACTGCCGCACGGCCTGGCGCGGGTCCTCGTGGCCGAGCAGCTGTACCGCGCCTACGCCCTGCAGACCGGGCACCCGTACCATCGCGAATGACCTTGTGACCATGACGACGCCGGATACACTGATACTTGCTTCGACCTCGCCGCGGCGCCGGGAAATACTCGCGGCACTCGGGCTGGCATTCGATGTCGTACCCGTCGAGGTCGACGAGACACCGCTGGAGGGAGAGACGCCCGGGGACATGGTCATCCGCCTGGCCGTTGCGAAGGCCGCGGCGGGGCCCCGCGGCCCGGGCGCCGTGGTCATCGCGGCCGATACGGCCGTGGTCGTCGACGAGCGGATGCTCGGCAAGCCGCGGGATCGCGACGATTGCCTTGCAATGCTCGCCCGGCTGGCCGGACGGGGACACCGGGTGCTGACCGGCGTGGCGCTCCGCACCGCGGCCGGCACACTCACGGCGTTGTCGGCCACCGATGTGTTTTTTCGCGAAATCGGTCGCGACGAGGCCCTCGCTTACTGGCACAGTGGGGAACCGCGCGACAAAGCGGGCGCTTACGGCATCCAGGGCCTCGGCGGTGTCTTTGTCGAGCGGATCGAGGGCAGCTACTCCGGCGTGGTAGGGCTGCCCGTGTTCGAGACCGCGGCGCTGCTCCGGCAGGCGGGCTGCGGTGTCCTGGAGCGGTAACGGATCGATGACCGACGAGTCCCTGAAAGAGGAAATCCTGATCAACGTGACGCCCAGCGAGGTGCGTGCTGCGCTGCTCGAGAACGGGGTGCTGCAGGAGGTCTACATCGAGCGCGCGGCGCGCCGCGGCCTGATCAGTAACATCTACAAGGGCCGGGTCCTGCGGGTGCTGCCCGGCATGCAGGCCGCTTTCATCGACATCGGCATGGAGCGCACGGCGTTCCTGCACGCGTCCGACATCGCAACCGGCGAGCAGGCGGCCGCGGGCGACGATGCGCCGGGCATTCGCGACCTGGTGCGCGAAGGCGACGAGATCATGGTGCAGGTCGTCAAGGACCCGCTCGGCAACAAGGGCGCACGACTGAGCACCTACGTCACCCTGCCGTCGCGGCACCTCGTGTTGCTGCCGCACGGGGACATGGTCGGGATCTCCGCGCGCATCGAGGATGAAACGGAGCGGGAGCGCCTGCGCACCCTGGTCGAGGAACTGCTGGCCGAAAACGGCCTCGGGTGCGGTGCGATCGTGCGCACCGTCGCCGAAGGCGCGGGCAAGGACGCGCTGGCAGGTGACCTGCGCTACCTGATGAAGCTGTGGGGCGTCGTTCAGGAACGGTGCAGCAAGCGCAGTGTAAAAACACTGGTACATGCCGATCTCTCACTGCCGCTGCGGGTTCTCCGGGACATGGTGACCTCGGACGTCGAGCGCATTCTCGTCGACTCGCGCAGCGATTTCGAGGCGATGCAGGAATTCGCGGAAACCTATCTCCCCGACGCCGGTCCGGCGCTGGAACTGTACGAGCGGCGGCGGCCGATCTTCGACCTGCACGGGATCGAGGACGAGATCCGCAAGTCGCTGGACCGGAATATCCCGCTGAAGTCGGGCGGCTACCTGATTTTCGACCAGACCGAGGCAATGACGACAATCGACGTCAATACCGGGGGCTACGTCGGGCACCGCAACCTCGAGGAGACGATCTACCGCACCAATCTCGAGGCCGCCGTGGCGATTGCCCGCCAGCTGCGGCTGCGCAACCTCGGCGGGATCATCATCATCGATTTCATCGACATGGTAACCGTCGAGCATCGCGAGAACGTGCTGCAAGTCCTGGAGCAGGCGCTGTCGCGCGACCACGCGCGCCACCAGATCACCCCGGTATCGCCACTCGGTCTCGTCGAAATGACGCGGAAACGGACGCGCGAGAGCCTGCAGCATGTGCTGTGCGAGGACTGTCCTGCCTGCGAGGGGCGCGGCTTCGTGATGACCGCCGAGACCGTGTGTTTCGAGATCTTCCGGGAGATAATCCGGCAGTCGCGCCAGTTCGAGTTCGACGAGGTCATGGTGCTGGCGAGCCAGGAGGTCATCGAACTGCTGCTCGACGAGCAGGCGCGCAGCCTGGCGGAGCTCGAGGAGCAAACCGGCAAGTCGATCCGGCTGCAGACGGAATCGCTGTACCAGCAGGATCAGTTCGACGTGGTCCTGATGTAGTTACCGGTCCCCATGAAGCATTTCTTCCGCAAACTCTCGGTCCTGATCGCCTATACCTTCGCGGCGTTGCTGATCCTGCTCGCGGTCATCGTCGGCCTGTTTCGCCTGTTCCTGCCGCGCCTGCCCGAGTACCAGGAGGAGATCAAGGGCTGGGCCAGTGACGCGATCGGTATCGAGGTGGAGTTCTCCGGCATGAACGCGCGCTGGGGCCTGAGTGGCCCCGAGCTCGAGTTCTACGAGGCGCAACTGATCAGGCCGGACAGCGGCCGGCGGCTGCTGGCAGCCGATCGTGTCGGCATCGGTATCTCCGTCAGCAGGCTGCTGTTCGAAAGGAAACTGGTCGTCGATCACGTGCTGGTTCGCGACACCAGCCTCGAGGTGCGGCAACTCGAAGACGGCGGCTGGTGGCTACAGGGCTCGCCGCTCGACGAACTGCCGGTGCCCCGCGGCGACGGGGCGCCGCGGCCGGGCGAGTTCGAGATCGTCGGTGAGAACGTCAGGGTTCGGTTCCTGCAGCCCGGCGACGAGCGTCCGCGCGACTTCTCGATTCGGCGCGCGGTGGCGAGCATCGATGAGCAGCGCATCGCGCTCGACCTGGTTGCGCGGTTGCCCGCAGACCTTGGCCGCCAGGTCGAATTATCGGCGACGCGCGTGCTCGTGGTGCCCGAGCAGGACCGCACCTGGGATATCCGCATGGAGGCCGACGCCGTCAGGCTCGCGGGCCTGTCGCAATTGCGCCAGTTCCCGGGACGCCCGTTCCTGTCCGGCGTGGGCGATCTCGAAGTAGCGCTCGTGCTGGCGGGGCAGCGCGTGACCAGCGCGACGGGTAACGTGAGTTTCGAGGAAATCGCAACGGTCCCGGAGGAGGTGTTCGACCTGTCCGGACGTTTCGAGCTGGACATTGCCGATGATGGCTGGTTCGTCGAGATCGACGATTTCATGGTGGCTACGCGCGAGACGGAATGGCCGGATACCGACCTTCGGGTCGAGACCAGCACGGATGAGAACGGCGAGATCGTGGTCCTCGCCGTCGATGCGACGTACCTGAACCTCGCGGACGGATCGCTGCTGCTGCCGTGGCTACCCGCGCAGCGGCAACAGCAGCTACTCGACCTCGGCCTGGGCGGCATCATCCGGGACCTCGACGTGACCGTTTATAACCTGGACTCGGAAACGCCGAGCTTCGACATCGATGCGCAGCTCATCGACTTCGGCATCGCAGCGCAGGGGAAGATCCCCGGCGTGCGCGGCTTCACGGGCTCGGTCAGTGCCAGCCAGGAAAGGGGCCATATCGATATCGCGGCCGAAGGCATGCAGCTCGACCTGCCCGCGCTGCTCGATATCCCGGTGGACTTCCAGTCCTTGTCCGGGGCCGTTACCTGGCGCAGCGACAGCCGCCGCACGCTGGTTATCACCGACCGCATTTCCTTCACGACTCCGTTCATGGAGAGCCGGGCGGACGGCGATCTGACGCTCAGCAAGACCGGCGAGGCGCCGCAGATCAACCTCGACATGAGCTGGAGCGTCAGCGACCTCGCCACGGCGAGGCGCTACGTGCCGCGGTACATCATGAAGCCGAAACTCTACGACTGGTTCCAGACCGCGCTGGTCAGCGGGACGGTACCGCGCGGCACGCTGCGCCTCAGCGGGCCGCTCGACAAGTTCCCGTTCGAGAACGACGAGGGCAAGTTTCTCGTGGAGGGGTCGTTCCGCGGCCTGACGCTCAGGTACCAGCCGCAGTGGCCGGCTGCCGAACAGGCGGACGTCGAGCTCGTCCTCGACAACACGCGCCTGTACTCGGTCCGCAACCAGGCGATCCACGCGGGCAACCGGACCGTCGACGCCGCGATCGAGATCGCCAACCTGAAACAGCCGGTCCTGACCATCAACGGCCTCGTGACCGGCACGCTCGGCTCGCTGCAGCAGTTTGCGATGCAGAGCCCGATCGACGGATTCACGGGCGGCAACCTCAAGCGCCTGAGCCTCGCGGGTGATGCGTCGTTCAGCCTCGACCTGACGGTGCCGCTGCGCGATCCGCGTATGACCACGGTCGACGGGTTGCTGCGCAGCAATGCCGGGACGCTCGAAGTGGACGGGCTCGGTGCACCGCTGACCGATCTCATCGGCGAGGTTCGCATCACGCGAGAGGCGATCACGGGCGACTCGCTCGGGGCTCGCTTCCTCGGCGAGGAGGTCAAGCTGCGTATCGAGCCGGGCGACGAGCCGCAGTATTTTGCCGTCGCCACGGCGACCGGTACCGCCACGGCGGCCGCGATCATCGCCGAACTGGGAGTGCCCCTCGAAGGCCTGATCGATGGTGCGGCCCCGTACGAGGCACGCATCCTGTTTCCCCGGGGCGCGCAGGAATCCCAACCGCCGTTCACCGTGCGCATTGCGAGTTCGCTGCGCGGCATGGCGCTCAACTTGCCCGCACCCCTCGCCAAGCCCGCCGACGAAGCGATGCTGGTGCGCGGTGACATTCGCTTCATGCCGGGCGGCGAGCGCATCGAGAGCGAGGGCATGGCAGACCGCGACCTCGCCTGGCAACTCGAGTTCACGCGCCCCGAGGATGCGTGGGAGCTGGATCGCGGCGTCGTCAAGGCGGGTGGCGGTACGATCGAACCGGCCGGGACGCGCGGCCTGCACCTGCGCGGCCGGATTCCGTCGCTGCGGTTCGAGGAATGGCTCGCCGTTTCGCGCTCACGGGATCACACGACGACGGCAGCCGGGCACATTCGCTCGATGGACCTTGTCATCGACGATTTCTTCGCGCTGGGCCAGCACCTCGAGGACCATCGCTTGCGCGCCGACCGCAGCGCGCGTGACTGGCTGGTGCAGCTCGAAGGCGAGGACGTAAACGGCTCCGTGTTCATTCCCTACGACTTCGGTTCGGATCGTGCACTGGTCATCGACATGGAACGCATGCACCTGCCGGGGGATGAAACGGACGACGACGAGCCGTCCCGTATCGATCCCCGGAGCCTGCCCCCGATTACGCTGACGGCCGAAGAGTTCGCGCTCGGCAGCCGTAACCTGGGGAGGGTCGAGGCGGTCCTGGTGCGCACCCCGGGAGGCCTGGCAGCCGAGAAACTCGAGGCCGTGGGCCCGAGCTTCAGCCTGGTCGGCCAGGGCACCTGGGTTGCCGACGACACCGAGGAACTGGGCAGCCGCACCGCCGTTACCGCGACGCTGAACAGCAGCGATGTCGGCGAGACCCTGCGCCAGCTCGATTTCGCCGAGGGCGTGACGGGCCGGTCGATGGGGATGCTGTTCGACATGAGCTGGGGCGGCGGGCCGCGCGCGGACTTCCTCGCCGCGCTCGATGGCAGCGTCAAGATTCGTTTCGAAGACGGCCAGCTGGAGGAAGTCGAGCCGGGTGCCGGCCGCATGGTCGGACTCGTCAGTTTCGTCGCCCTGCCGCGGCGGCTGTCGCTCGATTTCCGCGACGTGTTCAACAAGGGCTTCGGTTACGACCGCATTGCCGGCACTTTCAGCATCGAGGACGGCATCGCCTCGACGTGCGACATGTCGCTCGAGGGCCCGGCCGCGGACATCGGTATCGTCGGCCGGGTCGATCTCGACGGCAAGCAGTACGAGCAGGGTGCGATCATCAGCGCCAATGTCGGCAATACCCTGCCGCTCGTCGGCGCCGTCGTGGGCGGCCCGCCGGGCGCCGCCGCCATGCTGATTTTCTCGCAGATCTTCAAGAAACCGCTGCAGGAAGTGGGCCAGGTGTACTACGGCATTTCCGGTTCGTGGGACGAACCGGAGATCGAGTCCATCTCGTCCGACCAGTTCGTGGGCTTTGGCAGGCTGGCCGGCTGCGTCGCCGAGGAGGACCGGTAAGGGCATGCGCGTCGCCGCCATCCAGATGAACAGCGGGCCGGACGTCGGCGCCAATCTCGAACTCGCGGGGCGGCTGCTCGACAAGGCCGCAGCGGGCGGCTGCCGCCTGGCCGTGTTGCCGGAGAACTTCGCCCTGATGCCGGCGCGCGGACGGGACAAGGCGCTGCATGCCGAGAATCCCGGCGATGGCCCGATCCAGTCCTTCCTCGCGGCTGCGGCGCAGCGGCACGGCCTGTGGATCGTGGGTGGCAGCATGCCGCTGGTGTCGCCCGACATCGGCAACGAGCGCGTGTATGGCGCCTGCCCCGTGTTCGACGGCGACGGCCGCATGCAGGCCCTGTATCGCAAGATCCACCTGTTCGACGTCGATCTCGTCGATGACGGCGAGTCGTACCGCGAGTCCAATTCGATGTACCCGGGCAGCGAACCCGTTACGGTCGCGACGCCTGCGGGCCCGGTCGGCCTGACGATCTGCTATGACCTGCGATTTCCGGAACTGTACCGGCGCCTGGTCGACGATGGCGCGACCCTGTTCACGGTGCCGGCCGCGTTCACGGCGACGACCGGCAGGGCGCACTGGCACGTCCTGCTGCGTGCGCGGGCCATCGAGAATCTGGCATATGTGATCGCGCCCGGGCAATATGGCAGCCACCCGGACGACAGGGCGACGTTCGGGCATTCGCTAATTTGCGATCCGTGGGGCCGCGTGCTTGCAGAACAGGCAGAAGGCAACGGTGTCGTGCTTGCCGACATCGATCCCGCACTGCCCGCGAAACTGCGCAGCGAGTTTCCTGCCCTGTCGAATCGCCGCCTGACCTCAGCACCAAACGAGTACTGATTTATGAGTTCGCCCATCGAAGCCGTCATGACACGCCTGCTCGAGCCCGCGGGGCTCGGCGAGCAACAGCTGTCGACGACCCTCGGTTCCGTCATGCGCGGCGGCGTCGACTACGCCGACCTCTATTTCCAGGTCAGTCGCAACGAAAGCTGGACGCTCGAGGACGGCGTCATCCGCGAGGGCAGTTTCAACCTCGAACAGGGCGTGGGCGTGCGGGCCAACAGCGGCGAGAAGACCGGGTTCGCCTATTCGGACGAGCTCGTGTTGCCCGCGCTCGAGGCCGCCGCCGGCGCCGCCCGCGCCATCGCGCGACAGGGGCAGGCGAAACGGGTCGCGGCGTGGCAGCGGCAGGCGCCGGCGGCGCTGTACCCGGCGTCGGACCCGACGACCAGCATCGACGATCGGCAAAAGACACAGCTCCTGCTCGAACTGGATGCCGCGACACGGGCGCTCGATGCGCGCATCGACCAGGTGATCATCAGCCTGGCGAGCAGCCAGGACCTGGTCCTGGTGGCGGCGTCCGACGGCACGCTGAGCGCCGACGTGCGGCCGCTGATTCGTCTCAACGTCAGCGTCATCCTGGAGCAGGACGGGCGCCGCGAGCAGGGCTACGCGGGCGGCGGCGCGCGTGCGGATCTCAATTATTTCCTCGACGGAGACCTGGCGCACGAGTACGCCCGCGAAGCGGTCCGGCAGGCAACCGTGCAGCTCGAGGCGCAGCCTGCGCCGGCCGGAGCCATGCCCGTCGTGCTCGGCAAGGGCTGGCCGGGCATCCTGCTGCACGAGGCGGTCGGGCACGGGCTCGAGGGCGACTTCAACCGCAAAGGCGTCTCGGCATTCAGTGGCCGCATCGGCCAGCAGGTGGCCTCGGAGCAATGCACGATCGTCGACGACGGCACCCTCGCCGGGCGGCGCGGCTCACTCGCGGTCGACGACGAAGGCACGCCGGGGCAGCACACGGTGCTGGTCGAGAAAGGCGTGTTGCGCGGCTACATGCAGGACAAGCTCAACGCACGCCTGACCGGAACCGAGTCGACCGGCAACGGGCGCCGCGAGTCGTTCGCTCACGTGCCGATGCCGCGCATGACGAACACCTACATGCTGGCCGGACACCACGATCCTGCCGAAATCATCGCCTCGGTCGACAGGGGCCTGTACGCGCCGAACTTCGGCGGGGGGCAGGTCGACATCACATCGGGCAAGTTCGTGTTCTCGGCGAGCGAAGCGTACCTGATCGAGAAGGGCAAGGTCACGGTGCCGGTCAAGGGCGCGATGCTGATCGGCGACGGCCCCGAGGCGCTGCAGCGAATCTCGATGGTCGGCAACGACCTCGCGCTCGATACCGGCGTCGGAACTTGCGGCAAGGAGGGCCAGTCGGTGCCGGTCGGGGTCGGCCAGCCGACCCTGAAGATCGACGAACTCACCGTCGGCGGCACGGCCTGAACTTCACATAAGTCGAAAATCGGCGGGTTCGCACGTCACAGTGTGAGTTAGCTCACTGCATTGAACATATGGGCGGAGTAGAGTGCTTTCATCTTACGGAGGGAAACGACGATGGCATTCGAGAGCACGATCACCGAGATGGATATGGACGCCGGCTCGCAGCAGATTGTCCAGGGATTCCGCGGTGACGCCAACGACTACGAGCCCGATCTCGCGGTAGACGGGATGGCCGGTGGCTTCTTTGCGCACATCCTGAGCCTGTTTGGCGTTGGTCGCTCCTGAGTCAAAACAAGGACTTGTAAAGCGCGACCCTTAACCGAGACCCGGCCACGAGCCGGGTCTTTTGCGTCAGGGCGCTTTACATGTGCGCCACGCTATGGAGAATTGATCGGCCCGGGGAATGGAACGCAAGCGCTATGTGGGTCTCGAAGCCGATATACGAAAGCCTGCCCTACCTGTACCTGCTGATGGGCACAGCCGCGCTGGGCGCGTCGCTGTACCTCAACTACTGGTACTGGCCCACGGTGTGTTTCGTCGTGGGGCTCGTCTGCCTCGTAGCGGGCCTCGTGGTGCTGTTGAAGCGCCGTGATCATCGCGTGTCGGATCGGCGCGTCGGTCAGCGCCAGGACTACTAGGGCCCGCACACCTCAGGCCGTTTCCTGCTCGTCGATCAGGTTATTGGCGGTGTCGCTGTCGTTCGGCTCGTCGACCTGGTCCTCGAGGCTTTGATCGGCCGGCCGCAGGTCGTGATACACGAGTTCGTGCACGCCGAGCGTCACGACGTCGCCGTCCTCCAACTGGTATTTCTTGATCTGCTTCTCGCCGAGGAAGATGCCGTTGGTGCTGTTCAGGTCTTCGATAAAGCAGCCGTCGTCATCGGTGATCAACTGGGCGTGGTGCCGGCTGACGAACTTGCTCTTGATGTAGATCTCGTTGTCCGGTGAGCGCCCGATGATGATGCGGCCAGCGGGGAACGACAGATCCTCGAGCACCTCGCCGTCGGATCGCACCTCGATGCGGGTGACGTGCGAATCGTGCGCCTTCCTGCGGTCCAGGGAGTTCAGCTTCTCGAACAGGCCCGTGTTGCTCTCGTGTTCCTTCCAGCCGAGCTCCGCGATCGCCGCAAGCATTTCGTCGAGGCCGACCGACTTTTTCTCGTCCGCGAAAGCACACAGGAGCGCCGAGTCGCACAGCGTGTTGATCAGTCGCGGCACGCCGCCCGTGTAGCGGTGCAGCGTCTCGAAACACTCCTCGCCGAACAGGCCGGGTTGCTGGCAGCCGGCGATCGCGAGGCGATGCTCGACGTACTCGCGCATTTCGCGATGATCCAGCGGACCGAGGTGAAACCGCAGGCGCACGCGTTGCACGAGCTGCTTCAGTCCCGGCGACTCGAGCTTCTCCTTCAGTTCCGGCTGGCCGGCAAGGATGATGCGCAGCACCTTTTCCTTGTGGGTCTCGATTCCCGACATCAGCCGGATTTCCTCGAGCACCTTGCGCGACAGGTTCTGCGCTTCGTCGACGATAAGCACGACTTTCTTGCCGCTCGAGTATTGCTCGATCAGGAACATGTTGAGCATGTCCAGCAGCTCGACCTTGCGCTTGTCGAACGGCTTGAAACCGAATTCGGTGAGGACGGCCTGCAGGAACTGTGTCGGTGTGAGCTGGGTCTGCGAAACCACCGCGTAGACCACGTCGTCGTCGAGCTCGGACAGGAAGGACTGCAGCAGTGTCGTCTTGCCGGAGCCGATGTCGCCCGTGATGACCACGAACCCGTCAGCCAGCCAGATCGTGGATTCCATGTAGGCCTTGGCCCTGGCGTGCTGCTTGCTCCAGTACAGGTAATCAGGATCCGGCGTCAGTCGAAACGGCTGGTCCGTGAGGTTGAAGTGGCTCAGATACGACATACCTGATCGAGTTTACCTGCTTTTGCGTGCCCCGGGCTATGCCGAGGTCGCAGGCGCCGGTGTGCGCCCCGTCACAACGCGTCTCACAATCTCCAGCAGGGCGTCGCGTTCGGCGGCTGTAGCCGCCGTAACCGTGATGTGCCCGAGTTTGCGCCCGGGGCGCGGTGTCTTGCCATAATCGTGCAGCACGCCGCTCGTGAGGGCATGCGCCGCGGCCGGTATTTCCCCGATCAGGTTGACCATGCCGGCGTGGCCGACACTTGCCGTGGAGCCGAGGCTGCGGTTGGTGATCGCACGGACGTGGTTCTCGAACTGGCTCGTCGCCGCGCCCTCGATCGACCAGTGGCCCGAGTTATGGACACGCGGTGCAAACTCGTTCGCCAGCAGGCGATCGCCGCAAACGAACAACTCGAGCGCCAGGACCCCGACGTAATCCAGGTGGTCCAGAAGACGCCGCACGTAGTCCTCGGCCAGCCCGGCAAGATGCGGCGCATCGACGGGCGCGATCGAGGTTCTCAGGATGCCGTCTTCGTGCACATTGCGGCTCAGCGGATACAGCGCCACGTCGCCCGCGACGTTGCGCACGCCGATGCAGGAGACCTCGTAGTCGAACGGCACCCATTGTTCGGCGATCAGCGGGCTCGCGCCCAGTGCGTCCCATGCGGCGCCGATTTCCGCCCGGTCGCGCACCACGAACTGTCCCTTGCCGTCGTAGCCGAGGCGGCGCGTCTTGATGACGAGCGGCAGGCCGAGCGCGTCTGCCGCAGCCGCGATGTCGTGCCGCGATGCGATGGCCCGAAAACCGGGGAGAGGAATGCCGAGCGCCGTGAACAGCTGCTTCTCGTCCAGGCGGTCCTGTGAATGGCGCAACGCGCCGGGCGGAGGGTAGATGGGCACGCGATCCGCAATCGCATGCAGCGCAGCGACCGGCACGTTCTCGAATTCGTAGGTAATGACGTCACAGCTTGCCGCGAGTTCGGCCAGTGCGCCCGCGTCATCGAACGGCCGTCTGATGACATCGCCGCAGGCCGCGGCAGGGGGGGCTTCCGCGGGGTCGACAAAGCGGCACTCGTCTCCCAGGTCGCGCGCTGCAAAGCCCAGCATCTGGCCGAGTTGGCCGGCTCCGATGACGCCGATCCGCATGGCGCTAGGTGCGGGGGTCGCTGTCGCCGAGCACCCGGTCGGTCTGGTTCTTGCGGAACGTGTCCAGGGCGTCGGCTATCGACTCGTCGTGAGTGGCGAGCATGGCTGCCGCCAGCAGGGCGGCATTGACGGCGCCGGCCCGGCCGATGGCCAGCGTACCCACCGGAATCCCGGCCGGCATCTGCGCGATCGACAGCAACGAGTCCAGGCCGTTCAGGGCCTGCGACTGGACCGGGACGCCGAGGACCGGGATACGCGTCTTGGCTGCGACCATGCCGGGCAGGTGCGCCGCTCCGCCGGCACCGGCGATGATGACCTTGAGGCCACGCGCAACGGCAGAACTCGCGTACTCGAACAGCAGGTCCGGCGTGCGGTGCGCCGACACCACCCTGACTTCCGCCGACACGCCGAGTTGTTCCAGCGTTTCGCTCGCGTGGCGCATCGTCTCCCAGTCGGAGCGCGATCCCATGATAATGCCGACATCGATACTCATCGCGAAATTCTATCATCTGCTGGGCTTTGCATCGCCCACCGGCTAAAGTACGACCCGCGGCCGTCCCGCCGTCGGGGGCCGGAGTCTAACATGGGAAATATTACGAAACGCGATTCACTCGGCCGGGCCGAGCTCGAGAAACTGGTCGCCCTGGCGCTCGAAGAGGCCCGGAAGGCCGGCGTCGACCAGGCGGAAGCGGCCGCCAGCCACGATACGGGCCTGTCGGCCACGGCACGCCTCGGCGATGTCGAGAATCTCGAGTACACCAACGATCGCGGCATCGGCATCACGGTGTTCAAGGGCTCGTGCAAGGGCAATGCGAGCACCTCCGACCTGTCCCCGGCAGCCATTCGCGAGGCGGTTGCCAAGGCCGTGTCCTTTGCCAACAGCACCGCGCCCGACGAATTCGCGGGACTCGCCGATGCGGACCTGATGTGCACCGAGACAAAGGACCTCGATCTCGATCATCCGTGGGACGTCGATGCGCCGGCAGCGATCGCGCTCGCGGTGGAGGCGGAGCAGGCCGGCCTCGCGTTCGACAAGCGCATCAGCAATTCCGAAGGGGCGACCGTCGCCACCAATCGCGGCACCCGGGCCTACGGCAACTCGCACGGGTTCGTCGGCAGCTACTCGAAGACCAGCCACAGCATTACCTGCGTCCTGCTCGCCGAGCAGGACGGCGTGATGCAGCGCGACTACCACTACACGGCCGCCCGTGTCGCCGCCGACATGCAGAACGGCGCCGAGGTCGGCCGCACGGCGGCCGCGAAGACGGTGGCACGCCTGGGAGCGCGCAAGATCCGCACGACCCGGGCGCCGGTCCTGTACGTGCCGGAACTCGCGCGCGGCTTTATCGGCCATGCGATCAGCGCGATCGCCGGGGGGGCGCTCTACCGCAAGGCGTCGTTCCTGCTCGACGCTGCCGGGGAGCAGCTGTTCCCCGAGTTCGTCAATATCCTCGAACGTCCGCACATTCCGAGGGGCATGGCCAGCGCAGCGTTCGATAGCGAGGGGGTCGCGACCTACGATCGCGACATCGTTGCCGACGGCGTTCTGCGGGAGTACGTCCTGAGCAGCTACTCGGCACGGCGCCTCGGGCTGCAGACCACCGCCAATGCCGGCGGCGCGCAGAACCTCGTGATTCCCGGCAGTGACACGGACAGGGACGCATTGGTCCGGGAGATGGGAACGGGCCTCGTGGTTGCCGAACTGATCGGGCAGGGGGTCAACGGCGTAACCGGGGACTACTCGCGCGGCGCCGTCGGCTACTGGGTCGAGAACGGCGAGATCGCCTACCCCGTGCACGAAGTAACCATTGCCGGCAACCTGCGTGACCTGTACCGGCGCATCGCGGCGATCGGCAGCGACCAGGATCTGCGCAGCGGCATTCGCTGCGGCTCGGTTCTCGTCGAGGAGATGACGATAGCCGGCGCCTGACGCGACGGCAGGAGGCGTGTCAGCTCAGCTCTCTGCCGGGTCGATCTCGTCGAGAAGCTGTGCCAGCGTCTTGTCGCCCACCGACTCGTTCACAGCCGCGTCGATGATGTTGCCGATGGCGTTGACGGCCTTCGCCCAGCGCGGCTCGCGATGAGAGCCGGTTTCGCCGTCGATCCGCACGGCCGCGAGCATGTCGCTCAGCTTGATGAGCGCGATGTCGCGGCCCGGAACGAGGCTTTCGTTCTCGGTCGCCGTTACGAGCCCCCGCTCTTCGAGCGCGTGCAGAATCGGCGCAATCGTGATCGACGGGATGCGCATCTTGTCACTCAACTCGTGCACGTCGATCGACCTGGCGGCATCGCGGAACGTGCTGCCGATCAGGAGCATGATGTTGAGCGCGAGGCGTTCGCGCATGGCATTGGACAGGCGCGGTTCCCGGCGACCGATGCGCAGGTAGGCCGGGTTCTGGAAATAGAAGGCGATCTGTGCGCCGATCAGCAGGATCAGCCAGTTGAGGTACAGCCAGATCAGCGTAATGATCGCAATGGCGAAGCTCGCGTAGATCGCCTGCGTGCGCGCCGAATTGGCGACGAACGCTGCGACGATGATGCTGAGGGCGGCCCACATGAAACCGCCCGCCAGCCCGCCGACCAGGGCCGAACCCACGCGCACATTGGTGTTCGGCATGTAGTAGTAGAGGAATGTGAACGCGGTCGTGACGATCAGGAACGGTGTCAGCTTGCTGGTCGCGGCAAACACCGGCCCGAACAGGGCGTTGGACGCGAGCCATTGCACGATCCCCTCGTTCTGCAACGACGCAATGGCGGCCAGGGCGATGCCGATCAGGATCGGGCCCGTCAGCAGGACCAGCATGTACTCGGTGAAGCGGCGCGCAAAGCTGCGCGGCTTGGTGACGTACCAGACGTAGTTGAAGGCCTCCTCGATCTTCTGGACCATCGTTATGGCCGTGTAGACGAAAAACACGAGGCCGATGCCGCCGAGCACGCTGCCGTTGACGTTGTTGACGAGCCGCATCAACTGGTCCGTGATTTCGACGCCCTTGGCGCCGAGTGGCTCGAGGATCGTGTACAGGCGCGCCTGCAGCTCCCTGTGCACGCCGAGACCCTTTAGCACCGAAAAACTGAAGGCCATCAGGGGTACGATGGACAGCAACGTCGTGTAGACGAGGCTCATCGAGCGCAGCGTGAGTTGGCCCGACACGATGTCGCGTATCACGGCATAGAGGTTGCGTAGCGTGCCGGCGAGGATACGGCCGGCGAGGCCGTACTTGAGGAGCCCGTTTCCCCACACGAGTTCGTCCAGCCGATGGCGAAGCTCCGCGATCATCCGGTCATTCTGGCCAGCGCTTCCCGGTACTTGTCAGCCGTCTTGCTGATGATGTCGGCGGGCAGGTCGGGCCCCGGTGGCGTCTTGTCCCAGTCCAGGGTTTCGAGGTAGTCGCGCACGAACTGCTTGTCGAAGCTGGGTGGGCTGGTGCCGACCTGGTAGCCGTCGACGGGCCAGAAGCGGGAGGAATCAGGGGTCAGCATCTCGTCAATGATGTACAGCCGTCCCTGCGCGTCGGTGCCGAACTCGAACTTGGTGTCGGCGATGATGATGCCGCGCTGCAGCGCGTAAGCGGCGGCGCGTTCATAGATCTCGATCGAGATGTCACGAACCCGCTGCGCGAGCTTCTCGCCGACGAGTTCGACGACCTTGGCGAAACTGATGTTCTCATCGTGCTGCCCGGCCGCGGCCTTGTAGGCGGGCGTGAACAGCGTCTCAGGCAGCTTCTCGGCCTGCTGCAGGCCCGGCGGCAGCTCGATGCCGCAGACCCGGCCCGATGCCTGGTAGTCCTGCCAGCCCGAGCCGATCAGGTAGCCGCGCACCACGGCCTCGACGGGCAGCGGTTTGAGGCGCTTGACGACCAGCGCGCGGTGCTGCAGCTGCGCCTGTAGCGCCGGGTCCTTGATGACGTCGGCGACCGTGAGGTCGGTTAGCTGGTTGTCGATGATGTCGCTCATCATGCGAAACCAAAAGAGCGATATCCGCGTCAGGACCTCGCCCTTCCCGGGCACGGGATCGGGCATGACGACGTCGTAGGCGGACAGGCGATCGGTCGTGACGAGCAGCAGGTGGTCGTCATCGACGCTGTAGATGTCGCGGACCTTGCCGCGACCGATCAACGGCAATTCCGCGATCGACGATTCGTACAGGACGTCGGCGTTGCTCATGAGGCGATGATCGCCGCTTCGGGCCGTGCCCGCAAGGCCCGCGATGGGAATGGGCGCGCAGTCGCGCTACGATGCGGTCCCATATGTTCCTCGGAAAGACCATTGTCCTGATCGTCTTGTTGCTGGTTGCCTACCAGTTCTACCGGGGCTTCAGGCACAGCATGCGAAAGTTCCAGGCGGAGGATGAATCGCTGGGGCGGCTGTCCGGCGAATTCGTGCACGCGCTGTTCGCCTGCATGGGCCACGTCGCCAAGTCTGACGGCCGCGTGAGCGAGGACGAGATTCGGGCCGCCCGGCTGATAATGCACCGCCTTGGCCTCAGCCCGGCGGAGGTGCGCCGGGCGATCCACAGCTTCGAGGACGGCAAGCGGGCCGGCTTCCCGCTGGTGCAGACAGTCCGCGAAGTGCGTCGGGTCAGTGCCCGCGGCGCCGCGCAACGCACCCTGTTCCTGCGGCTGCTGCTCGAAGTCGTGCTCGCCAAACCGGGTCTGCGCCAGCGGGAGCGTGCGCTGCTCTGGACGATCTGCACCGAGCTCGACATCGGGCGGGTCGAGCTGGCCCAGCTCGAGGCGATGATCCGGGCGCAGAAAGGCTTCAAGCGCTCGCCCGAAGGTAGCGCCGATGCGGCCCGGGTGCGGCGCGCCTACGAGACACTCGGCGTGTCGCCGGAGGCGAGCAACGACGAGATCAAGAAAGCCTACCGGCGGATCATGAACCGGACGCACCCGGACAAGATCGCCGGCGACAACCCCGATGCGAGTGCCATTGCCGAGGCGGAGCGCCGTACCCGCGAAGTACGCGGCGCGTACGAAATGCTGAAAGCAAGGCGATCGATAAGGTAAAGTATATTAGAGATTGCTCATAAGGACCCGCCGTGAAACCGCTGATCGCTCCTTCGATACTTTCCGCTGATTTCGCCCGGCTCGGCGATGACGTTCGCGACGTGCTCGACGCCGGGGCCGATATCGTGCACTTCGATGTCATGGACAACCACTTCGTGCCGAACCTGACGATCGGCCCGCTCCTGTGCGAGGCGCTGCGCAACTACGGCATCGAGGCGCCGATCGACGTGCACCTGATGGTCGAGCCCGTGGACCGCATCATCCCGGAT
Source organism: Woeseiaceae bacterium (assembly GCA_041553075.1). Lineage (GTDB taxonomy): Bacteria > Pseudomonadota > Gammaproteobacteria > Steroidobacterales > Woeseiaceae > UBA1847. The sequence goes on along the minus strand of JBFEJR010000012.1, from coordinate 46,917 downwards.
TTCGCCAAGGCCGGGGCGAGCTACATCACGTTCCATCCCGAGGCCAGCAGGCATCCCGATCGCTCCCTGGGCCTGATCCGCGACAGCGGCTGCAAGGCCGGTCTCGTATTCAATCCCGCGACCCCGCTCGACTGGCTCGAATACGTGCTCGACAAGGTCGACATGGTACTCCTGATGTCCGTCAACCCGGGCTTCGGCGGCCAGAGGTTCATCCCGTCGGCGCTCGACAAGCTGCGCCAGGCGAGGAAGATCATCGATGACAGTGGCTTCGAGATTCGCCTGGAAGTCGACGGCGGCGTCAAGGTAGACAACATCGGTGAAATCGCCGCGGCCGGGGCCGACACCTTTGTCGCCGGATCGGCAATTTTCGGCAGCGATGATTACGCGGCCACGATCGCCGCAATGCGGGCCGAAATCGCTGCGACAATTAAGGGACAGTTACCTTAACTCCTCGGAGTTAAGGTAACTGTCCCTTAATTGTGTCCCTTAATTGCGTCGCTTGGTTGCGGGAGATATCAGAGCTTGCGGTTCGGTCGGGCGCCGTAGACCACGATCGTCTTGCCGCTGGCCGAGACGAGGCCCTGTTCCTCGAGGACCTTGAGGACCCTGCCGGCCATCTCGCGTGAGCAGCCGACCAGGCGGCTCAGTTCCTGGCGGCTCACCTTGATCTGCATGCCATCCGGATGGGTCATGGCATCCGGTTCGTTACACAGATCCATGATCGCATGGGCGACGCGGCCCGTGACATCCACGAACGCCAAGTCTCCGAGTTTGCGGTTGGTGCGATCGAGGCGCGTGGCGAGCTGCGTGGCCAGCTCGAACACGAGGCCCGGGCTCTCACTGGCGATCTGCCGGAAGCGGGGATACGTCATCTCGGCGATCTCGCACTCGGTGCGGGTCCGGACCCACGCGCTGCGTGTCGGCTGTTCGTAAAACAGCCCCATCTCGCCGAAGAACTGGCCCTTGTTCAGGTACGCGAGGACCATCTCGTTGCCGTCTTCGTCCTCGATCATGACCTCCACGGAGCCGTCGACGATGTAGTACAAGACGTCCGGGAGATCGCCGGCATGAATCATTACGGTCTTCTGCGGTACCGTTCGTACCCGGCAATAACTCAGGAAGCGATTGATCGCCGGTACGTCGCTCAGATTCTTCGCTGTTGTCTGCATTGGTTTTCCCTCGCCCTTATGCGCACCTCTTTTAATACAGATTGCCCGCTAGGGCAAGCTAAGTGCGTGTTTTTCCGCAGAATTATCGTTTGTCCATGCTGTTTCACACCCAATACGCGGTCTTGGTCATGACTTTGGCCGTGATTTGCATGAGCCGCTTCACCGGCGCCGGCAGATCGGCCGCACCGGCTTGCGCGGCGTTGTCACCGTGTTCCTCTTCCTCATCGCGCATCTGCTCGACGATTGCACGGCTCTTCGCGTCGGCCGCCGGCAGGCTGTCGAGGTGGCTGTCGAGGTGTGCGCACACCTGCTTTTCGGTCTCCTCGATGAAACCCAGGCTCCACCTGTCGCCGAGGATGCCGCTCGCGGCGCCAATGGCAAACGCGCCCGCATACCACAACGGCGTAAGCTTGCTGACGTCCTCGCCCAGTTCATTGATGCGCTGCTCACACCAGGCCAGGTGATCGAATTCCTCGTCCGCGGCGCGCTGCATCTCCTCTTCGATCGACGAGTCGCGCGCTACTGCCGCATGCCCCTGGTAGAGGGCCTGCGCCGCCACTTCGCCGGCATGGTTGACGCGCATCAGCCCGGCTGCGTGGGTCTTCTCCCGGGCGTCGAGTTCGGCATCGATGATGTGCTCGGCGGGACTGGGGCGTGCGGTGCGGCCCGCCGGCGCGGCGACCGTCCGCAAGGCATTGTTGGCGCTGGCGAGGAGTCGATCCAGCGGCGTGAGCTGACGTATTTGCATGCGCAGAAGTATAGCGAAATGCGGAGCGGTGCAGGTATACTCCGCGCCCTTTGTGACCATGACTTACGACATCACCAAAGGAGCAAGACTGATGAAACTGCAAACACTGGCCCTGGCGGCGGCGCTGGCCGCGCCGCTGCCGTCGCTGGCACAGGATGCAACCGAGCCTGCGAGCCCGTGGAGCGGCAAGGCGACACTCGGCTACCTGGCAACCTCTGGCAACACCGAGAATTCGACGCTGAACTCCGGTTTCGAGGTCGGCTACACGGTGGGCGACTGGACTCACCTGTTCAACGCTGCCGCCATCGACGCCGCCGAAAACGAAGTCACGACCGCCGAGGCCTACTCGGCCGGGTGGAAGAGCGAACGCAAACTGACCGACCATGATTTCCTGTTCGGCCGCCTCAACTGGCGCAAGGATCGTTTCGGCGGCTACGATACCCAGTTCTCGCAGACGGTGGGTTACGGCCGCCGGCTGATCGACGGCGACCGGCACAAGCTCAATGCTGAAATAGGCGCCGGTGCCCGGCAGTCCGAAACGCAGGACGGGATCAGCCAGAACGAGACCATTGGGCGTGGTGGCCTGTACTACAAGTGGCACTTCAGCGAGACGGCCGAGTTCCGCCAGGACCTCACCGTGGAAAGCGGCGGCGACAACACCTACGTAGAGTCGGTGACCGCCATCTCGGCGCGGCTCGTCGGTAATCTGGCGCTGGTCGCATCGTACACGGTCAAGCACAACACCGATGTGCCGGCATTGCTCGAAGAAACAGATACTTACACGGCACTGTCGCTCGAGTACGGATTCTAGCACCGCTGCCCGAAACGCCGCCCCCGGGGGTTTGCATTGGGGGCGGCGCTGCAGTAGAATTTCGCGCCTTTCGCCGCTCCGGTGAACGCTTGTGCGTGCCCGGGCGGCAGACCGTTACTGGAAACCTGAGATTATGAAGACGTTTTCTGCGAAGCCGGCAGAGGTTCGGCGCGACTGGTACGTGGTCGATGCCACGAACAAGACCCTGGGTCGGTTATCGACCGAACTCGCGCACCGCCTGCGGGGCAAGCACAAGCCGGAATTCACGCCGCACATCGACACGGGTGACTACATTGTCGTGGTCAACGCCGAGAAGATCCGGGTGACCGGAAACAAGCTCAAGGACAAGATGTACCACCACCACACGGGATACATCGGCAACCTGAAATCGGTACCCCTCAACAAGCTGCTCGAGACGCATCCCGAGCGCGCACTGGAACAGGCCGTCAAAGGCATGCTGCCGAAGGGCCCGCTCGGCCGCAAGATGCTGTCGAAGCTGCGCGTGTTTGCAGGACCCGAGCATTCCCATACCGCCCAGCAGCCGATTTCTCTGGAAATCAACGCGTAACGGCCAGGATCGAGTAGAGACAGATTATGAGTGACACGTTTTATTATGGGACCGGACGGCGCAAGACCTCGACGGCACGCGTATTCCTGAAGCCCGGCAACGGCGATATCACCGTCAACCGGCGCCCGCTGGACGTTTTCTTCGGGCGCAAGACGGCGCAGATGATCGTCCGCCAGCCCCTGGAACTGACCAAGCTCGGTGACAAGTTCGATGTCAACGTCACGGTCAACGGCGGTGGCACGACGGGCCAGGCAGGCGCGATCCGCCATGGCCTGACGCGCGCCTTGATGCAGTATGACGAGACGCTGCGGCCGTCGCTGCGCCAGGCCGGGTTCGTTACCCGCGATGCGCGCGAAGTCGAGCGCAAGAAGGTCGGCCTGCGCAAGGCACGTCGGGCTACGCAGTACTCGAAGCGCTGATTGCAGCCGCGCGATCCTTACTTGGGGGATCGTCTAGTGGTAGGACTGCGGACTCTGACTCCGCCAACGGGGGTTCGAATCCCTCTCCCCCAGCCATAAACAAGCAAAGGGGCCCACACAGGGCCCCTTTGTTTTTCTTGGTTCGGCAAGCCCATCGCTTGCCCGGTTTACCTACTGACTCCGCGCAAATACGATCCGGCCGCCCATCACGGTCAGCACGACCCGGGTCTCGTGGATCGCGTAGGGGTCGACTGAGAAGATATCCCGATCGAGGACCACGAGATCGGCCTTCTTGCCCACCTCGATCGAGCCGATCCGGTCCTCCATGTGCAGCTGATAAGCCGCATCGGCCGTAAACCCGCGCACCAGCGCCGCGACGCTCAGCCGCTCGCCTTCGCGAGGCTGGATCGGTGCGTCGGGCGTGCCGTACTCCTGGCGCGTGTGTCCCATTTCGATCTGCACCAGCGGCGAGAGCCCGAGCGTGCCGGCACCGCTGGCCGGAAAGTCGCTGCCAAAGGTCAGCTTCGCGCCGGCGTCCGCGAGGCTCCGGAAGCGCCAGAAGCGCTGGAACTGGTCCTGGCTGACGAACTGCTCGCCGTAGGTGTCATACGAGGCCCACAGGGGCGTGCTCTGGGCGATTACGTCGAGTTTGCCGAACCGCGGCACGTCCTGGTCCGTAATGACCTGCACATGGCAGATCGTGTAACGCGTGTCGCTGCCCGGATGACGGGCGCGTGCCACCTCGATCGCATTCAGTGTTTCGTGAATCGCGCGCTCGCCGAGCGCATGCACGTGCACGTCCATGTTGCGGGAAGCCGCGTCGCTGATCATGGCCGTCATCTGTTCTTCGGTGAAGACCGTTTCACCGGAATTACCAGGCTCGCCCTGGTAGTCCTCGAACATCGCTGCGGTACGACCCTCGACCGTGCCGTCGTCGGGGATCTTCAGCGTGTTGTAATGGTAGTTCTCGCCCTTGACGAGGCTGCGCCACCGGTCGGCCGTATCCACCGCGGCGTCGAAATCATCCGCCGTTTCCGGCCGGCTGGAACCCACGATTCGAACGGTCAGTTCGCCGGCATCGGCGAGATGGTCGAGAATGCGCTTGACCGCCGCCGGGTCCTGGTTGTCGAGCGTGCCGGCATCAAAAGCCGCGGTCACGCCGTACGAATTCATGATGTCGAGAATGATCCCCGTGCCCTCGATGACCACCTCCTCATTGATCACGTTGAGGGCGTCCATCGCCATGCCGGCCGTACCCTCGAGGAGGTAGCCGGTCGCATCGCCGTTGGCGTCGCGTTTGTAATAGCTGTAGCCGGGCACCGGGTCGGGCGTGTCCTGGGTGATGTTGAGCGCTTCGAGTGCCGCCGTATTGGCCCAGGCCCCGTGAAAACCCTCGTCCATGATCAGCACCGGACGGTCCGGGACCACCGCATCGATCAGTTGCCGCGTTGGTCCGACCGGGCCAAACGTCGAGGCGAGAAAACCGTAGCCGAACAGCAGGTCCTTGTCCTTGTTGGCCTCGGCGTAGGCGGCGATCGCCGCGACCCAGTCGTCAACGCTAGCCCAGGTATCCAGCGACAGCGCCGTCGCGTAGCCGCCCCCGGCGATGGGATGCACGTGGGTGTCGATGAACCCCGGCAGCAGCAGCTGACCGCCGAGGTCTTGAACGTCAGTGGCCGCGCCGATCAGGGGTGCGGCACCGGCCGTGTCGCCGACGTAGACAATCGTGTCGCCGCGAACGACAACGGCCTCCGCGGCGGGATTCGCGGGATCGACCGTGTAGACCCTGGCATTGATGAAGGCGAGGTCACCGTACTGCGGGGTGCCGTCCGGCGACTCCGAGCAGGCGGCCAGGGCGCAACAGGCGATCAGGGCTGCGGTCGTACGCATCACGTCTAGGTACGCATCTCCCGAATGCCGTCGTCACTGGCTACCAGCAGTACGTCGGCCGGCCGGTGGGCAAACAGGCCGACCGTGACGACGCCCGGGATGCGGTTGATCCGGGCCTCCATGTCGATCGGGTTGGCGATCTGCAGGTTGTGGACATCGAGAATATGGTTGCCGTTGTCCGTCACGAGTGCTTCGCGCCAGACCGGCTGGCCGCGCATCTTGAGCATCCGCCGGGCAACGAATTCCTGCGCCATTGGCAGAACCTCGATCGGGAGCGGAAACTTGCCGAGCATGCCGACCAGCTTGGAGTCGTCGATGATGCAGACAAAACGCCGCGCAGCGCCAGCCAGGACCTTCTCGCGCGTCAGCGCGCCGCCTCCGCCCTTGATCAGCTCGAGGCGCTTGTTACTCTCGTCCGCGCCGTCGATGTAGAGGTCGAAATCACCGGTCTCGTTGAGCGTCTTGACTTCGAAACCGTGATCCTCGAGCAGCTTCGTCGTCGCCCGGGAGCTCGATACCAGGCGATCGATGCGGTTGCGTACCGCGGGCAACAGTTCGATCAGGCAATTGACCGTGGAGCCCGTGCCGACGCCGAGCGTGATGCCCGGTTCGATGAACTGGAGCGCCGCTTCGGCCGCGGCCCGCTTTTTCTGGGTTGCGTCCATAGGTCCGTACTATAGTGCAAATGTCGCAAATTGCACGCAGGGCGCCGCAAAGTCCGGGCCCTTCGCGAACGAAAAGAGCCCGCCGAAGCGGGCTCTCTTGCGTGCTCTGGAAGAAGGTTACTTCCGGAACTACGGACTAACTACCGTTTCCTTCTGCGGGTAGCCTTTTTCTTGGTGGCTTTCCGCCTGGTCGGCTTCTTAGTCGTCTTGCGCTTGGCCACTTTCTTCTTGGCCTTGCGCTTCGTAGCTTTCTTCTTGGTCTTGCGCTTGGCCGGCCTCTTCTTGGCTTTGCGCTTCGTAGCTTTTTTCTTCGTCGCTTTCTTCTTGGTCTTGCGCTTGGCGACTTTCTTCTTAGCCTTCCGCTTAGCTACTTTCTTTTTGGCCTTTTTCTTGGCCTTCTTCTTGACCTTTCTCTTCGCCTTCTTCTTGGCTACCTTTTTCTTCGTAGCTTTCTTCTTGGTCTTACGCTTGGCGACCTTCTTCTTCGCTTTCCTCTTAGCTACTTTCTTCTTTGTCTTTTTCTTGGCAACTTTTTTCTTGGTCTTACGCTTGGCGACTTTTTTCTTCGCCGCGCGCTTGGCCGGTTTCTTACGAATTACTTTCCGCTTCTTGGCGACTTTGCGCTTCGAAGCTTTTTTACGAGACTTCTTCTTGGTAGCCATAGTTTTCTCCGTGTCGGGTACCCGCGCTTGAGTATACGCAAAGGTTCTGAAAAATCCAGCAACTCGAAGGTCCTTTAATAGCAGGACAAAACCGTATTTTCAGCCACGGACTTTGATCGATCCGGGGAGCGTTTTTGTCTTCGTGTTTTTTGGGGGCCGGCAGTCACCTTTTAGTTGTGACAACCAAAGGTGAAACGCATGCGATCGAGCACGGCTGATCGATCGTGTCATTTGCGGCATGCCGTGGTGCGAGCGGGCATCGGCAGACGACCAGAACAGCGTTTGGGGCGGCGACGGGAAAGGCCTAACTAAACTCCGTAACTACCCTATAAAGCCGTATATCCCAAGGATTTGGCGTGATTTTCTCGACTTGCTGGCATTGGAACGCCACGCCAACAAGTTTCGGTCGCAGCCAGCGCCGACGATTTCTCAAGTGGGCAAAACAGCGATCGTAGTAAGCGCTTCCCATGCCGATGCGATTGCATTGATCATCGAAAGCGACCGTCGGCGTAATGACAATATCGAGGCGCCGGGGATCGATCACGAGGCCGCGAACGGGTTCCCAAATACCGAAAAAATTCTTTTCGAGCTCGGTCTCGGCATCGATCTCGCAAAACACCATTTGCGCCTTGCCGCGCAAAACCGGCACAAAAGTGCGCTTGTTTGCGCGCCAGGCGGCGGCAATGATTTCGTGGGTATCGACTTCATCGCTCATTGGCAGGAAGCACGCGAGCGTCTCGCTGGCGTAGTACTCGGGCAGTTCGCAAACGCGTCGGCAGATAGCTGCCGATGCCCGCGCTCGTGCTTCGGCCCGCATGCTGCGGCGAGCATGTAACGCGGATTGACGTTGTGAACTTATCGACGCCATCGAGAAAGAATCCGGGTGAAGAGGCGCTTCCCGCCTGTGCCGTTACCGAGCCGTCGCTCTCGAACCAGAGCAACAGGTGGGGTCAGCCGTGACCGCAACAGGCTTACCGTCGAAACGGCCCTGCTCAAATGCGACCGACAGACCACGACCCCGAGGTAAAGATTTAGGGTCGAAAGGTTTCCAGGTCGGCATCGAACACCGCAGGAAGCGCCAAGATGAATATGGTGCCCGAATCGGGTACTACAAGTCGAGTTGCTGGGTCCCGCTCAGGGCGCTCTCGACGCGATCGGAGATCGATTTCAGGCGCTGGCTGAGGTTGCCTTCGAGCTGATCGTCGCGTGCTTTGGCATGAATCAGGTCGTTTGCCATGTTCAGGGCGGCCATGACGGCAATGCGGTCCAGGCCGACAATGCGGCCGCTATCACGGATCTCGCGCATCTTGTTGTTGAGGATTTCCGCGGAATCGAGCAGGTCGGTGCGCTCCTCGGCGGGGCAGGCTACCTGGTATTCCTTGTCTAGAATGCGGACGCTAACCTGCGCGATTTGTTGGGTCATGCGGCGTTCTCCGTGTGCCTTGTCATTCTGCCCTGGCGGCTCCGCTCTCAGGAACCCTGTTCCATCGCCTTGAGGCGACCGATCATGGCCTCGACCCGCGCGCGAACCTGTTCGTTCTTTTGCAGCAAGGTTGCGCGCTCCGACGTCAGGGCATCCTGGCGTTGCTTGAGCGAGCGGTTCTCGTCCTGCAATTGATCGCAAACGCGCACCAGCGCGTCGACACGCTTTTCGAGGCGCTTGAGTTCGTGCTCGAAGGTCGAATTGATGTTCTCAGCCATACGGTCAAATATAGTAGGGTTTCGCGAGATTGAAAAGCACAGGTTCCGAATGGATCAAAAAGTCGCCCACGACGAGCTCGACGAGGCGCTGCGGCGCTGCGGTTCCAGTTGGGACGCCGCGCAGGCACATGGCCTCCTGACCGGGCGGCTGGCCATCGGCGGCGTAGCGGCTGCCCCCGGGTGGCTGCTGCAGGTACTGGAGGACACCGACGAACGCGATGCGCTGCGCCAGGAGTGTCAGCGCCTGCTCGACGAACTCTACCAGGCGACGTTCTGGCAGCTCAGCGAACGCCTGTCGGATTTCGTCCCGCTGTTGCCGGGCGACGATGTGGCTCCCGCGCACAGGACTGTGGCCATGGCCCACTGGTGCGAGGGCTTCCTCCACGGTCTCGTATCCGCGGAGCACGAGCAGGCACTCAGGGAGCGGCTTGCCGCCGAGCCGCTGGCCGATATCATCCGCGACATGCTGCAAATCACGCAGGCAACCGTCGATGACGACAGCGATGCCGAAACCAACGAGGCGGCGTATGCTGAGATTCACGAGTACATTCGCGTTGCCGCCCAGCTCGCCTACGAAGAATTATCCGATATTCGCCACACGGGAACCGCATGAAGCGAACAGAATTCGAACGCCGGCGCAAACAGCTGATGCGCATGGTCGGTACGGGCGGCATTGCCATCCTGCCCGCGGCCCCGGTACGCAACCGCAGCCGCGATGTCGAATACCGCTACCGCCAGGACAGCGACTTCTATTACCTGACAGGTTTCACCGAGCCGGAGTCCGTCGCCGTCCTCGTGCCGGGGCGGTCGCAGGGTGAGTACCTGTTGTTCTGCCGCGAACGCGACCCGGAACGGGAGTTGTGGGACGGATCCCGGGTGGGGCAGGACGGCGCGATCGCCGATTACGGGGCCGATGATGCGTTTCCCATCGACGATATCGACGACATCATCCCCGGACTGATCGAAGGCTGCAGCCGCGTTTACTACACGATGGGGATGTATTCCGACTTCGACAGCCACGTAGCCGACTGGGTCAATTCGCTGCGCTCGGGGTTATCCCGCGGTGTACACACGCCGCAGGAGTTCGTGGCGCTCGACCACCTGCTGCACGACATGCGCCTCTACAAGAGTCGCGCCGAGATCGCGGCGATGCGCAGGTCGGCGAAAATCGCCGTAGCCGCACACCGGCGTGCCATGCGCATCGCGCGGCCGGGGCTTTTCGAGTACGAGGTCGAGGCGGAATTCCGCCACGAATTCCGGCGCAACGGGGCGTGGGTCTCGTACAGCCCGATCGTGGGGGGCGGCGCCAACGCCTGCACGCTGCACTACGTGGAGAACAGCGCCGAACTGAAGGATGGCGACCTGCTGCTGATCGATGCAGGCTGCGAACTCGACTACTACGCGTCGGACATTACCCGCACGTTCCCGGTCAACGGCCGCTTCAGCCCCGAACAGCGGGCCGTCTACGAGATCGTGCTCGAAGCGCAGGACGCCGCGATCGAAAAGACCGTCAAGGGCAACCACTGGAACGACCCGCACGACGCCGCGGTGCGCGTGATCACGCGGGGGCTCAAGAAGCTCGGGCTGCTCGACGGCGGATTGCAGAAACTGATCAGGGACGGTGCCTATCGGGAGTACTATATGCATCGTACGGGCCACTGGCTCGGGATCGACGTGCACGATGTAGGCGACTACAAGGTGGGCGACGAGTGGCGGATCCTGGAGCCGGGCATGGTGATGACCGTGGAGCCGGGTATCTACCTTCCCAACAAGCGCAGCGTACCGAAGGCGTTTCGCAATATCGGTATTCGCATCGAAGACAATGTAGCGGTAACGGGCCAGGGGCCCGACGTGCTGAGCAAGGGCCTCGAGCGCGACCCGGACGCGATCGAGGCATTGATGCAGGGAACATGAAGCGCACCGATTACGACATCGTGATTGCCGGCGGCGGCATGATCGGCACCAGTCTTGCGCTGGCCCTCGCACCGCTGGGCCTGCGCGTCGCCGTGGTCGAGGCCGTGGCCCGCAAGGACACCGCGCAACCCAGTTTTGACGACCGCTCCACGGCCCTGGCCCGCAGCACGCAGCGCATGTTCGAAGCGCTGGGCCTGTGGCCCGACATCGTGGCGGCGGCGACGCCCATCCGCAGCATCCACGTGTCCGACCAGGGCCGCTTCGGGTTTTCGCACATCGACGCCGCAGAGCAGGGCGTCGAGGCGCTCGGCTATGTCGTCATCAACCGCGTGCTGGGCAACGTTCTGCACGCGGCGCTGCAGCAGCACGACATCGACCTGCTGTGCCCGGCGCGTATCGCCGGAGTCGATGTATCACCCGACAGCGTGGCCGCCGTGGTCGAATCGGCCGACGGGCGTACCTCCCGGGTCGACAGCGCGCTGCTGGTCGCGGCCGACGGCGCGAATTCCACGGTGCGCGAGATGCTCGGCATCACGGCCGACCGCAAGCGCTATGAGCAGCACGCCATCATCGGCAACCTGCTTCCCGAAAAGCCCGTCGATAACGTTGCGTACGAACGCTTCACGCCGCGCGGACCGCTGGCGATACTGCCGGTAGCGGATGGCCGGGCCGGGTTCGTATGGACCGTGTCGGCGGGCGATGCGGACCGCGTCATGGCGCTCGACGACGCGGCGTTCCTGGCCGAGTTGCAGCAGGAGTTCGGCTACCGGCTCGGACGTTTCTCCCGCGTCGGCAAGCGGGCGTGCTACCCGCTGGTTCTCAGCAAAGCGCTGCGGCTTACGGCGCCGCGCGCCGTCCTGGTCGGCAACTCGGCACACGGGCTGCATCCCGTGTCGGCGCAGGGGTTCAATCTCGGCATGCGCGATGTCGCGGCGCTCGTCGACTGCATCGCCGATGCGCGCGCGTCGGCCGGCGCTTTCGACCCTGGGGACCGGGCGCTGCTCGACCGGTATGCCGAGTGGCGCCGCGCGGACCAGAAAAAACTCGTGCGCTTCACCGACGGTCTCGTGAAGCTGTTTGGCAGCGAGCGCCGGCCGCTGCGCGCGCTGCGCAACATCGGCATGCTGGGATTCGACCTGGTGCCCGGCGTACGCACGTTGTTTGCGCGGCACACGATGGGCCTCGCGGGTCGCCTGCCGCGCCTGTCCCGCGGCGTACCGGTCAAATGAACCGTCGCTACCACGTTGTCGTCGTGGGCGGAGGCATTGCAGGCCTCATGTGTGCGGCGCTGCTGGGTCGCGGTACAGCAAGCGACAGCCTCGACATTACCTTGCTCGATGCGGCGGCGCGGCCGTCGTTCGATCCCGACGGCGACGTCGGCCTGCGCGTGTCGGCGATCTCGACGGGCAGCGCGGGGTTGTTCGCGTCCGTGGGCGCCTGGGAACAGGTGGTTGCGGCGCGCGCCAGCGCCTATGACAGCATGCGCGTCTGGGACGAGGACGACACCTCGGACAGCGCGGCGGCGCTGCGTTTCGATGCCGCCGAATTCGGTGTGCCCCATCTCGGGTTTATCGTCGAGAACGTGCTCCTGCAGGAGGCGCTCCTGCAACAGATCGATGGCCTTGCCGTCGAACAGCGTTTCGCTACGCCGCTGCGCTCGCTGCGGCGCGTCGGCAGGTGCTTCGGCCTCGAACTCGACACGGGTGAAACGCTGCAGGCCGACCTCGTGATTGCCGCCGACGGGGCGCGCTCGCTGGTGCGCGCCGCGGTGGGCATCGAGGCCCGCGAATGGCCCTACCAGCAGACCGCCGTGGTGACGCATGTGCGGCCGTCGCTGCCGCACCGCAACACGGCCTGGCAGCGCTTTCTTCGCGACGGGCCCATCGGCCTCCTGCCGCTCCAGGACGGCCGTGTATCGGTCGTGTGGACGACCACGCCGGAGCAAGCGAACGTGGCGCTGGGCGCCAGTGAGGAAGAGACAGGACGGATGTTGAGCGAGGTTTCAGATTATGCACTGGGCGAATTGACGATTGCCGGGCCGCGCGGCGGATTTCCGCTGTGCGCGCAGCACGCACGGCAGTACGTGATGCCCAATCTCGCGCTCATCGGCGACGCGGCGCATGCGATTCATCCGCTCGCCGGCCAGGGCGCCAATCTCGGGCTGCAGGATGCCGCCGAGCTCGCCCGCCAGGTTGCAGAGGCGCTGGTAGCTGGCCGCCACCCGGGTGACCGGCCCGTGCTGCGCCGCTACGAGCGCGCGCGCAAGGGCGCCAATGCGACCATGCTGCATTTTATGACTGGCCTGAATCGCCTGTTTGCGACAGACTCGGCGCTCATCGGCGGAATGCGCTCTGCCGGGTTGCGCGCGTTCAACCGCAGCGGCCCGCTGCGCGAGCGTGCTGTCCGCGTGGCACTGGGCGTCAATTAACGCCGAAAGGGGGAGGTCCATGACGCAACGATATGTGTACGTGCTTGCCGCGTTGCTTACCGCAATTGGCCTGTCCGCGTTTTCGTACAAGTGGCAGGTACTCGGTTTCCCGGTGGTGGCGAACCAGGAGAAACCGGTGTGGACCATCGAGTCCGCGATTCGTTTCGACAGTGGGCCCGGGACGATCAAGGCGCAGCTGCACGTGCCGACGTTGACGCCCGGGTTCCGGATGCTCAACGAAAACTCGGTGTCGCGCGGTTACGGCTTCAGCATCAACTACGGTAGCGGCGGCCGGGAGGCGCAGTGGACGATCCGGCGCGCAGACGGTGAGCAAACGATCTATTACCGCATCTCCGTCTACGAAGACGACAACGTCGACGAAGAGGACACGGTGCCGCCGTTTCCGCCGCGGCCGGTGATCGACGAGCCGCTCGCGACGGCGGTCGACGTGCTGGTGTCGGATGTACGCGATCGATCCGCCGACACGGCCTCGTTCACGACCGAACTGCTGCGCCGCCTCAACGATCCGTCGCCCGATCCCAACGTCGAACTGCTGCTGTCGGGCGCGGAGGGCGAGGCCGGGTTCGTCCAGATCGCGACGACGCTGCTCGCCGCGGCGCGCATTCCCGCCCGCGTGGTGCACGGGTTGCCGCTGGCCGGCCGGCAGCGCAGCGCGCAACTCGTTTCCTGGCTGGAGGTCCATGACGGCGACCGCTGGCTCTACTTCAACCCGGCAACCGGCGAGCAGAACCTGCCGCCGCGCTTCTTCGTCTGGTGGCGCGGCAGCGAACCCCTGGCCACCGTCGAGGGCGGCAGCAATGTCAGGGTCGACTTCGCCGTGCAGGAAAATCACGTCGACGCCGCTGCCATCGCCGAAACTCAGGCCGCGCGGCAAGACGCCAGCGTCGTCGATTTCTCCCTTTACAGCCTGCCGATCCAGACGCAGGCCGTTTACAGCGTGTTGCTCATGATCCCGATTGGCGCGCTGATCATGGTTGTCATGCGCAACATGATCGGTATCGACGCGTTCGGCACGTTCATGCCCGTGCTGATCGCACTCGCGTTTCGCGAGACGCGCCTGTTGTGGGGCGTGATCCTGTTCACGCTGCTGGTCGCCCTGGGTCTCAGTATCCGCTTCTTGCTGGAGCGCCTGCGCTTGTTGCTGGTGCCGCGACTCAGCGCGGTGCTGATCGTCGTGGTGATGCTGATGCTGGTCATCAGCCTGATGTCGCACCGGCTGGGACTGGAGACGGGCCTGTCGGTGGCGCTGTTTCCGATGGTCATCATCGCAATGACGATCGAACGCATGTCGGTCGTGTGGGAAGAACGCGGCCCGACGGACGCGATCAGGGCGGGTCTCGGCAGCCTCGTCATTGCCGTCCTTGCCTATGTCTCCATGGGCCTCGCCTGGCTGGAGCACCTGATCTTCACGTTCCCGGAGTTGCTGCTGGTCGTGCTGGCCGTCGTGTTGCTGGCGGGCCGCTACACGGGCTATCGCCTGACCGAGCTGAAGCGCTTCAAGGCGCTGGGAGGCCCGTAGTGCTGGGCACGGCGCGCAAGCTCAGAAAGGTCGGCGTGCTCGGCCTCAACGAACGCAATTCGGACTACATCATGCGGCTGAACCCGCGCCGCCTGTACCCGCGCGTCGATGACAAGGCCCTGACCAAGGAGTTGGCGATAGCCGCGGGCATGGCCGTGCCTGACCTGTACGGGATCATTACGAACCAGGGCGAGGTGCGGCGATTCCCGGCAATCGTGGCCGAGCGCAACAGCTTCGTGGTCAAGCCCGCGCAGGGGAGCGGCGGCGACGGCATCCTGGTCATCACGGGGCGCAGCGAGCGCAAGCGTGATGCGTTCCGGCTGTCGAGCGGCGTGCTGATCGCGCTCGACGAGATTTCCTATCACCTGTCGAACATCGTCAGCGGCCAGTACAGCCTCAGCGGCGGCCGCGACAAGGCGCTGATCGAGTACTGCGTGCAGTTCGATCCGGTGTTCACCAGGGTCTCCTACCAGGGCGTTCCGGATATCCGCGTCGTGGTGTACCGCGGCTACCCCGCGATGGCGATGGTGCGACTCCCGACGCGCGCATCCGACGGCAAGGCCAATCTCCACCAGGGGGCTGTCGGTGCCGGCATCGATATGGGCAGCGGCGTGACAATGAACGGTGTGCTGAACAACGAAATCGTGGACGAACACCCGGACACGGGCGCGCTGGTGGCCGGCCTCGAAATCCCGCACTGGAACTTCATCCTCGAGTCCTCGGCCAAGGCTTACGAAGTGACCGGCCTCGGTTACCTCGGCGTCGACATGGTTATCGACCGCGATCGCGGGCCGCTGATCCTGGAGATGAACGCGCGGCCGGGCCTGAATATCCAGATCGCCAACGGCACGGGCCTGCGCCACCGGATCGCGCGGATCGAGGAACTCTTCGATCCCACGGCGCTGGCGGCGCAACGCGCCGCGGTCGCGCGGGCCGAGTTCGCCGCCTGAAACGAGGTCGTCGCAGTCGCCTACTGCGCCGTCATCCACCGGTCCATGCGCTGCTCGAGCAGGTCGAGCGGCAGGGCGCCCGCCCCCAGCAATTCGTCGTGGAACGCGCGAATGTCGAACCGGTCACCGAGCTGGATCTCGGCGCGCTCACGGATCTGCAGCATCTTCAGCTGGCCGATCTTGTACGCGAGCGCCTGGCCCGGCCACAGGATGTAGCGGTCGATCTCGTTGACGATATCGTGCTCCGTCTTGGCCGCATTGTCCTTGAAGAAATCGATGGCCTGCTGTCGCGTCCAGCCCTTGTAGTGCATGCCCGTGTCGACGACCAGCCTGACGGCACGCCACATGTCGTAGGTCAGCTGGCCAAAGCGTGAATACGGATCCTGGTACAGGCCGAGGTCATAACCGAGGCGTTCACTGTAGAGTCCCCAGCCCTCGACGAACGCGGTGAATCCCATGAAGCGGCGGAACATCGGCAGGTCGCCGAGTTCCTGCTGCAGCGCGATCTGCAGGTGATGGCCGGGCATCGCCTCGTGCACGCTGAGCACCTCGATCTCGTACTTGGGCCGCACCTCGGGCCGGTAGAGATTGACCCAGTAGATACCGGCCCGGCTGCCGTCCGCGGCGGGCCGCGAGTAATAAGCCGTCGTCGTGTCGGGTGCGATCGCATCCGGGATCGGCTTGACGCCGTAGGGCATGCGCGGCAGCTTGCCGAACAGCTTGACGAGTTCCGGATCGATGCGCTTGCTGGTCGCCAGGTACTCCCGGTACAGATCGTCCGGGTTGTCGAAATAGAACTGCGGGTCGGTGCGCAGGTGTTCGAGGAAGTCCTGGAAACTGCCATCGAAACCGACCTCCTCGATGATGCCCATCATCTCGGCCCGGATGCGTTGCACCTCGTCGAGCCCGATGCGATGAATCTCGTCCGGCGTCAGTTGCGTGGTCGTGTAAGAGCGGGCCCGGAATTCGTACCAGGCGGAGCCGTTCGGCAGCTCCGACAGGCCGATACTGTCGCGCGCAGCCGGCAGGTAAGTCCTGTCGAAATAGCGCTGCAGCTTGCGGTACGCGGGCAGGACGGTCTTCTCGATGGTTTCCACGGCCGCGGCTCGCAGGCGTTCCCGGTCTGCCGGTGAAAAGCCGTCCGGCAACGAGGCGAACGGCTTGAAGAAGGGGCTGTCGCTCGCGCTGTCGACGACCTGGACCGCGATCTGGTCCGGCAGGCGTTCCATCAGTACCCGCGGCGCGGTCATGCCGGACTTGCGTCCTGCTTCGGCGCGCGCGATGGTCTGGTCGATCAGCGTATCGAGCTTGCCGAGCCGGGCGAGCCAGTCGTCGTAATCGGCGACCGTCACGAGCCGGAGCTGGTTGGTCAGGTTGTCGAGGCTCTGCACGCCGCCGCGTTGGGAGAACGGCATCAGGTGGCCGTTGAACTGGAACTCGTCGACATCGTCCTGCAATTGCCGGCGGAACAGTTCGTAGTTGAGCTGGTCGTCTTCCGACAGGGCGTTGCGGTCGATGCTGTAGGCACGCCGCAGGAACTCGCGCGCCTCCCGGTGCGCCTCCTCGAGCGCGCCGATACTGTCGTCCCCCCACTCGCGGTTGTAGCGGCGATCGCCCAGCATCGAGGCCATGACGGGGGAGTTGCGCAAGGTCCACTCCCAGTGCTCGTCGAGCAGCGTGGCGAAGTCCGCGCTGGCGTCGGCGAGCGCAGTGCTGCCGGCCGCAAGCCACAGCAACAGGCAAGCGATTACGGTCTTTTTCATTCCAACCCCCTGATTCGTGGAGGCCCGCATTGTTACCGTACAGGCGTCCGCTGGCAACCGCAGCGGCCATTGGCTATGATGCCGCTACTGGTCCATAGCGGTCGCAGAAGAGACCCCGTTCGATCGGGGCGCCGAAGGCGCAACAGCCCGGAAACGCTCAGGCAGAAGGACTGCGGACGCTGACCAGCTCTGGAGAGAGGCCGGCAAGGCCCACCGAAGGGGTAAGTGGCCAACAGGCTATTGATCTCTCAGGTTATCGAGGACAGAGGGGCGGCAGGTGTTGATGCCTGCCGCCCTTTTTTTATTGCAGTCGGGTGAGTCTATGGGTTCGAAAACGCCGCTTTACGACAAGCACGTCGAGGCAGGGGCACGGATCGTCGATTTCGGCGGCTGGGACATGCCGCTGCACTACGGCTCGCAGAAAGAGGAGCACCATGCCGTGCGCGGACACGCCGGCATGTTCGACGTATCCCACATGACCATCGTCGACCTCGGCGGCGCCCGCACGCGCGAGTTCCTCCGCTACCTGGTCGCCAACGACGTGGCGCGGCTCACGGACTACGGAAAAGCGCTCTACACGTGCATGCTGAACGCCGATGGTGGGGTCATCGACGACCTGATCATCTACTACCTGGCGGATGATGACTTTCGCCTGGTCGTCAACGCCGCGACGCGCGCCAAGGACCTTGCCTGGATTCGCCGGCAGGCCGACGCCTTCGGCGTCAGCGTCGAGGAACGGGCCGAGCTGGCCATGCTGGCCGTGCAGGGCCCGCAGGCGCGTGAACTGGCAGCGCCGGTGATCCCGGAAGAACACCGCGCGGCAGCGCTCGCGCTGAAGCCGTTCTACGGCATGGCAGCCGGTGACTTCTTCGTGGCGCGCACCGGCTACACGGGCGAAGACGGCTGGGAGATCCTGATGCCCGCGGCGGCCGCGCCGTCGACCTGGGACCGCCTCATGGCAGCCGGGATCGCACCCTGCGGTCTCGGCGCGCGCGACACGCTGCGGCTCGAGGCCGCGATGAACCTGTACGGATCGGACATGGACGAGACCGTGTCGCCGCTCGAGTCCGGGCTCGGCTGGACCGTGGCATGGGAGCCTGCAGACCGCGATTTCATCGGCCGCGTGGCGCTCGAGCAGATGCGTGCAAAGCCGGACAAGCGGCGTTTCGTCGGGCTGCTGCTCGAGGACAAGGGCGTGCTGCGCAACCACATGAAGGTCGTCGTCGACGGGGTCGGCGAGGGCGAGATCACGAGCGGCGGGTTTTCGCCGACGATCGGGCGCTCGATCGCGCTGGCAAGGGTGCCCGCCGGGGACTATGACCGTGCCCGGGTCGAAGTCCGGGACAAACTGTTGAACGTGCGCATCGTGAAGACGCCGTTCGTTCGCAACGGGCAGGTTCGAATCGACGTCTGACGTCGCATCAGCAAATCAGGAGTAGCACGATGAGTGAATTGCCGGGAGATCTCCTCTACACCAACGACCACGAGTGGCTGCGCCGCGAAAGCGACGGCAGTATCACCGTGGGTATCACCGAACATGCGGCCACGGCGCTCGGTGACCTCGTGTACGTCGAATTGCCCGAAGTCGGCCAGGACGTCGAGGCGGGCGGTGAAATGGCCGTGGTCGAGTCGGTCAAGGCCGCGTCGGACGTGTACGCGCCGGTCGCCGGCAACATCACCGAGGTCAACGACGAGCTGTCGGACGACCCCGAGAAGATCAACGCCGACCCGTATGGCGACGGCTGGATCGTGCGAATGCAGGTCGGGAATCTCGACGAGGAAGCGCTCCTCACGCCCGCCGCGTACCAGCAACTGCTCGACGAACTCGACGACTGAGAAGCGACCCGATGCCTTTTATCCCTCACACCGAGAAAGACACCCGGGAAATGCTCGACGCGATCGGCGCGGACTCGATCGAGGATCTGTTCGACGAGATTCCGCAGGAGCTGCGCATCGATCACCTCCACGGCGTACCCGAAGCCCTGAGCGAAATGGAAGTCGGCCGCCTGATGCGCGAGCGCGCGCGCATGGACGGCAGCCCGATGTGCTTCATCGGCGCCGGCGCTTACGAGCACCACATCCCCGCCGCGGTCTGGGACATCGCCACGCGCGGCGAATACTACAGCGCTTACACGCCGTACCAGGCCGAAGCGAGCCAGGGCACCCTGCAGACCATCTACGAATACCAGACGATGATCACGGAGCTGACCGGCCTCGAGGTCAGCAACGCGTCGCTGTACGACGGCGCCTCCGGACTGGCCGAGGCGGCGCTGATGGCGGTGCGGGCGAATCGCAAGGTCAAGTCGGGTCATGTCCTGCTCGCGCCGGGCGTCAACCCGGTCTACGAGAAAGTCGCCAGGGCGATAACCGGCGGCCAGGGACTGACGTTCGAGTGGCTGCCGCAGGACCCGAAGACCGGCAACGTGGCCTTCGACAAGCTGCCCGACGACAGGGGGCCGGTGGCGGTCGTGATGCAGCAGCCGACCTTCCCCGGCACGCTCGAGGATGTCGGCCGGCTGACCGACTGGGCACACGCACAGAACGCGTTTGCGATCGGTATCGCCAACCCGATTTCACTGGCGATTCTGCAGGCGCCGGGGCACTGGGGCACCGACGGTGTCGACATCGCCTGCGGTGAGGGCCAGCCACTCGGCGTGCCGCTGTCGTCCGGCGGCCCGTATTTCGGCTACATGACCTGCAAGCAGAACCACGTGCGCCAGATGCCCGGGCGCATTGTCGGCCGTACCGTGGATCTCGACGGCAACCCGGGCTTCGCCCTGACGCTGCAGGCACGCGAACAGCACATCCGGCGAACCAAGGCGACCTCGAACATCTGTACCAACCAGGGACTCATGGTGACGGCCGCGACCATCTACATGTCGTTGCTGGGTTCCGACGGCCTTGCCCGGGTCGCGCGCCAGTCGCATGCCAACACGGCCCGCCTGGTCGATGGACTCTGCGCCCTGGATGGTATCGAGCGGCTCTATGAAGGGCCGTTCTTCCACGAAGCGGCACTGCGCCTGGATCGCCCCGTGGGGCCGGTACTCGAAGCGCTCGCGGCGCGGAATATCCTCGGAGGCTACGATCTCACCGCCGATACCGGCAGCGATGCACTCCTGGTCTGCGCGACCGAAACCAAGACCGCGGCCGATATCGATGCCTGCATCGATGCGTTCCGCGAGGTGCTGGGCTGATGTCCGGTACGATCGTGGCCAAGATTCGATTCGACAACACGAGCTACCATACGCATGGCGAACTGCCACGCATCGGCAGTCATGCGCCCGACGTCTCGCTGGTCAACACGCGGCTGCAGGATGTGTCCCTGATGCACTGGGGCAACCAGCGCAAGATCATGTACATCGGAATCAGCGTCGATAGCGAGGCGTGCGCACGGGCCGTCATCCGTTTCGACGAATACGCGAAAGGCCACGAGAATATCGCCTTGCTCGTCGTTTCATACGACCTGCCGTTTGCGCACAAGCGATTTGCGGAGGCCCACGACCTGCAGGTCGCGGAGGGTTTGTCGGCCATTCGCCATGCCGGGTTCGGGCAGAATTACGGAGTGCAGATCGTCGACGGCCCGCTGGCCGGGATGTTCTCGCCCGCCGTGATGGTGCTCGACGAAAACAACACGGTAGTGCACCGAGAACACCTCGAAGACATCCTGTTGGAGCCCGACTACGAAGCGGCGTTCCGCGCATTGGGAATCAAGATCAATGAGTGAACTCATCTTTGAAAAGTCGCGCGGCGGTCGCCGCGCTTTTGCCCAGGCCCCGGCGGCGACCGATGCACCGGGTATCCCCGAGGCGTTCCTGCGCACGGACCGGCCGCGGCTCCCGGAAGCATCGGAGCTGCAGGTGGTGCGTCACTTCACGCGCCTGTCGCAGAAGAACTTCTCGATCGACACGCAGTTCTATCCGCTCGGCTCGTGCACGATGAAATACAATCCGCGCGCCTGCAACGCGCTCGCACTGCTGCCGGAGTTCGCCGGGCGGCATCCGCTTGGTCCCGTGAGTCACGGGCAGGGTTTCCTGAGCTGCATGTACGAACTACAGGAGATGCTGAAGGACGTCACCGGCATGCAGGGCGTGTCCCTGACGCCGATGGCCGGGGCCCAGGGTGAACTGGCCGGCGTCGCGATGATCAAGGCCTATCACGATGCGCGTGGAGACACCGACCGCACGGAGGTGATCGTCCCCGACGCGGCGCACGGTACCAATCCGGCCACGGCGAACATGTGCGGCTGCGTGGTCCGGGAAATTCCCACCCTGCCGGACGGCGACGTGGACATGGAAGCGCTCAAGGGCGTGCTCGGTCCGCAGACCGCGGGCATCATGCTGACCAATCCCTCGACGCTCGGCGTGTTCGAACGTCACATCAAGGAAATCGCCGACCTCGTGCACGATGCCGGCGGGCTCCTGTATTACGACGGCGCCAACCTGAACGCGATCCTCGGCAAGGTGCGGCCGGGCGACATGGACTTCGACGTCATTCACATGAACCTGCACAAGACCTTCTCGACGCCGCACGGCGGTGGCGGACCGGGCTCGGGTGCGGTCGGCGTGAACCAGCGGCTGCTTCCGTACCTGCCGATACCGGTCGTGAAGAAGACCGAGGTAGACGGGGAGACGGTCTACGACTGGGCTGCGGAGGACGATATCCCTGACAGTATCGGGCGGCTGTCCGGTTTCATGGGTAATGCGGGCGTTCTGCTGCGCGCCTATGTCTACATGCGCATGGTGGGCCGCGCAGGCATGGAACGCGTCGCCGAGTACGCGACGCTCAATGCCAACTACCTGATGGCGCGCCTGCGCGATGCGGGCTTCACGCTCGGCTTTCCCGGGCGGCGCGCCAGCCATGAGTTCATTGTCACGCTCAAGCACGAAGCCAAGGAATTCAATCTCACCGCCATGGACATGGCGAAAGCGCTGCTGGATCGGAACTTCCACGCGCCGACGACTTATTTCCCGCTGCTGGTTCCCGAGTGCCTGCTGATCGAGCCGACCGAGACCGAGAGCAAAGAGACGCTGGACAACTTCGTGGCCGCGATGATCGAGATCGCCAGGGCAGCCAGGGACGAGGGCGTGGAGTACAAGGAAGCGCCCTACACGATGCCGGTGCGCCGCCTCGACGACGTCAGGGCCGCACGGGAACTCGATCTGCGCTACGTCCCGGAGTAGGCTGTGACGCGCGTGGTCGCGCGAGGCGCCTGACTCTGCTCCAATACGGCACACAAAATACGGTGCCAGTCACCTTATTTCTGCGGACCTATCGTGCGCCGAAGATGTCGAATCACGAGGAAATAAGGTGACTGGCACCTTATTGTTGAACTGGGATATCTATGATTCAAGGCAGGATTGTCGCGGCCTTTGCCGCGCTGGCACTCGCGCTGACCGCAACGGCCGCCGAGGAGCAGGCCTGGACCGAGACGCTCGAGCGCATTTCGTCGGGCGTCGTTTCGATCCGTGTCGACTCGACACGTGCTTTCGATACGGAATGGAACACCTCGAGCCAGGCCACGGGTTTCGTGGTCGATGCCGAGCGCGGCCTGATCCTGACGAATCGCCATGTCGTGACGCCCGGCCCGGTCATCGCCGAGGCCGTGTTTCGCAACAACGAGGAGGTTGCGCTGACGCCGGTCTATCGCGACCCGGTGCATGACTTCGGTTTCTTTCGCTACAACCCTGCCGACCTGAAGTACATCGAGCCGGTCGAACTGCCGCTGGCGCCCGACGCGGCCGGCATCGGCAAGGAAATCCGGGTCATCGGCAACGACGCCGGTGAGCAGCTCTCGATTCTCGCGGGCACCATCGCACGCCTCGACCGCCAGGCGCCCGAGTACGGCCGCGGCAAATACAATGACTTCAACACGTTCTACCTGCAGGCGGCATCGGGCACCTCGGGCGGCTCATCCGGCTCGCCCGTCGTGAACATAGAAGGCGAGGTCGTGGCGCTGAACGCGGGGGCCAACAATTCCGCGGCCAGCAGCTTTTTCCTGCCGCTCGACCGGATCGAACGCGCCCTCGAAAAACTGCAGCAGGGAGAACCGGTCACCCGGGGCACGCTGCAAACGATGTTCCGCAGCGAACCTTACGACGAGCTGCGGCGCCTGGGGTTGACCGACGAATCCGAGCGGCTGGCCCGCGAACGGTTTCCGCGCCAGACCGGCATGTTGACCGTCGAACAGGTGATTCCCCAATCCCCGGCGTCGGGCGTACTGGCGCCGGGCGACATCCTGATCAGCGTCAACGGCGAACTGGTCACGCAGTTCGTACCGCTGGCGGCGATCCTGGACAATCATGTCGGGGAAGAAATCAGCCTGCGCCTCGAACGGGGTGGCCGGTCGATCGATGCCACGATCCGCGTCGATGACCTGCACGAGATTACGCCCGATGAGTATCTCGAGTTCGGCGACGGCATCGTCAACCAGTTGTCCTACCAGCAGGCGCGGCACTACAACCGGCCGGCAGAGGGCATCTACGTCGCCAACCCGGGCTACCTGCTGTCGCGCGCCGCAGTGCCGCGCGGCGCCGTGATCATCGAAGTGGCCGGCAAGCCGATACGTACGCTCGACGATTTCGAGGCCGCGCTGAACGGCCTGGCCGACGGCGAACGAGCGCTCGTGCGCTACGTGACGATGGAAAACCCGCAGAACTCGATCGTGCGCCTGCTGGAAATGGACCGGGTCTGGTTCCCGTCGCGGCGCTGCGCGCGCGACGACGGGCTGGGTGTCTGGCCCTGCCGTGATCTCGCCGCAGGGCCGCCGCCCGCGACGCCGCCCGCCGGCAGCACGCGCCTGACGCGTTACGAGGACCCGATCGTCCGGGCGATCGCCCCGTCCCTGGTCGTCGTTACCTTCGACCTGCCATACACGTTGTCGGGCGTCGCCGACCGCCACTATTACGGTACCGGCCTGATCGTGGACAAGGCGCGCGGCTACGTGCTCGTCGACCGCAACACCGTGCCGATCGCCATTGGCGACGTGACGATCACGTTCGCGGGCTCGCTCGAAGTTCGGGGCAAGGTCGAAGCGCTGCACCCCCTGCACAACTACGCAATCGTCTCTTACGATCCCGCGACGATCGGGGATACGCCGGTCAGGCAAGCGACCTTCAACGCGAAGACGTTGCGCCCCGGCGACGATGTCTGGGTCGTCGGCATCAAGGGCGACCACCAGCTCGTCCACCAGCAGAGCACGGTATCGTCCGTGGATCCGCTCATGTTGCCGCTGTCCCGGACCCTGCGTTTCCGCGACGCCAACATCGAGGGGATTTCACTGGTCAACGCGCCGGGCGAGGTCGATGGCGTGCTCGTGAACAAGCGCGGCGAGGTGTTGGCGACCTGGTCCAGTTTTTCGGTCCAGTCGGGCGGTGAATCGGCGCAGTTCAATCGCGGCGTCGGGGCCGAAGTCGCCCAGCAGTTCGTCGACATCGTGCGTGCGGGCAAGCCCTTCTATTCCCTCGAGGCGGAGTTTGTGTATGCGCCGCTGTTCGCGGCACGCAAGATGGGTGTCGACGAGGCATGGGTCGAGCGCCTCGAGGAAAACAACCCCGTCCGCCGCCGGGCCCTGAGCGTCACGCGGCTGGTTGCGGGCACGCCGGCCGCCGAGGTGCTGCAAAACGGCGACATGCTGCTCGCGATCGACGGGCAGGTCATCACGTCGTTCCGCGAACTGGAGCACGCGGTGCAAAAGCCGGCGGTCACGGCGACCATCTGGCGCAACGGCGAGGTCATGGAAATCCCCTTGCGTACCGTGGCCCTCGACGGCATGGGCATTACCCGGGCCATCGCCTGGGCAGGCGCGCTGCTGCAGGATCCGCATCGGGCGATGGCAGCGCAGCGCGGCGTGTCCCGCGACGGCGTGTACGTGGCGTATTTCAGTTACGGCTCCCCGTCGACACGCTACGGGCTGTGGGCCGGGCGCCGCGTCGTCGAGGTCAACGAGACGCCGACCCCCGACCTGCAGGCCTTCATCGACGCGGTAAAGGATATCGAGCACCGTGAGTCGGTCCGATTGAAAACCGTGTCCTGGAACGATACCGTCGAGGTTATTACACTCAAACTCGATACCCAGTACTGGCCGGCATACGAAATCCGGCGTACCGGGGACGGCTGGAGGCGAGTGGATCTTGGTTCATAGACGCAATCTCACCCGGCGACTGCTGCCGCTGTGCGCGGCACTGCTCGCCTGCGGGATTGCGCCGGCCCAGACGCTTTACAAGTACCGTGGCCCGGACGGCGAGTGGATCTACGCGGACCGACCGCCGGCCGACGGCCGTGGCGCCGAAGTTCTATCGGCACGGCCGGCGGGCAGAAGGGGCAGCCCGGGCAGCGTTTCGGTCACGCACACGTTCGACGGTGCGGGCCTCGAGTTTACTGCAACCAATTCGTTCTACGCGCCCGTCGAGGTCGTGCTCGTGTTCGAGAACATCGCCGGCGTCGACTATCCGCCGCCCGACGAGGACCGACGCTGGGTCGTGCCGGCGCGCTCCAGCCTGGCGCTGCTGGACCTGCCGCTGCTCGGCGACCTCGAGGTGCCGTCGGTTGACTACCGTTACGAGTTCCTGCCCGGCGACCCGGCCATCGAGCCGGCTGGAGACGTGACGTATCGCCTGCCGTACGCGGTCGGCGCCAGCTTCCTCGTCACGCAAACCTATCCCGATTCCTCGACGCATCGCACGCGGGACAGCATGTACGCGGTCGATTTCGCCATGCCGGTCGGCACCGACGTGGTGGCGGCGCGGGGCGGGATCGTGTTCGATGTCGCCAGCACGAACTTCAGCGGCGGTCCCGACCCGGACCGCTATGCCGACCTCGCCAATCTCGTCCGCATACTGCATGACGACGGCACGTTTGCCGTGTATGCGCATCTCAACTGGAACACGATTCGCGTGCGTCCCGGCGAGCGCGTCGCGGCCGGGCAATATATCGCGGACTCCGGCGACACGGGATTCTCGAGCGGGCCGCACCTGCACTTCGCAGTGCAGCGCAATCTCGGGATGCGCGTCGAATCGCTGCCCGTTGCGTTCCGCGGAGCGGGCGGAGAACCGCTTCGTCCATCGACCGGCGCGCGCCTGGTCGCCTACCCGTGAGCCGCCGCGCTAGCTGTCGGTGAGCTGTGCGGCCAGTGCCTCCCACGTCGTAACCGGCAGCTCGCAATGCGTTCCCACGCAGCGGTAGGCGACGGTCTCGCCGTCGACCGGTGCGCGCTCGGCCAGGGCACCCGGCAGCTCCGTCGCGGTGCTCGGGATGGCAAACACCAGGCGGCGCGGCGCGTAGACCTTCGCGGCCGAATCGCGCCAGCGCGCGATCTCGGCCGGCTCGCCGCGGATCACGACGATCTCCGGGTGCTCGAGATACTCCTCGAGCGCGGCCAGCAGGCTGACGTGTCCGTGGGGATACTCGTCCAGCGCGCGCCAGGCAGCGCGCAGCGTGTTCTCC
This sequence comes from Woeseiaceae bacterium, assembly GCA_041553075.1. GTDB lineage: Bacteria > Pseudomonadota > Gammaproteobacteria > Steroidobacterales > Woeseiaceae > UBA1847. Next base: position 20,248 of record JBFEJR010000012.1, on the reverse strand, counting down.
GCGGCATCGAGATACCGCGTTTCGCCGAGCAGGTACCCGAGGCGCTGTAGCGCGAGCGCTGCAATACCGTTTCCCGAGGGAACGGCCTCGTCGGCGAGCGGCTTGGGCCGATGCATCAACTGCTCCTGGTCGTCGGCGGTGAACCAGAAGCCGCCGTTGCCCGTGTCTTCGAAATGCGTGAGCAGCAGGTCGGCGAGCTGCCGGGCGAATGCCAGGTGACCGCTGTCCCAGCGTGCCTGCAGCAGCTCGAGCAGCGCGTCGACCAGGAACGCATGGTCGTCGAGATAGGCGGCGAACTTCGCCTGCCCGTCCGTGTAGCTGGCGAGCAGCCGGCCGTCGCGGAACAGGTTCGTCTGCAGGAAATCGACGGCTGCGGCGGCCGCGTCGACGAGGTCCGGGCGGTCCAGCGCGCGTCCCGCGATCGCGAGGCCGCGAATGGCCAGCGCGTTCCATGCCGTCAGCTGCTTTTCATCGCGCGCCGGCGGCACGCGCTGCGCCCGCTGTGCCAGCAGGACCGCGCGCGCGCGCTCGATGCGGTCGGCTTCGTCGTCCTCGACCTGGGTGCGCACCGTGAGATGCCACCGGCCTTCGAAGTTCGCGTCCTGGTCGAGGCCGAAACGACGGGCAAAGACCGCATAATCGTCGCCCAGCAACTCCCGTACTTCGTCGCGGTCCCAGACGTAGTATCGGCCCTCGTGGCCTTCCGAGTCCGCATCGCGCGTGGCGTAGAATCCGCCGTTGGGCGCACGCATGTCGTCCAGCATCCAGTCGGCGGTCGCGTTGGCCGCGGCGGCGAACAGTGCCTCGCCGGTCGCGATTGCGGCCTGCGCGTAGACCGCCAGCAGCGGCCCGTTGTCGTACAGCATCTTCTCGAAGTGCGGAATCTGCCAGTAGCGGTCTACCGAGTAGCGGTAGAAGCCGCCGCCGAGATGGTCGAACAGGCCGCCTTCGGCCATGCGCGCGAGTGTCAGCGCCGCCATGAACAGCGCCTCGACATCCGGCTCCGGGGCCGCGGAGGTGCTGCGCCAGTGCCGCAGCAGCCGATCGATGGTCGTCGGATGAGGGAACTTCGGGGCGCCGCCGAAGCCGCCGTACTCCCGATCGAAGCTCTGCGCGAGCGCGTCCCGCACCTTGGCGAGTGGCGCGTCGCCGAGCACCGTCCCGGCAGCGGCCGGTTCGGGTTCGAGCTGCGCGAACACGTCCAGCATGTGCTCGCCCTGCCGCCGCACGTCGTCGCGATGCTCCGCGTAGTGTGCCGCGACCTTCTCGAGCAGGCTCGTAAAGGCCGGCATGCCGTGGCGCGGCTCGTTCGGGAAATAGGTACCGCCGAAAAACGGTCGCCGGGTTTCGCCGTCGAGAAACATCGTCAGCGGCCAGCCGCCCGGCCGCTGCGTCAACAGCTGGTGCGCCGTCTGGTAGATCTTGTCGATGTCGGGACGCTCCTCCCGATCGACCTTGACGTTGACGAACAGCGCGTTCATGACCTGCGCCGCCGCTTCGTCTTCGAAGGACTCGTGTGCCATGACGTGGCACCAGTGGCAGGCCGAGTAACCTATCGACAGCAGTACCGGTTTGCCGGTTTCGGCCGCGAGCGCGAACGCCGCGTCGCCCCACGGGTACCAGTCGACCGGGTTGTCGGCGTGTTGCAGCAGGTAGGGGCTGGTTTCTTTGGCGAGGCGATTGCTCATGGATTACTCTATGATACCGGTCTCTTGAAATGGCGAGCTGGAGCCCATGCTGACATACCCCGAGATCGACCCGGTAATTTTTTCGATCGGGCCTCTCAAGATTCGCTGGTACGGACTGATGTATGTCGTCGGTTTCCTGCTGGGCTGGTGGCTGGCCCGCCGGCGCTGCCGCAGTCCCGGTTCCCCCGTCAACCAGGAGCAGGTCGACGACCTGGTCTTCTACTCGATGCTCGGCGTGATTCTCGGCGGCCGCATCGGCTATGCCCTGGTGTACGGCACCGAGCAGTTCCTGTCCGATCCGCTGTACCTGTTCAAGATCACCGAGGGCGGCATGTCCTTCCACGGCGGCCTCGCGGGCGTGATGCTGGCGATGTGGCTGTATGGCAGGAAACTCGGGCACTCCCTGTGGCGCATGACCGACTTCATGGCGCCGTTCGTGCCGCTGGGCCTCGGCTTCGGCCGCATCGGCAACTTCATCAACGGCGAGCTGTGGGGCAAGCCGACCGACGTTCCCTGGGGTTTCATGGTCAACGGCCAGGTATTGCATCCGTCGCAACTGTACGAGGCACTGCTCGAGGGCTTCGTGCTGTTTGCGATCATCTGGTGGTACTCGGCCAGGCCGCGGCCTTACATGGCCGTGTCGGGCTTGTTCCTGCTGCTGTACGGCGTGTTTCGCTTCGGCGTCGAGTTCTTCCGGATCCCCGATGCCCACCTCGGCTACCTGTCGCTCGGCTGGGTTACGATGGGCCAGGTCCTGAGCGTGCCGATGATTGCCGCCGGGGCTATCATGCTGTTCCTGGCGTATCGATCGAAAGCGGAGGGCACGGCCTGACATGCAGCAATACCTGGACATGATGCGACTCGTGCGCGACACGGGCGCGCGCAAGGACGACCGCACCGGCACCGGTACGCTGAGCGTTTTCGGGCACCAGATGCGGTTCGACCTGGCCCAGGGCTTTCCGCTCGTTACGACGAAGAAGCTGCACCTGCGTTCGATCATCCACGAGCTGCTGTGGTTTCTCTCCGGCGACAGCAACATTCGCTACCTCAGGGAAAACGGCGTATCGATCTGGGACGAGTGGGCCGACGAGAACGGTGACCTCGGGCCGGTGTACGGGGTGCAGTGGCGCAGCTGGCCGACGCCCGACGGGCGCAAGATCGACCAGGTCGCACAGGTCGTGCAGCAGCTTCGCGAAAGCCCGGATTCGCGCCGCATCATCCTGTCCGCCTGGAACGTGGCCGAGATCGACAACATGGCGTTGCCGCCCTGTCACTGCCTGTTCCAGTTCTACGTCGCGGAAGGCAAGCTGTCGTGCCAGCTGTACCAGCGCAGCTGCGACATCTTCCTCGGCGTGCCGTTCAACATTGCCTCGTACGCGCTCCTGACGCACATGCTGGCGCAGCAGGCCGATCTCAAGGTCGGCGATTTCATCTGGACGGGCGGCGACTGCCACCTGTACCTGAATCATCTCGAGCAGGCGGACGAGCAGTTGTCGCGCACCCCGCTGCCGTTACCGACGCTGGCGATCAAGCGGCGGCCCCCCAGTATTTTCGATTACCGCTTCGAGGACTTCGAAATCCTCAACTACGAGGCGCATCCCCACATCAAGGCCGCGGTCGCGGTCTGAGCCACGCCACGTGATCAGCCTCATCGTCGCGGCGTCGGCGAACAACGTCATCGGCGCACAGGGCGAGCTTCCCTGGAAGCTCAGCGACGACCTGAAACGCTTCAAGCAGGTGACGATGGGCAAACCGATCGTCATGGGGCGTAAGACCTGGGATTCCATCGGCCGGCCACTTCCCGGGCGGCAGAACATCGTGATTACCCGCCAGGCCGGTTTCGTTGCCCCGGGTTGTGATGTCGTGGCGTCGAAGGCGGCGGCCATCGCGGCCGCGGGCGACGCGCCCGAGACCATGATCATCGGCGGCAGCCAGGTCTACGAGCTGTTCCTGCCCGATGCCGCGCGTGTCTACCTGACGCGGGTTCACGCGGACATCGCGGGAGACGCGTTCTTTCCGGAACTCGACGGAGAGGAGTGGCGCCTCGTGGCTGAAGAGCGGCACCCGGCGGACGAGCGCAACGAATTCGACTTTTCGTTCAGGCAGTATGCACGGAGAGATCGTTCCTGACCGAGTCGATCGGCGGTAGCCGGCGAAGCGCAGCGGCCGCAGCGGCGTCGATGTCGACGTCGTCGAGCGCAGCGGCATCCAGCGTGAATTCCTCCAGCAGTGCCTTCTGAACCTCGCCGCGGCGCTGCGCCGTCAGGTAGGGAATGTCGGCGTGAAACATGACCATCGAGTAGCGCGGAATGAAATGCTCGGGCAGGCGCCGCTCGAGCTCGAAGGCGAGCTGCTTGCGCAGCGCAAACTTGGGATCCCGTACCGTGTCTCGCATCTCGACGTAATTGTCGAGCGCCATGTCGGCGATGGCATTGGCGTTCGCGAGCTGCTCGGCTTCGAAGTGCGCGAACACGCTGGGCCAGTCCGAGCCCATCTCGGTCACGATCCGGTCCAGCAGGACGCAGTCCTCGAACGCGAGGTTCATGCCCTGGCCGTGGAAAGGGACGATGGCATGCGCGGCGTCGCCGAGCAGCAGCACGTTGCCGCGATCGTGCCAGTGGCGGCAGCGCACCGTACCGAGCACGCCGAGCGGATGGTCGAGTACGTCCGCGACGAGGTTCGGGATCAGTGCGGCGGCGTCGGGAAACTGGCGCTCGAAAAACGCCGTGACCGTGCGCGCGTCGGCCAGCTCCTCGAAGCTGTTGGCGCCGGTGTTGGGCAGGAACAGCGTCAGCGTGAAATCGCCGCCCGGGTTGGGCAGCGCGATCAGCATGAAACCGCCGCGCGGCCAGATATGCAGCGCACCGGGGTCGAGCTGGAATTGCCCCTCGGGTCCCGCCGGTATCGACAGCTCCTTGTAGCCGTGCGACAGCAGGTTCTCCACGCCGCCGAAGGTGTCGGTGCCGTCGAACGAGCGCCGGATGTTCGAACCGGCGCCGTCCGCCGCAAACAGCGGGTCGGCCTCCACCTGGTAGAGGCTGCCGTCACGTTCATCGCGCACGTGGACGGTGCGATCCGGCGCATCGTAGCCGATCGCGTTCTGTTCGAAGTTGAGGTTCAGGTTGTCGATCTTGTCGGCCGCGCCGAGCAGGATCTGGTTGAGTCCGAGCCGCGTCACCGAGTAGATCTGTTCGTCGGCGAGCCGGCCGTACGGCAGGAACTCGGTGCTGCCGTCCTCGCGATGCACCATGCGGCCGCGCATCGGCACGAGCAACGGCTCCACCAGCGCGTCGATGCCGACCCGCTGCAGCGCATTGAGGCCGCGCGCCGCCATCGCGAGATTGATCGACCGTCCTGCCTCGACGTCCTCGATACGCGGATCGCGAAACCGCTCGTAGACCTCGACCTGGTAGCCGTGGCGCGCGAGCATGATTGCGATCAGCGTGCCGCACTGGCCCGCCCCGATGATGTTGATGGTTTCCTTGTTCACGGGCTTATCCGTGCAGCGCAAGCTCCAGGCGTTCGGCGAACTCGAAGACGTCGTCGAAACTATTGTACATCGGGGCCGGCGCCACCCTGATTACGTCCGGATGGCGCCAGTCGCCGGTAACGTTGAGTTCGACGAGCCGCTCGAACACGGCGCGCGGCTCGCGGGTGGTACCCCGGACGAGCAGCGACAGCTGGCAGCCCTGCGCGCCCGCGGGGGTGAGGATTGCGATGCGTTCGGCAAAACGCCGCTCCACCAGCCAGCGCAGGTAGCCGGTGAGCGCACGTGATTTCTCGCGCAATGCAGCGAGCCCCGCCTCCTGGAACAGTTCCAGCGAGGCCACGACGGGCGCGAGCGAGAGGATCGGCGGGTTGCTCATCTGCCAGGCCTCGGCGCCCGGGGCAGGCCGGAACGGCGCCTCCATCAGGAAGCGGGTCTGCTCGTCGTTACCCCACCAGCCGTGCAGGAACTCGCCGGCCGGCGAATGGCGTTCGTGCACGAAGGCGCCCGCGATCGCACCGGGCCCCGAGTTCAGGTACTTGTAGGTGCACCAGGACGCGAAATCCGGCGCCCAGTCGTGCAGCGACAACTCGACGTTGCCGACGGCGTGCGCAAGGTCGAGCCCGACACGGCAGCCATGCCGCCGCCCGAGTTCACAGATCGCCGCCATGTCCAGCACCTGCCCCGTGTAGTACTGGACGCCAGGCAGGAGGAGCAGTGCCACCTGTGCTCCCTCCCGCTCGAGCAACGCCGCAAGGTCGGCGGTGCGCAACAGCAGGTCGCCCGGCGGCGGCGCCCATTCGAGCAGGTCCCTCGACGGATCGAAGCCGTGCATGCGCAGCTGCGATGCGGCGGCGTAGTTGTCGGATGGAAATGCACCCTTCTCGATGACGATCTTGTAGCGCTCGGCCGTCGGTCGATAGAAACTCGCCATCAGGATGTGCAGGTTGACGGTGAGCGTGTTCATCGCGACGACTTCGTGGGTGAGCGCGCCGGTCAGCTCGGCAAAGCCCCGGGTCGCCAGCCGGTGATACGAGATCCAGGGGCGCGCCGCGTGGAAGTGCCCGTCGACAGCCAGGTTCTTCCAGGTGTCGAGCTCTTGTTCGACGTACTCGACCGCACGCTGCGGCTGCAGCCCGAGCGAGTTACCGCACAGGTAGACCGGGGCGCGGCCGTCCTTGTCGCGCGGGAAGTTGAAGGCATCGCGGAACCGCGCGAGCGAGTCCTCGCGGTCCAGACGCGCGGCGCAGGCGCGGCTGTCTTCGAAGTCGATCACGCGGGTTTCGGCATGACGGTCCCGCAGCGATCACAGGTGCGGTGCGACTCGGATTCGTAGAAGCGCTCGAAGATCGGCGGCAGCTGGCCGACGATATCGTCCACGTAAACAAACTCCTCGTACAACTTGTTCGCGCAGTTGTCACAGAACCACATGAAGCCGTCGAGTTCGTGCGGCAGCCGCGCGCGCTCGACGACCAGGCCGACCGTGTCGGCGAAACGCTGCGGCGAGTGCGGCACGCGCGGCGGCAGCAGCAGCATGTCGCCTTCGCCAATCACGAGGTCTCGTTGTTTCCCGTCATCGATCACCTTGAGCAGCATGTCGCCCTCGAGCTGGTAGAACAGTTCCGGACCCTCGTCCAGGTGGTAGTCCTTGCGAGCGTTGGGGCCGCCTACGATCATGACGATGAAGTCGTTCTCCTCGAACACCTGTTGATTGCATACCGGGGGCCTGAGCAGCTCGCGGTGTTCGTCGACCCAGCGCTGCAGGTTGAAAGCGGTAAGCGACTTCATCAGTACTGACCTTCCACCTGCACGACGCGCGGCAGGCGCTTGTCGAGCCGAACTGCGGTCAGCTGGCGTCCCCAGATACAGCCGGTATCGACACAGACGAGATGCGGCAGGACCAGTAACCCGAGGGCCGACCAGTGGCCGAACACGATGCGCGTTCCTGCCCACAGCGGTGCGTCGGCTTCGAACCAGGGCCGCAGACCCTTGCGCGTGCGCCACGGGGAGCCGCTGAACCCGAGGTCGAGGCGGTAGTCGGCCGTGATGACCCGCATGCGGGTCAGGCAGTTGATGATGAATCGCAGGCGCTTGATGCCCTGCAGCTTGCCGGACCAGCGATTCGGCGTGTTGCCGTACATCTGGCCGAGCAGGTCGGCGTAATCCTCATGCTGCAACGCTGCTTCGACTTCGGCTGCACGCGTCAAGGTTCGCTTGGCGGTCCAGCGAGGATGGGTGCCGGCATGCACCATCAGCGTCTCCAGGTCCTTGTCGTAGTGTGCCAGCGGCCGGTGCCGCAGCCAGTCGCACATTTCGCCGGCATCGCTGGCGTTGAGCAACTTGCGCAGCGGGCGGAAGCGATTGCCGCTGTGCACGGCGCCCGAGTGCAGCGCCAGCAGGTGCAGGTCGTGGTTGCCCAGCACGGCGATGACCGACTCGCGAATCTCGTATACAAAGCGCAGGGTTTTCAGCGACTTGGGGCCGCGGTTGACGAGGTCGCCCGTCAGCCACAGGGTGTCCCTGGCGGGATCGAAATCGATGGCATCCAGCAGGTGCCGAAAGGGGTCGTAGCACCCCTGCAAATCGCCAATCGCCCAGATGGCCACGCGGTAATCCTAGTGAAGCAGGCCCGGGACGGCCAGCGTGAACGGCCTGATCGGCGCATCGAAGCTCCGCCCGGCATCGGTTTCCATCCGATACAGGCCCTGCATGGCGCCAACCGGCGTTTCCAGGACAGCACCGCTCGAGTACCGGAAGCGCTCGCCCGGGTTCAGGTGCGGTTGCTCGCCCACCACGCCGTCGCCGGTGACCTCCTGCACCTTGCCGTTCGCGTCGGTAATGATCCAGTGGCGGCTCAACAGGGTGGCCGGCACGTCGCCGTTGTTGGAGATCGTGATCGTGTAGGCGAATACGTAACGGCCGGCGTCGGGTTCGGATTGGTCGTCCATGTAGCTCGTCGCTACCTCGACACCGATGTCACACTCTTTCTCGTCCATGCCCGACATTCTAACTTGATTTGCCCCCGAGGTAATTGCTGAGATCGACGTAGTCGGCGATAGCGAGCTGTTCGGGCCGCAGTCCGGGATCGATGCCGACCGCATCGAAGTCGGCACCGTCGGCGAGGTCCTTGAGCGCATTCCGGATCGTCTTGCGTCGCTGCATGAACGCTTTGGCAACCAGCGCGGACAAGGCCGCCTCGTCGGCGATCCGGTAGGTCCCGGGCGGCAGCGGATCGAGTCGCACGATGGCCGAGTTGACCGCCGGCGGCGGGTCGAACGCATCGGGTGGCACGTCGAACAGCGCCTCGATATTGAGGAAGCAGCCGAGCATGATGCCGAGGCGGCCGTACGCCTTGCTGCCCGGCGCAGCGGCCATGCGGTCCACGACCTCCTTCTGCAACATGAAATGCATGTCGACGATGCGGTCGCGGAAACCCAGGAGGTGAAACAGGAGCGGCGTCGAAATGTTGTACGGCAGGTTGCCGACGATCCGCAGCCGGCTGCCGAGCGCGCCGAAATCGAACTGCAGTGCATCGGCCTCGTGCACGGTCAGGTTGTCGCGGTCACGGTAGCGGGCACGCAGCTCTGCAGCGAGGTCGCGGTCGAGTTCGACGACGTGCAGGTGGCCGGCGGCGCGGGCGAGGGGCGCCGTGATCGCACCCCGGCCGGGCCCGATCTCGACGATGACGTCCTCGGCGCCCGGATGCACTGCGCGCACGATCGCATCGACGGTGCCGGGGTCGACCAGGAAGTGCTGGCCGAAGCGCTTGCGTGCGCGGTGTTTCGCCACTAGCGGCTTGCCAGGTGCGCCGCGAGTTCGACGGCGGCGAACAGGCTGCCCGGGTCGGCCCGCCCGGTTCCCGCGATATCGAAGGCCGTGCCGTGGTCGACCGAGGTGCGGATGATCGGCAGGCCCAGCGTGACGTTGACCGAATGCCCGAAACCGGCGAACTTCAGGACCGGCAGCCCCTGGTCATGGTACATGGCGAGCACGGCGTCCTTGCGCCCGGCCGCGGGCGTAAACGCCGTATCCGCGGGCAGGGGGCCGCGCAATCGCATGCCGCCCTCGCGCAGCCGCTCGATCGTTGGTGCGATGAAGTCGATCTCCTCGGTTCCGAGATGGCCACCTTCACCTGCGTGCGGGTTCAGTCCACAGACGACGATCTCCGGGTCGGCAATCCCGAACCTGTCGCGCAGGTCCGCGTGCAGCACGCGCAACACGCGCTCGAGCTTTTCCGCTGTCAGCACCGCGGCGACTTCGCGCAGCGGTACATGCGTTGTCGCGAGCGCGACGCGCAGGTCGCAGGCCACGAGCATCATGACCGGCAAAGCGGCCCCGGTGAGGTCCGCCAGGAACTCGGTATGGCCGGAGAACGCAATGCCGCTGTCGGCAATGACGTGCTTGGCGACAGGCGCCGTGACCAGCGCCGCGTAGCGGCCGTCCAGGCAACCCGTGGCGGCCATGCGCAGGCCGTCAAGCAGCGTCGCGGCATTCGCGGGGGAGGGCGTGCCGGGGTCGACCGCAACCGGGTAGGGCGTATCGACGACGGCCAGGCGTTCGTCGATCTGGCGCCGGTCGCCGATCACGACGACCCGGTCCCGGAACGCGGAGGCGGCCAGCGCGTTGCACAGTTCCGGACCGATGCCCGCCGGTTCTCCGGCCGTGATGACGAGTGGCTTGTTGCGGGTCACGCTAGCCGCGCAAAACGCTAGATGCGTTTCTCGACAAAGGCCTCGTCGCGCAACCGCTGGATCCAGAGTTGCGACTCTTCTTCGAGCTTGCCGTTGCGAATCCTGGCGACGCAGTTCTGCTTCTTTAGATCGTCGGTGTTGTCGTACACGCGCCGGTCGGTGACTTCGAGGATATGCCACCCGAACTGCGTGCGGAACGGACCGGTCACGACGCCGATCTCGCTGTCGGCGATCGCTTCTTCGAACTCGGGTGCATAGACGCCGGGTCCCGCCCAGCCCAGGTCGCCTCCGAGGTTGGCCGAGCCCGGGTCGTCCGAGAGCAGCTTGGCCTGCTCACCGAAATCCTCGCCCGCGAGTATCTTTGCCAGCGCCTCGTCGAGCCGCTGCTTGGCCGTCGCGTCGTCGATGATCTCGTTCGGCTGCACGAGGATGTGACGCACTCGTGCCTGCTTGATCTCGCTGCGCTCGACGGCGCTGCGCAGGTCGTCGACCTTGACGATGTGAAAGCTGCTGGCCGCCCGGAGCGGCGCGGACACGTCACCCTTGCCCATGTCCTGCAACACGTCCGTGAACAGGGTCGGCACCTGCTGGCCCTGCATCCAGCCCAGCGAACCGCCTTCGAGCGCGGTCGGGCCCTTCGAGTAGCGCGCCGCCATCTCGCGGAAGTCCGCGCCGTTCTGTATCTGGGCGTAAATCTGGTTGGCCAGCTCCTCGACCGCCGCGATCTCTTCGGCATTGGCCGACTCGGGCAGTGACAACAGGATGTGGGACAACTCGTACTCGGAATTCGCGACGACGTTGCCCTCGAGGTCCGCGATGCACTGCTGGATCTCGCGTTCCGACACGTTGATGCTCTGCCCGACCTCGATACGGCGCAACTGGGTGACCGTTATTTCTTCGCGCAGCGAACGCCGGAACTCGGCGTAGTCGATGCCGTCTTCGGCCAGGATGCGAGGCATGTCCTCGAAACGCACGCCATTTTGCGCCGCGATGTTCGCGATCGACTGGTTGAGCATCTCGTCCGACACCTGCAGGCCGATGCGCTTGGCGCGCTGCAGCTGGATTTCGCTGACGATGAGACGCTCGAGGATCTGGTCCGTGAGGATTTCCGCCGGCGGCAACTGCAGACCCTGGCGCGCCGCGTTCTTCTCGATCATCTCGCGCTGTTCGTTCAGCTGGGTCTTCAGCACGACACCCTCGTTGACGATGGCGGCCACGCCATCGAGGAACTCGCCGGTATCGGAGAGTTCGCCAGCGACCGCGACGGGCGCCGCCGCCAATGCGGCGAAAGCGCATAAGGCTTTGTATTTTAACACGTTTTATTACCGGAGATCTGCAGAATAGCCAAGAATACCACGTTCGAGCAGTTTGTCAGCCGCCGTGCCGACGCTCGTCATTCCCTTCAGTACCAGTTGCAGACCAAACGAGGAATCGCGAGTTCCGTCACGCGTGGAAATGTGGCGCCGCGAGACGAGCCGCAGGCCCCAGCAGCAGCTCTCGTACTCGAGTCCGAAAAACTGCTCCAGCGCTTCCTGGTCGCGAAACGAGAAATTGTAGCGGCCCACGAAGTTCCAGCGCCGGGCGACGGGCCAGGACCAGGAAAGATCGCCTTGCTCGAGGGAGTCGCGGCGGTAGCGGTACGCGAGATTGAGGATCTTGTTGCGGGCGGGGCGGTACTGCAGGCGTGCCTCCGACTTGGTCGTGCCGCTGTCGGTTGCGCCCCACTGGTGACCGAAGTCGAAGTTGACGTTGCGAAACAGCAGGAAGCGGACTTCGGCAACGTAATCGGAGCGTTCGAACGTCGCGACCGGATTGCCGGGCAGGGCCACCTGCCGGTCGTCGAAATACCGTGTCTGGCCGATCGTGGCGGTCATCAGTTCGCGCCCGGTGGTGACGTCGAGTACGCGCGAGGTCACGCCGATGCTGACCTGCTCGGTGTCGCCGATGCGGTCCACGCCCAGGAACCGGTTCTTGCGATACAGCTGCACCAGGTTGATGTCGGGGCGGATCGTGTCGAAGACGGGGAGCCCGTCCTGGTCGCGGTACGGGATGTTCACGTACAGCAGTCGCGGTTCGATGGTCTGGATATGGCCCGCATTGGCCATCACCCGTTCGAGCACGAGGCCCGTATCCACGCTGCCGATGGGCACCGATCGTGACGGGTCCGGCGCCTCGCCCGACTCCGTGTTGTCGAGTTCGTATCGCGTGTAGTCGTAAGCGATTGCCGGGGTGAAGAACCAGCCCGGCCGCTCGAACGGAATCTCGAGCGATGGCGCCGCATTGAAGCGCCAGCCCGTGACGCCCGTGTCGCGGTCGAAATTGACGACCTCGGAGTCGATCGCGAGATTGAAAATGCTGGCGGGCAGGCTGGCGCTGACCAGCACCTGCGGGAGGCGGCGGTACGGCTCGTCTTCCGGCAGGATGGCATCGTCGATGGTCTGGTGATCCTGCGCCTGCGCGAACACCGACAGGCGGTCCGAGTAGTAGTCGAAGCGCACGTGCCGGTCGAGGTGCGTCAGGCTGGAAACGCTCAGGCTGCCGCCGAGGTCCTCGAAATACTGGCTGTCCGATACTTCGCGGTAGTTGATGCGGTTGCGCCAGCCGCTGTCGAACAGGGTGCGGTGCTGGAAGCGGACCTGGTGGCGCGATTCGTTGAGGATGTCGTCGTCGGCCAGGTAGTCCGCCGTGAGCGAGCCTTCGTCGTTTTCGGTCAGGTACCGAAACTGCGTTTCAAGCTGCAGGCCGCGGCTGGTCAGCAGCCGCGGCGTGATCGTGGCGTCGTAATTCGGCGCGATGTTCCAGTAAAAGGGAACGCGGATCTGGTTGCCGCTGCGACCTGCGCTGCCGATCTCCGGCGTCAGCAATCCCGACTTGCGGGCGTCGCTGATCGGGAACGAGATGTAGGGCAGGTACAGGATGGGCACCCCTTTGAAGCGCAGCCGCATGTTCTTGGCCTTGCCGGTGCCCTCGCTCGTGTCGAGCACGATCGACTGGCCCTGCAGCAGCCAGTCTTCCGAGCCCGGCGGGCAGGTGGTGTATTCGACTCCGCCGAGAATCAGCTCGCCGCTGCGGTTGATTTCGAGCACTTGTGCCGCCCCGCGTGCGCTGCTCCTGCCGAGCGAGAACTCGGCACCTTCGAAGCGGATGCGGCCGACATCGTAGCCAAATTCGGCGGAGCGGCTGAGAACCTGGGTTCCCGGGTCCTCGTAGCGGACCCCGCCCTCGAGAAACAGGGCGCGCTGCTCCGGGTCGAAGCGGGCCGTGTCCGCGCCGACGATCTTGTCGTCGCGCCGCAGCAGCACGCCGCCCGTCATGCTGGCCGACGCCGGGTCGCCGAGCTGCGCCTCGAACGCCCCTGCTTCGAGCTGGATCGTCTCGGGATTCTCGAGCACGACTTCCCGCAGCGGGGAGTCGACCGCCAGCGGCCGGCCCAGCGAGGTCTGGCACGACAGCGCTTCGTCTGCCTGCGCACAGGTCGTCGCCAGCAACAGGCAGGCAGGGATCAGTGATTTCGCGAACACAACAATAGTCGAATTGGCTGTCTGGCAGGGCCCGATTGAACGGGATGTTATCAGCCTTTGGTATTTGTTACCTTCCCACAGGATTTCAGGTGCTTCAACGCGTTACGGAGACTCACCATAGCCACCTCAGCAACCCGGGCAGACCCGCGACTCGCCGCGCTCAAGGCCTGGGCCGATGGGATCGAGGCCGTTGCCGGCAGTGACCCGGTGCCCGCTTCGAGTGATGCGAGTTTCCGCCGGTACTTTCGACTGCGTTCGGGCGAAGACAGTTTCATCGTGATGGATGCACCACCCGAGAACGAGGATTGCGTTCCATTCGTTACGGTTGCCGGTTACCTGGCATCGATGCATCTCAATGCACCGAGTGTCGTCGAGAGCAATCTCGACGACGGCTTCCTGTTGCTCAGCGACCTCGGTTCGCGTCCGTACCTGGAGGAGTTGTACGACGATCCGGACGCCGCACCGCAACTGTATGCCGACGCGCTGGCCGCGCTGCTGCAGATGCAGCGTCGCGGCGTCGCGTTCCAGGGCGAGTTGCCACCGTACGACGAGGCGCTGCTGCGCTTCGAAATGAGCCTGTTCCATGACTGGCTGTGCGGGACGCATCTCGGTCTGCACTTGAGCGCGGCGGAAGAAGACGAGTGGCGGCGTTGTTGCGACCTGCTCGTTGCGAATGCGCTCGAGCAGCCGCGCGTCTTCGTGCATCGCGATTACCATTCGCGCAACCTGATGCTGACGCCAGAACACAACCCGGGCATTCTCGACTTCCAGGACGCGGTCGAGGGGCCGCTGACTTATGATCTCGTTTCGCTGCTCAAGGATTGCTACGTGAAGTGGCCGGCCGAGCAGGTGTGGCGCTGGGCGCTCGACTTCTATGCGGGACTCGACGACGCAATGCGGGCGCGCGTCGACGTGCAGCAGTTCAGGCGCTATTTCGAGCTGATGGGAGTACAGCGGCACCTGAAGGCGGCCGGTATCTTCGCGCGGCTCAATCATCGCGACGGCAAGGCCGGATTCATGCAGGACATTCCGCGCACGCTGAGTTATATCGTCGATCTCGGGCCGCGCTACCCGGAACTCGGGTTCCTCGTGGACCTGGTTGCGAGCCGGGTCCTGCCGGCCCTCGAGCGCGCGCAATGAGGGCGATGATACTCGCGGCCGGCCGGGGCGAACGCCTGCGCCCGATCACCGATGAGATTCCCAAAGCGCTGGTCGAGGTCGCGGGCAAGGCACTGCTCGAACATCACCTCGAGCGTGTCGCGGCCGCCGGTATCGACACGGTTGTGATCAACCTGGGCTGGCACGGCGAGCGCATCGTCGAACGCATCGGTACGGGCGAGAAGTACGGTCTCGAGATCCTGTACAGCGACGAGGGGGACAACATCCTCGAAACGGGCGGCGGGATTCATAACGCGCTGCCATTGCTGGGGAGCGATCCGTTCCTCGTCATCAACGCGGACATCTTCACGGACATGCCGGTGCCGGGAATTCGTCTCGATGAGGGCTGCCTTGGCCATCTCGTGCTCGTGCCTACTCCGGATTACAGCCACCATGGCGACTTCGACCTGGATAGCGGCCTGGTCCGCCGCTCCGACAAGCCGCGGTATACGTTTGCCGGTGTTGCCGTGTACCGGCCCGAGTTTTTCGCGGACTGCGAGCCAGGCCGCTTCTCGGTGGTGCCCTTGATGTTCGCGGCGGCCGACGCGGGGCAGCTTGCCGGCTCGGTCTACACGGGAACCTGGGCCGACGCAGGCACCCCCGAACGTCTCGCCGCGCTGCGGGAAACAGTCGCCCGGCCGGCGCAGCCCGACCTGTCCGGCATGTCGCCGAGGGAGCGGGCGCTGTGGCGCCTGGAGAACCAGGCGCATCCGCCACACCCGTCGGCAATAGAGATGGAGCAGCACCAGGCGAAGGCGCTCCAGGACGCGTTCAAAGGCAGGAAGTACGACACCGTGACGCGGACCTCGGGGATCGCGGACGACTAGCTGCACCTGCCCGACGCGGCATCCGGACGCCCCTGGCCGCGGCGATCCGCGCCCGGGCTATCCCGAGATCATTGCCGCAGCTTCCGGCAGCAGCGTAAGATCGATCTTCCAGCCAGATGCTCGGGGAGTCCAGCAGTGAGAATTTTGTTTGCGGGTGCGGTGAAGACGCTCGCTTTGATCAGCGTGCTAGCGGCGTCGCTGTCCGGCTGCGCCGGTTTCGGTGCCGGCTACGAGACGCCGACCGTCAGCGTGCAGTCGTTCCGTCCGGTTCCCTCGGCGTCCGGCGGTGGCTTGCCGGCGTTCGAAATCGTCCTGCATGTCATCAACCCGAACCTCGAACCGCTGGAGCTGGCCGGGATTTCCTACACGATCAGCCTGGACAACCATGACCTGATCAAGGGCGTCGGCAGCGACCTTCCCGTCATCGACGGTTACGGCGAGGGATCGCTGACGCTTACCGCCGGCGTCAACGTGATGGCCGGCATCCAGTTGTTTCGTTCGTTGCTGGAAAAAGATGGCGACAGTTTCGACTACTCGTTCACGGCGAAGCTCGATCCGGGTGCCTACAAGCGCAAGATCCGTATTACGGACCGCGGCTCGATATCGCTGTCGAACCGGTAGGTTGCGGTAGTTCGACCCCTGGCCGCCACGGCTACGAGGTAACATACCGTTTCGTGGTCGGTCGATCGCACTGGTGACTTGCGAGGAAGACTTTGCGACAGAAAATCGTCTTGTTTTGGATTGGCTGCCTCGTCGTGACGGGTTGCGCGCACGTGACGCCGGGCGAGGTTGTCCAGGGGGTAGCAGGCTTCGTCGCGGTGCAGACGGCGCGCCAGGAATTCGTCGAGAGCTGCGAACTGCAGGGCGAGGCCCCCGCGGTCTGCGAGTCCCGGTTTCTCGCAGTCCAGGACAGCGGGCGTGACCTGTACCTGGCACGCAAGCGCGCCGCAGAGCGCGGGAAGGCGGAGCAACTGGCCGACAGCCTGGACGCGTTCATGAACGAATCCCCCATGCCGGAAGCGCCCGTCGATACCATGCCCGCGGAGCCGGCGGCCGACTAGAAGCGGCGCGCGCCGGCCGGGCGACCGCCCGCGAGCTGCGGCCGGTCCCTCAGTCGATCGTAAGCCCGAGACGCGTGGCGAAATGCGGCAGGAACCGGTCGGCCGTTTCCTCGAGGGTCAGCTCGATGCCCAGCCGCTGCAGGTCGGTCATCTCGAGACCCTCGAACCCGCACGGGTTGATCCGGGAGAACGGCTCCAGGTCGCCGTCGACGTTCAGGGCCATGCCGTGAAAGCTCGCACCGCGCCTGATCCGCAGCCCGACGCTCGCCAGCTTGGCGCCATCGACATACACGCCCGGCGCATCGGGCCTGGCGGCGGCGGCGACGCCGAATTCCGCGGCCAGCTCGACGACGCTCTGTTCCAGCGCCGTTACCAGGTCGCGCACGCCGATCTTGCCGCGGCGAATGTCCAGCAGCGGGTAGATCATGAGGATGCCGGGCCCGTGGTAGGTTACCTGGCCGCCGCGGTCGATCTGCACGACCGGGATCTGTCCGGGCGTGAGCAGGTGCTCCCGCGCGGCATTGAGGCCGAGCGTAAAGACCGGGGGATGCTCGCAGAACCAGATCTCGTCGGCAGTGCCCTCATTCCGCTCGTCGGTGAATCGCTGCATCGCTTCCCAGCACGGCACGTAGTCCTGGCGGCCGAGAAAACGCGCCTTCATAGCGCCATCAGCACATCGTCATGCGCCGTGACCTCGCGGTAGATATCGTCGAGCTGCTGCCTGCTGGTTGCGGTTATCGTGATCGTGACCGACACGAAGCGGCCGTTGCGGCTCAGCGCAGCCTGCACCGCGTCGTCGGCCACCTGGCCGGCATGCTTTTCGACGAGGGTACGCGCCACGGCACGAAACTCCGGCGAGTCACGCCCCATCACCTTGATCGGGAACGAGCACGGGAATTCGATGGCGGATTCGTCGGCCATCGTCACTCGAACATCATGCTGATGTTGTCCCGGGTGCGTTGCCAGAACGAGCCTGCCGGGTTGTCCTCCAGGGCGCGCAGCGGGGTGCGCAGGACTTCCTGCCCGCCCAGCGAAATCCTGAGCTCGGCGACCGGCTGGCCGGCGGCCAGCGGTGCCTCGATCACCGACGGCATGTCGATCGTCGATTCGAGCTGGTCGTAGGTGCCGCGGCGCACCGTGATGTACAGGTCTTCGAGCACGCCGAGCCGCGACGTTTCCCGTGCCGACTTCCAGACGCGCGCCGAGCTCACTTCTTCGCCGGCATTGAACAACAGGCGCGTCTCGAAGAAGCGGAAGGCATAGTTGATCAGGGCCTGGCTGCCGTCCGCACGCGCTTTTTCGCTGGCCGTGCCGAGTACGACCGAGATGATCCGCATGCCATCTCGCTCGGCGGACGCGACCAGGCAGTAGCCGGCATCCTCGGTGTGGCCGGTCTTGAGGCCGTCGACGGACGAATCGCGCCATAGCAGCTTGTTGCGGTTGCTCTGCGTGATGTCGTTGAACGTGTACTCGCGGACCGCGTGCCACGCGTAATAGTCGGGGAACTCGGCGATCATCGCCCGCGCCAGGGTCGCGAGGTCGCGCGCGGTCGTGACATGCCCGTCGGCAGGAAGCCCCGTCGCGTTCACGAAATGACTCGAGAGCATGCCGAGCTGTTGCGCGTACTGGTTCATCATCTCCGCAAACACGGCCTCGGTGCCGGCGATATGTTCGGCGAGCGCGACGCTCGCATCGTTGCCCGACTGCACGATCATGCCGAGCAGCAGCTCTTCGATCGTGACGCGCTTGCCGACCTCGATGAACATCCGGGAACCGGGCGTGCGCCAGGCCTTTTCCGAAACCGTGACTTCGTCCTCGAGGCGAACCTGGCCCTGCCGGAGCGCCTGGAAGACGACGTAGGTCGTCATGATCTTGGTCAGGCTGGCCGGCGCGAGCGGTGTGTCCGGATCGAGCGCGGCGAGTTCGTGCCCGGTGCGCGCATCGATGATCAGGTAACTCTTGGCCCCGATAATGGGCGCGCCCGGCACCGGCATTTCCGACTGCGCATAAGTGGCGGAGGAAAAAACGAAAAGGAGGGGGATAACGGTGCAGAACAGTCGTTTCAGCATAGGACCTGGGGCAACAGAACGGGTATGGGGCGCGTATTGTACGCGGCTATTCGCTAATAAGGTAAGGATCGGTGATACCGAGGTTCTCGAGTTCTTCCACGAGCAGGTCGTATTGCACGACATCGGCGACCGGCCCGATGCGCACGCGGTAGAGGGCCTGCCCGGATGCCTGCTCCTCGTGAATGAATGCGCCCCGGATACCCGCGCCCGACAGGGTGCCGAGGCGGCGCTCCGCGTTGGCGCGATCGCCGAAAGCCCCGACCTGAATGAAGAGGCGGTCGGCCGGCGCCGGCGGCTCCGGGGTCGGCTCGGGCGGAGCGGCCGGCACCGACTCGCGGACCGGGCGGTCGCCCGGCGGCTCGTCGAAGCTGATCGCCGTGACCTCGACGAGGCCGGTGCCGTCCCTGACCATGTCGAGCTTGAGCGCGGCGGCGTAGGACAGGTCGATAATGCGGTTGTGCACGAACGGACCGCGGTCGTTGACGCGCACGATGACGGACTTGTTGTTGCTCAGGTTGCGCACGCGCACGTAGGTAGGGAGCGGCAGCGTCTTGTGGGCGGCCGACATCGCGTACATGTTGTAGGTTTCGCGGTTCGACGTCAGGTTGCCGTGGAACTTCCTGCCGTACCACGACGCAACCCCGCGCTCCTGGTAGCCGGCACTCGATGGCATCACCCGGTAGTGCTTGCCGAGCACCTTGTACTGGGGGCCGTTGCCGTAGCGGCTGCGCGGCTCGGGTCGCGGCACCGGATCCGCCGGCAGATCGGGAATCCGCACGCTACCGGTCGGCGGGCCGCTGTCGCGCACCGGCCCGGAGCCGCACGCGGCCAGCAACAGGGCGCCGCCCACCAGCACTGCGAGTCTAATCGACATGTGCTTTCACCCTGGTGGCGACCTGCTGGCCCAGCTGGTGCGCCGCGAGCGCGTACATGGCGCTGCGGTTGTACCGCGTAATAACGAAAAAGTTGTGGAAGCCGACCCAGTGCTCGAGTCCGCTGTCGCCCTCGTAGGTGAGCAGTTCACCGACGCTGTCGCCCGGCAGGTCGGTCGCGAACATCACGCCCTGCGCACTGAGTTCCGCCACGGTCCCGGTTGCTTTGAGCTTGTTCTGCGGCTGCGGTCGCGGTCCGCTCCAGGCATGCCCGAGCGTTGCCCGCGCCACGACTTCGCCGCCAGGCTGCCAGCCGTGTTCGAGGAAGTAGTTGGCGACACTGCCGGCGACATCCGCCCAGTCGTTCCAGATGTCGCGCTTGCCGTCGCCGGTCGCATCGATCGCGTAGGCACGAAAACTCGATGGCATGAACTGCGGGCGTCCCATCGCCCCCGCGTAAGATCCGAGCGGTGCCGTCGCATCGAGCTCTTCTTCACGCGCCAGCACGAGAAACTGCTCGAGTTCGCCGCGGAAAAACCGCGCGCGCCGCGGGTACTCGAATGCCAGCGTCGCCAGCGAGTCCAGGACACGATCCTTGCCCGTGATGCGCCCGTAGTAGGTCTCGACGCCGATGATCCCCACGATCATCTCGATCGAAACGCCCGACTCGCGCTGGATCCGCTCGAGCATCTCGCGGTGCTCGAGCCAGAACGCCGTTCCCGCATCGATGCGCTCGCGCGTGAGGAAGATCTTGCGATACTCCCCCCAGGTCAGCTTCTTTTCCGCCGGCGCCGATATCTTGTCGATGATCGACTGCCTGATCTGCGCCTTGGCCAGCGTTCCTGCCAGCGTCTCGCGCTCGAACTCGTGCTCG